>JASLQF010000001.1 GCA_030744625.1 Rhodospirillales bacterium
GTAGATAAAGGTCCACGGTGTACATCCTCACACCTTCCATCCCGAAAAGGATCGAAGGCTACAGGTGGCAGAGTTTTGCTCCGCCCGCGGCTGGTCAAATCCCGCCGCTTCCGTGGACTAGTTTGTCACCGCCCGATACAGACCGAGACGGACCCGCCCCCCGGACCGTCGTCATCGACGATGGCGGGGATCTTGTTGTTGGGGCTGATGGCCAGGAACTCAGGGGCGAACTGATCGCCCTTGCCGATATCGATCCACACGACCCGATACTCCAGCCCCGTCTCCTCGAGCATGATGTGGATCTTCTGGCCGTTCGGCGTGGTCGCGGAATAAAGGTCGATCATGGGCGTTGCTCCTGTCCGGCTTGGCCGTATCGCGGGAAGTTTACCGTCGGCGCCGGACGGTTCGCGATATGCTTTCCGGCGAAACCAACAACAATGAATAGCGCAAACGGGGAGAAACGTCATGGCCAGGAAGTTCGACGCCATCGTCATCGGCACCGGTCAGGCGGGACCGTCGCTGGCGGCGCGCATGACCAAGGAAGGGATGAAGACGGCGATCATCGAGCGCAAGCTGTTCGGCGGCACCTGCGTCAACGTCGGCTGCATTCCCACCAAGACCTTGGTGGCCAGCGCCCGCGCCGCCTACATGGCACGACGCGGCGCCGACTTCGGCGTCGTCATCGACGGTGCCATCGGTGTCGACATGAAACGTGTCAAGGAACGCAAGGACGGGGTCGTGCGGCAGTCCAACCAGGGGGTCACCAACTGGCTCAAGGACATGGACAACCTCACCGTCTACGAAGGCCATGGCCGCCTGGAGAGCGCAAATTCGGTGCGCGTCAACGGCGACCTGCTGGAGGCCGGGCGCATCGTCCTCAACGTCGGCGGGCGCGCCTTCGTCCCCGACATGCCGGGCCTCGCCGACGTCGATTACCTCACCAACTCGTCCATCATGGACGTGGACTTCCTGCCAGAGCACCTGATCGTCGTTGGCGGCAGCTACATCGGCCTCGAGTTCGCCCAGATGTACCGCCGCTTCGGCAGCAGGGTCACGGTCGTCGAGATGGGGGACCGCCTGATCGGGCGCGACGACGAGGACGTCTCGGACGCGGTCAGGGAGATCGTAGAGGGCGAAGGCGTCGACGTGCGCCTGGGCGCCGAGTGCATGAGCGTGGAGAAACGGGGCGGTGGGGTGGCGATCAAGGTCTCGTGCGACGATGATAGCCCGGACGAGGTCGAGGGCTCGCACCTGCTGCTCGCCGTCGGCCGCCTCCCCAACACAGACGACCTGGGCCTGGACAAGGCGGGCGTGGAAACCGACGGGCGCGGCTTCATCAAGGTCGACGACAAGCTTGGCACCAACGTTCCCGGCATCTGGGCGATCGGCGATGCCAACGGCCGGGGCGCCTTTACCCACACGTCCTACAATGATTACGAGATTCTCGTCGCCAACATGTTCGACGGCGATCGGCGCCGCGTCTCGGACCGCATCCTCGCCTACGGGCTTTTCATCGACCCGCCACTGGGGCGCGCCGGCATGACCGAGGGCGAGGTCCGCCAATCGGGGCGCGCCGCGTTGATCGGAAAGATGATGATGGCGCGCATCGGCCGCGCCCGCGAGCGCGGCGAAACCCAGGGCTTCATGAAAATCCTGATCGACGCGGAGACGGAAAAAATCCTCGGGGCGGCGGTCCTCGGCATCGGCGGCGACGAGGTCATCCATTCCGTGCTCGACATCATGTACGCCGGCGCGCCTTACACCGTGATCTCGCGCGCCACCCACATCCACCCCACCGTCACCGAACTCATCCCGACCATGCTCCAGGACCTCAAGCCGTTGGAGTAAGGCGATCACGGGCGCTTGGCTACACGTCGTCCTCGATCTCGATCGGTCGCGGCGCGGCGCCGGCCTCGTGGATCTCCCACATGCGCGCGTACGCCCGCTCGAGGTTGCCGGCGAACCGGGGTGTATCGAATAGCGGCGCCTCACGTCGGCATTCGCCAACCCGGTCGCGGAGCGCCGCCAGCTCGTCGGGCGCGCCCGCCAGGCGCATGGCCATGGCCTCGTAGTCTTCGAGGCCTTCGGCGATCAACTCGGGGATTCCCGCCGCCGCCAGGATGCTCGCCGATACCCGCGAGGCGAAGTGGCGGCCCTTCAAGGCGACCACGGGAAGGCCCGCCCACAGCGCGTCGCTGGTCGACGTGTGGCCGTTGTAAACGCGGGTGTCGAGGGCCAGGTCGGAGCACCCGAGCCGCGCCAGGTGTTCGTCCTTGGGGAGCTTCCGGGCGAAGACGAGGCGTGCCGGGTCGATGCCGCGGGCGGCGGCTTGGCGCTTCAGGTTGTCCTCGGCCGGGACGTTCGCCTGCAACAGCCACAAGACGCTTCCCATGACGCCATCGAGCAGCCTCATCCACACATCGAACATGACGGGCTCGAACTTGAGGGCTTGGTTGAGCGAGCAGTAGACGAACCCGTCTTCCGGAAGGTCGAGGCCGGACCGTGTGAATTGCTTCTTCGAGATGGGGGTGGAACGGTCGTTTACCTGGTAGCAGTGGGGCAGGCGGGCCAACGCCTCGCTGTAGAACGCGGCGTGGTCCGGCGGGCTGACCATGGCGTCGGTGATGACGTAATCGAAGAAGTCGGCGCCCGACGTTCCCGGGAATCCCAGGTACGTCGCCTGCACGGGTGCCGGGCGAAGCGCCGCGACGCCGAGCCGGTGTCCCTCGGTGTGGCCGTTTACGTCGATGAGGATGTCGATGCCGTCCTCGAAGACGCGCCGCGCCGCCTCGGCGTCGTTGAGCCCGCTGATGTCGACGAAGCGGTCGCTGCCTTCCTCCACCTTGCGGCGGTAGGCGCTGGCGTCATCATCCCCGGACGAATAGGCGTAGACCTCGAACCGCTCCCGGTCATGCTCGGCGAAGAGGCCGCCGATGAGATGCCCGACGGGGTGGTTGCGGTAGTCGCTCGACAGGTAGCCCAGCGTGATCTTTTTATTTTCGGCCCGTCCCGGGGGCCGTTCGAACACCGTCCCCAGCGCCGCCGCGCGGCGCCCCACGCCGCGGCTCCACAAGCGGGCTACGTCGAAGTTGACGGCCGGATCGTCGCACCGCGTCATGTTGAGGAAAGGGGTCTCGCCAGGCTGGCGGTCCACGGCGATGGCGGTTGCCGTCGCGGCGTCCACCTTGGAGCCCAGGGCCGCCATCGCCTCCCACCAACAGGCGCGCTGATAAAGCAACAGCAGGCCAGCCGCCGCCTCGCCGTGGCCGGGGTCGAGCTCGAGGGCGCGCTCCAGGCTGGCCATGGCCTCGGCCAGTTTCCCCTGGCCGGCCAGGGTGATGCCAAGATTGTTGTGGGCCGCCGCGAAGTCGGGGGCGATCTCCAGCGCCCTTTGGAAACATTCGACCGCCGCTTCCGTCTCGCCGCCGGTCATCAGCATGTTGCCGAGGTTGTTGTTGGCCTCGGCGAAGAGGGGATCGGCCTTCACGGCGTGCCGGTACGAGGCCACCGCTTCCTCCGCCAGGCCCTGTTCCTTGAGCACGTTTCCCAGGTTGTTGTGGGCTTCGGCGTAATCCGGATTGGTTTCGACGGCCCGCCGGTAATGGCCGGCGGCTTCATCGAGGTCGCCGGTCTCAACCAGCGCGTTGCCGAGGTTGTGGTGGGCCGCGGCGTACGCGGGGTCGATCTCCAGGGCACGGCGGTACGAAGCGATGGCTTCGGGAGCGCGCCCCAGGGCCTTCTGGGCAACCCCCAAATTGAGCAGGAAATGGGCGTTGGGCGGCGCCTTGGCGATGGCCTCGGTAAAGAGCGCCACCGCCTGCTCGTGGCGGCCCGCCTGATGGGCGAGCAGGCCCATTAGATCAAGCACCTGTCCATTACCCGGGTGGGTTTCGAGGACCCGCCGGTAAAGGGCCTCGGCGTCGGGCAGCCGTCCCGCCTGGTGATGCTCGACCGCCGCCCGCAGCAGGGCTTCGGGATCCTCTCCCATGCGCGCTGTCATCGCCCCGACAGGTGGGCGCTCCCTGTGGCTTTGCCGCCACCAAATGTGACCCCTCCCGGCACCCCGACGAGGCGCTGGACGGTATATCCGAAGTTACCAGGAATGCGCGCCGCTGGCCACGCGGCGAATATGCGCGCCGCCTCTTGGGCACGCCGGATGGTGGGGCCGGGAACCTCCGCGGGCCGTGGCGGAGGATCCCGCCGGCGCGCCCTCAGAAAGCGCCGAGGACCGACGCGATCTTGCCTTTGAGCGTCTCCGCGTTGAAGGGTTTGACGATGTAGTTGGATACCCCCGCCTGTTTCGCGGCAACCACGTTCTCGGTTTTGCTTTCGGCGGTGATCATGATAAACGGCAGGTGCTTCAGACTGTCGTCGCCGCGCACCTCGCGCAGCAGCTCGATGCCGGTCATCGGCTCCATGTTCCAGTCGGAAATCACGAAATCGAAACTGTCGCTCTGAAGCATCGTCAACGCCTGTTGCCCATCGCTGGCTGCATCCACGTTCGTGAACCCAAGCTGCTTCAACAGGTTCGTCAGGATTCGCTGCATGGTGTTGTAGTCGTCGACTACCAAGAATTTCATATTCATATCAACTGCCATGGTCTTAACCTTTCCTTGTCGACAGCGAATTCATCAATTACGTGAATCCTAAATAACTCGCTTCCGGCGGCACTGGCAACCAACGGCCAACGCCCACACCGCGTGAGTCTTCGGTATCAATTCAGTGCCGCGAGCATGGGTGCGGAGTCCTCGATGTTCTGAATGGTGTCGATGCCCGGCTTTATGTCGGACATAATGAACTCTGCGCGCTTGACCGGACCGCCCACGTCCTTCTCCGGGAATAGGCGCGCCCAGGCATCCATCTTGACGCTGAGCGCGCACAACACGCCGCCGATGGTGGTGTGGTAGTCCTTGATCAGCTTTTCCACCTGCCGGAAGCGCTCCGCGGTGATGTTGTCCCACATGTTTCCGGTCGAGCGGTCGAAGTTCTCGAAACGGCCCGTGATGGCGGCCAGCATCCCGTTCACCGTGGATTCGATCATATCGCACGTTTGCATCAGGCTATGATCGTTCTTGAGCTGCCAGTTGGTCCGCAAATCGTCGAACGAGGCAATCATTCCGCTGATGGCGGGCTCGATGGCGTCCAGGCACTGGCGGTAATAGGACAGGGAAAGGAAGATGTCTCCATAGTCCTCGAGGAACTTGGGGACGTCTTGCAGCTTTACGCCAAGCTTGTCGGCCATGGTCTGCAGCTTTTGCCGCGCCTTGGCGATGTCGGGATCGCGAAACAGGGCGATGACGTCCTCGAAATCCTGGATGGAAACGTCGTCGTCTCCGAATATCTGCATGATCAGGGGGCGCGTGAAGGCCGTCATGTACTCGCTGAGTTCTCCGGCCTTCTCTTCCGACAACCTGAGTTCATCGTAATTGTTGACGGGAATTTCGAGTTCGCGGAGCGTCAGGCGCAGGCTATAGACGTCATAGCTGCTGGCCAGCCCCAGCTTGCGCAGCATTATGAGATCGGGGTGCGGCTGGTCTTCCGGCCACCCGAACTCCAACGCCAGGTTCTCGATGCCGATTTGTCCGCTGCCGGCTTGTTCGTCCTCGAATAGTTCGATGACGCCTTTCAGGCGGACATTCTTGATGAGCCGCGCCCGCTTCAGGGCCGTGGTCTCCAGCGGAAGGATAAACAGTGGAAGGATGTGCAGGGAATCGCGATCCGAGTCCTCCGCTTTCACGTCCGGCGCTTTCACGTCCGGCGCTTCCAGGTCTGGCGCTTCCACCGGATCTTGCATGACTATATCCGCCCGCATTCCCTCGCACCGCATCAGCTCAAGCGCCACGGAGGCGCCGAGCACATGAGAATTCTCTTATCAGTGATCTAAATTTATGCTTCTAGTTCAGGGTTTAAAACTAACTCTTCGTATAGTTATGCCATCCAATTGGCTTAGTAAGGCCTATACCAAGGTATTGGTCCGAAAGGGCAATCCGCGTAACCGGGCGCCGCCGCCGTTCCCCCGCCCGATGCACACCGCGACCATGATTGAGCGCCATAGCACCCGGTGATAGAAAGAACGATGCCCATCCACAGCCGACATGGGCGCGGCTAAAGCTGCCGAAACCGGCGCCTCCATTTTGCGAAAGGCCTGTCTTGTCCGCATCGATCGCCATCGTGTCCGCCGCCGATTCAGGATATTTCCGGCTGCTCAAGGGGCTCGTGTTGTCCCTGGAAGCCGTGCGCGGCCGGTTCCCCTTCGACCTTTGCATATTCGACCTCGGCCTCACGTCCGATCAAAGGGCGTTCTTGGACACGCACTGCCAGGCCGTGACGCGGCCCGGTTGGGATATCGCGTTTCCCGCCATGGACAAGGCACCCGATCACTACAAGGCGATGGTTTCCCGACCCTTCATCCCCCGCCACTTTCCCGGTTACGATATCTACCTGTGGCTCGACGCGGACGCATGGGTGCAGGACCCCGCCGTGCTCGATGTCTATGTTCGGGCGGCGCGGCGCGGCCACATCGCCATCGCCGCCCAGATCGACCGCGCCTACAAGGGCGCCTACAAGCGCGGCAAGCTGTTCGGCTGGACCCACAACCACAAGCACTACCGGCTGGGATTCGGCTGGCGTGTCGCCGACCGTTTCGGTCCCTATCCCATTCTCAACAGCGGCGCGTTGTCCATCCCCGGGACGGCCAAGCACTGGTCACTGTGGGCCGACGCCTTGAGGCAAGCGCTGCAACGTAGCCGGCACAAGCTGATTGAGCAGACGGCGCTGAACCTGGTTCTGTACCAGCACCGCGCCGACGTCGCCATTCTGCCGGCCTATTGCAACTGGCTATGCGACGCCGCGACGCCTTGCGTCGATGACGACAACGGCCTTCTCGTGGAACCGTTCGAGCCTCATCAACCCCTTGGCATCGTCCATCTGGCCGGCGATTTCGAAAGGGAGGAAGAGCTCGATCTGCGTTCCATTGCCGGACGCGAGGTGCGCGCCAGACTCACGTTCGAGGAGTGGATGGCAAGGCGGGCGTCTCTGTTCCCCGCTGCGGCCCCATCGCCGGCCAAGGTCTGATCCGAAGGCGTCCTTCGACTAGGCGCCGCCGGCTCCGCCCGCAAGCGCTTCTTCGAGCAGACGGGTGGTTGTGTTTTCGCCGAGGTCGGGAAAGCACGCCGCGAGAATCGTCCGCAAGTGCCCGCATTGTCCCGTGTCCGGCGTCTTTGCCAATTGGCGCAGGTAGGCGACCAGGTTGGCCGCGGCGTCGGCGGCCCGCTGGCCGGGCGCGCCGCCGGTCGGCCGCGGCGGCGGAAAGGCCTTGGCCAACAGAATTTGTTCGGCGTGCTCGGCCTCGATTTCGATCGCCGCGACGCTTTTGCGCAGCGCCTCGGTTCGATCCTTGGGAATTCCCTCGAAGCCCCGTTTCAGCCTCCGCCGGGCGGCACGCAACGCCCCCACGACCTCGTCTTGCCACGGTGCAACCATTTCGGCCGCCCGGCCAAGAAGGCGCGATTCCAGGGCTCCGCCCCCGGAGGCGCCGACCCAGCAGCAATAGAGCACCATGTTCACATCGGCGCCGCGTTCATCCTGAAGCGCCAAACATGCCTCGGCCACGCCCTCGCTCCTATAGACCCGTAGCGAGAACTCCCAAAACGGATGGGTCGCGTCATCCAGTGGCTGCATGAACATTGTTTCGTTGTTGGGCGCCGGAGCCCCGTATCCCGCCGTTGCCGCGGGTAATTCCTTAAATCTCGGAATTTATTAGTGGAATTTACCTGATCATGATACTAGATTCCCCGTTCACCCTTCCACACAACGATAATTGAGGGAATATCGGCCATGCCGAGGAGGGGCTGGCGAGGCATTGTTTTCGCGGTGATGGCGTTTGTTATGGTGGCCAGTTATGGCACCGTAGCCCATGCGCAATCGCTGCAGGAAACCCTCGCTCTCGTAATCCACGACCACAAGCGCATCCGCGCCGCCGAAATGGATTTGGCGTCGGCCAGGGACACGGCCATCGCGTCCCTCGGGGATTGGTTCCCGACGCTTGACATGACCGCCCTCTACGGGTTCGAGAGGCAAAGAAAACCCGATTCCGCCGACACCGATTTCTTCCCCCGCCAGATCGATTTCACGCTCACCCAGCTCCTGTGGGACTTCGGGGCGACCAACGGGACGATCCGTGCCGCCAAGCGCACCTATGACCAAGCCCAGGCCACCCTCACCTCGACCCTCCAGGCCGTCGTCCTGGAGGGCGTCACCGCGCACGTCAACCTGATCCGGGCCAACGAACTGCTGCGTTTCGCCCTCATGTCGGAGGAGAACATCAAGCGCCAGACGGAGCTTGAGGACGCGCGGGTGCAACGGGGCGCCGGCTTTTCCACCGACGTTCTGCAGGCCAAGACCCAGTTGGCGGGCTCCCAGGCGCGGCGCGTTCAGGCGGAAGGTACCTTGCAAAACGCCCGCAACCGCTATCGCGCCGTGTTTTACCGGGACCCTGGCGACCTTCAGTCCCTGGTCAAGCCAAGGCCTCCGATCGACATGCTGCCCTCGTCGCTCGACGAAGCGATCGAGATATCCATGGAAAACAACCCCCAGCTCAAGGCCCAGTTGATCGCCGCCGACATCGCGCGGGAGACGGTCAACCAGACGCGGGCCACCGAGCTGTTTCCATCCCTGAGCGCAGTCGGATCGAGCACGTACAAGCAGGACGTCCAAGGCACGCGCAATTTCAAGGGCGAGCAGCTCATCAAGGTGGAGTTGACGTATTCGCTCAACCTGGGGATGACCCAGGTCAATACCCTGCGTGCCTCGAAGAGCGCCTTCTCGGCGGCGGAAGACCGCTATGGCGACGCCCGCACCCAGATCGAGGAGGCGGCCCGCAACGCCTGGCAAAACTTCCTGACGGCGAAGGATAACGCCGAGGCCCTGCGCAACCAGGCCAACATCGCCAACGAGTTCCTGGAACTGGCCCGCAAGGAGCGTCAGCTCGGGCGGCGCTCCCTGATCGACGTGCTGGCCGGCGAGACGGCCTTGATCAACGCCAACAGCGACGCCGTTTCGGCCGAAACCGACGTGATGCTGGCGGTGTACAACCTGACCAGCGTCATGGGCTTCCTGGAACTCGACGTGATCGAGTGAGGCGGCGAAGGCGACACGCCGCGGCCACGTGCTTCACCTATTTTTTCGGCTTCTTCAGGGGCTTCCATCCGGCGGCCATCTGTTCGGCCTTGGCGCGTTTTCCGATGGACATGGTGGCGGCTAGCTCATCGCGGGCCTTTCCGGCGGACCGAACGCCGGCTCGCGTCGCCAACGTCAACCACATGAGGGCCTTTACCGCATCCTTGGCGACGCCCTCGCCGCGCGCCAAGCGGATGCCTATGTGGTTTTGCGCCCTTGCGTGGCCCTGTTCGGCGGCGGCCAAAAACCAACGCGCCGCCGACTTCAAGTCCTTGCCGACCCCCTGGCCGTCGCGATACCTCTTGCCGACTTTGTACTGCGCCTTGTCGAAACCGAGCTCGGCCGCCCTGCCGATCCACAGGAAGGCCTTTCTGTCATCCTTGGGCACGCCGTTGCCGAACTCGTAGAGCTTGCCCAGCGAGTACTGGGAGCGCGCCAGCCCCTTGTCGGCCGCCTTCTTGAGCCACACCGCCGCCTTCTTTAAATCCTGCTTGACAGCCTTTCCCAGGATATAGGCGAGCGCCACCTTGTGCTGCGCCTCGAGGTGGCCCTGATCGGCCGCCCTGGTAAACCACTCCAATGCCTTTTTGCGGTCCTTGGGCACCCCCGACCCCTCGCTGAACGCCGTTCCCAGGCCGTACTGGGCGTCGGCGTTGCCGGCCGCGGCCAGCCCACGCCATTCCTTGAGGGCGCGCTCGAAGTCCCCGGCCTCGTAGGCGCGCGCGCCGTCCTCGAAGCCGGCCCGCGACTGGGATGGCGGCACCGCCAGCCAGGCGACGGCGCCCAGCACCACGACCAACAACGCGTCCCTCGCCAAGAGAGCCAAGCACCGCGCCATATAAGTTCCTTTCCGCATCTCCGTGCAGTCCCCAAGCGGAAGCGGCGCACCGCCAATGGCGTGTCCGCAATCCTACTATAACGTCACCGGCCCCCGCCGCGCCAGCGCCGTCGGGATCGCCGTCCCCCGGTCCGGAGGTATCGCAGGGCGATTTCAGGGCGCGCCAATTAGCCCATCCATCTAATTCCTTCGGCTGTGATCCTGATCACTGCTCGAATTCTCGTCCGCGGTTACCATATGTAAATAATCCGACGGTATAGTTTGATCATTAATGACGGGCTCCCGGCACCAGAGAGCAATCGTCGCGAACGTGGCGGGAGTACGTGGAATTGTTTGATTCCAATGCGGTTTATGCGTAATCGCCAAGCAGGCCCACCCCCGTCGCCCGGAAATTATCAAGGGGTGAACCAGTGACCTTCACGTCTTCGAGATTCCCAGCCGACGCGGCTCCTTCGTCGTCGGCGGACGGACCGGCGGAAATCCTGCAAGCGGTTTCCGGCACACCACTGGTGATTCCCGGAGACGCTTGGCTGCTGAACGCGGAATTCGCCCGCCAGGGACCGGATCTTGTGCTTTCCGGGGACGACGGAGGGCAGGTTCTGGTACGCGACTTTTTCGCCCTCGAAACGCCGCCCGACCTGACCACCTCGTCGGGCGCCATGATCGGCGCCCCGCTGGCCACCCGGCTGGCCGGGCCGATGGCCCCCGCCCAGTACGCGCAAGCGCAACCGGCGGCCAGCGCCGAGCCCATCGGCCAGATCGAGGCCATCGACGGTACCGTCGAGGTGATTCGCGCCGACGGCACGCGGATTTCCCTGACCAAGGGTGACGAGCTGTTCCAGGGCGACGTGTTGGAGTCCAGCCCCGGCGCCGCCATCGGCGTGGTGCTGGTGGACGACTCCACCTTCTCCATGGGCGAGAACGGGCGCATGGTGCTCGACGAGATGATCTATGACGCCGATACGGGGACCGGAAAAGCGGCGTTCAACATGGTTCAGGGCGTATTTTCGCTGGTCAGCGGCAAGATTGCCGAATCGGCGCCCGATCAGATGACCCTGACGACGCCGGTGGGCACGATCGGCATCCGCGGCACCACCATCGCCACCAATTCCCAGCCGCCGCCGGCGCCGTCCACCGTTTCCCTCTTGCAGGACGGCGACGGCTCGGTGGGCGAGATATCGTTCACCAATGCCGGCGGCGCACAGGTCATCAACCAGGCGGGCGGCACCATCGCCCTCAACAGCTTCTTCCAGGCGCCGCCGCCGCCCGTGTTCCTGTCGCCGGCGCAAATCCAGCAGCAGTACGGTTCGGCGCTCAATGCGCTGCCTCCCTCTCCAGCCGACGACAGCGATGACGCCGATGCCCAGGAAGAGGACGCCGGCGAAGAGGTCGCCGAGGGCGAAGAAGGCGAGGGCGAAGGCGAGGAAGGCGAAGGCGAGGGCGAGGAGCTCGCAGAGGGCGAAGGTGAGGAAGGCGAGGGCGAGGAGCTCGCCGAGGGCGAAGGCGAGGAAGGCGAGGGCGAGGAGTTCGCCGAGGGCGAAGAAGGCGAAGGCGAGGGCGAAGAGGTAGTCGAGGGCGAAGGCGAGGAAGGCGAAGGCGAGGGCGAAGAGGTAGTCGAGGGCGAGGGCGCTCCCGAGGATGAGAACGCCGCCGCCGGCGAGGATACACCCGAGGACGAGCAGGTCGCCGAAGGCGAGGGCCCGCATGACGAAGGCCCTGGCCCGGAAGGCGGCGACGTGGCGCGTGATGCCTTCGAGGAGGCGATCGAGGCCGGCGCCAGCGAGGAAGAGGCGTTCGCGGCGGCCGCCGAGGCGGCGAGCCAGGAAGCCATCGCCGAGGGCGCCGATCCCGTCGCCGTAGCGGCGGCGGCCGAGGCGGCGCAGGCCGCCTACGAGGCGGCGATCGCCGCCGGGGCGAGCCCCGAGGAAGCCATGGCGGCGGCCGAATCGGCTGCCCAGGCGGCGGCGCCAGACGCCTTCAACGGTGACGATGGCGGCACCGGAGGTTTCGGCGGCCCCGGTCCCGGCGAGGGCGGTGGCGATGGCCCCGGTCCCGGTCCCGGCAACGGCCCCGGTCCCGGCGATGGCGGAGGCTCCGGTTCAGGCGAGGGCGGTAGCTATACCGGGACCGGCGACTACGGCAACTACGGCGGCTACGGCGGCTACGGTGATCACGACGGCGACTACAGTATCTACGGCGGATCCGGCGATGACGAGGGCGGCTACTACGAAGGGCTCGGCGGACCGGGTAGATTCGAAGGCGGCGGCGGATCTGGTGGAATCGACGGCGGCGGCTATTTCTTCTTCGAAGACGACGACGACGACGACCATGGAGACGACGAAATCATCGACGACGTCATCAATGCGCCCCCAGAAGTGATTTTTGGCGAGGAATTCTCCCACACTTCGGACAGCGACATCTTCACCGGCAACACCGTCAACACCGAGTTCGTGTACAGCCAGATCGAAGGGGGTGGCTTCGGCGGCACCGACGTCATCGACGATGCCGGGGGCAACCGCGACCGCATCACCTTCGAGGACCTCGACAACGTCGTCCTCAGCATGCAGGAGCTGTCGGGCGATACCACCCGGGTAGAGATCCGCATCGCCACCAACATCCTGTCGGGCAGCAACGGCGGGTCGACCAATTCCTCCACCCTGACCTCGGCGCTCTCGTCGCCGGTCAACACCATCAGCCTGTCCAAGGCGGTGGAGGACCTGCAGGCCCTGGACACCGGCTTGGAGGACCTCAACTCGGGCGGCGTTACCTTGTTCGGCGCCACGTCGTCGCTCGACGCGACCGCCCATTCCTTTTCGGGCTCCGAGACCGGCTACATCGTCGCCGGAACCAACGCCAACGAGACCATCGACCTCAGCGGTTTTTCCTCGGGCCTGCTCGGCACCATCATCTTCGGCAAGGGTGGCGACGACGTCCTGATCGCCGGTGGCGGGGAGGGAAACATCCTGTTCGGCGGCAGCGGCAACGACAGCTTGACCGGCGACTCCGGCGATGACGTGCTGAACGGCGGCGGCGACAACGATACCTTCCTGTTCGGCGCCAGCACCGGCAACGACGTCATCCAGGGCGGTGACGGCATCGACACCCTGGCACCGGCCAGCACTTCGGTCACGGCATTCAGCCTGACCAACACCACATTCACCGGCATCGAGACAATCAACCTCACCGGCGGCGCCGCCGCCGGCGTCTCGGTCACGGCATTCGGCAGCCAGCTCGGCGGCATCACGTCGATCACCGGCGATGGCACCAACGACAAGCTTTTGCTGGTCAATGGCGCCGACCTCACGAATATCTCGCTCAGCGGCATCGACACCATCCGGGTCGACGCCGACAACAACAACACGGCCGGCACCACCACCCTGGCCGTCACCAGCTCGACCAGCTTGGCCGGCACCACCTTCACCACCGGGTCCAACACCAACCACACCCACCTGCAAAGCGACGATGGGTTGAACGTCACCGGCGCCACCCTGTTCGTCGGGGGCAGCGGCACCAACTCCATCATCCTCGATTCAAGCGGCGATACGGCGGGCGCCGTGCTCACCGCCAATGTCTCCACCAACTTCATCGCCGGCGGCGGCATAACGGAGATCCGCGACGCCGAGGGCATCTCCGGCGGCGGCGACGAGATCATCCAAAGCGTCGACGGCCTCAACCTCGGCGGCGTCGTCCTCAATGGCATCGCCCAGGTCAACATCGACAGCGACAACAGCGGCGTATCGGCGCTGACGGTCAATAGCGCCACCAATCTCGGCGGCACCACCGTCAACGGCGGCAGCGACGCCAACGACGTCATTCAAGTGGCGGTCGGCGGCGCCACCGTCAGCTTCGCCTCCACCACCCTGAACAACATCAGCCAGATCATCGGCAGCACCAGCGCCGACAACATCACCGGCCCGGGATCGGGCGACATCATCATCACCGGCGGCCAGGGCGCCGATGCCCTGTACCTGACGGGATCGGGCAGCCACACGGTGCGCTTCGACGCCGCCAACGAGTTCGGCGACACCATCAACAGCTTCACAGCCGGTGGCACCAACGACCTCATCGACTTCAACGCCAACGTATCGCGGGGTGCCGGCAACGTGTTCGAATCGCTGGCTACCGGCAACGCCGTCGGCGCCAACACGGCGGTGGTCAGTTACACCACCGACGTCACCAACTTCGCCACCGATACCGACGTGGCCACGGCGCTCAACGCCCTGACCGGGCTCGCCGCCGGCAACACCATGCTGTTCGCCGTCGGCAACGGCATCGACAGCGAGGCGTGGTACTGGACCGACGGCGGCGGCGGCACCGCGGATGGCGTCGTCGAGGCGGCCGAGCTGTCCCAGGTAGCGCAGCTCAGCGGCGTCGACAACGACTCCCTCACCGCCGCCGACTTCGACGGGTTCGCCTAGGTTCCGGGGCCGGCCTTGTGGGGGAAACCGGGCGCCGGCCCATTCGTGTACACTTCTCTCTCAGGCGCTCCCTGCCGCGCCCGCCCGTGCGGTGAGCCGCCCCGCCGTGCTACGCTTGCGGCTCACGAAAGGTTGCGATCGCCCCGCCGCCGTGGTGTGATCGCGGCGCCGTCATGATGGGAACGAGCCGCCTTCCATGAGAGAGCTGTTCACACGCCTGTTCTCGCGGCCCGGCATCGCCGCCGAACTCCTGGTGGCGTCGCTTTTCGCCAACATGCTGGCGCTGGCCATGCCGGTGTTTGTCATCCAGGTTCTCAACCGCTACGTCGCCTACGGGGTGGACCAGACACTGGCGACGCTGACGGCGGGGGCGGCGATCGCGGTGTTCTTCGAATTCGGTTTCCGCCAGGCGCGGCTCAAGCTCGCCACCGTGGTCAACGCGCCCAAGGACGAGGCCCTGGACACCGCCGCCTTCGGTGTCTTGACCAGCGCCAAGATGGCTGCCATCGACATGCTGCCGCCGGGCCTGCGCCGGGAGATCATGAGTGGCACCGAGTCGGTGTTGGCCGCCTACAACGCCCCCAACGTCTGTTCCGTGCTCGATGTGCCCTTTGCGTTGATCTTCGTGATGGCGCTGGCGCTTTTGAGCCCGGCGATCGCGCTCGTCGTCGCCTGTTTCCTGGTGGCGGTATTCGCCGTCGCCGTCTTGAGCTTGTCGTCGCTGCGCGGACCGACGCGTGAGATGATCGCGGTCTCGGGCCGCCGCAACATGCTGGTGAGTTCGGCCATGACGGCGGCCAACACGGTGCGGGCTTTCAACGCCGCCGGGTTTCTGCGCCGGCTTTGGCGCACCGAAGGAGACACCTTCCGGCGGCTCAGGCTGCGCATCACGGCGCGTCTCGGCCTGGTCCAATCCCTGACTCAGAGCTCCCAGGCATTGATGGGCATTACCGTGATCACCATGGGTGCCATCCTCGTGGTGCGGGGAGAGCTCGACGTGGGGGCGCTCATCGGCTGCAATATCCTGGCGGCGCGGGCGCTCGGGCCCATCGCCAAGCTGGCGACGCTGGGCGAGGCCTTCGCCAAGGCCCGCCAATCCCTCGACATGTTCAAGGAGTTTTCCCGGCTGCCCCAGGAGCGCCAGCAGGGCTCGGCCGTCGATGGCTACAAGGGTGCCGTCGAGTTCAAGGACGTTGCCTTCGGCTATCCGGGGAGCAGGGCGCCGCTTTTCGAATCCCTGTCGCTCAAGCTGGAGCCGGGCTCGGTGCTCGTCGTCACCGGGTCCAACGGTTCGGGCAAGACGACCTTGGCACGGTTGTTGGTGGGATTGATCGAACCCAGCCGCGGCCAGATCCTGGTGGACGGCGTCGACCTCGCCCAGGTGGTTCCCATGTGGTGGCGACGCCAGGTTGCCTTCCTGCCCCAGGAGCCGCGCTTCTTCAACGCCTCCCTGCGCGACAATATCCTCGCCTTCAATCCCGAACTCGACGAAAGCGGTCTCAACCAACTCATCGACAGCGCCGGCCTGCGTCCCTTCGTGAGCCAGAACCCCGAGGGTTTCGACGCCATGGTAGCCAACAACGGCGACAACCTGTCGCTCGGCATCCGCCGCCGGCTGGCCCTGGCCCGGGCGCTGGCCACCGACGGGCCGCTCGCCGTGTTCGACGAGCCCACGGAGGGCCTGGACGCGGAGGGATGCGCCCACATCTACGCGACCCTGAACCGCCTGGCCGGCGGCGGCCGCACCATCATCGCCTTTTCCCATGACGCCAACATCGTCAAGGGCACGCACCAGGTGCTCGACCTCAACGCGAAACCGATACCGGTGCTGAGCGGTCCCAAGACACCGGCGGCGGTGATGGGCGAGGTGTCCCCCGCCGTCGCGGCGCCCGTGGTCGCCTCGGTGGACATGGAGCCCGCGAAGGCGGCGGACGAGGCGCCCGGGAAGGAACGGACGGCGGACGGCAAGAAAGCGGCCCGCGGGAAGGCACGATCGTGAACGAGACACCGCAAAACGAGGTCGGGGTACGCGAGGCGGCGGGTGCCGGCACCCATCTCTTCATAATCCTGTGCGCCGGGTTGGTGATCGCCTTCCTGGCGTGGGCCCATTTCGGCAAGATCGACATCGTCAGCAGCGCCATGGGCGAGGTGGTCCCTTCGAGTCAGGTGAAGAACGTCCAGAACCTGGAAGGGGGGATCGTGCGTCAATTTCTGGTCCGCGAGGGCGACCGCGTAAAGGTGGGGCAGCCGCTGGTCATTCTGGAATCGACGGCGAGCGGCGCCGATGTCCAGGAGCTCGAAGTGCGCATCGCTTCCCACAAGGTGGACATTGCGCGCCTTGAGGCGGAGCTCGCCAACGCCCCGGTGCCCAAGTTTTCCGACGAACTCATCCTCGGCAACCTGGACTTGGTGCGACAGGCCCACGAAATGTTCAAGACCCGGCGCAGCCGCGCCAAGAACGAACTGGCGGGTTACCAAGAGTTGGCTAACCAGCGTCGACAGGAGATCCGGGAAATATCGGCCCGCCTTGCCAACGAGCGGGAAAGGCTCAAGCTGCTGGGCGAACAGATCTCCATCAGCGATGAGCTGCTCAAGAGCGACCTGACCAACCGAATGCTGCACTTGAACCTGCTCAAGGAGGCGTCCGACCTGAAGGGCCGCATCGGCGAGGACGGCGCCGCGCTGAAACGTGCCAAGGCCGCCTTCAGCGAAGCCAAGGTCAACATCGAGACGTTCAGCGACACCGTTCAGGAACAGGTGCGCAAGGACCTCGAGCTGAAGAGCCGCGCCCTCGAGGAACTCTCCAACCGCCTCGAGAAGTTCGCCGACAGCCTGCAACGCCGCGTCCTGCGTTCGCCCGTCGACGGTGTGGTCAAGACGCTCTACGTGTATACGGTGGGTGGCGTCGTGCAGCCCGGCGCCACGGTCGTCGACGTGGTGCCCGGCACCGACCGCCTGGTCATCGAGGCCAAGCTCTCCCCCCAGGACATCGGCTACGTCCATGCCGGGCAGACGGCCACCGTGCGCCTGGCCTCGTCGGACGCGGCGCGCTTCGGCAACCTCGACGGCGAGGTGGTGCAGGTCAGCCCCGACACCATCGAAACCACCGAGGGCATACCTTACTACAAGGTGCGCATCGCCACCGCGCGTGACTATTTCGAGACCAAGGACGAGCGCTATCGTCTGGTGCCCGGTGTCCAGGTCATGTGCAATATCCTCACCGGACAACGCTCGGTGCTGCAATACCTGGCCGACCCGTTCCTGGGATCCTTCCGCCAGGCGCTTCGCGAACGATAGCCACGGCGGCCGACGGGCGCGCGACTTTTCACCCCCAAGCCATTATGGACCATTTGGTCCAACAAGGTTGGGGTCCCTTGCCGTGCCAGTTTTTCGCATGAGTCAGCCGTTTTTTCGCGGTTTCCCGTCAAACAAGAGAAGCGCAACAATACCCCACTATAGACTGGACTTTTCGGTCCTTAACTGATAGGTTCCGTTATCACGTATGCCAATGGGGGAGCAAACCAATGGCGCGGCCCCGGGAATTCGACACCATCCAGGTCCTCGAACAGGCGACGCACCTGTTCCTGGTCAAGGGCTACGCGGCAACGTCCCTTCGCCACCTCATTGCCGCCATGGACATCAGCAAGAGCAGTTTCTACGAAGCCTTTGACAGCAAACAGGACTTGTATCTTCTGGTGCTCGACAGATACATTGACAAGATTGTGGACCAATTGGTCTCCACCCTTGGCCAGGGCGCCTCGCCACGCACGGCGATCGCGGTCTCCTTCAACGACATCATCGACGGCGCCATGGCCGGCGACGATTGCCTCGGTTGCCTGCTCACCAACGCCGCGGCCGAGGTATGCGCCGATGACGCCGCCGCCGGGCGCATCGCCCATGGCCTGGCGCGCCAGGAAGAGGCCTATTACGAAGCCATTGTGCGCGCCCAACGGTCCGGGGAAGTCCCACCCGGGCACGATGCGCGAGCCCTGGCCCGTTTCCTGACGACCAGCGCCAACGGCCTGCAGCTCATGGCCAAGGCAACATCGGACCGCATGGCGCTCTACGACGTGGCGCGGGTCGTTCTATCGTGTTTGGACTGAAAAGCAATAATGGACCGAACGGTATTAGGTCGGGGCAGGGCCTCTCCGTGCCGTCCGACCCGCGGGTCCCGACATTGGGCAAGCTCCCGGCCAAGGCGGCTGATCCTCGCTCCGCGGAGCGCCGCCATGACCGGTACGGTCTCCACGAGCCGCGCCGTGCGCATAATAATGCTTTGCAGTCATGCACTTAAAACGATTCGGAAGGTGCCCGGCACGTGTGAGTGAGAAGCGCGCCAAGAAAGCTAGAATTATGGACCGAAAGGTCGCAATTCGCCTTCGGAGGACGCGCGACCCATAAGGGCAGCGACTGTCTTATAGGCCCTTGGCGGACTGCCTGGAAGTAAGTGGACCGATAGGTTCAATAGCTGGACGGCGCCGCCGGGTTCTTGTGCCGGGAAGCCCGAAGATCTCGATGGGGTTGGTCACCCCCTTCAGTTCCTGGCGGCCCAGGGATACCCAATCGTGCTTCAGGTTGTTGGCGAAATCGCCGCTCACCAGGACGCGCCGGCCCAGTTCCTTGGTCTGGCCCTCGATGCGCGCCACCTCGTTGGCGGCCGGGCCGATGACCGAGAACTCGAGGCGTTCGGGAACGCCGATATTGCCATACATGACGTCGCCGACGTGCAGGCCGAGGCCGTAGGAAAGGACCTGTTTCCCCTTTTTCCGGCGTTGCCGGTTGATCTTGGCGAGGCGTTTTTCCGCCTCGCGGGCCGCAGCCAGCGCCGATTTGCAGGCCTGGCGGGCCGTCGCCTCGCCCTTGCGGATGGGGAATATGGCGAGCACCGCATCGCCGATAAAGCGCAGCACCTCGCCGCCGTGGGCCAGGACGGCCCCGGCGGTGCACTCGAAATAGTCGTTGAGCGCCGCGAGAAACTCCTGGGGCGGCATGGCGTCCGCCATGGGCGTCGAATCGCGCAGGTCGCAGTACCAGATGACGGCGTGGATGGTCTCGCCGTCGCCGCGCTTGATCTGGCCGCTGAGAACCTGCCGGCCGGCGCCGGGGCCGAGATAGGCGTGCAGGATATTGCGCGCAATCTGGTCCTTGATGCGCATGCGGCAGGTCACGGCGAGGCGGCTCTGGATGCGAAGCAGGGCGCCGATATCGTGATCGGCGAAGCCGGACCGCCGGTCGGTGGTCCACGATCCGATCATGCCGTGCTCGTAGGCCTGGAGGTTCTCCTCGTCGGCGAAACGCACGTGGTAGGCCAGGTAATCGGTGCCCCCCGAAGCGCGGAATTCCTTTAGGACCGGAAAGTCCAAAACGGCCTGTGGCCCAGCCAGACGGCGCCGCAGGTAGGGAATGTCGGTTTCGATCATGTGATAGAAGGGGCTTTGCTTCCAGCCTTCGCCACGCGCTCCATGGCGGAATCCGACCGATTTCAGCCCCTCTTCGCGATGCCAGGTGAGGCCGATCGCCGAAAACAGCGGGTGCAGCGTGCCGAAGGTCAGAAAGGCCCGGAAAACAGGGATGCCGGCGGCCCTCAGGCGCTCGCAACAGCCTTCCACGAGGGCCTCGACCTCGGTCTCGCCGAGGGCCTCGTTCATGAGCCAGTCGGCGACCCTGTCGACCAGACCGCCAGCCGTGCCCGTTTCCCCCGCTTCATGCTCGAAAGCGTCGTCCTTCATGGTCTTCCTGGCCTTCCTCGCCTCCGCCGCGACCCGTGGCGCTCGGCTCATACTATCACGAACGCGGGCTATCCGGGATATGGCGGATGGCAAACACCCGCGTCGGGGCCGTTCGACCGCGCACGGTCACCTCGCCGACCTCCTCGAACGGGAAATCGCCGCCGGCCTCCCCGACCGCGCGCTCGCTGGCCAGGATGTAGGTGCCGTACTGCTTGTTGAGTTGTTCGAGGCGGGCGGCGACGTTGACCTCGTCGCCATGCACCGTGAAGATGAGCCGGTCCTGGGAACCCACGGCCCCGGCCACCATCTGGCCGGTGTTGATGCCGCAGCGGGTCTTCATCTTCTCGCCATCGCCGAAGGTGCGGCTGTTCACCACCCGCTGGATGCCGATCGCCGTGCGAACCGCGTCGGCGGCGTGGTCGTCGTCGGGCTTCACCGTGTTGAACCCGACGAGCATGGCGTCGCCCTCGAACTGGGTGATGACGCCGCCATGGCCCTCGATGACCTCGGAGAGCGCCGCGAAATACTCGTTGAGGGCGCTGACCAGCTTGTCCGGGCCGATACGCTCGGAGATGGTGGAGAAGCCCTCGATGTCGGTGAACATGACCGTCGCCACCTTGACCTCGCCGTCGCCGGGCTGGATCTGGTTGTCCGCCGTGGTGATGCGGTCGGCGATCTCGCGCGACACGAATCGCGACAGATCATGTGCCGCCGTACTGTCGGCCACCGAGCGGATAAGCAGGCGCCGCGCCCGTACCAGTGCCACCGCCAGCACGAAAGTGACGAACAGGATGGAAAGAATCTTGTCGACCTCGGCGCCCACCAGGATGCTGTTGGATGTCATGTATTCCACGTAGTCGCGGGTGATCATGGCATCGCCGGGAACGGCGAACAGCACGTAGAGCATCAGGCACAGCCAGCCCACGGCGGCCATGATGCCGGCGGCGACGATGAACACCGGCTCGAAGCGCAGCGCCCTGAGCGCGATGAAGATGAAGACGTAAAGCATGGTCGGCGCCTTCAAGTAGAAAGACGCCGGCTGCATGTACTGGATGTGGAAGCTCCAGATCAGAACCATGAGCAGGCTGGTGTCGGCGGCCACCGATACCATCAGCACCCAGCGCGGCAGCAAACCCCGGTAACTGAACCCGAGACGCAGCACGGTGAACACCAGATAAAGGGCCAGCACCCACGGCACCGGACGGAAGTCGGCGTTCATGGAGGTCTTCGGGGCGACCGCGTAAAGGGTGCCGAAGACGACCACCAGGGCCAACTGCACCCAGCCGATCAGGATCTCGCTTTGCGTCTGCTGGGCGGCGATGGACGCGTGCACGCGCTCCGCCAGGTGCGAATCCGGCCGCTCGCCGAAAACGAATCGCGATATAAGCTTCCACATGATCGGAGCCCTCCGCCGGCCGCCTCCCGGCCCCCCCCGGCGGGCGCCCGGGGCACGGTTCGGGAATCGGCGCCCCGGAATTATAGCCACTGACACGCTCAGCGTGCGATCACCGTGCGATCACCTGTGGACAAAGGCGCGTGACCCGCCGCCCCCGCCACGTGAATTATCCGACTGCCGTCGCCGGCGAGGCTTTCGGCTGGCTTGCATGAGCCCTAGAACTCTCCCACATAATTCGGTAGTACCTAGCGTCTCGGCAAAGTGGGCCGGCACGCGGCTAGACCCGATCGAAGCCGGCGGCAGGGAGGGATCGATGGACGACCTCGTGCGCGTCGAAGACCTGAGGGTCCAGTTTCAGGTCCACGGCGGCATCGTCGACGCGGTGAAGGGCGCCTCCTTCCGCATTCGCGGGGGATCCAGCGTCGCCCTGGTCGGCGAATCGGGCTCGGGCAAGTCGGTCATCTCGCAGGCCATCATGGGCATCCTTCCCAATACCGCCCGCATCACCGGCGGCAGGATACTGTTCTCCGACCCCAAGACCCCGGGCCAGGTCACCGACATCGCCGCCTTGTCGCCCGATAGCGCGAGGATGCGTGCCATCCGCGGCAACAAGATTTCCATCATCTTCCAGGAGCCCATGACCTCGCTTTCCCCCCTTCACACCATCGGCGACCAGATCGGCGAGGCGCTGCATTTGCACAGAGACGTCGGCCGGCGCGAAGGCCGCGACGCGGTCGTCAATATCTTGCGGCTGGTCGGTTACCCCGACCCGGCGGTGGCTCCGAACCTGTATCCCTTCGAGCTATCGGGAGGGTTGAGGCAGCGCGCCATGATCGCCATGGCCCTGATATGCCACCCGGCGCTGTTGGTCGCCGACGAGCCGACCACCGCCCTCGACGTCACCATTCAGGCGCAGATCCTGAAGCTCATCAAGGATCTGCAGGGCGAGCTCGGCATGGCGGTCCTGATGATCACCCACGACCTCGGCGTGGTCGCCAACATGGCCGAGGAAGTCGTCATCATCTACCAGGGCCGCATCATGGAAAGCGGCACCGCCGAGGACATATTCAATCACCCCAGCCACCCCTACCTGAAGGCCTTGCTCAAGGCCGTTCCCCATTTCGACATGAAGCCCGGCGAGCGCCTGGTGCCTCTTCGCGAGATCGACCACCAGTCGGGCCCCATGTTGGCGGTCAAGGAGCCGTGGCCGGCCGGTGCCGACGACGCCGGCCCCATGCTCGCGGTCGAGGGTATCCGCAAGAGCTTCCGCACACGCAAAACCAACTTCTTCAAGGCCAGCACCGAAAGCCTCGTAACCGCCGTCGACGGGGTCAGCTTCGACATCCGTCGCGGCGAGTGCTTCGGCCTGGTCGGCGAAAGCGGCTGCGGCAAGACCACGCTGAGCCGCATCATCATGCGCGCCATGACCCCCGACGAGGGGCGCGTGCTGTTGAACGACCGGGGAAACATCGTCGACCTGGTGGGCATGGACCAAAAGGCGCTTCTGCCGTTCCGCGAGAAGATCCAAATGGTCTTCCAGGACCCTTACGGCTCCCTGAACCCGCGCATGACCGTGTTCGATATCGTCCGCGAGCCGCTGGTCATCCACAGGGTCGGCGACGCCGATTCGCAGGCCGAAATGGTCAAGGAGCTGATGCGTCTGGTCGGTCTCGACCCGCGTTTCCTCAACCGCTATCCGCACAGCTTTTCGGGCGGCCAGCGTCAACGCATCGGCGTGGCTCGGGCGCTGGCCCTCAAACCGGACATCCTGATCTGCGACGAGCCGGTATCGGCGCTCGACGTCTCGATTCAGGCGCAGCTGCTCAATCTCCTGAAGGAACTGCAATCGGAACTCGACCTCACCTATCTCTTCATTTCACACAACCTGGCCGTCGTCGATTACATCGCCGACCGCATCGCCGTCATGTGCGGCGGCCGGCTGGTCGAAATGGCGCCCCGCGAACTGCTTTTTCGCAACCCCATCCACCCCTATACCCGGGCGCTGTTCGCCGCCGTGCCCTACCCCGACCTCGAGCGCATGCTGGATTTCAAGGCGCTGAGCGCCGGCCGGTCCTCCAATCCGGCCGCCTGGCCGAAGCCATTCAGCGCCGATGGGACCAAGCCCCTCGACTACATTGAACTCGGCGACGGCCATCGGGTGCTCGCCGACCGCAACGCCGACGCCGGGGACCTGAGGCCGTGATCGTGGCACGACGCACCGTGGCCCTTGTGGCCCTGTGGACGGCGATCGCCATCCTTGCTTCGGCATCTTGCGGAGCCTTGTCCACCAAGGCGCTGGCGGCGCAAGCGACGCCCGTGGAGGCGCCAGTCCTTGTCGCGCAAGTGAAATCGGGACGCCTGCCGCCGCTTGCCGAACGTCTGCCGGCGCCGCCCCTGGTCGCTCCCATGAACGGCAACGGCCTGAGCCCGGGGCGCCATGGCGGCGTCCTCAATTTCCTGATGGCCAAGCCCAAGGACGTGCGCATGATGACGGTCTACGGCTACGCGCGTCTCGCCGCCTACAACGCCGACCTGGAGATCGTCCCCGATATCCTGGAGCGCCTCGAGGTGCGCGCCAACCGCGAGTTCACCCTCTACTTGCGCAAGGGCCACCGGTGGTCGGACGGCCATCCCTTCACCGCCGAGGACTTCCGCTATTACTGGGAGGACGTGGCCAATGACAAGGGCCTGGCACCCTTCGGCTTGCAGACGCGGCTCCTGGTGGACGGCGAGGCACCGCGTTTCGAGGTCATCGACGAGACCACGGTGCGCTACACCTGGCCCCAGCCCAACCCCTATTTCGTGCCGGCGCTGGCGGCGCCGTCGCCGCTCTATGTCTACCGGCCGGCCCACTACCTGAAGCGTTTTCATCCCCGCTACGCGGACGCCGACGAACTGCGGCGCCAGGCCAAGGCGGCGGGAAAGAGGAACTGGGCGAGCCTGCACCACAGCAAGGACCGCCAGTACCGCTTCGACAACCCCGATTTGCCGACCCTGCAGCCCTGGATGCTCACCACGCCGCCGCCGACCGAGCGCTTCGTCTTCAAGCGCAACCCCTACTACCACCGCGTCGACCCGGCGGGGCGCCAGCTGCCCTACATCGACGAGGTGGTCATGCAGATTGTCGCCAACAAGATCATACCGGCCAAGACCGGGAGCGGAGAATCGGACCTGCAGGCCCGCTACCTGCGTTTCGATCACTACACCTTCCTCAAGGAAAGCGAGAGGCGCAACGACTTCGCCGTGCGCCTGTGGCGCACCGTGAAGGGTGCGCAGCTGGCGCTCTATCCCAACCTCAACATCCAGGACCCGGTGTGGAAAAAGCTGTTGCGCGACGCCCGCTTCCGGCGCGCCCTATCGCTCGCCATCGACCGCCGCGAGATCAACCAGGTCGTCTATTTCGGCCTGGCGCGCGAAAGCAACAACACGATCCTGCCCAAGAGCCCGCTTTTCCGAGAAACCTACCAGCGGACGTGGGCCGGGTACGATCCCCGCCGCGCCAAAGCCCTTCTCGATGCCGTCGGCCTTGACCGGCGCGACGAAGACGGCATACGCCTGCTGCCCGACGGTCGGCTCCTCGAGATCGTCGTCGAGACGGCCGGCGAAAGCACGGAGGAATCGGACGTCCTGGAACTCATCTCCGATTCCTGGAAGGGGGTTGGAATCAAGCTGTTCACCCGGCCCTCCCAGCGCGAGGTGTTCCGCAAGCGTATTTTTTCCGGACAAACGGTCATGTCCGTATGGTCGGGAATCACCAACGGAGTCCCCACGGCCAACATGAGCCCGGAGGAATTCGTCCCCTCCAACCAGCACCAGCTACAGTGGCCGAAATGGGGACAACACGTGGAGACCAGCGGCAGGACGGGCGAGGCCGCCGACATGCCCGTCGCCCAGGAACTGACGCGCCTGAACGAGGCCTGGCGGCGCGCCGGCGAACCGGCGGAGCAGCGGCGCATCTGGCACCGCATATTGCAGATTCACTCCGATCAGGTCTTTACCATCGGCATCGTCAACGGCACTCTGCAACCGGTCGTCGTCAATAACAACTTGCGAAACGTGCCCGAGAAGGGAATCTACAATTGGGACCCGGGCTCCTACTTCGGCATGTACAAGCCGGATACCTTCTGGTTCGCGGAGGGCGCCAAGTGACGGCACGGAAAACGGTGGGAACTTGGACAAGGATAACGTGACGGCGGTCTCGCCCGACCGCGGGGGCCGCGTCGTCAACTAGGATCGCCATGCTCGGATACATCGTTCGCCGCCTGTTCATCATGATTCCGACGCTGCTCGCCATCAGCGTGCTCGTCTTCGTCATCATCGAGCTGCCCCCCGGCGACTACCTGGAGAGCTACGTCGCCGAGCTGCAAAGCCAGGGCGAATCCATAGATCCCAAGAGAATCGAGTTCCTGCGCCAGGAATACGGCTTCGACAAGCCAATGCACGAACGCTACATCCACTGGGTGTGGGGCATGGTGCAAGGCGATTTCGGCTATTCCTTCGAATACCGCCTGCCGGTGCGTGACGTGGTCGGTGACAAATTGTTCCTGACGGTGATCGTTTCATTTTTCACGGTCCTGTTCACGTGGATCATGGCCTTCCCCATCGGCGTCTATTCGGCGACCCACCAGTACAGCTGGGGCGACTACGGACTGACCTTCATCGGCCTTCTCGGCCTGGCCACCCCCAACTTCCTGCTGGCGCTGGTGCTGCTTTACCTCGCCAACGTGTGGTTCGGGACCTCGATCGGCGGTCTCATGGATCCCCAGTACCTCGACCAACCGTGGAGCTGGGCCAAGGCGCAATCGGTCCTCGAGCATCTGTGGATTCCGGTCGTCGTCGTCGGCACGTCGGGCACGGCGGCGATGATCCGCCGCCTGCGCGCCAACCTCCTCGACGAACTGGAAAAGCAGTACGTGATCACGGCCCGCGCCAAGGGGCTGCCCCCGTTCCGGGCGCTCCTCAAGTACCCGCTGCGCATGGCGCTCAACTTCTTCATCTCCGATATTGGCAGCATCCTGCCCTCCGTCTTCTCGGGAACCGCGCTCGTCGCCATCGTCCTGTCTCTTCCCACCACCGGGCCCGTCCTTCTCGCCGCCCTGCAAAGCCAGGACATGTACCTGGCCGGCTCTTTCCTCATGTTCCTGGCCGTGCTCACGGTGATCGGCGTGCTGCTTTCCGACCTGGCGCTGGCCGCCCTCGACCCGCGCATCCGCCTGCAAGGGGGAACGACGCGATGACGCCCCCGAAAGCGGACGCCGGCGCGCTCCGGCACTGGGTCTCCGAGGAGCCCTTCGATCCCTATTCGATCGAGCCGCTGTCGCCCGAACAGGAGCACTACTATCTGGCCTCCCAGTGGCAGCTCATGTGGTGGAAGTTCAAGCGCCACCGCCTCGGGGTCGCCTGCGGCGTCTTTCTGCTCCTCATGTACGCTTCGGTGCTGATCAGCGAGTTCCTGGCGCCCTACAACCTGCACTCGCGGCACACCGAATTCATTTACGCGCCGCCCCAGTCCGTTCACCTCTTCCACGAAGGCGAATTCATCGGGCCCTTCGTGTACGGCACCAACTATCGCCTCAACATGGAGAACCTGCGCCGCGAGTACACCGAGAACAGGTCGGAGATATACCGCATCGGCTTGTTCTGCCGGGGCGATACATACAGCTTCTGGGGTATCGGCCGGGGCAGCCTGCACCTGATTTGCGTGGCCGAGGGCGGCTCCATGTTCCTGCTGGGCACCGATCGGCTGGGCCGCGACGTGTTGTCGCGCATCATCTATGGGGCGCGCATATCCCTGACCATCGGGCTTCTCGGCATCACCATCAGCTTCGTTCTTGGCATCGTCATCGGGGGATTGGCCGGTTACTATGGGGGGGTGCTCGACCTGCTCGTGCAACGGCTCATCGAGATCCTCCAGTCCTTCCCCCACATTCCGCTGTGGATGGCGCTTTCCGCGGTGCTGCCGGTGACCTGGAGCCCCCTTCTCATCTTTTTCGGAATCACCATCATCCTCGGCCTGCTCGACTGGACGGGGCTGGCGCGCGGCGTGCGCTCCAAGCTGCTGGCGCTGCGCGAGGAGGACTACTGCATGGCGGCCCAGCTCATGGGGGCGCGTACGCCCCGCATCATCGGCCGCCACCTTGTGCCCGGGTTCATGAGCCACCTGATCGCCTCGGCGACGCTGTCCATCCCCACCATGGTGCTGGGGGAGACGGCGCTGAGCTTCCTCGGCCTCGGCCTCAGGCCGCCCATCACCAGTTGGGGGGTGCTGCTCAACGAGGCGCAGAACATCAACGTGGTGGCGCTCTATCCGTGGCTCATGCTGCCGGTGGTGCCGGTGGTGCTCATCATCCTCGCCTTCAGCTTCTTCGGCGACGGCCTGCGCGACGCCGCCGACCCTTACAAGTAGAAAGGGCCGCCTTCGGCGCACCGAATCAACCCTATCGACGGCTTGGGATGGTGTGGCATATTAACCTGCGATCGGAATCGCCAACGGATAAACAAAGATGCGGGGGGACAAGGGGGGACCGATGGTCGATCGTCTGAACGACGCGCGCCTCCTTATATACAGCCACGATACCTTCGGCCTCGGCCACCTGCGCCGCTGCCGCACCATCGCCCACGCCCTGGTCGAACAGTTCAAGGGGCTGTCCGTCCTCATCCTCTCGGGCTCGCCCATTCTCGGCAGCTTCGATTTCCGCACCCGCGTCGATTACGTGAAGATCCCCAGCGTCATCAAGCTCCACAACGGCCAGTACACGCCGCTCGGCCTTCACCTCGATCTCAAGAAGACCCTGGAAATCCGCGCTTCCATCATCCGTCACACGGCCGAGGTGTTCGAGCCCGACCTGCTCATCGTCGACAAGGAGCCCCTCGGGCTGAAAGGCGAGGTCGCCGAGACCCTGACCATGCTCAAGAAGCGCGGCACCAGCCTCGTGCTCGGCCTGCGCGACGTCATGGACGAACCCACGCTGCTGCGCCGCGAGTGGGAAGGGCGCAACGTCATCCCCGTGCTTCGCGACCTCTATGACGAAATCTGGGTTTACGGCCTGTCCGAAATCTGGGACCCCCTGGCCGATTTGGAGGTCCCCGCCGGCGTGCGCCGCAAGATGGTCTATACGGGCTTTCTGCCGAGGACGGTCTCCAGGAACCCACAGGTCACCCCCACCGTGCGCATGGACGAGCCCTACCTGCTGGTCACCGCCGGCGGCGGCGGCGACGGCGACGTTCTCATGGATTGGGTGCTGCGCGCCTACGAATACGACCCGGATCTCCCCTATGCCGCCCTCCTCGTGCTCGGCCCGTTCATGCGCCCGGAGACGCAAAGACACTTTCAAGAGCGGGTGAACCGTCAATCGCGGGTCAAGACCATCACCTTCGACAGCCACATGGAGATATTGCTCGCCGAGTCGGCGGGCGTCGTCGCCATGGGGGGCTACAACACGTTCTGCGAGATCCTCTCCTTCGACAAGCGCGCCGTGATCGTCCCGCGCTCGAAGCCCAGGCGCGAGCAATTGATCCGCGCCACTCGCGCCGACGACCTGAACCTCGCCAAAATGCTCAGTGCCGACGGCGCGCGAGACGCCCGCATCATGGCCGACGCCCTGCGCGCGCTGCCCGCTCAGCGTCTTCCTTCCGAGGTCTCGATGCCGGGCCTGCTCGGCGGGCTGGACATCGTCAGCCGCCGTTTCGAGAACCGCATGTCGGACCGCCCTGTCGAGGAAACGACGCTCCTGCGGGAACAGGTGTAAGAGTCCGGCGTGTCCGGAACCATCGCCTTTGTCCTGAAGGGCTACCCGCGGCTCTCCGAGACTTTCATCGCCCAGGAAATCCTCGCCCTCGAGAAGCGCGGCCTTGACATCCACATCTATTCCCTGCGCCGCCCGACAGATCCGCATCGCCACCCCGTCCACGGGGAAATCGGCGCCTCGGTCAGCTACCTGCCGGAATACCTGCACCACGAACCCCGGCGCGTGGCGCGCGCCTGGCTGGCGGCGCGGCGGCTACCCGGCTACCGCGCGGCGCTTGCCGTCTGGCTCGGCGATCTTGGCCGCGAACCGACGCGAAACCGCGTCCGCCGATTCGGCCAGGCCCTGGTTCTGGCCGCCGAGTTGGGCACCGGCGTGCGCCACCTGCACGCCCATTTTCTCCACACGCCGGCCTCTGTGGCGCGCTATGCCAGCCTGCTCACCGGCTTGCCGTGGAGCTGTTCGGCCCACGCCAAGGACATCTGGACGACGCCGGAATGGGAGAAGCGGGAAAAGCTCGCCGGCCTCGAATGGCTGGCCGCGTGCTCGCGCGCCGCCCGCGACCATCTGGCGGCCCTGGCCACCGACCCCGGGCGGGTGCACCTCGCCTACCACGGCCTCGATTTCCAGCGCTTCCCCAGGCCCGGCGGCACGCGTCCGGAACGCGACGGCGCGGACGGCGACGATCCGGTAGTCATCCTGGCGGTGGGCCGGGCGGTGGAAAAGAAGGGCTTCGACGTACTGCTGGCGGCGCTCGCCGGTCTGCCCCGGCACCTGCACTGGCGCCTCGTCCACGTCGGCGGTGGGGCCCTCATGTCCGGCCTCGAGGACCAGGCCAGGGCGGGCGGCATCGCCGAGCGCGTCACATGGGCTGGTGCCCTGGACCACGACGCGGTGATCGCTCATTACGGCGCGGCGGACCTATTCGTGCTGCCGAGCCGCGTCGCCGCCGACGGCGACCGCGACGGCCTGCCCAACGTACTGATGGAGGCGCAGAGTCAGGGCCTGGCCTGCCTGTCGACGTGGGTGTCGGCGGTCCCCGAGGTCATCGAGGACGGGCACACCGGCGTCCTGGTCGCGCCCGACGACGAACGGGCGTTGGCGGCGGCCCTGCAACGCCTGATCGCCGACCCCCGACTGCGCGCCCGTCTCGGCGCCGAGGGGTGCCGGCGGGTGCGCGCCGAGTTCTCGCACGAGCCCGGCATCGCCAGCCTGCTGGCCCGTTTCAACGGAGAGACCGACGACGTTCGGCGATGCGCATAGCCTTCTATGCCCCCATGAAGCCGCCAGACCACCCGACGCCGTCGGGAGATTGGCGGATCGCGCGGTTGTTGATGGCGGCCCTGCGTCTGGCCGGCCACCAGGTGGAGACGGCCTCGCGGCTGCGCAGTTGGGAGGGTGCCGGCGACGCCTCCGCTCAAGCCCGCGTGCGAAGGCTCGGCGAGCGCCTGGCGCGGCGCCTGATCGGCCGCTACCGGGCGCGCCCGGCCTCCCGGCGTCCCGACGCCTGGCTCACCTACAACCTCTACCACAAGGCGCCGGACTGGCTTGGCCCGGCGGTGGCCGACGCCCTCTCCATCCCCTACCTGGTGGCCGGCGCCTCGGTGGCCCCCAAGCAGGCCGGCGGCCCCTGGTCCGCCGGCCACGCGGCGACCACCGCCGCCATCAGGCGCGCCGACGCGGTCATTCGCATCAATTCGGACGACGAGGAATGCGTGCGGCCCCTTTTGAACGGTGGCGCGCGCCTCGTCCCGCTAAGCCCGTTCATCGATACCGCCCCCTTCGCCGCCGCGGCGCGGCACCGCGCCGCGCATCGCGACGACCTGGCGCGCCGCTTCGGCCTCGACGCGGGAGTTCCCTGGCTGCTCACCGTCGCCATGATGCGCGACGGCGACAAGCTGGCCTCCTACCGCATACTTGCCGAAGCCCTCGCCGGGCTGGCCGGGCACCCCTGGAACCTGCTGGTGGCCGGCGACGGTCCGGCGCGCCCCGCCGTCGAGGCGGCGCTGGCCACTGCCTCCCTCGGCGCCGGCCGCGCGTTCTTCGCCGGGCAGCTGGCGACCGACGACCTGCCCGCCATTTACGCGGCCTGCGACCTGTGCCTGTGGCCCGGCATCAACGAAGCCCTCGGCATGACGTATCTGGAGGCGCACGCGGCGGGCGTGGCGGTAGTGGCGGGGGGTTCGCGTGGCGTCGGCGACATCGTCGCCGACGGCGAGACCGGGCTGCTGCCCCCGGTCGGCGACGGCGGCGCATTCCGCCGCGCGGTGGGCGAGCTGCTGAGCGATGCCGCCCGCCGCCGCCGCATGGGCGAGGCGGCCCTGGCCAAGGCGGCGGACCGTCACGACATCGCCCAGGCGGCACGCCTGCTCGATGGGGCGCTCGACGTGGCCACGCGAAGCCGCCGGCCATGACGTCGCTCGCCGTCATTCGCCATGGCTCCACGGCCTGGAACGAGGACAAGCGCCTGCAGGGCCGTGCCGACGTGACCCTGAGTGCCGCCGGCCGCGCCGCCGTCGCCGCCTGGCGGCTGCCCTTCGAGACAGCCGGCTTCGCCTGGACGTCGAGCCCGCTGCGCCGTGCCGTGGAGACGGCGGAGATCCTCGGCGCCCGAAACCTGGTCACCGAGCCCCGCCTCACGGAAATGGACTGGGGCGTCTGGGAGGGACGCCGCCTCGCCGAGCTGCGCCGGGAGCTGGGCGCGGCCATGGCCGAGAACGAGGCGCGGGGGCTGGATTTTCAGGCCCCCGGCGGCGAGAGCCCGCGTCAGGTTCAGGAGCGCCTGGCGCCCTGGCTCGGCGAAGTGGCGGCGCGCGGGGAACCCACCCTGGCCGTCACCCACAAGGGCGTGATCCGGGCGCTGCTGGCGCTGGCCACCGGCTGGACCATGACCGGGGAGGCGCCGGCCAAAGCGGGACGGGCGGCGGCTCACCTGTTTCGTCTCGATGGGGCGGGGAACATCGAGGTCGAGCGCCTCGACATGGCGCTGGACCCCGGCTGATGGCCGGCCGCGTTTTCCTCTACGTGCAGCACCTGCTCGGCATCGGCCACCTGCAGCGGGCGGCCCGTCTGGCCAAGGCCATGGCCGCCGCCGGGCTCGACGTCGACTTGGTATCCGGCGGCGGCGCAGTACCCTTCCTCGACACCGGAGGCGCCGCCCTCTGCCAGTTGCCTCCCCTCAAGGCCGGCGCCGGCGGTTTCGGCGACCTGGTCGACGAGGCCGGCCAGCCCGCCGGCGAGGCATTGATGGAAGAGCGGCGGCGGCGCCTTTTGGCTTTCTTCGGCGAACGCCGCCCCGATGCCGTGATCGTCGAGACGTTCCCCTTCGGCCGCCGCCAGATGCGCTTCGAGGTGCTGGCCTTCCTGGAGGCGGCGCGCCGCGCCGATCCCCGGCCCCTGGTGATTTCCTCGGTGCGCGATATCCTGCAGGCCAAGCGCAAGCCGGGACGCGACGCCGAAGCCGCCGATTGGGCCGAGACCTATTTCGACTTCGTGCTGGTGCACGGCGACGCGCGCTTCGCCGCCTTCGAGGAAACCTTCCCCGAGGCGGCACGCATCGCCGGGAAACTTCATTACACTGGCCTCATCGCCAATGCGCCGGCGGCGACCGGGGAAGCGGGGAGCGGTGAAATCCTGGTCTCGGCCGGGGGCGGCGCCGTCGGCGCCCGCTTGTTGCGAACGGCGATCGAGGCGCGCCCGCTTACCCGCTACGACGACGCGCCGTGGCGGCTTCTCGCCGGCCCCAACCTGGAGGCCGGCGTCTTCCAGGAGCTGCGGCGCGACGCCCCCGACGGTGTCGCCGTCGAGGCCTACCGGCCCGACTTCGCGGCGTTACTCGCCACCTGTGAGGTATCCGTTTCCCAGGGCGGCTACAATACGGTGGCCGACATCCTGGCCGCCGGGGCGCGCGCCGTCATCGTGCCCTACGGGGCGGACGGCGAGACCGAACAGACCCGGCGCGCCGAACGGCTCGCCGAACGCGGCCTGGCGCACGTGGTGGACGAGGACGCGCTTGCGCCCCACACCCTGGCCAGGGCGATCGACGCAGCCGCGACCATGACACCGCCCACCACACCCGGCATCGACCTCGATGGCGCCGCCAAGAGCGCCCGGCTGGTCGCCGCCTGGCTGGCGGCGCGCGACGATAAGGCGGCGCAGGCAAGCCCATGAGCACCGGCTGGGACGACCTGGAGCGCGAGCTCGACGCCTGGCAGGCGGCGGGGCGCGCCGCCACCCTGTGGTGGCGGGACGACGACGGGCGCGCCGCGACGCCTGCCCTGGATTCTCTGCTTGCCATGGCCCGGGGCTCGGGCACCCCCCTCGCCCTTGCCGTCATCCCGGCGGGCGCCGGGGCTTCCCTTGCCGAACGGTTGGCCGGCGAGCCCCTTGTCGCCATCGTGCAGCACGGTTTCGACCACGCCGACCACGCCCGGCCGGGCGACAAGAAGATCGAGCTTGCTCCGCACCGCCCCCTCGACGGGATGCGGGGCGCCCTCGCCGACGGCCGGGAACGGCTGCAGGCCCTGTTCGGCGGCCGCGCCCTTGCCGTGCTGGTACCGCCGTGGAACCGCGTCGCCGACGCCGTGGTCGATGCCCTTCCCGCCATCGGGTTCACCGGCCTCTCGGCGTTCGGGCCACGCGCCAAGGCAATAGCGGCACCGGGCGTTCGTGCCGCCAACGCGCACGTCGACATCATCGACTGGCGGGGAGGACGCGGATTCGTCGGCGAAAGCGATGCCCTCGCCCAGGCGGTACGCCATCTGCGCGCCCGCCGCACCGGCCAAGCCGATGGCGATGAGCCCACCGGCCTGATGACCCACCACCTGGACCACGACGCCGAGTGTTGGGATTTCATCGAGGCCTTCGTGGCCCGCACCTCGGCCCATGCGGCGGCGCGCTGGTTGAGCGCCGAGGCGATTTTCGACTGAGGTCTATTCCACCCGGTACATGAAATAGGGCCAGCGCGCGCCGAGGGGCAGATCGAGCGCCGCCCACCCCTCGCCGTCCATGGCGCGGTCGGTGGCGACGATGGCGCCGGGCGCCAGACACTCTGCGAGGCTTGCCGCCACCGCCGCCGCCAGTTCGGTGTCGGCGGCGCGGTCATCGCTGCCGATGTCGGCATGGGCGAGGGCCGCCGCTCCGATGGTGGCCGCCACCCGGGGCAGGGTGTCGCGGAAGTCACCGAGGATGAGGTGGGCGCCATCGGGCACCAGGGCGGGCGGCGCGTGCACGTCGCGGTCGAAGGTGAAAATCTCGCGGTCGGGGAGCAACTCGCGCAGGTGGTCGTAGGTGCGTCCCTTGCCGAGGCCGATTTCGAGGACCGGCCCCGCCACCCCCTCGATCAGGCGTGCCGCGGCGTCCAGGCACAAGCCCTGGGTGATCAGCCGTTCGGCCATGTGGGTGAGGCGGCTCACCGCATCGTTCCTCCAACGCCTCGTTCGGTGATGGCGGCGCGTCCCGCCACGCGGGGAGCGGAGCGTCGTTGGCAGGCACCGCCGCCGCCGTTAAACTGCGCTTCCCTCGCGCCCGTTCAGGTTAGGGAAACCCACGCGTATGGTCCAGGCCTCGCTCAAGAAGCTCGCCTACCGCTTCGGCTACGACTTCACCATGAGAAAGCTGCCGCAGTATGACACCATGCGGCGCCGCCTCGGCATTCCCCGCGACATGGACCCGGCGTTCGCCGACATCTGCGAAAAGGCGGCGCCCTTCACCATGACCTCGGTGGAGCGCATGTACGCCCTTTACGAGGGCGTCAAGCACGTGGTGGCGCGGAACGTGCCGGGCGATCTGGTGGAGTGCGGGGTGTGGCAGGGGGGAAGCTCCATGGTCATGGCCCTGACCCTGGCGGCGCTCGGCGACACCTCGCGCAAGATCCACCTGTACGACACCTTCGCCGGCATGACGCGCCCCGGCGAGGTCGACCGGCGGGCCCGTGACGGCGCCGAGCAGATATCGCGCTGGCAGTACTTCCAGCGCGGCGACCACAACGAATGGTGCTACGCCAGCCTCGCCGAAGTGCGAACCAACATGGCAAGCACGGGATATCCCGCCGACAAGCTGGTCTTCGTCGAGGGCAAGGTCGAGGACACGTTGCCGGCCGGCGCGCCGGCGGCGGTGGCGCTCCTGCGCCTCGATACCGACTGGTACCAATCGACCCGCCACGAACTCGAACACCTGTATCCCAGGCTGTCGGCGGGTGGCGTGCTGGTCCTCGACGACTACGGGTCCTTCGAGGGGGCGCGCAAGGCCGTCGACGAGTATTTCGCGGAAAACGGCGTCGGGCTTTACCTGCACCGGGTCGATTCGACGGGGCGCATCGCCATATTGCCCGGCTAGTGTCCTGGATCAGGGGAGATTAAGGTGGTGGATTAAGGTGACATGATACTTAATTCACGGTGTGGAGATAATTAAGTATCATGTCACCTTAATTCACCTTAATTCTCGTTCATACCCCTCTCTATATTCAGCCTTTCGATAATCCATGCCACCAGTCCCGCATGGCTTCCTGGGTATAGGGCAGGGTCGCGCCCAAACCGCCGCATTGGCGCCGCCAGATATCGAGGGCCGGTTCGGGTACGGCGATCAGCAGCGGAATTCCCTCGGTGATAATTTGCATGATCTCATCGAGCAGCCCCTCGCCCATTTGTTCCTGATCACCGAACTTTTCGATCACCACCAGGTCCGGACGCGTCCGGATGGCGTCGCGCAGAACGGCCGAGGTCTCCGCCAAGTTAGCGACATCCAGTCCGCATTCCTTTTCGTCGGCCATCGGTCGCTTGATGGGAATGCGATGGCCGGAGGATATATCCACCGAATCGATGGTCCTGCTTCCATCACCGGGATCAAGGCGGCTTTCCTGGAGAATCCCGGCCACCGAAATCAGCTCGGCCTTGAGGCTCGAGACAAATTCAGGCAGCGCCGATTTATCCGTTTGCTTGGGCGTATAGATCACCGCGGCGAAGGCGACTGTCATGCGTTCTTCCGTTCCATCGTCTGTACCGGTCGCTACGTATCCCACTCGATTTCACCAAAAGGAAGCTTAATCCCGTCGAACCCCTTTGGCCGACAGTTGCCGAATGACCTCCAGGCTCATGGAGGGAGCACCCATTAAAGGATGGGCGGCACCGTCGCATTGACCTCAATCAAACGAAAAACAGCTAGATGAATTGCTGCTTCGGAACGAGGGTACGGTAAATACCGAAATTCAGAACAGGAAAATGTCTACACATGACCGCCGCCGCGGCAGCGGCGAGGTCCCCGAGACCCAAACAACACCGCGGAATACACCTTGGCAGGCTGTCCGGTTTTCGGGGACCATCTCGTACCTAGTTGTTCAAGACCTGTGATAACGTTTCCGCCTGGGATGCCAGATCGTTTGACACGGACGACACTTCGCCGGAAATTTCACTGACCTGACTGACGTCTTGATTGACGCCGGCAATATTTGTCGTAACTTCCGTAACGCCGCTGGCCGCTTCCTGCACATTGCGGGCAATTTCCTGGGTCGCCGCGCCCTGTTCTTCGACGGCGGCGGCGATGTTTGCCGACACTTCGTTGAATGTACCGATCGTATCGCCGATATCGCCAATGGACTGAACGGCCGTGGAGGTGGCTTCCTGAATTTCCTTGACCTGTGTTTTGATGTCCAACGTCGCCTTCTCCGTCTGACTGGCCAGACTCTTGACCTCGGAGGCGACAACGGCGAACCCCTTGCCCGCCTCGCCGGCACGGGCGGCCTCGATCGTTGCGTTCAATGCCAACAGATTCGTCTGGCTGGCGATGTCATTGATCAGGCTGACCACCTGCTCGATCTGGTCCGAGGCCTCCGACAATCCGTTGACCAGCTCGTTTGCCTTCTCGGCTTCAACAACGGCCTCGCCGGCGATTGATGCGGATTGGGAAACCTGGCGGTTGATTTCCTGAATGGAGGCGTTCAACTCTTCGGCGGATGAGGCAACGGTTTGCGTGTTGGCACCCGCCTCTTCCGCCGCCGAGGCAACCGTCGCGGTCTTTTCACTGGCGTTACTTGCCGCTTCCCCCATGGATTGGGCGCTGGCATTAAGCTCTGTCGAAGCGGACGTAATGGCGTTAACCATTTCGGCAAACTTCTTCATTTTATCTTCGACACCATCGGCCGCCGAATTGATCTCCTTCGCGGCTTCACCATAGGCCCCCAACATTCCGTGTTGCGCGATACGCCGGAAATATTGATTTTGCGAAATGAATTCCAGGCAGGCCGTCGACTCGCGGACATAGGCATCGGCGCGATCAATCATTTCGTTGATCTTGAGGCAAAGTGCGCGCTCCACGCCATTCCCGGTGGTGATGTCTTTTATACGGGCTTCAAAATTTCCCTGACAGATATCATCGGCGACATTCATAATATCCTGAATCTTGTCCGCACTGACTGATCCCGCAGCTGCCCCTGGTTTCGTCTGGCTTTGGTATTGCTTATCAAACATCTCAGTCATCCTTTGCTAAACTGGCAATAAGTTCGTTATAGCTGACGCCCTTATCGCTCAATATGCTCATCAGCGCGCTTACGGACTCTTGAATGCCTTCCTTTCGGTTCGGGTTTTTTTCTTCGATCGAATTGAGTTGATCGTACAAAGGTTCGATCACGGTTTTTATTGTCTGAGGATTGGGAACCCGACGGGTGGAATGATAGGCAACGATACTTCCGTCCTCCTTGCTTGGCGTAACATGCGCAATGACCCAGTAGTGATCGCCGTTCTTACTCGAGTTAACGACATAGGCGAAAATTTCCTCACCTTTTGCAATGGTAGTCCACAGCAACTCGAACACGGCGCGGGGCATATTCGGGTTTCGGATCATGTTGTGCGGTTGCCCCATTACTTCCGATTCTTCGTAACCGGCAACCTCCAAAAATGTATGGTTGGCATAGGTAATCCGCCCTTTTAGATCGGTCTTGCTGACGATCAAATCGTCGCGATCGAAGAAGACTTCGTTTCCAGTGTATTGCATTGGTTTATCCCTACTCCAGGTTTCTCAAAATAATGTGACTAAACTATCAAGCATTGTAGAAACATATTCCTCAAGAGTTACATACTGATATTTCCAAAATAACTGTCAATGCCATGGTGATCTCCCCATATTGCGCCGTTATTCAATTTTATGCTTCTCCGACGCCTTGAGGGGGATTCCTTCTTCGAGGGCCGCCTCGATCCCGGAAAGCACTTCGGCCACCTTGACCGGCTTGATCAGGTAGCCGTGGAAGCCTGCTTCCAACCCCTTCCTGATGGAGCCTTCCACGGGGTTGGCGGAGAGCGCGACGACGGGAATGGCGCGCATCGCCTCGATGCCCTTCAATTCCTTCAAAGTCTCGCCCCCGCTCAACTCAAATCATTTTAAGGTTGATTCCTAATTGTTGATTCATCCTGTGTTTAGAAACCTATACGTTGGTATAAGGGCCCGTTTCCAACTCATGGCACCTGGTCGTGCCTCTCCGATGATGGCCACCCACCCGCGCGGTGGCCACGCTCATTAGGCCAAGGTCAAGTGGGCCGTTCCTACTGGCCGATTTCGGGAGAAAGCGGACTTCTTTCACTCGTCCGAAGTTCTCTTTAAGGTCGCTGAGCCGACGTCGGCGTGGCGGGCAAACGTCCATTCAAGACGTCATTCGGCCCGCCTTGGCTAAGGGGGCAACACCAAGTATGATGAGGGGCCGACCCCGACAGGATTGAAGGCCATGCAAAATTTCATGGCGATGGTTTGGCTGTTGGCGGCGGCTCTGGCCTTCGGGCTCGCCACGCTGGCCCCCGGGCCGGCGGCCGCACAAAGCGCCGCGGTGGCGCCGGACACTGCCGGCGGCGGCATCGACTGCACTTGCCGCTACGGCGGCCAGTCCTACGCCCAGGACGCTTGCGTGTGTATCGTGACGCCCAACGGCGCGCGTCTGGCGTGCTGCGGCAAGGTGCTCAACAACGCGTCCTGGAAATTCACCACCGACATGTGCCCCACTGCCGCCAAGCCCACGCCGGTGCCGGCCTCGTCCACCACCGGGGCAAAACCCCAGGCGAACCAGGGTTACGCCGTCTTGTCCCCGGTGGGCACCAGATAGCAGCCGTCTATGAGCCAGGAACCGTCGGCTTGGCGTTCCATGACGTAAAGCGCCATCACCGTGACATTGTCCGGTCCGAGGACGAGAACCGGCTGAATGGTCTTGCCCTCGGCCTCCACCAGGTCACGGAACTCCAGCCGGCGCGGACGATAGACCGGCTGGTAGCCGCGCCGCACCATGTCCATGAAGTTGTCCGGCGCCCCGAACATGCGGCGGATGGAGGGCGACGCGAAGGAAAAGGCGGCGACGCCATCGTCGCGCCGGAAGGCGTCGAGCTGTCCCTCGATTACGTGGCGGATGGCGGCGCGGTCCGCCGCCCCCGCCCCCTCGGCTGCCTGCGCCCGGGCTCCCATGGGCGGCGCGGCGGCGAGAAAAACGACGAGGACGCCGAGCACCGCCGCGTGAACAATGGGACGAACGGACACCGGATCAACTCCGCCGGACCAGGGCCAGGCCGATGCCGGCGCCGATCAGCAGCGTGCCCGCCACGCGGTTGCGCAGGCGCGCCCGCGAGCCCTGGAACCAGCCCCGCACCTGCCCGGCGAGAAGCGCATAGGCCGCCGTCAGCACCGCCGCGATGACCAGGAAGGTCAGGCAGAGGACGGTGAGCTGGAAGACCGGCGCGGCGTTCGGATCGATGAATTGGGGGAAGAATGCGACGTAGAAGAAGAGGCTCTTGGGGTTGGTCGCCGAAACCACGAAGCCGTGCCAGAAAAGGGAGCGCGGCGAGGCCTCGGGCGCGGCGCCCTCCATCGCGGCTTGGCTGGCGGCGCGCCACTGGCCGATCCCGAGATAGACGAGATACGCGACGCCGCCCCAGCGCAGGACGTCGAACCACTCGGCCAGGACCAGCAGCACCGAGGTCATGCCGAGCGCCGTGATCAAGAGCTGCGGCACGATGGCGAGCGTCGTTCCGGCCACCGTCACCAGCGCCGGGCCGACCCCGTAGCTCAGGCTGTGGGCGACGGTCAGCATGATGCTCGGCCCCGGCAGGAGGATGAGCACCGTGGTCGCCACCACGAAGGCCAGATAGACGTCGATATCCATGGGTTTCCTCCGCCAACTTGCGCGACGTGCCTCGGCCACCGGCAACACTCTGGGATGTGTACTCAATACACGATAGGCCCGATTACGGCCACACCGCAGACCCTTGGAGGCAGCGCCACCGGATCGGCCATTGCCTTCAGCGGCGTCCGGCTAACTTAAAATAAGGTATCGTCGGTGGGGGCAGCCAATGGTTGTCGAATCACAGGTCAACAGGTACATTGGCTCGAACATCCGCGACGGCATGGAGCCAGATGGATGACCGCCAAGACGAAGTTCTTGCAAATTCGCGCGGACCGATAGAAGTCCCATGAGCAGGACACTCCACCATTATATCGGCGGCAAGGCCGTCGAGGGCACCAGCGGACGCTTCGGGGACGTCTACAACCCGGCGACGGGGGAGGTGACGGCGCAAGTACCCTTCGCCGGCGCGGCGGAGGTGCGCACGGCCGTAGAGGTAGCGGCGGCGGCCCTGCCCGGGTGGGCGGCGACCCCTCCGGCGCGGCGCGCCCAGGTGCTGTTCCGCTTCCGTGATCTTTTGTATACCCACCTCGACGAGCTGGCCGAGATCGTTTCCTCCGAGCACGGCAAGATCCTTGACGACGCCAAGGGCTCGGTTACCCGCGGCATCGAGGTGGTGGAGTTCGCCTGCGGCATCCCGCAATTGCTGAAGGGCGAGTACAGCGAAGGGGTGGCCTCGGGCGTCGACAGCTATTCCGTGCGCCAGCCGGTCGGGGTGTGCGCCGGTATCACGCCGTTCAACTTCCCGGCCATGGTGCCCATGTGGATGTTCCCGGTCGCCGTCGCCTGCGGCAACCCGTTCGTCCTCAAGCCCTCCGAGAAGGACCCCTCGTGCGCGTTGCGCCTCGCCGAGCTGATGACGGAGGCCGGGGCGCCGGACGGCGTCCTCAACGTCGTCAACGGCGACAGGGAGGCGGTGGACGCGCTGCTCGCCGATCCCGACGTCGCGGCGGTGAGCTTCGTCGGCTCGACGGCGGTGGGGGAAACCGTCTACGCCGCCGGCACGGCGCGCGGGAAACGCGTGCAAGCCCTGTGCGGCGCCAAGAACCACATGGTGGTGATGCCGGACGCCGACATGGAAAAGGCGGTCGACGGCACCTTGGGGGCGGCCTACGGCTCGGCGGGGGAGCGCTGCATGGCGGTGTCGGTGGCGGTGACGGTGGGCGAGGCGACCGGCGACGCCTTCGTCGACAAGGTGGCGCAGCGGGTGCGCGGCCTCAAGATCGGGCCCTACACGGACCCGGAGGCCGAGATGGGCCCCATCGTCACCGGCGACAGCCTGGAGCGCATCAGGGGCTACATCGAGAGCGGCCTCGAGGAAGGGGCGGAACTGGTCGTCGACGGCCGCGACGTCAGCCTGCAGGGATACGAAGAGGGCTTCTTCCTGGGCGGCTGCCTGTTCGACCGGGTCGAGCCGCACATGAAGATCTACACCGATGAGATCTTCGGGCCCGTCCTGTCGGTGGTGCGGGTCGACGATTACGAAAACGCGGTGAGGCTGGTCAGCGAGAACCCCTATGGCAACGGGGCGGCCATTTTCACCCGCGACGGCGACGCGGCCCGCGACTTCGCCAATCGTGTGAGCATCGGCATGGTGGGGATCAACGTGCCCATCCCGGTGCCGGTGGCCTATCACAGCTTCGGCGGCTGGAAGCGGTCGCTGTTCGGCGATCACTACATGCATGGGCCGGAAGGGGTGCGTTTCTACACGCGCATGAAGACGGTGACGGCGCGCTGGCCGTCCGGCATCCGCACCGGCGCCCAGTACAGCTTCCAATCCGGAGCCGAGAACTAGGGCGTTATCCGTTTAGGTGGACAAATGCTATCGCCGCCCCCACCCGGCCCGACCGGCTGGATGGGCAACACTTTTTAGCTACCCTCGCACCGGTTTGGGACGGCGAACCGAACGGTCCATGCGCAAGTTGTGAGAGCGATGGCTGGCGGGTGCCCTTCGCCGTACGGCGTCCACCCGGCCGCGCTTTGCCGGGGTGGCGATTCCGTGTAATCTCTTGGCGTCACCACGGTGGAAGGTCACGGCATGCGGCGTCATCACGACATGGGCGGGCTCGTCGCCGATCCGGTCGTGCCCAGCGAGCACGACTACGCCCCCTGGGAGAAGCGCATCGACGCCATCATGCGCCTGACCACGGGCGACGGCGAGCTCTTCGCCATCGACGAGCTACGCCGCGCCATCGAGGAAATCGGCCCCGGTGCCTACGACGAGATGAGCTATTACGAGCGCTGGATCACCGCCATGACGAACCTTCTCTTGGAAAAGCGGGTCGTCTCGGTGGACGAACTGGGCCGCAAGATGGCCGAGATCGAAGCCCGCTGGAAGGCGGAGGCCGCCCAATGAGCCAGAATTTCTCCATCGGCGACCGGGTGCGCGTGCGCGCCGCCTATCCGCCCGGCCACGTGCGCACGCCCTATTATACGCGCGGCAAGGAAGGCGTGGTAATGGGCCTCGCCGCCGTCATGGCGAACGCCGAGACCCTCGCCTACGGCGCCGACGGCAAGCCCGATATTCCGATCTACCGCGTCAGTTTCCCTCAGACCCAGCTGTGGCCCGATTACGCGGGCGATCCGAGCGACACCGCCGTCGTCGACATTTACGAGCACTGGCTGGTAGCGGCCGGGGGAAGTAAGACATGAGCGACCATCCGCAACCGCACCCCTTTCAACCGGACATCGAGGATTCCCCCTTCACCCGCTACCAGGTGATGGCCGAATCGGTCATCGAGCTGTTGACCGAGAAAGGCGTGTTCTCGGCGGATGACATGCGCCGCACCCTCGAGCGGATCGACGCCATCACGCCGGCCCAGGGCTCCCGCGCGGTGGCGCGGGCCTGGGTCGACGAGGCGTTCAGGGCGCGGCTCCTGGATAACGTCAACGCGGCCACCGCCGAGCTCGGCATCGACGCCGGCCCCATTCCCATCCGCGCCGTCGAGAACACCGCGGACGTCCACAACGTCATCGTGTGTACGCTGTGCTCGTGCTATCCGCGAATGCTACTCGGCCTGCCGCCCGATTGGTACAAGTCGCGCGCCTACCGCAGCAGCGTCGTGCGCGAGCCGCGCGCCGTCCTCGAGGCGTTCGGCACGCACATACCGGACGGCGTCGAGGTGCGCGTCCACGACAGCACCGCCGAACTCCGCTACATGGTCATTCCCATGCGCCCGGCAGGCACCACGGACCTGGACGAGGCCGGGCTCGCCGAACTCGTATCCCGCGACGCAATGATCGGCACGGCGGTGATCTGAGGGCCGGCGAGCGGGCCGGCGGGTGGGTTGTCCGGCGCGGCCTACCGCGAGCGGGCGGCGCCGCGGCTCGTTCGGGCCAGGTTCCTGATTTCGGCGCTGGAGCTCATGTTCGGCGCGGTATTGATTCTGGGGTCGAATTTCCCCACGTGCGGCCTTGCTTCGGGCTTTTCACCCTTGGCCGCGGGCCTCGTGGCTTTGGCCGCCGCTCTCGCTTTCGCCCGCTTGCGGGCCTTGGCTTTGGTCATGACACCTTCACCCGTCCTGCAACCTGTTCCACAATGGTTCAATCATACCACCGTGGCGCTACCACGAGAACCGCATTCTTTCCGCCACTCAGGGCTTCCCTCCAATTCTTATCTGCTATAGGAAGTCGATTTCCAGCGCCTAGGCGCGGACTAGCCCCTGGCAATACGTTGAGCCCCCATGACGTCAGAGTTCGATCGACGCCGCACCTTCGCGATCATTTCGCATCCGGACGCCGGCAAGACGACGTTGACCGAGAAGCTGCTGCTCGCCGGCGGCGCCATCCATCTGGCCGGCGACGTCAAGGCGCGGGGCAACCGGCGCCGCGCCCGCTCCGACTGGATGAAGATCGAACAGGAGCGGGGAATTTCGGTGACCAGCTCGGTAATGACCTTCGAGCACGGCGGCCTCGTGTTCAACCTCCTGGACACGCCCGGGCACGAGGACTTTAGCGAGGACACCTACCGCACGCTGACGGCGGTCGATTCGGCGGTCATGGTGATCGACGCGGCGAAGGGCATCGAGAGCCAGACACGCAAGCTGTTCGAGGTCTGCCGGCTGCGCGACATCCCCATCATGACCTTCATCAACAAGGTGGACCGCGAGGGCCGCGATCCCTTCGAACTGCTCGACGAGGTTCACGAAACACTGCAGCTCGATATGGCGCCGATGGTCTGGCCACTCGGCATGGGCGGCACGTTCCACGGCTGTTACGACCTGCTCGGCGGTCGCTTTCTGACGTCTTCCCAGGACAGGGGCGGCGCCTTCGAGACGACCATCCCATGCACCGGCCCGGACGATACCAAGCTCGACGCATTGGTGCCTAAGCACATACTCGAACCGGCCCGCGAGAATATGGAGCTGGCGCGGGCCGCCTACCCGGCCTTCGAGCGCGATGCCTACCGCGCCGGCAACCTGACCCCCGTCGTCTTCGGCAGCGCGCTCAGGGGTTACGGCGTCGATATCCTGCTCGATCTGGTCGGGGCGCAGGCCCCCGAACCACGCCCCAGCCCGGCCGACGTCGGCGTCGTCGGGCCGCGCCACCCCGCCGTCACCGGGTTCGTTTTCAAGGTCCAGGCCAACATGGACCGCAACCACCGCGACCGGGTCGCCTTTCTCCGCGTTTGCTCGGGCCATTTCCAGCGCGGCATGAAGCTGCGCCAGGTGCGTACCGGCAAGGACATCATGGTGCGAAGCCCGATCTTCTTCATGGCCCGCGACCGCGAGATCGCCGAGGACGCCCATCCCGGCGACGTCATCGGCATTCCCAATCACGGCACCGTCCGCGTCGGCGACACGTTCACCGAGGGCGAGAGCTTCCGCTTCACCGGCCTTCCCGTCTTCGCGCCCGAGAACCTGCGGCGCGTGCGCCAGGTCGACCCGTCGCGGACCAAGCAGTTGCGCCAGGCCCTGGAGGACCTCTCCGAGGAGGGACTGATCCAGGTGTTCAAGCCCACCGTCGGCTCCCAGTGGATCGTCGGCGTGGTCGGCGTGCTCCAGCTCGACGTGCTGGCGGCGCGCGCCAGGCAGGAATACCGGGTCGACATCGAGTTCGAGGCGGTGCCGTACTCGGCGGCGCGGTGGCTACGTTCCGAGGACGCGCAGGCGCTCGAGGCCTTCATCCGCACGCACGCCGGCAAGGTGGTGCGCGACCGCGACGACCACCCGGTCTTCCTGGCCGAGGGCCAGTGGGAGATCGACCACAACGTCAGGAACAACGAGGCCATCGAGTTCCTCAAAACCAAGGAACTCCTGTAACCGGTTCTGTAGCCGCCGGCGCCGTCGGCGTGCTAACCTCGAGGCGGCGGAACCGTTCGCGGCCTGGCGGCGCTCCGGCGCCGCGGCCCTCCTCGCCACGGGAAACGGTTCACCCACCGTTTTTCTCGAGCCAGGAGATTGAGCCATGCGCCTTATCTGCCTGATGACAGCCGCTGTCTTACTATTCGCGCCGTGGACCGAGGCCCGTGCCGAGCCCCAGGTCCTGGCCCTGCTGGCCACCGGAGAGGCGACGCCTCTCACCTGCGCCGACGGCGAATGCTTCGCCGAGTTCACGGCGTTCTGCATAGAGCCCGAACGCAAGTCGCCCTATCACCTGACCGACTACCGGCTCATCAAAGGGGCCGACGATATCGACCTCGTCGCCGAGACCGCCGGCGGCGTGCCGGTGGCGGCACCGGCGGCCCGGCACCTTCGTTTCACAAGCGTCCGTGGCTTCGCCGCCGTCCGCGTCAGCATCGACGAGAGCATCGTTCGCGAGCACGGCGCGGCGCGCGTCAGCCTCGGGGTAGGCCGGCGCGTGGCGCTTGCCCCCGTCCCCTCGTCCACGTACCGCCGACCCCACGAGCCCGGCGAAATCGCCCAGGCGGCGGGGCCGAGGCGCGCGCGCGGCGAGATGATCGTCGATCGCGGTGGCGTGCCGCGCCAGATCGCGGCGATCGCCAACCGGCTGATCAACGTCCTGCCCGAGATAGGCAAGGTCGCCGAGGCGCGGCACCAGGGCTTTTGGCGCGCCGCCGTTACGGCAAAAGAAGCTGGGCGCTACAGCCCGCGGGCCGTTGCCGCCGCCAGGAAGGGCTACGAGTCGTGCCTCGACAGCATGGCCAACAACAAGGAATACACCCTTCGCCGTTGCCTCGGGCGCTTTCACGACCAGCACATCTGGACCCTGACCCAGCGCTACTGGTCGGGCCTGCCCGGAAGCTGAGCAAACCGGCATGGCGCGGGCCGGCGCCGTTGCCGATACCCCGGCGCAACGAATCGTTGACGGCGCGCCGGGAATGGATACGGTACGCCGAATCGCGCCGGACCGCGCCGGGGCGTGGCGGCGTATCAACCTTGGGGAGGACACCATGAAGCTTTTGCGCTACGGGCCCGCCGGCCAGGAAAGCCCCGGCCTGCTCGACGACGACGGTCACATCCGCGACCTTTCCCAGCACGTGCCGGACATCGACGGCAACATGCTGGGGGCGGATCGGCTGCGGGCGCTGAGCAAGCTCGACACCTCGGAGCTGCCCATCGTCGAAGGCGCGCCGCGCCTGGGACCGCCGGTGGCCAATCCCGGCAAGATCCTCGGCATCGGGCTGAGCTACGCCGACCACGCCGCCGAGGCCGGCATGGATCTGCCCGAAGAGCCCATCGTCTTCTCCAAGGTGCCGACGGCGCTCAGCGGTCCCAACGACCCGGTGATGATCCCCAGGGGCTCCGAAAAGACCGACTGGGAGGTGGAACTCGCTTTCGTAATCGGGCGCCAGGCCCTTTACGTGGAGAAGGACGAAGCCCTCGACTACGTCGCCGGCTACGCCGTCATGAACGACGTTTCCGAGCGCGCCTATCAACTGGAGGGCAGCGGCCAGTTCATCAAGGGAAAGAGCTTCGACACCTTCGCACCCATGGGTCCGTGGCTGGTCACCACCGACGAGGTGCCATCGCCCATGAACCTCAAGCTGTGGCTGGATCGCAATGGCAAGCGCCGTCAGGACAGCAGCACGTCCAACATGGTCTTCGCCATCGACTACCTGGTCAGCTACCTGAGTGGTTTCATGACCTTGATGCCGGGCGACATCATCACCACCGGCACCCCGCCCGGCGTCGGCATGGGATGCAAGCCGCCGGAGTTCCTCGAGCCGGGCGACGTCATGAGCCTCGGCGTCGAGGGCCTGGGAGAGCAGAAGCAGGACGTCGTCGCCTGGAGCGCCGGGGGCTGAGGCGGGCGCCGGCGCCCTCTTGGCTAAGCCTTCGCCGCGGCAGCCTCGATCTCGATGAGCCAGTCGGGCGAGGCCAGCCCCGCCACCCGCAACAAGGTCGAGCCGGTGCGCAGGTCGCCGGTCATCTTGACCCGCATCTTGCGAACGGGCTCCACGTCCTCGGGGCGAACGAAGTACTGGTTGATGCGCAGCAGGTCTTCGGGGCCCATGCCGGCGGAAGCGAGCACGCGGAACACGTTTTGCCACGCCACCTCGCATTGTTCCTCGATGGTGTCGGGCAGGGTGCCGTCGGGACGAACGCCGATCTGGCCCGAGACGAGCAGCAGCCGGGCGCCCGCCGGCGCCTCCATCCCGTGGTGGTACTCGCTGAACGGCGCCGCCACGGTCTCGGGGGTGTGGGACTTGAGCATGGATTCCTCCCTCGGAGTCAAAAAAACGGCCCGGCGCCACCTCGCGGCGGCGGCGGAGCGGCCGGCACGATAACATAAAATCCATCCCCGGCCAGAATTAAAGTGACATGATACTTAATTCGCGGTGTGGATTAGGCGGGGATGTGTGCGGCGAGCAGGGATAATTAAGTATCACGTCACCTTAATTTAACCTTAATCTTAATTCAATTAAGTATCACGTCACCTTAATTGCGTCACCTTAATTGCACCTTAATTCATTCACCTTAATTCACCTTAATTGACCTTAATTGTTCAGCAAATAGCGTAGGGGCCGGTCTCAGACCGGCCCGCTAGCAGTGATTACATCTAAACGGATAAGACCCTAGAGGCGGCGATGAATGGGGGCGGCCGGGATATTGCGGGTGTCGAAGTCGAGAAAGGCGATCAGCATCTGGCTGCCCAGAATGATGGGAAGCGCCGCGATGAAGACCGTGCCGGCGGTGGTGACGACGCCGCTGGTCGAACTCTCGTACCATTTCAAGGCGCCGAAGACGACCCCGAACCCGAAAAGCACCATGCCCAACACCAACTCGACGGAGGCGGCGTTGAAGTCGCGCAGGAAGTAGGAATACAAAATCCGCTTGGCGGTGTTGATCCAGTGCTTGGCGGTGAATTCGAAGAGGGCGCGGCTGATCCTGAGGCCGCTTCGCTCGTCGCCGTAACGGGCGTGCATGGGGACGTCGGCGACCACGGCGCGCAGAAGATTGAGCCGGAACAGCATGTCCGACTCGAAGAAATACCCCTTGCTGATCTTCCCGAAGGGCAGGCGTTCGGCGACCTTGGCATGTATCGCCGTGTAGCCGTTGGTGGGGTCGAATATGTTCCAGTAGCCGCTCGACAGCTTGCAGGCGAAGGAAAGTACCAGGTTGCCGGCGATGCGCAGGGCCGGCATCTGGGTGATATGGTCCAATTGGTGAAAGCGGTTGCCCTTGGCGTAGTCGGCTTCGCCTTCGGCGATGGGCTCGATGAGCGCCGGAATGAGCGCCGGATCCATCTGCCCGTCGCCGTCCAGCTTGACGACGATGTCGGCGCCCGTTTCGAGGGCGCGCCGGTAGCCGGTCAGGGTGGCGCCGCCGACGCCGGTGTTGCGTTCGTGGACGATGACCTCGACCCTGGGGTCGGCGCACTGGGCGCGGACGTGATCACCGGTGTGGTCCGGACAGGCGTCGTCGACCACGATGATGCGCGCCACTCCCTCGCCGATGCCGGAAATGACGGCGCCAATGTGATCGACCTCCCGGTAGCATGGGATGACCACGGCGACACGGGGACGCGCGGCGGCGGTGTTGGAGCCTTGGACTTCGGAAGGCATGGTCGATTGCCGGTCCCCTGAATCGGATTGGCGCAAGCCGCGCCGGTCGCGAATCGGCCCTCGCGGAGGTCCGCCGGCGGAACGATAAACGGGGCCGCCCGGAGGTGCAAGGCCAGAGGAAACGGGACTTCCGAAGGTTCTGCCGCGGCCCGGCGGGGGGCCTGTCCGCGCCATCTCCTCGCCATTAGGGTCTTATCGTGCTGGGTCAAAATGATCCAGGACGTGAATAGACCGCTAAATATGAAATAGAGGTCGATTCACGCTTCAAACTGATACAATTTGAAACGATCGCACTCTAACGTTCGAAGCGTGGTACATATAGCCGTGGTAAGGTGGGGGAGCCGGTTCGGGCGGGAGAGGTCTAGGTGACGGAGTCCGGTGAATCCAGTCTTGCGGGCATCGACCTGCTGTCGGGGCTGAGCTCGACCGAGCGGCGCGAGATCGAGCAAGCCTGCTCTTGGAAACGATTTATCGCGCACCAACAAATCATCGACCGCAACAGCCAATCCCGGGGCGTCTATATGATCGTCGAAGGCCAGGTGCGCATCGTCAACTACGCCCTTTCCGGGCGCGAGGTCACTCTCGGCGAGTTGCCCGAAGGAAGTTATTTCGGGGAGCTGGCGGCGATCGACGGGCGGCCGCGATCGGCGCGGGTGATCGCCTTGACCAATAGCCTGATCGCCGCCCTGCCCGGCAGTAAATTTCTTGAAATGCTGGGAAACCACCCGTCGATCGCCCTTAAGGTGTTGGTCCAATTAGCGAGTGTGGTGCGCGACTCCAACGAGCGAATCATGGATCTGAGCACTCTGGGCGCCAACAACAGGGGGCATGCCGAGCTCCTGCGCCAGGCACGCGAAAACATGGATGGCGATGATAGGGCGGTGATCAAGCCCAATCCCCTGCACGGAGACATCGCCAGCCGAGTCAGTACCACGCGCGAGACGGTGGCACGGGTGATGAACAACCTAGCCCGGCGAGCCATCGTCAAGCGGACGAAAGAAGCCCTGATCATAATCGACGTCGAGAAGCTGCACGCCATGGTGCAGGAGGTGCGCGGCGAATGAATGCCTCGGCCTGTGACGACCGTCACAGTTGAAGAGGCCGCTTCGTGTCATGATTTCTCCGATCGCGGTGGCCATCGGTTTGAAAGCCGCGATCTGGAGAGTGCGAAATGACCACATTGAAGGCGTTTGCCCTTGCCGCAACGTTGGTGCTGGTGGCGTTTGCCCTGAACGCTGCCGGTCATTCATCATTGCTGGCGTTGGCAAACTAAGCGATCGAGCGGCCGCTCGAATCCGGTAACCATAAATCGGGGTTTTGCAACACCCGATAAACGATAAATAAGCGCCGTCGGCGCATAAAACTCGGAGCTGGCGATATGGAGGCGAAGACAATCCTGATCGTTGAGGACAACAAACTCAACATGAAGTTGTTCAACGATCTGCTACAGGCCCATGGGTACAACACCCTGCAGGCGAATGACGGCGGCGAGGCCCTTGGCCTGGCCCGTGAACATCACCCCGATCTCATCCTCATGGATGTCCAGCTGCCGGAGATTTCCGGGCTGGAAGTCACCAAACGGCTGAAGTCGGATGATGACCTGAAATCCATTCCAATCGTCGCGGTGACGGCTTTCGCGATGAAGGGGGACGAGGAAAGGGTGCTCAACGGCGGGTGCCAGGGCTATATCGCGAAACCCATCTCGGTGCCCAATTTTCTGGATACCGTAGCCAAGTTCCTTAATTGAGCCGCCGCCCGTCGGTTATCGTTCGGCATGGGGGCTTATTCACGTCTTGGATCAAATTGATCGAGGACGCTGGCGGCGCTATTTGATCTTGGTTTCCTTGAACATCACGTGTTTGCGCACCACCGGGTCGTACTTGCGGAACGTCAGCTTTTCCGTTGACGTGCGGGTATTCTTCTTGGTCACGTAATAGAACCCCGTCTCGGCCGTGCTGACCAGTTTGACGAGAACGGTATTGGCCTTGGCCATGCGGGAAACTCCCCAACTATGCCCGTGGACGCGCATGAGCGGAACGGAAGCCCGGCACCATAGCTTGGGTGTCGGGTCTGTCAAGTGCCCTAACATCAAGGACCGTTGGGTTTATTGGTTGGCCTCCGCCGTGTCCTCCATGAGGTCGAGGGCGCGGTCGTACAGGGCGCGGTCGTTCAGTAGCCGGCGCGCCACGTCGAGTTCGAGCGAGGCCTTGCGCCGCTCTGCCGGGCACGACGCGCGCAATGACTTTCTGCCCGCCGTCTCGTCCAGTTCGACGCGGCGCCAAGCGGCGAGGGTGGCCGCCGTTTTCACCGAGTCGACAAGCGCCTTGGCGATGACATTGCGTCCGTCCACGGCGACGCCGCTGGTGCAGATGCTGGGGCGCACGCCGAGCCCGTGAAAGGCGTAACCGGACGGTGCCAGGAGGCGCGACCAGGTCAGGGTGATTTCGCCGTCGTTGGGCAAGCGAATGACCGTTTGCACCGTCCCCTTGCCGAACGAGGTTGTGCCGATGACCGCGGCGCGGCCTCTGTCCTGCAGGGCGGCGGCAATGATCTCCGCGGCGGACGCCGATTTGCCGTCGACAAGCACGGCCACGGGCAAGCCGAGGGCGAGGTCGTCGCCGCCGGCCTCGTAGTGTTGATGGCTGTCGGGATGGCGGCCCCGCGTGGAAATGATCTGTCCGTCCGAAAGGAAGAGATCGACGACCTTGATGGATTGCTTCAACAGCCCTCCCGGATTGCCGCGCAGATCGAGCACCACGCCCCGCATGCCGTCGCCCAGCTCCCGGCGTGCCTTCCTCAGGTGCTCGGCCATGCCAAGCGCCGTGTTCTTGTTGAAGCCGCTCACCCGGAGGGTGACGAAGCCATCCTTTTGGGAGACGAAGACGGTCTGCGCGACGATATGGGCGCGTTTGATGGCGAATCGCAGCGGTTTCGCCTCGCCGCCGCGGGCGATCGTGAGCTTGACGCGGCTTTTGCGCGCTCCGCGCAGTTTGCCGGCGGCCTGGCGAACTCTCATGCCGGCGGTGGCGTACCCGTCGATGTGCGTGATGCGGTCCCCACGCCGCAGGCCGGCCCGCGCCGCCGGCGTCTTGGGCATCACGGCGGAAATGCTGACGACCCCTTTCTCGGCGCGAATTCGGATGCCGATTCCGCCGAAACCCTGGCGCTTGGCACGGTTGCGCCTGGCGTCCTCGGCGCCGGCATAGCGCGAGTAGATATCGAGATTGGAGAGCGCCCCGTCGTACACCGCCTCGTAAATCTTCTCGGCGTCGGCTTCCCGCAGTTCAAGGGATACGGCGTGCCCGGCACGCGACAGCTTCAGGACCAATGCCGCCCATCCCTCGGCGTCGTCGTCGCCCGGCGCCGGAAAGCTGCCCACCGTCTTGCCCGCCGCCGCCAGCGTGACCGTATTGCCGAGCCGGCTCACGGTCAGCGCCGGGTCGACGGCACCCAGGCCCTTCAGGCCTTCCAAGGCCATCGAGCCGAGCGCGATGTCCCCGAGATACTTCTTGGAAATGCTGGCGAAGCCGACGGAAAATACGTTTTGGCGGAGTTTCGGGGCGGCATCGGCGTCGACGACGGCGGGCGGCGTCCGGGCCGGCGCGCACGCCGCCAAGGCGAGAACCAGCACGGCGGCACACCATCCCGTCCATCCCTGCCAAGAATTCTTCATTGGAATGATTTAGCCCGAATCGGAGGCATTCGTCACCAACGGAATGCGCCCGCCGTGGGGGGCGGAGCCCAGCGTGCCCTATCGCGGCGCGGCTTTACCTTTCGTTTCGACGCTTTGCGGAATCTGCTGCCGGCGGATCGTCTCCCCGGTCCAGCTGCCTTGTCAAGACCGGTACCCTCGTCGAGCAGGTGCAGGATGAGCCCGCCGGTCAGGGGCGTGGCTTCCGCCAACCTGACCTCGACCGTCTCGCCCAGCCCATAGGAGCGCCCGCCGCGCCTGCCCCTGAGGGCGTGCCGGGCCTCGTCGTGGATGTAGGTGTCGCGGGGCAGGGTGCGCACCGGGATTAGCCCGTCGCCGCCGCTCTCGTCGAGGGTCACGAACAAGCCGAAGCGGGTGACGCCCGAGATGCGCCCGGTGAAGCGGGCGCCGACGCGCTCGGCGAGAAAGGAGGCGGTGTAGCGGTCGACGGCATCGCGCTCGGCGGCCTGGGCGCGGCGTTCGGTCATGGACAGGCCCTCGCCGATCGCCGCCAAATCCCGGTCCGCATCCTCCAGGCCACCGGAGCCCAGGCCGAGGCCGCCGATCAACGCCCGGTGAACGAGAAGGTCGGCGTAGCGTCGAATGGGCGAGGTGAAGTGAGCGTAGCGCCCGAGCGCCAGCCCGAAGTGGCCGATGTTCCGGGGTGTGTATTCGGCCTGCGACTGGGTGCGCAGGACGATCTGGTTGACGATTTCGGCGTGTGGCGTCCCGGCGGCTTTCTCCAGGATGCGGTTGAAGTGGCTCGGCTTGATGACCTGTGCCTTGGCCAGCTTGAGGCCGAGGCTTGCGAGGAAGGTGCGCAGGGCCTCCAGCTTTTCCACGGCGGGAACGTCGTGGACACGGTACATGCAGGGCTGCTTGAGCTTCTCGAGGGTCTCGGCGGCGGCCACGTTGGCGGTGATCATGAATTCCTCGATCAGCCGATGGCTGTCGTGGCGCGGGCGCATCTCCACGGCGCTGACGTTTCCCCCGTCGTCGAGCACGACGCGGCGTTCCGGCAGGTCGAGATCCAGGACTCCGCGTTTGACGCGGCCCCGGGCGAGAGACCGGTAGGCGCCGAAGAGGGGGGCGATGACGCTGTCCATCAGCGGCGCCGTCGCCGCGCAGGCGTCGCCGTCCCGGGCCGCCTGCGCCTGGGTGTAGGTAAGGCGGGCGGCGGAGCGCATGATACCGCGCCCGAAGCGGTGGCGGAGAAGCCGGCCCGCGGCGTCGATCCACAGGCGGGCGAACAGGCACGGCCGGTCCTGACGGGGCTGCAACGAGCACCAGCCATTGGACAGGGTTTCGGGAAGCATGGGAACGACACGATCGGGAAAATAGACCGAGTTGCCCCGCTCGCGGGCGTCCTCGTCCAGGGCGTCGCCCGGGCGCACGTACCAGGCGACGTCGGCGATGGCTACGATCAACTGCCAGCCGCCCCGGTTCCCGGGCTCGGCGTCCGCCTCGGCCCATACCGCGTCGTCGAAATCGCGGGCGTCCTCGCCGTCGATGGTGACCAGGGGCAGGTCGCGCAGGTCCTCCCGTCCGGCCTCGGGGGCCGCTTCCGCCGCTTGCGCCTGGGCCAGGGCCGGGGGCGAGAAGTCGTGGGGAATGCGGTGGTCGTGAACGGTGATCATGCTGATCGAGCGGGCGCCGCTGTCCGTGCCCAGGCGTTCGACGACGCGCGCCGCGCCGAGGCCATGGGTGCGCCCGGCCAGGACCTCGGCCTCGACGAGCTCGCCGGGCCTGGCGCCCCCATCGTCGGCGCCGGCGATGACGTATTCCTTCCTGTCGCGGCGGTTGATTGGGTGCAGCCGGCCCTCGATCCCGGCCTTGCGCCGGTCCTGGTCTTCGGCCTTGCGAAAGACGCCCAGCACGCGGCGCGGCGCCGCCGAGACGCGGCGGATGGTGCGTCCTTCGTAGTCGCCCCCGGCGCCACGGCCAAGACGCGCCAGCACCCGCTCGCCGGTGCCGAGGGCCGGCCGGCCACGCCTTTCGGGCGCCATGTAGATGGTCGGCGGTTCCGTCTTTTCGCGCCAGCCGACGGGGCGGGCCAGCACTTCGCCGTCGGCGTCGGTGCCGGTGATCTGGACCACGCCGACGGGGGGCAGAACGCCGCGCCCGGCGGCGCGGTGCCCGCGGCCGCTTTCGATCATGCCGGCGTCCCTCAGTTCGCGCAGTACCTGTTTGAGATCCGCCTTGCGGCTGGGGCCGAGGTGAAAGGCGCGGGCGATCTCGCGCGTGCCGACGCGCCCCGGGCTGTCGGTGATGAAGGCAAGGATTTCCTCCCGGGACGGAAAGGGCGCGGATTTCTTGCGGCTCTTGGGCAAGTCCCGGCGATCAGTCGGGGGTGGGGGAGGCGGCGCGCTTGCCTGCCGACGCCTTCTTGGCAGTGGATTTCTTGGCCGTGGATTTCTTGCGGGCTCCGGTTTTCCGGCCGCTGGTTTTTTTGGCGGCTTTCTTGGCGCCCTTCCTGCCTCCCTTCGCCGCCTTGGCGGTGAGCAGTTGGAGGGCGCTCTCCAAGCTCAGCGACTCAGCCGAGGTGTCCTTGGGCAGGGTGGCGCGCAGGCCGCCATGCTGCACGTAGGGGCCATAGCGGCCGCTGCGTACCGTCACGTCCTTTCCGTCTTCCGGGTGGGAACCCACGACCTTTCCGGCGGCGCGGCGCGGCGCGTCGGCGAGGAGCGACACGGCGCGGTTGAGCCCGATGCTCAGCACGTCGTCCTCCTTGAGGGACACGTAGGTGCCGCCGTGCTTGATGTAGGGACCATAAGGGCCGATGCCGGCCAGGATGGGCTCGCCCGCGTCGGGGTGCTCGCCGATGACGCGGGGCAGCGCTAGAAGCCCGAGGGCGCGCTCCAGGTCGACCGTCTCGGGGGGCATGTCGCGCGGCAACGAGGCGCGTTTTGGTTTCTTTTTCCCTTCCGCTTCTCCCAGTTGCACGTAGGCGCCGTAAGGCCCGTTCCTGAGGGTGACGGCAAGGCCGCTCTCCGGGTCGGCGCCAAGATCGCGGGGGCCGTTGGTGGCGCCCGAGTTTGCCGCCGCGTCGCCGTTGGTTACCGTCAACGGGGTGGTGTAGCGGCAATCCGGATAGTTCGAGCAGCCGATGAAGGCGCCGAACTTGCCGAGCTTGAGACTGAGGCGTCCGTCGGTGCAGGCGGGGCATGTCCGTGGGTCGGCGCCGCCCTCTTCACCGCGGAAGAAATGGGGCCCGAGGAGGGAATCCAAGGCGTCCAGCACGTCTCTCACGCGGAGCCCCTGCGTGCCCTCCACGGCGGCGCTGAACGCATCCCAGAAGTCGCGCAGCACCGCCTTCCAGTCGACGCGCCCGCCGGAGATGTCGTCGAGCTTGTCCTCCAGCTCGGCGGTAAAGCTGTACTCCACGTAACGCTCGAAGAAGCTGGAGAGGAACCCTGTAACCAGGCGCCCGCGGTCCTCGGGGATGAAGCGGCGCTTTTCCAGGCGCACGTAGTCGCGGTCCTGCAGCACCGAGAGGATGTTGGCGTAGGTCGAGGGGCGGCCGATGCCGTGCTCTTCCAGGCTCTTGACCAGGCTGGCCTCGGTATAGCGCGGCGGCGGCTGGGTGAAATGCTGTTCCGGCGCGATGGCGGTGCGCTTCATGGCCTCGCCCTCGCGGACGTCGGGCAGGATGCGCTCGCCCTCGTCGTCGCTGCTTTCGTCGCGCCCTTCCTGGTAGAGACGGAAGAAACCATCGAATGCCACCACCGAGCCGGTGGCGCGCAACTGGGTGCGCCGGTCCGCCGAAGTCACGTCGACGGCCACCTGGTCGAGCACCGCGTGCGCCATCTGGCTGGCCATGGTGCGTTTCCAGATGAGGTCGTAAAGCCGCGCCTGGTCCTTGTCGAGGCGCGCCTGGAGGTCTCTTGGCCGGCGGGCGAGGTCGGTGGGGCGGATGGCCTCGTGCGCCTCCTGGGCGTTCTTCGCCTTGGTTTTGTAGATGCGCGGCGCATCAGGCAGGTAGGCGGCGCCGTAGGTGGCATCGATCTGGCGCCGGCAGGCGGCGATGGCCTCGCCGGCGATCTGGACGCCGTCGGTGCGCATGTAGGTGATCAGGCCGACGGTTTCGCCGCCGATGTTGACGCCCTCGTAAAGCCGCTGGGCGACCTGCATGGTGTGCTTGGCGCTGAAATGCAGCTTGCGCGCCGCTTCCTGTTGCAACGTCGATGTGGTGAACGGCGCCGCCGGGTTGCGCCGGGTCTGCTTGCGCTCGACCGCAGACACGGCGAACGCCGCCGCCTCGATGGCGGCGACGGCCGCCGCCGCCGAGGCTTCGCTGCCCAAGGCCATCTTATCCAGTTTGTCGCCGTCAAGATGAGTGAGGCGGGCGCTCAGGGTGGCGCCGCTTGCCGTCTCGAAGTCCGCCGTCACCGACCAGTATTCTCGAGCCGTGAAGTTCTCGATCTCGGCCTCGCGGTCGCAGACGAGGCGCAACGCCACCGATTGCACCCGGCCCGCCGAGCGGCTTCCCGGCAGCTTGCGCCACAGCACCGGCGACAGGGTGAACCCGACCAGATAGTCGAGGGCGCGCCTGGCCAGGTAGGCGTCGATGAGTTCGCGGTTGAGCTGGCGCGGGTGGGCGAAGGCGTCGAGCACCGCGCTCTCGGTGATTTCGTTGAACACCACGCGCTGGACATCTACGCCCTGCAGCGCGTTGCGTTCGTTCAGCACCTCGCGCACGTGCCACGAGATGGCCTCGCCCTCGCGGTCCGGGTCGGTGGCGAGATAGAGGCACTCGGCGCCCTTGAGGGCGTTGGCGATCTCCTTGATGTGCTTGGAGGCCTTGCCGTCGATCTCCCAGTCCATGGCGAAGTCGTCGTCGGGGCGCACCGAGCCGTCCTTGGGCGGCAGGTCGCGCACGTGGCCGTAGCTGGCCAGCACGGTATAGCCCCGGCCGAGGTATTTGTTGATGGTCTTGGCCTTGGCTGGGGACTCGACGACGACGACGTTCATGGGTTTCCGTTACCGGGTTTAGACCAACGACACCTGATTGCCCGGGTGGTGCTCCAGGCGACCCGCCAGTTCCAGTTCCAGCAGGACCATGGACACCACGGCAGGGGAGAAATGGACATTCCGCATGATCTCGTCAACTAAAAGCGGCGCCGGGCCGAGACTTTTCTCAATGGCGGCGCGCGCCGAGTCGAGCTCGTCGAGGCTCGGCGGTTCGGGGGAAAGTGTTTTGAAATCAAGGGGTTTTCGCTCACCAAGGGGGCGGCGCAGCATGCCTGCAAGCGCCCCTTTCACGTCTTCGGCCGATTCGACCAGGGTGGCGCCCTGGCGGATCAGGTCGTTGGGGCCGCGGGCGCGCGGGTCGAGCGGCGAGCCCGGCACCGCGAACACCTCGCGCCCCTGCTCGAGCGCCAGGCGCGCCGTGATCAGCGAGCCCGAGCGCCGGCTCGCCTCGACCACGACGACCCCCAGCGCCAGGCCCGAGATCAGGCGGTTGCGCCTGGGGAAGTGGCGCGCCTGGGGCACGGTGCCCGGCGCCGTCTCCGAGATCAGCGCGCCCTGCTCGGCGATGGCGTCGTGGAGGGCGGCGTTCTCCTTCGGGTAGACCACGTCGATGCCGCCGGCCAGGACGGCGATGGTGCCGGTGGCGAGCGCCCCGTCGTGGGCCCTGGCGTCGATGCCGCGGGCCAGCCCGGAGACGACAGCCATGCCCGCCCGACCGAGGCCGGCGGCGATCTCCTGCGCGAGGCGCCGGCCGTTGAGCGAGGCGTTGCGCGCCCCGACCACGGCGACGGCGGGCATGTCGAGCAGGTGGGCATGGCCGCGCACGACGATCAGCGGCGGCGCGTCCTCGATGTGCGACAGAAGCGGCGGATAGCCGGGCTCGCCGTTGGCCACCATTCGGGCACCGGCCGCCGCCGCCGCCGCCATCTCGCGTTCGGCACTCGCCTTGGGGCACACCTTGATGGCCTTGCCGCGGCCGCCGCGCCGCGCCAGGGCGGGCAGCGCGTCGAGCGCGGCGGCGGCCGAGCCGAAACGCTCCATGATCCGGTAAAACGTGATGGGGCCGACGTTTTCGGATCGGATCAGCCGCAGCCAATCGAGCCTGTCGGCGTCGGAAAGGGGGCGGCGGGCATCGCTCATGGCGGAGCAGCCTGCGGCGCGGGCAACGGGCGCGTCAAGGGCATAGCGTTGATCGATACACGCATAGAAAGAACGGACATCCGGAATTTTACATTGACAATTACTAAATGTTCTTGTAATGTTCTATTCGCTTTTGACGGGAAAGTCAACATCAGGTTGTGTGATCGAGAATTCCAGGGCAGTGCGCAAGAAACACGACGATCAACATAATCCAGTGGAGGTATATATTGGCGATACTGAAAATTCCGGCCAAGCGCTCAAGGGTAAAACCGCGACCGAGCGACTTCGGGGACCCTTTGGAGATGCCAAATCCCGAACTCGATCCAAAGTCCAAACGAAAGCGAAAGAAACTTGGTGCACCGGGTACTCGTGATCCAATGAACACCATGCCACCGGTGCCGGGTACGAGAGATAACATGGACTTCAAGGATGACAGGAGACTCGAGCCTCGGAAGAAATGGAAGGCCTAAGCGTCGGTAGTTGAGCTTCCGGGCTCGTGCCGCCGTTGGGTCGTAGCCAGGGAAAACGCCATGAAGTGGGTTCTGCTTGTACACCTGATATCCCCGGGGGAACACGTGGAGAATGAGCCGCTCCCCTTCGAGACTAAGGCCGAGTGCATCGCTACGGGCCAGGCATTCGCCGAGAAGTACCCGGCTTTCGAGTGGTTGGACCGATCCGGCGAATCGACCCGGATAGAACCCCCCGTCTTTCGCTCCTCCGTGGAATGCGTTTCGGTGGAGGAGTACAAACGGCGCAAGTACGGGGATAACGATGGGAAGCCCGAGTGAGCGAATAGGCCCTCTAAGACGCCCCTTCGCCGTCCTCCCTGGCCCCGATCCTCGGCTCGGTGCCCTTGAGCAGCCTCCTGATGTTGGCGTGGTGGCGGACCATGGCGAGGAGTGCTAAGAGCGCCGCGGCGCCCACCGTCTCGCCGCTCAGCCATTGCGCGTAGAAGGGCGCCGCGCCAAGCGCCGCCAGGGCGGCCAGGGACGAGTAGCGCGCGAGCAAGGCCACGGCGAGCCACGTGGCGCAGGCCAGCAGGCCCACCGGCCAGGCCAGCGCCAGCAGCACGCCGAGCGTCGTCGCCACCCCCTTGCCGCCCCGAAAGCGCAGCCACACCGGGAAGTCGTGGCCGAGCACGGCGGCGAGGCCGGCAACGGCGGCAATGGCGGCGGCCCCGTCGCCGCCCCACAGGGCGACGGCGAGGACGGCGGCGGCGCCCTTGGCGGCGTCGAGCACCAGGGTGAGGGCGGCCAGGGCCTTGGCGCCGCTCCTCAGCACGTTGGTGGCGCCGATGTTGCCGGAACCGGTGGCGCGGATGTCGCCCCTGCCGGCGAGGCGGGTCAGCACCAGCCCGAACGGGATGGAGCCGAGCCCGTAGCCAAGCGCCGCCGCCAATCCCCACGCCGCCAGCCCCTCGGGCCCGCCCACCGCTCAGGCCTCCAACTCGAAGACGGCGCGGCCGTCGACTACCGTCCTCAGCACCCGGCCCTGTACGGGGCGGCCGTCGAAGGGCGAGTTCTTGGACTTGCTGTGCAGGGTATCGGCGTCCACCTTCCAGCCGCGCCCGGCATCGAAGAGCACCAGGTCGGCCGGCCCGCCCTCGCGCAGCCTGCCGGCCGGCAGGTCGAGGAGTTCGGCTGGCCCGACCGTCAGCAGGCGCAGCACGTCGAGCAGGCTCAGATGCCCGTTGTGGTGGAGCTCGAGGGAAATGGCGAGCAGGGTCTCCAGCCCGACGCCGCCGAACGCCGCTTGGGCAAAGGGCAGGCGCTTGGCGTCCTCGTCCTGGGGATTATGGTCCGAGGCGATGGCGTCGACGGTGCCGTCCTTGAGGGCCTCGACGACGGCCTGGCGGTCGCCTTCGGAGCGCAGGGGCGGCGATAGCTTGGCGAAGGTGCGGTAATCGCCGAGCGCGTTTTCGTTGAGGGCGAAGTAGGGGGGCGCGGTGTCGCAGGTTATGGCGAGCCCGCGCGCCTTGGCCTGGCGGATGGCCTGGAGGGCGGCGGCCGACGACACGTGGGCCACGTGCAGCCGCCCCCCGGTGAGTTCGGCGAGGCGTATGTCGCGCTCGACCAGGATGATCTCCGCCTCGCTGGGAATGCCTATAAGGCCGAGGCGGGTCGCCACCTCGCCCTCGTTCATGACGCCGTCGGCGGCCAGGCTCGGGTCTTCCGGGTGTTGGGCGACGGTCAGGCCGAAGGTGGCGGCGTAGCTCAGCGCCCGGCGCATCACCTGGGGATCGGCCACCGCCGTGACGCCATCGGTGAAGGCGACGGCGCCGGCCTTGGCCAGCAACCCCATCTCGGCCAGTTCCCGGCCCTCCAGGTTCTTGGTGACGGCGCCGTAGGGATAGACCTTGGCGAGGCCGAGAAGGCGCGCCCGGCGCGCCACGAACTCGACCACCGCCGATTCGTCGATCACCGGGTCGGTGTTGGGAAGGCAAACCAGCGAGGTGACGCCGCCGGCCGTGGCTGAGCGCCCCGCCGAGGCCAACGTGCCGCGGTCCTCGATCCCGGCCTCGCGCAACTGCACCCGGATGTCGACAAGCCCCGGCGCCAGGCAATGGCCGCCGCAGTCGACGACGACCACGCCCTCGGGGGCGCCGTGCTTGAACAGGCCCTCCCCGAAATTGGTGATGGCCCGGCCCTTGGTCAGCAGGCCGCCCAGCGCGTCCAGCCCCGACGCCGGATCGAGGAGGCGGGCGTTGACGTAGGCGACCCTGTGCTCGGCGCCGTTGTTTCCCGGGCCCGGCATCAGCCGCCATCTCCTTCTCCGGCCGGTTGCGCCAGGGCCTCGAGGCAGGCCATGCGAACCGCCACGCCCATCTCCACCTGTTCGCGGATGGCGCTGCGCCCGATGTCGTCGGCGACCTCCGAATCGATCTCGACGCCCCGGTTCATGGGGCCCGGGTGCATGATCAGGGCGTCCGGCTTGGCGTTGGCGAGCTTGGAATAATCGAGGCCGAAGAAGTGGAAGTATTCGCGCAGGCTGGGGAAGAAGGCGCCGTGCATGCGCTCGGTCTGCAGGCGCAGCATCATGACGATGTCGCACCCGGCGAGCCCGGCGTTCATGTCGTGGAAGACCTCGACGCCGAGGCGCTCGGCCTCCGCCGGCAACAGGGTCTTGGGCGCCACCAGGCGCACCCGCGCCCCCATGGTGGTGAGCAGGTGGATATTGGAGCGCGCCACCCGCGAATGGGCGATGTCGCCGCAGATGGCCACCAACAGCCCCGAAATTCCGCCGGTGCGCCGGCGGATGGTGAGGGCGTCGAGGAGGGCTTGCGTCGGGTGCTCGTGGCTGCCGTCGCCGGCGTTGATGACGGCGCAGTTGACCTTCTCCGACAAGAGCTTGACGGCACCCGATTCGGAATGGCGCACCACGAGGACGTCGGCGTGCATGGCGTTGAGCGTCATCGCCGTGTCGATCACCGTTTCGCCCTTCTTGACGGCCGATGTGGCCACCGACATGTTGATGACGTCGCCGCCGAGTCGCTTGCCGGCGAGCTCGAAGGACGTGCGGGTGCGCGTCGAGGCCTCGAAGAACAGGTTGATGAGGGTGCGCCCGCGCAGCACGGATTTCTTGTTGTCGGTCTGGCGGTTGCGCCCGACGTAGGTCTCGGCGCGGTCGAGCAGATAGGTGATCTCTTGCGGTGAAAGCCCCTCGATGCCAAGCAGATGGCGGTGCGGATAGGGCGCGTTGTCGAGGGCTGCTTGCGTCATGAGCCGCCACTATAAGACCGCCCCGCGAGCCGGCGCAAGGCGCCGGCACGGACCGTCGTCGGCCGCCCTACGACTTGCCCATCTTGCGGGCCAGAAATTCCATGTAGGGGGGGAAACGCCAGAATTTGCCGCCCGCCTCCGTCTTACAGGGGTTCGAATTCGAGCCGGCGGATGATGTCCAGGCCCTTGAGCGCCGGCGGGTAGGCGGGATCGTAGCCGAGGGCCCGCTCAAACGCCTGCTGGGCTTCGGCGAGCCGGCCCTTGTCGAGAAGGATGCGCCCCATGTTGACGTGGGCGTACTGGTAGCAACAGTAGCGCTTGGCGGTCATGGCCTTCTCAAGCCAGGGAATCGCCTCGTCGGGGCGGCCAAGTTCGATGAGGTAGAGGCCGATGTCGTTGTAGGGGTTGCCATAGTCGGGATCGAGGGGCACGGCCTTCTTGCATTCGGCGATGGCCTCCTCGAGGCGGCCGAGCATGGAGAGCGACCATCCGAGGAAGGTGTGTCCCCGCGCCGTCGGATGGATCTCGATGGATTTCCGGAAGAACTCGATGGCGGTCTCGAATCGGCCCGACAAGTGATAGACATAGCCCGCGCCCCAGTGGGCCAATGCCTGGTCGAAGGGCGTTTGCCCGCCCGTGGACTTGCCGTCGGGCGGCGCCGCGGCGGTCAGCCACAACAAGCAGACAAACGCGAGGACGCATCCTTTAAGCCATCGGAAAACCATTCTCACACCCGAACGGCCGCCGTTGTCACGATCCGCCGCCGTGAGCCAGAGTGCGGTCGTTTCAAATTGATTCAATTCGAAACGTGAATCGCCCTCTAATTCATATCTTAGGGGCTTATTCACGTCTTGGATCATTTTGATCCAAGACGATAAGACCCCAGTGAGTCGAGGGCGCCTTGCATGATATAGGCGGCGGCGGCCTTGTCGACGAGTTCGGCGCGGCGCCGGCGCGACAGATCGGCCTCCTTGACGAGCACGCGTTCGACGGCGGCCGTCGACAGGCGCTCGTCCCAGAACGCGGCGTCGATGCCCAGGGCTTCCACCACGTTGGCGGCGAACTGGCGCACCGACTGGCAGCGCCTTCCCTCGCTGCCGTCCATCTGCACGGGCAGCCCGATGACCAGGCCGCCGACGCCATGCTCGGCGACGATGGCGCCTAGCGCGGCCAAGTCCTTCGCGAAGCGGGTGCGGCGGATGGTCTCGAGCGGGCTGGCGATGAGCAGCCCGTCATCGGACAGCGCCAGCCCAATGGTCTTGGCGCCAACGTCTAGGCCGAGGAGCCGGCTTCCCGGGACCAGCCCCGCCTTCAACTCGGCGACGCTCTCAAGAACCGTTGCCACCGCTCGCGCGCTTCCGTCCCATTCGAACCATCTGTCCCTGGTATGCCCGCTGGTCCGCGCCGAGTCGAGGGGGAGGCCTTAAAAAAGACGCTGGTGCCCTTAGAGCGCCTTGGCTATCATCTTGTAACCCATTGTTATTTCAGGTGGCCACGGGCCGAAGAGCATGGCTAATCCTGCCACCCGCTTGCATTGCGCGTTTTCCGCCGGGCTGGTGCTTCTCCTCCTGTCCGCGCCGGTTTCCTGGGCGCAATCCGCTTCTTCCAAGACCAATGATATATTCAAGGGTTTCGATCTTAAGCCGTACACCGGTCAGTATCTGGCCATGAAGGACGCCAACGTGCGCGCCAAGCCCGAGACCAAGGGCAAGAAAATAGGCAGCGTCAAGAAGGGAACCCGCATCGAGGCGGTGGGCAGGGCGAAGGGGGCCTGGCTGGCGGTGCGGAAGGACGGGCGCAACCTGGGGTTCGTTTACGAACTCATCCTCGTCCCCCTCGTCGACGGGGCGTTGGAGAACGACATACAGGGAAAGGCGAAGGCGGCCGGCGGCCGGTCTTGCCAATACACCGTCCACTTCGAGGGCAAGAGCCCGGTCGAAGGTGAATCCTTTGAAATTTCCGATTACACGGTTACATTCCGTTGCCAGAACAAGGGCAAGAAGTTCGAGTTCCCCGCCTATATGTTCATCACCGAGGCTCCCTACCAGCTTTCCCAGAAGCCGGTCTTCCAGATTACCATCGATCTCCGAGAGGTCGGCGACAGCTTCGAGGAGTCGTTTTCTACCAACATGATGTATCGGCGAAAGGGCGGAAAAGTGGTTTTTGACAGCGTCAACCAGGACAAATTCAAGGCCAAGATCAAGAATTTGCAGGAAGACGCGGATGACATCGAGGAGGCGCTGTCGGCGGCCGTCGAGATTGCCGTCCAGGTGTGGAACGCCAAGGTGTGGCGCGCCGTGGGCGGTGGATAGGCGGGGCGGGGCGTGAACGAAACTTCCGCGGTATTGGTGACCGGCGGCGCCGGTTACATCGGCAGCCACGTGGCGTGGGCGCTCCACGACGCCGGGCGCCGCGCCGTCGTGCTCGACGACCTGTCGGCGGGACGGCGCGAACTGGCGCCTGCCGACGCCCCCTTCGTCGAGGGCGACGCCGGCGATATCGGGTTGGTGGCGCGCCTGGCGCGCGACCACGGATGCGGCGCGGTGATGCATTTTGCGGGGTCCATCGTGGTCAGCGAGTCGGTGGCCAAGCCGGAGCTCTATTTCAGGAACAACACGGCCGTCACCGGGCGCCTCGTCGAGGCCTGCCTGGAGGCCGGGATCGAGCGCTTCGTCTACTCGTCGACCGCCGCCGTCTACGGACAGCCGGAAAGCGTGCCCATTGGCGAGGATACCCCATTGCGGCCCATCAACCCCTACGGCCGCTCGAAGCTGATGAGCGAGTGGATGCTGGCCGACGCCGCTGCCGCCCACCGCTTCGAATGCGTCAGCCTGCGCTACTTCAACGTGGCCGGTGCCGACGGGCGTGGGCGCACGGGCCAGGTCTCGCCCGCCGCCACCCACCTCATCAAGATCGCCTGCGAGGCGGCGCTGGGCCGGCGCGACGGCGTCGAGATCTACGGCGAGGACTACGACACCCCCGACGGCACCTGCATCCGCGACTACGTGCACGTCACCGACCTGGCCGACGCCCACTTGGCGGCCCTGAAGCACCTGGAGGGCGGGGGCGGCTCCCTGACCCTCAACTGCGGGTACGGAAAGGGCGCCTCGGTGCGCCAGGTCCTGGCCGAGGTCGAGGACGCCGCCGGCCGTCCCCTCGCCGTGAGCGGCGCCCCCCGGCGCCCCGGCGACGCGGTCAGCCTGGTGGCCGACGCGGCACGCATCCGTGACGTCCTCGGCTGGCGCCCCGGCAACGACGACCTCGCCACCATCGTGAGCTCGGCGCTCGAATGGGAGCGCCGCCTGCAAGGCGCGCAACCGGCGGCGGCCGAGGCATAGCGGCCATGGCACTCGACGCATCGACGGTCCAAAACATCGCCCACCTAGCCCGCATCAAGGTCGCCGAAGACCAGCTCGAGGCCCTGGCCGGCGAGCTTTCCAACATCCTGGGCTGGGTCGAGCAACTGGCCGAGGTCGATACCGAGGGCGTGGCGCCGATGACCAGCGTCGTCGAGTTGACCATGCCGAGCCGCTCCGACCAGGTGACCGACGGCGACTGCCGGGACCGGGTGCTGGCCAACGCCGCCGAGCCCGTCGACGGCTTCTTCGCCGTGCCCAAGGTCGTCGAATGACGGCGCGCCTTACCGATCTCACCATCGCCGAGGCCGGCGCGCTCCTCGATGGCGGCGAGGTTTCGGCGGTCGAGCTGGCGCGAGCCCACATCAAGGCGGCGGAAGGGGCGCGCCGGCTCAACATCTTCATCACCGAGACCTTCGACCACGCCCTCGGTCAGGCGAAGGCATCCGACGCGCGGCGCGCCAGGGGCGAGGCGGCCGGGCCCATGGACGGCGTCCCCATCGCCGTCAAGGACCTGTTCTGCACCGAAGGCATCCAGACCACCGCCGGCTCCCGCATCCTCGAGGGCTTCACGCCGACCTACGAATCGACGGTGACCGCCAACCTGAAGCGCGCCGGCGCCGTCATGGTGGGCAAGACCAACCTCGATGAGTTCGCCATGGGGTCGTCCAACATGACCAGCTATTTCGGCCCGGTGAAGAACCCGTGGCGCGGGCCGGACGGCCAGGACCTTGTGCCCGGTGGCTCGTCGGGGGGCTCGGCCGCCGCCGTCGCCGCCCATGTGTGCGCCGGCGCCATCGGCACCGACACCGGCGGCTCCATCCGCCAGCCGGCGTCCTTCTGTGGCATCGTCGGCATGAAGCCGACCTATGGGCGTTGCTCGCGCTGGGGCATCGTCGCTTTTGCCTCGTCGTTGGACCAGGCCGGGCCGCTGACGCGCACCGTCGAGGACGCCGCCCTCATGCTGGGCGCCATGGCCGGCCACGACCCCGGGGACTCGACCTCGGCGCCGGTCGAGGTGCCCGATTTCGCTGCCGCCCTCGGGTCCGGCGTCAAGGGACTCAAGGTCGGCATCCCCGAGGAATACCGCACCGAGGGCCTGGCCGGCGAGATCGGGGAATTGTGGAAGGCCGGCGAGACCTGGCTCACCGGGGCCGGCGCCGAATGCGTGTCGATTTCCCTGCCCCACACCAAGTACGCGCTGCCCACCTATTACATCGTGGCCCCGGCCGAGGCGTCGTCCAACCTGGCGCGCTACGATGGGGTGCGCTACGGACTCCGGGTGGAGGGCGCGAGCCTCGACGAGATGTATGCCGAGACACGGGGCCAGGGCTTCGGCGCGGAAGTGCGCCGGCGCGTCCTCATCGGCACCTACGTGCTCAGCGCCGGCTATTACGACGCCTACTACCTGAAGGCCCAGCAGGTGCGCGCCCTCATCGCCCGGGACTTCCGAGAGGCCTTCGAGACAGTCGACGTCATCCTGACGCCGACGGCGCCCTTCGAGGCCTTCGCCATCGGCGACAAGATGGACGACCCCATCGCCATGTACCTGAACGACGTCTACGCCGTGCCGGCCAGCCTGGCCGGACTGCCCGCCATCTCGGTGCCGGCCGGGCTCGGGCCGGGCGGCCTGCCCCTGGGGCTGCAGCTCATTACCCGGCCCTTCGACGAGGAGACCCTGTTCCGCGCCGCCGCCGCCCTGGAGGCCGCCGCCGGCTTCGACGCGCGGCCGCCGTTCGACGCCGGGGCGGAAGTTACGTCCTCATCCTGAGCAGGCCCGCATGGCCGTGGCGAAGGATGCTCCCGCTGTTCCGGACTTTTCCGAGACTTTTCCGAGGACACAATACTTTATTCCTTCCGGTCCCTAATCCGGCCGTCCTCTTCGGGCCCGGCTTGCCCTTTCCAATTAAGTATTGTGTCACCAGAATTCGTGTCACCAGAATTCGTCACCAGAATTCCTGTCACCAGAATTCCAGAATTCCCGCTTCGCCGATGTCGGCTTAGCGCCCTAAAGCGGACATCGGGTGGTCCATGCTGTCAGGTCCGCTCTTGGCCAGAAGCGGAAGTTCGGAATGCCGGTGTTAGACGAGGTTGCCGTGCCGAGGAACCTGTTTCGGTTAATCCTGCGCCTGATCGATGATCTGCGGCCAAGGCTACCAGCACGATGCTGAACGGGAGCCTGGAATCATGTCGGTTGAGGGAATCATAATTGGTCGTGTTTACTTCTTATTTATTTTGCTCCTTCATAAATATAACCCTCTGCCCGAAATTCAATTTCTCATCGCAGGAAAATACGACCGATGCCGACTTCAATAGACGAAGATCAGAACCAGAACGACGCTAATCGTTCAAACGACGACTGTCGCGAAAATACGGACCGTCGCAAACGGCAAATGGATTTGACCGACGAAGAACGGCGAACTAGCGAGGACCGTCGCTCTTGGGTGGGAAGGCGCCAGGTGACCGATTGGCGAGCCAAAACCCTGACGTAGCCGGTCGTCGCTGCAGTCCAAAATGGGGGGTGCCGACCTTCAGGGCACGACGCCAACAGGGGGTCACCTTCGCGGGCCTCGGTATGTCTGCTTTGAGGGGTAAAGCGGACGGAAATCAGCGGCCTCTACAACGTCCGCTTTTAGCCAGAAGCGGACATCGTAGCGTACAGATACCAGGGGCGCACTGTACCCTCGATAACGGCATACCACATTGGCTTGACGCACCGATACATGCTAATATCAGTTGTCTCAAGTAGTGAGTTACGCGCAAACAGAGTGCCAAGGTAGGGGCCGTATCTTGCCCAGATACCAATAGGCTCAACAGCAGCAACAGGATGTAAAAAAAGGGTCCTAGAAGATTGATCAGTTTAATTCTTTGTTCCGGGTTAATGCGCTCAGGTTCCACCTGGTCCTATAATGTCTGCAAGATATTTGGTGGTCGTGTCGCAGAAAATAGAAAATTTAATTTTCACAGCGATTTCGCATACGACATCGATTCCCTGATCCAAAAAATGTCGAAGAAAGCTGCGCGAACTAAAAGCAATATTTTTGGTGTTGTGAAAGCTCATGATGTAGGAATGCGTACAAAAAAAAAGATAAGTGAAGGAAAAATAAAAAATATTTATACCATTCGTGATC
>JASLQF010000002.1 GCA_030744625.1 Rhodospirillales bacterium
CTGCGCGACCGGGAATACGCCGGCCAAGGTTGACTGCGAACGGTGCGCCAGGGCACCGGCAGAAAGCCATAAGCAATTTTGTATTTTTAAGGAAATTGGTCGGAGTGAGAGGATTTGAACCTCCGGCCCCCGCCTCCCGAAGACGGTGCTCTACCAGGCTGAGCTACACTCCGAACCCTTGGGCCGCGCGTTTATAGCGCTATCGGGAGCCGGCGGGCAAGACGCCGCCACCCGCGACCCGCCGAGCAATGTTCAGTGGGCGCGCTCGATACAGAAGTCGATGAGTTCGAGCAGCGCCGCCTTCTCCGGGCCGTCGGCGAAGATGCCCAGCGCGTCGCGGGCGATGGCTCCGTAATGGCGTGCTCGAGCCACCGCGTCGGAAAGCGCGTCGTGGCGCTCCATAAGCCCGAAGGCGTGCTCGAGGTCGCCGGGTTTCTGGTCGAGGTCCTCCAGGGCGCGCCGCCAGAAGGCGCGCTCGTCCTCGGAGCCGCGGCGAAAGGCGAGGACCACGGGCAGCGTGATCTTGCCTTCCCGGAAATCGTCGCCCACGGTCTTGCCCAGGGTCGCCTGCTTGGCCGAATAGTCGAGCACGTCGTCGATCACCTGAAAGGCGATGCCCAGGTTCATGCCGAAGGTCTCGAGCGCTTCCTCCTCCACCTTGGGGCGTTCGGCGACGACGGCGCCGATGCGGCAGGCGGCGGCGAACAACTGGGCCGTCTTCGCCTTGATGACGTCAAGATAGGCGGTTTCGCCGGTTTGCGTGTCGTTGGCGGTGACCAGTTGCATCACCTCGCCCTCGGCGATCACCGCCGAGGCCTCGGAAAGAATGGACAGCACGGCGAGGGAGCCGTCCTCCACCATCAGCTGGAAGGCGCGGCTGAACAGGAAGTCGCCGACCAGCACGCTGGCCTTGTTGCCCCACACCGAGTTGGCCGAGGCGAGCCCGCGGCGCAGGTCGCTCTTGTCGACCACGTCGTCGTGCAGCAAGGTCGCGGTGTGGATGAATTCGACGCACGTGGCGAGGGCGACATGGCGTTGCCCGGAATATCCGCACATGCGGGACGCCACCAGGGTCAAGAGGGGCCTGAGCCGCTTGCCGCCGGCGACAACGATATGCCCCGCCAGCTGCGGAATCAGCGCCACCGGGCTGTCCATGCGTCGGATGATGAGTTCGTTGACCGCCTTCAGGTCGTCGGCGGCAAGGGCAGTCAAGGCCTCCAAGGACGGTCTTTTCCCGCGTTCGCCCTCAAGGGTTACGACAACGCCCACGATCATTACCTCCCGCGCTTCTTGACGTTTGGCGGCGCACCCTGGAGCATATGAGGCGCCTTGGCGCCGGGTCAAGCCCGGCGCCGGCCGCCGACCAGCCGAAAAGTGCGTGGAGGAACTATGGTCGAGCTCATACGAACCAATGATCCGGTGCTGTTGTCGTGGCTCACGGCGGCACTCGCCGAGGCGCGCATCGAGGCCATTGTGCTCGACGTCCATACCAGCATCCTGGAAGGCAGCGTCTCGGCCATCCCGCGCCGCGTCATGGTCGACGACGACGACCTGGCGCGCGCCAAGCGCCTGGTCGCCGTGGCCGACCGCATGGCCGGCGGAAAAGACAGCGATTAGGGAACACGCCATGGCAAAACCGTTGGCCGAGGACACCGTGGCGGAACTCAGCGAGGATGCGCTGCTCGGCGGCCGCGTCACGCTCCTGCAGCCGGTGAAGGGGTACCGCGCCGCCATCGATCCCGTCTTCCTGGCCGCCGCCGTTCCCGCCAAGGCGGGGGAGACCGTGCTCGACGTCGGCGTCGGCGTCGGGGCGGCTGCGCTGTGTCTGGCGGCGCGCGTCGCCGAGGCGCGGGTGGCTGGCATCGAGCAGCGGCGGGAGTTGGTACGCCTCGCCGTACGCAACGCCGAGGCCAACGGCTTGGCGCGCCGCGTCGATTTCATGGTCGGCGATTTGGTGAAGGCGCCGCGGCGTTTGGTACCGGGCTCCTTTCACCACGTCATGGCCAACCCGCCGTTCATCGAGGCCGGCCGCGGCAACCGGCCGCCCGACGAAGGAAAGGCTGCGGCCAACGTGGAAGGTTCGGCCGGCCTCGATGACTGGCTGCGCTTCTGTCTGCTCATGGTCAGGCCCAAGGGCAGCGTCACCTTCATCCACCGCGCTGACCGCCTGGACCAGATACTCGCGGCGCTCGCCGGGCGCCTCGGCGAGGTCGTCGTGTTTCCCCTGTGGCCGGGTCCCGCCTCGGCTACGGGCGCCGGCGACAAGCCGGCCCGGCGTATCATCCTGAGGGGCCGCAAGGGCGTGGCGACGCCACTCCGCCTGCTGCCGGGGATGGTGCTCCATGAAGAGGGCGGCGGCTTCACGCCGCAGGCCGAGGCGGTGCTGCGCGGCGGCCAGGGCTTGACCTTTCACGCGCGGTAGGCAACTTAATCCGATCTTCGCTTCGGCAAACGAGGAATATCCGTTCATGAACTTGCGATCGCTGTTGGCAATGGTGCCGGTCGAGCGGTTGCGCAATCCGCCGCCGGTCGTCGCCGTGCTCAGGTTCGCCGGCGTCATCGGAAACCTGGGGCCCCTGCGCCGTGGGCTCAGCTTGGCCGGCGCCGCCGACCAGATCGAGACCGCCTTCAAGATGCGCCGCCTCGGCGCCGTCGCCCTGGCCATCAACTCGCCGGGTGGATCACCGGTGCAGGCGGCGCTCATCGCCCGGCGCATCCGCGCCCTGGCCGAGGAGAAGGACATCCCCGTCTTCGCCTTCGCCGAGGATGTGGCGGCCTCGGGCGGCTATTGGCTGGCCTGCGCCGGCGACGAGATTTACGCCCAGGAAAGCTCCATCGTCGGCTCCATCGGCGTCGTCACCCAGGGGTTCGGCTTCGCCGGACTCATGAAGCGGCTCGGCATCGAGCGCCGCCTTCACACGGCCGGCGAGAGCAAGGCAATCCTCGATCCTTTCCTTACCGAGAAGCCGGAAGACGTGGAACGCCTCAAGGAGATACAGGAAGACATCCACGGCGCCTTCAAGGAGCTGGTGCGCGAGCGCCGCGCCGGCAAGCTCAAGGCGCCGGAGGACGAACTCTTCAGCGGCGCCTTCTGGACCGGCCGCAAGGCCCTGGAAGCGGGGCTCATCGACGGCATCGGCGACATGCGCGGCGTGCTGCGCGAGAAGTTAGGCGACAACGTCAAGCTGCGACTGGTGGCCGGTCCGCGGCCGTGGCTGCGCCGGCGCCTCGGCCTGGCCATGCCGGGGGACGGGACGGGACGCGGCCTCAGTGATCCCGGCGACTGGGCGGCCGGTCTGCTCGCCGCCGTCGAGGAACGGCTGTGGTGGGGCCGCTTCGGGCTGTAGGACCGTTGGTGTAAACGGCGTGGTCGTCTTGACCCGGACTCCCGCGCCCCCGTACAAAGACCCTATGTTCGGCTTCAGTCTCACCAAGCTGCTTTTCACGGCCGCGGTCATCGCGCTCATCTGGTACGGCTTCAAATGGGTTGGCCGGGTGCAGACGCGCCGCGAGGCCGAGGAGCGGGCTCGCCTGCGCGAAGGGAAATCGCCGGCCGCGGACAGCCGGGCCGGGGCGAGCCCTCACGATATGGTCAAGTGTGCGGTGTGCGGAGATTTCGTTTCCCCGGAGGCGACGCAAGGGTGCGACCGTCCGGGTTGTCCCTATCCGGCCTGAAGGCGCGTCCTTGACCGTCTCCGGGGCGGAAAGTATGTTCCGCCCAACACCATTCCGAGTGCTCCAGCGCCATGGCCGGTGCGTCCAAAAAAAGACCCCGCCGCGACGGTTCCAGCTTTCAGTCCGTGATCCTGGACCTGCAGGCCTTTTGGGCCGGGAAGGGGTGCGTCATCCTGCAGCCCTACGACATGCAGATGGGAGCCGGCACTTTCCACCCGGCGACCACCCTGCGGGCGCTCGGGCCGGAACCGTGGAAAACCGCCTACGTGCAGCCCTCGCGCCGGCCCACCGATGGGCGCTACGGGGAAAACCCCAACCGCCTCCAGCACTATTACCAGTTCCAGGTGTTGCTCAAACCATCGCCCGATGACGCCCAGGACGTGTATCTGGAAAGCCTCGGCCATCTCGGCATCGATGCGGCACGCCACGACATCCGATTTGTCGAGGACGACTGGGAAAGCCCGACGCTGGGCGCCGCCGGCCTCGGCTGGGAGGTGTGGTGCGACGGCATGGAGGTCACCCAGTTCACCTACTTCCAGCAGGTGGGCGGCATCGAATGCGACCCGGTTTCCGTGGAACTTACGTATGGGCTGGAGCGCCTCGCCATGTACATCCAGGGGGTCGAGAACGTCTACGACCTCGACTGGGACGGCCTGGGCACCACCTATGGGGACGTCTACATGCAGGCCGAGCGCGAGCATTCCGCCTACAATTTCGAGCACGCCGACACCGACATGCTGGCCCGCCACTTCGCCGACGCCGAGAAGGAGTGCAAGGCGCTCCTGGAACTCGAGGCGCCCCTGCCGCTGCCCGCCTACGAGCAGTGCATCAAGGCCAGCCACCTGTTCAATATGCTCGATGCGCGCGGCGTCATCAGCGTCACCGAGCGCGCCGCCCACATCGGCCGCGTCCGCGTCTTGGCCAAGGGCTGCTGCGAGGCGTGGCTGGCCTCGCGCGGCCAAACTGGCGGCGGAGACTGAGCGGTGCCCGAGCTTCTCCTGGAACTGCTGTCAGAGGAAATTCCGGCGCGCATGCAAGGGCGTGCCACCGAGGACCTCAAGCGCCTAGTCACGGATGGGCTGAAGGAGGCAGGGCTGAGCTTCGAGGAGGCCCGCGCCTTCGTCACCCCGCGCCGCCTGGCCCTGGTCGTCGACGGTTTGCCCGAGAAGCAGCCGGACATTCGCGAGGAGCGTCGAGGCCCCCGCGTCGATGCGCCGGAGAAGGCCATCGAGGGGTTTCTGAAATCGGTCGGCCTGACCCTCGATCAGTGCGAGAGGCGCGCCACGGAGAAGGGTGAATTCTACTTCGCGGTCATCGAGGAAAAAGGCCGGGAGACAAAGGATATCCTGCCGGCAATTTTATTCCCAACAATCGTAAAATTTCCATGGCCGAAGTCCATGCGCTGGGCGTTATGTCAAGGCCGGTGGGTGCGACCGATTCAGGGCATATTAGCAATTTTTGATGAACGTTCCCTGGATTTTACCGCCGCATTCGGCGCCTTGGGAGCCCTCCAATTCGGTGTGGACGTGTGGAGCAAGGACACCACCGCCGGCCACCGCTTTCTCGCCCCGAAACCGATTCAGGTCAAAGACTTCGCCGACTACAAGAAGAAGCTGAAGGCGGCCAAGGTGATTCTCGATTCGGCTGAGCGCCGGGCGGCGATCCTGGCCGGCGCCGAGAGGTTGGCCAAGCGGGCGAAACTGACCTTGAAGGCCGACCAGGGTTTGCTCGCCGAAGTCTCCGGCCTCGTCGAGTGGCCGGTGGTGCTGATGGGGTCCATCGACAAGGACTTCATGGACCTGCCCGACGAGGTGCTCACCACCGCCATGCGGACCCATCAGAAGTATTTCTCGCTTACCGACAACAAGAGCCGGTTGGCGCCGCGCTTCATCGTGGTCGCCAACACGCCGGGCCGGGAGGGCGGCAAGGAGGTCGTCGCCGGCAACGAGCGCGTGCTGCGGGCGCGGCTTTCGGACGCCCGCTATTTCTGGGACCAGGACCGCAAGCGCACCCTGGTGAGCCGGGTGCCGGGTCTCGCCGAGCTCGTCTTCCACGCCAAGCTCGGCTCGGTGGCCGATAAGGCAAAGCGCATGCAGGCGCTGGCCGCCCACGTAGCGGGCTACATTCCGGGCGCCGAGGCGGCGCTGGCAGAACGCGCCGCGCTCCTTGCCAAGGCCGACCTGACGACCGAGATGGTTGGCGAGTTCCCCGAACTTCAGGGCGTCATGGGCCGCTACTATGCAGTTGCCGACGGCGAAACCCCGGAAGTCGCCGAGGCCATCGCCGATCACTACGCGCCTCAGGGTCCCTCCGACCCGTGCCCGACGGCGCCCCTCGGCGTCGCCGTAGCGCTGGCCGACAAGATCGATACCCTGGTCGGTTTCTGGGCCATCGATGAAAAGCCGACGGGTTCGAAAGACCCATTTGCGCTGCGTCGTGCCGCCCTCGGCATTATCCGGCTGATCATCGAGAACAAGCTGCGGCTGCCGCTATTGGGCGCGTTTGCAAAAGTCTCTTTTCAGGGCGGGGTCGACAATATCGATGCGGATCTTCTTGCTTTCTTCGCCGACCGGCTCAAGGTGCACCTGCGCGAGAAGGGGGTGCGCCACGACCTCATCGACGCCGTCTTCGCGCTCGGCGGCGAGGACGATCTGGTGCGGCTTCTCGGGCGGGTGGAGGTGCTTGGCGCGTTCCTCGAAAGCGACGACGGCGCCAACCTGCTGACCGCGTACAGGCGCGCCGCCAACATCGTCCGTATCGAGGAAAAGAAGGACGATACGCGCTATGGAGGCGCGCACCGGGCCGAGCTATTGGAAGCATCCGAGGAAAAAGAGCTCGCCGAAAGCCTCGAAGCCTCGGCCAGTGGCGTGCGCCACGCGTTGTCGGGGGAGGACTTCACGGGTGCCATGGCGGCCCTCGCCGGGCTGCGCCGCCCGGTCGACGACTTCTTTGACCGGGTGACGGTGAACACGGACGAGGCTAACTTGAGGGAGAACAGGCTGCGCCTGCTCGGCGCTATCGGGGCGACCATGAACCAGGTCGCGGATTTCTCACGGATCGAGGGCGGTGAACGATGACCAAGTGGGTCTACGGTTTCGGCGGCGGCGGCGCGCAAGGTTCCGCCGACATGCGCGACTTGTTGGGCGGCAAGGGATCGAATCTGGCGGAGATGAGCAGCCTCGGTCTGCCCGTGCCGCCGGGATTTACCATCACCACCGAGGTCTGCACCCATTATTCCGAAACCGGCGGCACCTACCCCGATGGTTTGGAGGCCGAAGTGGAGCAAGCGCTGGCCCGCGTCGAAGAAATCGCCGGGGCGCGGTTCGGCGATCCCCAAAGGCCGCTTCTTCTGTCGGTGCGTTCGGGGGCGCGGGCTTCCATGCCGGGCATGATGGACACCGTACTCAACCTCGGGCTCAACGCCGAGACGGTCAAGGGGCTGGCCGCCATGAGCGGCGACGAGCGCTTCGCCAGCGACAGCTACCGCCGTTTTATCCAGATGTACGGCGACGTGGTGCTGGGGGTGGCGCATTACCACTTCGAGGACCTGCTCGAGGACCACAAGTTGGACCGCGGTGTTGCCCTGGATACCGAGCTCGACGCCGACGACTGGCGGTTCCTCGTCGGGGCCTACTTGAAGAAGGCCGAGGAAATTCTCGGCCAGCCCTTTCCCGGAAACCCCAAGGAGCAGCTTTGGGGGGGCATCGCCGCCGTTTTCCGGAGCTGGGACAACAAACGCGCCATCACTTATCGGAACCTGCACGCCATCCCCGACGATTGGGGCACGGCGGTGAACGTCCAGGCCATGGTCTTCGGCAACATGGGCGACGATTCGGCGACCGGCGTGTGTTTCACCCGCAATCCGTCGACCGGAGAGAACGCCTATTACGGCGAATTCCTGGTCAACGCCCAGGGCGAGGACGTGGTCGCCGGCATCCGCACGCCGCAATCCTTGACCATTGCCGAACGCGAGGCCTCCCACACCGATCTGCCGGCGCTGCAAGAGGTCATGCCGGACACCTACGCCGAGTTGCTGGAGGTGCGCCGTATGATGGAGGGGCACTACAAGGACATGCAGGACATGGAGTTCACCGTCCAGCAGGGCAAGCTGTGGATGCTCCAGACCCGCACCGGCAAGCGCACGACGAACGCCGCTTTGAAAATCGCCGTCGACATGGTCGACGAAGGCCTCATCGGCACCGACGAGGCCATCCGCCGCGTAGACCCGGCGCAGCTCGACCAGCTTCTGCACCCCTCCCTCGATCCCGACGCCGAGCGCAAGGTTCTCGGCCGGGGGCTGCCGGCGTCGCCGGGGGCCGCCTCGGGGCGCGTCGTGTTCAATGCCGAGGATGCCGAGGGCTTGGCCCAGAAGGGCGAGGACGTCGTCTTGGTGCGTGTCGAGACCAGTCCCGAGGATATCGGAGGCATGCATGTCTCGAAGGGAATCCTCACCACCCGCGGCGGCATGACCAGCCACGCCGCGGTGGTGGCGCGCGGCATGGGCGTGCCTTGTGTCGCCGGGGCCGGCGAATTCCGGGTGGACTATGGCGAGAAGATCATGGAGGTGGCGGGTACGGTTGTGCGGGAAGGTGACGTGATCACCGTCGATGGCGCCACCGGCGAGGTGATGCTTGGCGAGGTGCCGACCATCCACCCCGAGCTGACCGGCGATTTCGTCAAGCTCATGGGCTGGGCGGACGAGGTGCGCACGCTCGGCGTGCGCGCCAACGCCGAAACGCCGGCCGACGCCGAGACGGCGCGCAAGTTTGGCGCCGAGGGCATCGGGCTCAGCCGCACCGAGCACATGTTCTTCGAGCCCCAGCGTATCGTGCACATGCGCGAGATGATCCTGGCTGCCGGCGAGGAGGAAAGGCGGGCGGCGCTGGACAAGCTGCTTCCCTACCAACGTCAGGACTTCGTCGAGCTGTTTACCATCATGACCGGTTTGCCGGTGACCATCCGCCTGCTCGATCCGCCGCTCAACGAATTCATCCCGCAAAGCGAGGAAGGCCTGGCCGAAGTCGCCGCGGCGGCCGGTATCGACATCTCCACGGCGCGCGCGCGCGCCGCCCTGTTGAAAGAGGGCAACCCCATGTTGGGGCACCGCGGTTGCCGGCTCGGCATCACCTTCCCGGAGATCTACGAGATGCAGGCGCGCGCCATCTTCGAGGCCGCTTCCGAGGTGGCCAAGGGGGGAGAGAAGGTGGTGCCCGAGGTCATGATCCCCCTGATCGTTACCCGCGAGGAGTTCGATATTCTCAAGGACGTGGTCGAGCGCGTCGCCGCCGAGGTGAAGGAGGCGAGCGGGACCCGGGTGGAGTATCTGGTAGGCACCATGATCGAATTGCCGCGCGCCGTGTTGCTGGCCAGCGACATTGCCAAGACCGCCCAGTTCTTCAGCTTCGGCACCAACGACCTGACCCAGACCACCTATGGCCTTTCGCGCGACGACACGGCGCATATCGTCGAGATTTACCGCGACAAGGGTCTGTTCAAGCGTGACCCGTTCGCCAGCCTGGACACCGAGGGCGTCGGTGAGCTTGTGCGCATCGGCGTCGAGCGTGGCCGCGCCACCCGCCCCGACCTGAAGCTCGGAATCTGCGGCGAGCACGGGGGCGACCCGGCCTCCGTTCACTTCTGCCAGAAGGTGGGGCTCGATTATGTCTCCTGCTCACCCTACCGGGTGCCCATCGCGCGCCTGGCGGCGGCGCAGGCGGCGCTCGGCGTGAAGGCGGAAACCAACGCTTGACGTAACAGCCGCCCACGCCGCCGGGGCAGCCGTGACAGGGAGGAAACTGGGATGACGTTCGATGCGGATTGCATCTTCTGCAAGATCATCAAGGGGGAAATCCCCAGCTTCAGGATCCTCGAGGACGGCTCGACGCTGGCCTTCATGGACATCAACCCGGGCAACGCCGGCCACGCCCTGGTCATCCCCAAGTACCACACTCCCGACTTTCTGGAGGCCCCCGAGGATTGGCTGTCGGCCACCATGGTGACCGCCCAAAAGGTGGCGCGCGCCGTGGAGAAGACTCTGGAGCCCCACGGCATCAACATCGTGGTGGCCCATGGTGCCGGCGCGGCGCAGTCTGTATTCCACCTCCACGTCCACGTTCTTCCGCGCGCCGAGGGCGACGATCTCAGGCTGAACTGGGGCCTGGTCCCCGGCGACATGGACGCCATCGGCGAACTCGCGGAAAGGATCAAGGCGAATATGGGAGTGCTTTAGCGCGTCCCCGGCCTTCACAAGGGGTCAATATCAAGGACCGTTGGCATTATTTCCTGAGCCAGATGGTCCAGTCGATCGGCGAGTAGTCGTGGAAGAGGACGACGTTGGGGGAAATCTCGCGGATGCAGAAGTCGAAAAACTCTCCCGGGTCGGCGTAGAGCAGGCCACCCTGCCTCTCGCTGCCGTAAATGCTCAGCATGTTGAAAGCCAGGGCGCGTTGCGTTCTCGCCCATAGATGGATCAGGCTTTCCTTTACGTACTTCTTCCAGGCCGCCTCGTCGTTGTCGAGTTTGAGGTTGTAGGTGCCGGATGCGAAGGAGTAATCCGCGTAATGGGTGGCGACCAGGCTGTGGCTGAAAGTGGCGCGTCGGTCCTGGATGCTTTGGCGCGCCGCCTTCACCATGTCCTCGCTGATGTCGTAGCCGTAATAGCGGCCGTCGGTCATGGCGGGCCGGCCTTCGAGAAATGTGAAAAAGGCGCCGTAGCCGCAGCCCAGGTCGTTGACGGTGATGCCGCCCTTGTCGTCTTCGGCCTCGATGATGCCGGCCAGCACCTCGAAGCGCATGCGCTGGTTCTCTTCGTTGCGCCACAGGACGCCGCGCGCCTCCATGCCGTGGTGATCCAATTGAAGGCCATAGGCGGTGGCGACGGGTGCCAGCAGCTTAGGTGCATCGCTCAGGAGTCCCGGGGTCAAGGGAGTGGGCCGCGGCCGGTCGAACGAACATCCCCCCATGCCTAGAATGCCGCCCAGTCGGGCTTTCTTGGCGTCAGCCGCGCCCCGTCCGCGGTGAAGTCGTGGCCGGTGCCGGAAGCCTTGTCCAGGTATTCGAGGCGCATCAGCGCCAGCCCTTTGGCGCCGTGGCCCGAGCGCATCTCCCCGACCTTCTTGCCGCCGCAGAGAATCGGCGTCCCCGTCGCCGGCAACGGGCCGTCGATATCCACCGGCATCAACCGCTTCTTAACGATGCCCCGGTGCTTTGTGCGGGCGGTCAATTCCTGGCCCATATAGCACCCCTTTTCGAAATCGACTCCGTTGAGCTCCTCGAAGCCGCTTTCCAGAAGTAGGTCCTTTTCCACCGCCATGTCGCGGCTGCCATCGGGAAGGCCAAGGCGCAGGCGGAAAACGTCGTAGGTTTCGCGGCCGGCGTCCTCGAAGCCGGCATCGGCAAGTGCCTGGCGTGCCGCGGCGGCAGGCAGCACGGCGCGCGCCCCCGCCGCCGCCAGCCGGGGGTCCACGTAGATCACGCCGCCGGCGAAGGCGAGCGCGGTACCCGGCTCGGCGCCGAGACCGAAAGCGGCGCCGGCGTTCTCGCCGAACAGGGCCGCCGCGGTAAACGTGTCGCTGGCATCATCGAGGGCCACTTTGGCGCGTAGCCGGTACATCGACAGCCGGCGTCTGAGGTCGTCGAGGCGGGCCGCCTCGCAGTCCAGAAAAAGCGCGTCCTCCATCTGTACGACAAAGAAGTCGTGCAGATACTTTCCTTGCGGTGTCAGGAATGCCGCATGGATGGCGCGGCCGGCGCCGACTTTTTCGATGTCGTTGGAAATCAATCCCTGCAAAAAGGTGAGCGCGTCCTCTCCCTCGACGGCGATGAAGCCGCGATCCTCGAGCAGCGCGTAGGACGTTTCCGCCATGATAGATCACCTTGGCTAAGGGGTGAACTTACCTCCGATTTTCGCCTATGAGGCGGTTTTTTTGGGCACCCTTGGAAAGGGTGACCCTTTGCATGGCCATTTGGCCGGACGTATAAACGTTCCCATGCACGTCACGCTCATAGACGACTCCATCGCATTTGACGGCCACAGTCCATCGCACCGCCCACTCGGCGGGCCGGAGAAGGCCTTCGCCAGCCTGCCGCTAGCGCTGTTTCGTCGGGGCCACATGGTCACCGTCATAAACCGTTGCCAAACCCACCTCACCGCCGAGGGCGTGTCATGGATGCCGTGGGACGCACCGAGACCATCGGAAACTGACGTCCTCATCGCCTTCCGCAAGCCCACCTTGTTGGGCACTCTGCCCGCCGAGCATAAGATTCTGTGGCTTTCCGCCCCGGCAGGATACCTTAACAAGCGTGCCAATCGGGAGGTGCTGGAACACCATCGGCCGAAGCTCGTTTTCCTGGGCGATACCCACCGCGCGACGTGGAACGGTGCCTCGGATCTGGCGTGCGCCGTCATCCAGCCCGGCGTGCGCGAGGCCTATCGCTTCGACGAAGAAAAGGGCGTGCCGGCGAACCCGCCGACCGCCGTCGCCACCACCCATCTCCGGCGCGGGTTGGACCGGTTGTTGGCGATATGGGCCAAGAGGATTCATTCGGAGGTTCCAGAGGCCCGGCTCAGAGTATATTCAAGCGTCCTCGACCGGGGACGGCTGGGTGGCGACGTCCCGGACGGCGTCCGGCCCGTTCTCGACGCCGCGCTGGCGCTGAAAGGCAAGGGAGTCGAGATCGAGCGGCCCAAGGCGGATTTCGAGATGGCCGAGGACTATCGTGCCGCCCGGGTTCACCTCTACCCGGCGATGGAGACCGAAATGTATTGCGCGACCTTGGCGGAATCCCAGGCCTGCGGCCTGCCTGCCGTGGCTCGTCCCGGAGGCGCCGTGGCCGAGCGCATCGTCGAGGGGCTGACCGGCTACGTGGCCCCCGACGAAGATGCCTTCGTCAATGTAGCGGTGGAGATCCTGCTCGATGACGAGACATACAACGCCCTGAGCGGCGAGGCCAAGTCCTTGCGGGGAAAGCGCGGTTGGGACGCGGCGGCGGCGGAATTCGAAGAGCTTTGGCAATGAGGATACTGTTCATCACGTCGACCCGGGTCGGCGACGCCATTCTGTCTACGGGCCTTCTCGATCATCTGATCGCGAAGCACCCGCAAGCGCGGATCACCATCGCCTGTGGGCCGGCGGCGGCGCCGTTGTTCGAGGCGGTTCCCAATCTCGATGGCATCATCGTCCTCGACAAAATGGTCTTTTCACTCCACTGGGTGATGCTGTGGGCGAAGTGCGCGGGAACCGTGTGGGACATCCTTGTCGATCTGCGCAGCTCTCCCATGCCATTTTTTCTGGCGGCCAGAACCCGGCACCGCATGGTGCGCGGCCGCGAACGTGTCCACCGGGTCGAACAATTGGCCGCCGTGCTCGGCTTGGCGGAGACTCCGCCCTCGCCTAGGTTGTGGACTACCCCGGAACACGAGGCGGAAGCGGCCCGCCTCATTCCCGAGGGAGCACCCACGTTGGCCGTGGGACCGACGGCGAACTGGCGCGCCAAGACGTGGCGCGCCGAGTACTTCGACGAACTGATCCGGCGCTTGACGGCGTCCAACGGTATTTTGCCAGGAGGCCGTGTCGCCGTGTTCGGCCGTGACGACGAACGGCCAATGGCGCATCGTCTTATCGAGGCCGTCCCGGCGGGCCAGCGCATCGACCTGGTGGGGCGGGTCGACCTGCTCGCCGCTTACGCGTGTCTTCGGAGGTGCGCCCTTTACGTGGGAAACGATTCCGGCTTGATGCATTTGGCGGCGGCTTCGGGCGTCTTGACGCTTGGCCTGTTCGGACCCAGCCCGGACGCCCATTACGCGCCCTGGGGGCGCCTCACACGGGTGGTCAGGACGAGCGTCTCCTACGATGAAATTTTCCCCGCGAACTTCGACCACCGCGCTTCGGACACCCTCATGGATTCCTTGAGCGTCGACGCCGCCGAGGAAGCGGCCGGCGATCTCTGGAAACAAGCGGCCGAGGCGGCGCAATGACGGCGCTGATCCTTTCCGCGCTGATTACCGTCCATGACGAGGAAGACCAGCTCGCCGAATGCCTGGACTGTCTCGCCTTCGCGGACGAAATCGTCGTGTTGCTAGACGACTGCACGGACGCCTCCAAGGAAATCGCGCTCCGCTTTACCGAACGCCTTGTCGAGGGCGCGTGGGAGCGGGAAGGATCGCGCCGCAACGCCGGAATCGATGCGTGCCGCGGCCAATGGATATTCGAGGTCGATGCCGACGAACGGGTGCCCGCGGCGTTGGCCGAGGAAATCCGCCGCGTCGTCGAGACCTCGGCCTGCGATTGGCACGAGATACCGGTGGATAACTATATTGGCGGTAAGCTGGTGCGCTGGGGCTGGGGGGCGTCCTATGGCAAGGCCGCCTATCCGGGGTTATTCAGGAAAGGGGTCAAGGTGTGGGGCGATCAGCGGGTCCACCCGCGCCTGCAATGGTCGGGGCGCAAGGGAGAGATGTTGAAGTGCCGCCTCGATCATTACGTCGACCGTAACGTTTCCGACATGATCCGCCGGCTCGACAGCTACTCGACGGCGCGCGCCAAGGATCTGCGCGAGGCGGGCGAGATCGGATCCTTCGCCCACAACCTGCGCCGGCTGTTTTCGCGCTTCTTCAAGTGCTATGTGCTGCGCAAGGGATATCGGGAAGGGGGCTACGGCTTTCTCATCGCCCTCTTTGCCGGATTGTACCCGCTTCTTTCCCACCTCAAGGCCAGGCTCGAGTCGGACGGCTCGGAGGGGCCATAGATGGCACGTATCGTTTTGGCCGACGACGGGATAGAGTTCGACGGCGCGACACCGCAAAAGCGGCCGCTCGGCGGCGCCGAATCGTCGGTCGTTTTCCTTGTCCAGGAATTGGCGAAACGAGGCCACGACGTCCATGTGCGCAATAAGTGCGCCGCCCCCGTGCGGCACGAGGGTGTGGATTGGGCGCCGATCGAGATCGCGGATCGTAACCTGAGCCTACCCGAGGATACCGATCTCTACATCGCCAACCGTGGGGACAAACTTCTCACCTTGATGCCGAAGGCGCGGCGGACCGTTTTTTGGATACACAATCCGGCCCGCTACCTGCTCAAGTGGCGCTATCTCTCGAAGCTGTGGCGCAAGCGGCCCGTCATCGTCTTCATCGGTGCCTATCACGCCACAACCTATCCCTGGTGGGCGCCGGACGGCGGCCGGGTGGTCATTCCTTACGGAATTCCCGAAGTGATCCACGGCGACGCGGTAGCGGCGGACGCGCCGCCGCCGCGCGCCATCTTCACTTCCAATCCGCTCAGGTCCCTGGACTGGCTGCTCAAGGTGTGGGCGGAACGTGTGCGCCCCCGCGTGCCTGGGGCCGAGCTTCACCTGTTTACGGGGGCAGCGACTTACGGCACCGTCGGCGAGGCCAAGGCGCGGGAGATGTTGGCGGTATTGGAGGAGGCGCGCAAGGCGGCGGCGCACGGAGTCGTCGTGCGGGCGCCCGTGCCCAAGGCCCAGCTTGCCGAGGAGTTGCGCGCATCCCGCGTCATGCTGTACCGCGGCGATCTCAACGAGACGTTCTGCCTTGCTGTTGGCGAGGCGCAGGCCATGGGCGTCCCCGCTGTCGTGCAAAGGCTGGGCTCGGTTGTCGAGCGCGTCATTGACGGCGAGACCGGCATCGTCGCGGACGACGATGACGCCTTCGCCGAAGCCGCCATAAGCCTGCTCACCGACGATGCGCTTTGGCGCCGCCATCATACCGCGGCGCTCGACAAGCAACGCGCTTGGGGCTGGCCCGAGGCGGCGGCGGCCTTTGAAGGGCTCATTCCCTGATGCGCGTGATGCAAGTGATGGCGGGTGCCGAGTTCGGCGGCGCGGAAGCCTTCTTCACCCGGCTGGTGCTGGCGCTCGACGACGCCGGCCTCGAGCAGCGGGTCGTGATCCGCCGCAACGAGCGCCGTGCCGCGGCCCTGGCGGCGGGTGGCGTCGATCCCGTGCAACTGCCTTTCGGCGGCCTCTTTGACTTGCGCACGCCGTTCGCGTTGAAGCGCGAGATTGGCGACTTCCGACCTGACATCGTGCTGACATGGATGAACCGGGCAACGCGCTTGTGCCGGAAGGGCGAGTTTGTTTGGGCGGCTCGTCTCGGCGGTTATTACGACCTGAAATACTACCAGGGATGCGATCACTTGATCGGCAACACCGAGGACATCGTCCAACACCTGGTTGACGGTGGATGGCCGGAGGAACGCGCCCACTACCTTCCCAATTTCGTCAGCGAGCGGCGGGCGCCGCCGATATCGCGTCGGGAATTCTACACGCCGGACCGCACGCCTCTTCTCCTGACCTTGGGCAGACTGCATCACAACAAGGCTTTCGATGTTCTGCTGCGTGCACTGGCCCGAGTGCCCTCGGCGTATCTGTGGATTGCCGGCGAGGGGCCGTTGCGCCGGGAACTCGAGGATTTGGCCGAGCATCTTGCCGTCAAGCCCCGGGTGCGGTTCCTCGGTTGGCGCGAGGACGTCGCGGCGCTATTCGCCGCGTGCGATATATTCGTCTGCCCTTCGCGACGCGAGCCTTTGGGGAATGTGGTGATCGAGGCTTGGGCACAGGAAGCCCCGGTGATTGCCGCCGACAGCCTGGGTCCGGGAACCCTCATCGAGGACATGGATAACGGAGTCCTGGTGCCGGTTGACGATGCCGAAGCCCTTGCTCAGGCCATAAACTTCCTGCTCGGGGACGCCAATCTCGGGCGCCGCCTTGCCGCTGCCGGGCGCCGTACCTACGAGGAGGGCTTCACCAAGGCGGCCGTAGTCGAGCGCTACATGGCGTTCTTCAAGGAGATTCTGAGCTGATGTGCGGGATTGCCGGCATCATGACCGCCGACGGGACGTCGCCGGACGCGGCGACCCTGCGGCGCCTCGGTGACGCACTGGTCCACCGCGGACCGGACGGTCAGGGCAGACACGTAGCCGGCGACGTCGGATTGGTTCAGACGAGGCTGGCCATCATCGACCTGGAAACCGGGGACCAGCCCATTTACGGTCCGTCGAACGAGGCCGTGAGGGCGGCCCTTGTCGCCAATGCGGAAATCTATAACTACATCGAGTTGCGCGCCGGCATGCCGGACGTCACCTTCGCCACCGGGTCCGACTGCGAGCCGGCTCTCCACCTTTATCTAAGCCTGGGCGTGAATTTTGCCGATCGCCTGCGGGGCATGTACGCCATCGCTATCCACGACCAAGCCGAAGGCCGGTTGGTGCTGGCCCGCGATCCTTTCGGCATCAAGCCCCTTTATTATGTGGAGTTGTCCGGCGCTCTGGCATTCGCCTCCGAGCCCCAGGCATTGCTCGGCGCGGGACTGGCGAAGCGCGAGATGAGGCCGGAAAGCCGCGAGCAACTCCTGCAGCTCCAGTTCACCACCGGAAGGGAGACCGTGTTCGAAGGTATCCGCCGCGTGCTGCCCGGCGAAACTCTGGTCGTCAAAGGGGGCCGCATCGTGGAACGCCGCCGCCTCGGCGCGCTCCCTAACGGGGGGCCGCGCCTGGAGACTGCCGCCGAAGCCCTGCGCGGCCTCGATGAGGTTCTGCGCGACAGCGTCGAAATTCACCAGCGTTCCGACGTGCCTTACGGAATGTTTCTGTCGGGCGGCGTCGATTCGTCGGCGGTGCTGGCCCAGATGGCGCGTCTCAACGAGCGGCCGGTAAGGACGTTCACGGCGGGCTTCACCGGGACCGCCGCGCACGACGAACGCCAGCACGCCCGCGTGGTTGCCGCCGCCGCCGGTGCCGATCACCAGGAGGTGGATTTCGGCGAGGAGGATTTCTGGGGGCTCCTTCCCGCCATCGCGCGGGCGATGGACGACCCGGTGGCCGACTATGCCGTGCTGCCTTCCTACAAGCTGGCGGCTGCCGCCAAGGAGGCGGGGCTCAAGGTCATCCTGACCGGCGAAGGTGGGGACGAGATGTTCGGCGGCTATGGACGCTATAGAAAGGCAATGCGGTTGCGCCTGTTGGGCGGCGGGCCCATGCGGGCGCGGGGGGCGTTCGAGGGGTTGGGAATTCTGCGCGAGCCGGAAGGCGGCGCTGGGAAGGCCTGGCGTGCCGCCATCGGTGCGGCCGAGATCGCCGAGGCTGGGAACGGCCGCTCGGCGCTCCAGGCGGCACAGGCCGTGGATTGCGTCGACTGGCTGCCCAACGACCTGCTGACCAAGCTGGACCGCTGCCTAATGGCCCATGGCGTCGAAGGCCGCGTGCCGTTTCTCGACCGCGAAATCGCCAACTTCGCCTTGCGCCTGCCGGACCGCCTGAAGGTGCGGCGCTCGCTTGGCAAGTTCCTGTTGCGCGAGTGGCTGCGTAGCGGGTTGCCGGCATCGAAACCGTTTTCCCGAAAACGCGGCTTCACGGTTCCCGTCGGCGAGTGGATGGCGCGGCGCCACGGTGATCTCGGACGGCTGGTGGCGGCGCAACCGGGCATCGACGAAATTTGCCGCCCCGGTGCCGTGGAGGGTTTGTTCGCGGCTCGCGGAAAGAAGCAAGAAAAGGCGGCCTGGCACCTCCTCTTTTTGGCCCTTTGGCATAAATGCCATATCCTGGGTGGCGCGCCCGCGGGGAATGTGTTTGAGACGCTGGCGGCGCGGCCTTAGTCCTCGGGCTTGCGCGCCACCGCCTGGAGCTTGGTGACGGTCTCGCCGCTGATGTCGAGACCCAGTACCCGGTACCTTTGCTGGCGAGATAGGCTTTCCATTCGCCACGGCCGTGGTCGCCGCGCCATGCGAGGGGTCGGATATGTAGTCCTTGCGCATTTAGCATAGCGTCCCCTAGCCGCAAGGACTGTCAAGCAATTACACGGCGTCCGGAGCTGTCCCAACGTCTTCTTCGGATCGTTGTCGCCGATGATTTGTGCTAAGGTAAAGGCATGGGAAAGTGGTGGAGCAGAAGCCGGCACCGGAGAGCTTGGAACTGCGATCGAAGGCAAAAGCCGCGGTGCTCGCCGGCGAAGCAATGAGGACAAGTCATGTCTGACCCATTCGACAAGGACATCAGCGCGTCGCAGTGGCCGAAACCCGAGGACGTCTCCCTCGACCTCGATGAAGTTCTGTCGGGCATTCTTTCTCTTCGTTCCGAGATACCCGAGGACGCGTTCACTGCGTCCACTCTGGGCACCGAGCGGGCCGGCCACGGCGTCCTCATCAACCAGGATGGTCTGGTCGTGACCATCGGTTACTTGATCATGGAGGCGCGAACCGTGTGGCTGGTCGATGCCAGAGGACGGGCCGTTTCCGCGCACGTCGTCGGGATAGACCAGGAGACAGGGTTCGGCCTCGTTCAGGCATTGGATGGGCTGGATGTGCCGCCCGTCGAAATTGGTTGTTCCGACGATCTCAAGACCGGCGATCCGGTGATCTTGGCCGGACACGGTGGACGCTCGAGCGCCGTCATGTCCCGTGTCGTCGCCAAGCACGAATTTGCCGGGTACTGGGAGTACCTGCTCGAAGAGGGCATCTTTACGGCGCCACCCCACCCGTTTTGGGGCGGCTCGGCGCTCATCGGTGAGGACGGGACCCTGCGGGGGGTCGGTTCCCTCTTTCTTCAGCAGGTGCTGAGGACGGGTAAGCCTTTCGACGGGAACATGGTCGTGCCCATCGACCTCCTTCCACCGATTCTCGAAGATATGGTGCAATACGGCAGTACCCGTCGGCCGTCGCGTCCTTGGCTGGGTCTGTTGACCATGGAAGCTGACAACAAACTCGTGGTCACGGGGTTGGCCAACGGCGGCCCGGCGGAGGAGGCCGATATCCGAGTCGGCGACCTGGTCCTCGGAATCGACGGCACACCGGTCAGCGAATTGGCGGGAATGTACCGCGCCATATGGGCGCATGGGCCGCCCGGGGCGCGGATCCCCATGACCGTGCTGCGTGACGGCACGCAGATGGACATCACCGTGCTCTCGGCGAACCGGACGGATTTCTTCAAAGCGCCACTGCTGCATTAAGGCGGAATACGGCATTTCCTATCTACCCCGCCGCCGGTAGAATGCGCGCCCCCAACCGGCGGAGAATTAGAGAATGGCCACGCAGGACGGATTTACCGCCATCGTTCTCGAGGAATCGGACGGCAAGGTCACGGCGAGCATCGATTCGCTCGACGACAGCGCCCTGCCCGATGGCGACGTGACAGTTGCCGTCGACTATTCCACCCTCAACTACAAGGATGGCATGATCATCAATGGTCTTGGCAGAATCGTCCGAAACTATCCCCACGTCCCCGGCATCGATTTCGCGGGAAGCGTCATCGAGTCGGCGTCGCCGAAGTTCAGGCCGGGGGATCAGGTGGTGCTCAACGGTTATCGCGTCGGCGAGCTGCACTGGGGAGGCATGGCCACCAAGGCGCGGGTCCAGGCCGACTGGCTGGTGCCGCTTTCCGACGGCATGACCTCGCGCCGGGCGATGGCCATCGGTACTGCGGGCTTAACCGCCATGCTGGGGGTGATGGCCTTGGAAAACCATGGCCTTGTCCCGGGTGGAGAGGGGGAGGTTCTGGTGACCGGCGCCGCCGGCGGGGTGGGGAGCATCGCGGTCGCCATCCTCGCCAACCTGGGCTACCGGGTTGCCGCGTCGACGGGCCGGGCTGAGACCCATGACTATCTCCGCGACATGGGGGCCGCGACGATAATCGATCGCGCCGATCTGGAAACGCCCCCCAAGGGCCCACTCGGCTCGGCGCGCTGGGCCGCTGCCATCGATTCGGTCGGCGGCACCACGCTGGCCACCATCCTCGCCACCCTGGCCCCATGGAGCAGTTGCGCCGCCATTGGCCTCGCCGCCGGCCACCAGTTGAATACCTCGGTCATGCCCTTTCTGCTTCGCGGCCTCAACCTGCTGGGTATCGATTCCAACACCTGTCCCATGGAACCCCGGGTCACGGCCTGGCGGCGGCTGGCCCGCGAGTTGCCGACCGCCAAGCTCGAGAAAATGACCGCCGAGGTGCCCTTGGCTGCGGTTCCGGAGTTAGCCGGCAAAATCCTCCAGGGCCAGGTGAAAGGGCGCACGGTCGTTGACGTCAACGCCTGATGCCTGCCTTCCAAGCGACGGAAATCATGGAATAAAAAGAATTTTCCGCGAACCGGGGCCAAGTGGCCCCTTTCTTGCAGTCTCCTGTTCATGAAGGCTTCGGCGAGGCGCCAAATGCACCGCCGGCTGGAACGGGAGAAAAAGAATGTTAAAGCCTCTGATGACGATCGCCGCCGCCGCCCTGCTGGGTGCCTGTGGTTATGTGTCCGAGTACGAAAGGGCCGTCTACGACTATGAGCCCGCCTACTGCTACAAATCCCTGGCCGGGGTGCAGTGTTACGAGACCCCCAACCATCGAGACGAGAGACGGTTGGTCAACTACTTCGGTCCCCATCCGAGCCGCTTTGAGCGGCCCATGCCGCCGCCGCCGCCGCGATTGTTGCCGCCACCGCCGGTGGATTTCTACGTGCGTGATGCGGAGCCGGTCCCCAGCCCGGCGGTGCCCATGAAGGCTGTTGCCTTGCCATCGCCAAAGCCGCTGCCCGAAGCCGGTGCCGTGGTGGAGGCCAAGGCGGCTGCCGCCGCGCCCGTGGGCCGGGGCGACGAAGTCTCCGGCGAAGCCGTCACAGCGGCACGCGGTGATTCGGCCGCCACGGTGACGGCTGTTCCCGCAACGCCGCCCACGCCGAGCCCGGTCCCCGCGCAAGGTATCTGAGCCGAGCCGGGGTCTTCAGGGCCGGTTTGGACGGGCCGCCAGCGCATCTGTGTAATTACCGTCCAATTATGGCGCGCCTCGCGCTAAACTTCGCTCCTGCGTAGTCCGGGAGGGATGAGTGATACGTTTTGCCGTCGTCGTGGGATTGTGCGGGGGCCTGTTCGCGGGCCTGTTGACGGCGGCCGCCGCCGCCCAGGTTCCGGCCCCCGAAAATTACGGCCAAGCCATGGACTGGTACGGGCGCGCCGCCGAGGCCGGTAACGCGCGCGCCCAATTCTATCTTGGTGTCATGATGGAGACGGGCGTGCGCGGCGCGCCCGACGTTTCCGCCGCCGCCGGCTGGTACGAGAAGGCGGCGCGCCAGGGTCATGTGGACGCCCAGTTCAAGCTGGGCCTGCTTTACTACGAAGGCAGGGGAGTGACGCGCGACCGCGCCGCCGCCGCCGGCTGGTACGCGAAGGCGGCCGAGGGCGGATCCGCCGAGGCCCAATACAATCTGGCGCTGATGGCCGAGCGTGGAGTCGGCATGGCGCGCGACTCGGCGCGCGCGGCGCGCTTCTTCGAGAAAGCCGCCGATGGTGGCCTGGCGCGCGCCGCGCTTGGCCTGAGCGCCCTTTACGCCAAGGGCGAGGGCGTGGAGCGCGATCCGGTGCGCGCCTTGATGTGGCTGGAAGTGGCGGCAGCCGGCGGACTCGGCGGGTTCGAGGGGTTCCGCGAAGGCCTCGCCGCCGGCATGCAGGCGGCCGACATCGAAAAGGCCAAGGCGATGGCGCGCCGGCACCTGGGCGGCACGGCGGGCGGCGGCTGAGGCGGTGGCGGGTGAAGTGTCCGGTTCTCTTGACGTGCTTCGGCGTTTGGGCGTATACGCCAGGGCCGCGCGGGAGGGTTCTCCCACGAGCGGTGGCGGGGTAGCTCAGCTGGTTTAGAGCAGCGGAATCATAATCCGCG
>JASLQF010000003.1 GCA_030744625.1 Rhodospirillales bacterium
GTCATGGCGATCAAGACGCGCCTCGGCAACCTTGGCAACATCCTCGACGAAGCGGCGGAACAGTGCGATGTGGTGCAACTCGACTCGCCGGTTCTGCTCAACGGCGAGTTCGCCGCCATGCGCGCCTATCTGGGCGACACCGCCATTGAGGTGGACTGCACTTTCGAACCCCGAGACGATCCCAACGATTCAGCCCTACGCGAGGCCCTGGCGCGCATACAAAAGGAGAGCGAGGACGCCATCCGCAGCGGCCGCGTGCACGTCGTCTTGAGCGACAAGAACATCGGGCCGACGCGCGCCCCGATTCCCATGATATTAGCCACGGGCGCCGTCCACATCCATTTGGTGCGTCAACATTTGCGCACTTTTACTTCGCTCAACGTGCGGTGCGGAGAATGCCTGGACGTCCATTATTTCGCCGTCCTGGTGGGCGTTGGCGCGACTACGGTGAACGCCTATTTGGCTGAAGAGACGACCGCGGAACGCCACCGCCGCAGCCTTTTCGGCGATCTCGCCCTCGAGGACTGCCTGCGACTCTACAAGACCGCCGTCGACGACGGTCTGCTGAAGATCATGTCCAAGATGGGCATCTCGGTCATCAGTTCCTACCGTGGCGGCTATACCTTCGAGGCGGTGGGCCTGTCGCGCGCCCTGGTCGCCGAGTTTTTCCCCGGCATGCCTTCCAGGATCTCCGGCATCGGACTTGCCGGTATCGAGCATCAGGTGGTCCAAAGGCACGCCGCCGCCTTCGACGCCGACATCACGCCCCTGCCGGTCGGAGGCTATTACCGCAGCCGCCGCGACGGCGAGCTTCACGCCTTCGAGGGCCAACAAGTTCACATGTTGCAGAACGCCGTCGCCACCGATTCGTTCGCCACCTACAAGCTCTACAGCCGGGCGGTCAGTGAAATGCCGCCCATCCATCTGCGCGATTTGTGGGACTTCGATTCCGACGCGACGACCGTATCCGTCGACGAGGTGCAGTCGATCACCGAGATTCGCAAGCGCTTTGTCACCGGCGCCATGTCGCATGGGGCGTTGTCGCGTGAAGCCCACGAAACACTGGCCATCGCCATGAACCGCATCGGCGCCCAATCCGACTGCGGCGAGGGCGGCGAGGCGGCCGAGCGCTTCAAGCCGCGCGCCAACGGCGACAACGCCAATTCGTCGATCAAGCAGATCGCCTCGGGCCGTTTCGGCGTCACCGCCGAATATCTCAACCATTGCCGCGAGATCGAGATCAAGGTGGCGCAGGGCTCCAAGCCCGGCGAGGGCGGCCAGCTGCCCGGCTTCAAGGTCACCGCCGAGATCGCCGCCCTGCGTCACTCGACTCCCGGCGTCACCCTGATCTCGCCGCCGCCGCACCATGACATCTATTCCATCGAGGACCTGGCCCAGCTCATCTACGACCTCAAGCAGGTCAACCCTGACGCCCGGGTCTGCGTCAAGCTGGTGGCGCGCGCCGGCATCGGCACGATCGCCGCCGGCGTCGCCAAGGCGATGGCCGACGTCATCATGATTTCGGGCCATTCCGGCGGCACCGGCGCCAGCCCCCAATCGAGCATCAAGTACGCCGGCCTGCCGTGGGAGATGGGACTGTCGGAGGTCCATCAGGTGCTGACCCTCAACCGCCTGCGCCACCGCGTCCGGCTCAGGGTCGACGGCGGCATCAAGACGGGACGCGACGTGGTCATCGCCGCCATGCTGGGGGCCGAGGAATTCGGCGTCGGCACCGCGGCGCTGGTCGCCATGGGCTGCATCATGGTGCGCCAATGCCATTCCAATACCTGCCCGGTCGGCGTCTGCACCCAGGACGAGGCCCTGCGCGAAAAGTTCTCGGGCTCGCCCGAGAAGGTGGTCAACCTGGTTACCTTCATCGCCGATGAGGTGCGCGAGGTCCTGGCCTCGCTCGGCGTGCCGTCCCTCGAAGAGATCATCGGGCGCACCGATTTGTTGTTTCAGGCCAGCCGCGGCAGCGCCCATCTCGACGACCTCGACCTCAATCCGCTGCTGGTCAAGTCCGATACCGGCGGCTTCGCGCCCTACTGCACCGTCGAGGGGCGCAACGAGGTGCCCGATACCCTGGATGCGCGGATGATCGAGGACGCCCATGCCGCCCTCGACGACGGCGAGAAGATGCAGCTCACCTACACCATCCGCAATACCCAGCGCACCATCGGCACCAAGCTTAGCTCCATGATCACCCGGCGCTTCGGCATGACCGGGCTGGCGCCGGGACAAATCACCGTGCGCCTGCGCGGCTCGGCCGGCCAGTCCTTGGGCGCCTTCGCCGTCCAGGGGCTGAAACTGGAAGTGTTCGGCGACGCCAACGATTACGTCGGCAAGGGATTGTCGGGGGGCATCGTCGTGGTGCACCCGGCACCGTCCTCTCCCCTGGTCCCAAGGGACAACGTCATCATCGGCAACACGGTGCTCTATGGCGCGTCGGCGGGCAAGCTGTTCGCCGCCGGCCAGGCCGGAGAACGCTTCTGCGTCCGCAACTCGGGCGCCCAGGCGGTGGTCGAGGGATGCGGCGCCAACGGCTGCGAGTACATGACCGGGGGCGTCGCCGTCATCTTGGGCCCGGTCGGCCACAACTTCGCCGCCGGCATGACCGGCGGCATGGCTTTCGTCTATGACGCCGACGAGAGTTTCGCCCACATGGTCAACGACGACACGGTCCACTGGCAACGCATCGCGACCGAGCATTGGGCGGGCGTGGTCCGTGACCTTGTCGCCGAGCACGCCGGAGAGACCCGCTCCGCCTTCGCCGAGGCCCTGGTGCGCAATTGGGACCGCGAACAGGCGCGCTTCTGGCAGGTGGTGCCCAAGGAGATGCTGCAGCGCCTGGAGCATCCGATCGGACGGAGCGGCGACGAGCACATTTCGGCGGCCGGCCAGTGAACCGGGCCGAAGGCGGAGTCCGAGCCATGCGGTTGTGGCTCTTCATAGCGGCCTTGAACGGTTTCGCGGCGGTTCTGGCGGGAGCCTATGGCTACCACTGGCTGGAGGTGACCGAGCAGGGCATTCGCGACATCTTCATGATGGGCGTCGATTATCATATGTGGCATGCCCTGGCCCTGCTTGCCGTCGCCTGGCTGGCCTCGCGGGACGATCAAGCGACTCTCGCCGTGGTTATCGCCGGATGGGGCTTCCTCGTCGATATCTTGCTTTTTTGCGGTTCGCTCTACATCCTCGGGATCAGCGGCGAAACGTTGCTGCCCGGCGCCGCGCCGCTTGGCGGTTTTGCCTTTCTTGTGGGCTGGGCATCTGTCGCCTGGGCGGCGCTGAGGGGACGTAGCCCTGCCCATGGACGATGATGAAGGACAAACGTAGCGTGGGTTCCCTGATCGCGTAGCGGTGCACGGGCTGAGCATCGATGGATATGACGGGACATCCTCCCCCTACCCTTTGTCCAGGTTTACAGCCGGCGCGAATCATTTCCACTTTTTAACAATTATAGGGGCTGTCCCAGATAACCCATTTGGGGGGTTATCATGGGAGCTATGCGGAAGAGCCGTCTCAGCAGGTACAAACAGGATCGTCTGATTGAGCATTTTGTTGCGGGCACGACGGCCCGTACGGCATCAAGCCTTTGCG
>JASLQF010000004.1 GCA_030744625.1 Rhodospirillales bacterium
CCGAAGGTTCCGCAGGCGTCGTCGGCATCAGCGATTTCGCCCAAGAGCAGCTCGGCGACCTGGTATTCGTGGAACTCCCCGATGTCGGCAAAAAGCTGGCCAAGGGCGACGAGGCCGCCGTTATCGAGTCCGTGAAGGCGGCCGGCGAAGTCTATGCCCCGGTCGGCGGCGAGGTAACCGAGGTCAACGAGGCCCTTGGCGACGACCCCACCAAGATAAACACCGACGCCCTCGGCGACGGCTGGATATTCAAGATGTCCATCGACGACGAGGGCGAGCTGGACGGCCTCATGGACGAGGCGGCCTACGAAAAATTTGTCGAGGAACTGGACTGAGGGCCCGCCCCGCCCAGCCGCCAGCACGTCGAACCGCAAAGAGGAGACCCCCCGATGCCCGAAGGACGGCGCCCGCTGAGCGAACTTGAACAGACCACCGATTTCGTGCGGCGGCACATCGGCCCCGGCGAGGCGGAGATCGCCACCATGCTCGAGTTGCTGGGCCTCTCTTCCCTCGACGAGCTGATCGAGCGCACCGTGCCGGCGGCCATCCGCGACGAGGGCCCGTCCCTGGCCGGCGGCCGCACCGAAGCGCGGGCCCTCGCCGATGTCCGGGCGCTGGCCTCGCGCAACACCGTCTTCAAATCGATGATCGGCATGGGCTACCACGACTGCTACACACCCCCCGTCATCCTCAGGAACGTCCTGGAGAACCCGGGCTGGTACACCGCCTACACCCCCTATCAGCCGGAAATCTCGCAGGGCCGTTTCGAGGCGTTGCTCAACTTCCAGCAGATGGTCATCGACCTCACCGGCCTCGACATCGCCAACGCCTCGCTCCTCGACGAGGGAACGGCGGCGGCCGAGGCCATGACGCTGATGAAGCGCGTCGGCAAGAACGAGAACGACACGTTGTTCGTGGCCGCCGATTGCCATCCCCAGACCATCGCCGTCGTCGAGGCCCGCGCCCGCGCGCTGGGCCTGGAGGTCCAGGTGGGCACGCCGGAGCGCGACCTCGACCCCGGCCAGGTGTTCGGCGTTCTCCTGCAGTACCCGGCGACCGACGGCGAGGTGCGGGACCATTCGGCGCTGGCGGGGCGCGTTCACGACGCCGGCGCGCTGGTTACCGTGGCCGCCGATCCGCTCAGCCTGGTGCTGCTGGCGCCGCCCGGCGAGTGGGGCGCCGACGTGGTGGTGGGCAGCGCCCAGCGCTTCGGCGTGCCGATGGGCTTCGGCGGGCCGCACGCAGCCTTCCTGGCCACCCGTGACGCCTACAAGCGCTCGGTCCCGGGGCGCATCGTCGGCGTCTCGATCGACGCCCAGGGCCACCCCGCCATGCGCCTGGCGCTGCAGACCCGCGAACAGCACATCCGCCGGGAGAAGGCGACCAGCAACATCTGCACGGCGCAGGTCCTGCTCGCCGTCATGGCCTCGCTTTATGCCGCCTACCATGGTCCCGACGGACTGGCGACCATCGCCGGGCGGGTCCACCGGCTCACCCAGATATTGGCCGCCGGCCTGGGCCGCCTCGGCCTCGAGGTCGAGACCAAATCCTTTTTCGACACCCTCACGGTGGCCGTCGCGGACGACGCCCCGGCCATCCACGAGCGCGCCCGGGCCGAACGCATCAACCTGCGCCCCATGGAGGGCGGGCGCGTCGGCGTGTCCCTCGACGAGACCACGACGCGCGACGACGTGGAGACCCTGTGGCGCGTCTTCTCCGGCAAGGCGACGAGCGGCCTGTCGCTCGACGAACTGGACGGCGGCGTCGACGATGTCATCCCCACGGGCCTCAGGCGCGGCACCTCCATCCTCACCCACCCGGTGTTCAACAGTTATCACTCGGAAACCGAGATACTGCGCTATCTGGCGCGCCTGGAGGAAAAGGACATCGCGCTCAACCGCTCGATGATTCCGCTCGGCTCGTGCACCATGAAGCTCAACGCGACGACCGAAATGATCCCCGTCACCTGGCCCGAGTTCGCCGGCCTCCATCCCTTCGCGCCCCTCGATCAGGCCGAGGGCTACGTGGCGCTGATCAAGGAGCTGGAAGAGATGCTGTGCGCCCTCACCGGGTTCTCGGCCGTCTCCCTGCAACCCAACGCCGGCTCGCAAGGCGAGTACGCGGGGCTCCTGGCCATCCGCAAGTACCACGAGGAACAAGGCCAAGGGCACCGCGACGTCTGTCTCATCCCGTCCTCGGCCCACGGAACCAACCCGGCCAGCGCCATGATGGCCGGCCTCAAGGTGGTGGTCGTCGAGTGCGACGACCAGGGCAACGTGGACCTCGCCGACCTCGAGGCCAAGGCGGCCGAGCACGCCGCCGCCCTGGCCGCCCTCATGGTGACCTACCCTTCGACCCACGGTGTCTTCGAGACGGCGATCCGCGACATCTGCAAGGTGGTCCACGACCACGGCGGGCAGGTGTACATGGACGGCGCCAACCTCAACGCGCTGCTCGGCGTCTGCCGGCCCGGCGAGATCGGGCCCGACGTGGCCCACATGAACCTGCACAAGACGTTTTGCATCCCCCACGGCGGCGGCGGGCCGGGGGTCGGCCCCATCGGCGTCGTCGCCCACCTGGCGCCCTATCTGCCCAACCATCCCCTGGTCGCCGAAGCCGGACCGGAGAGCGGCATCGGCGCCATCTCTGCGGCGCCATGGGGCTCCGCCGGCATCCTGCCCATCTCGTGGGTCTACATCGCGTTGATGGGGGACGACGGGCTCAAGAAGGCGACCCAGGTGGCGATCCTCAACGCCAACTACGTCGCCAGGCGCCTGGAGAAGCATTTCCCGGTGCTGTATGCCGGCGAGCACGGCCTTGTCGCCCACGAGTGCATCATCGACACGCGGCCCCTCAAGGACAACGCCGGGGTCACCGTCGACGACATCGCCAAGAGGCTGATGGATTACGGCTTCCACGCGCCCACCATGTCGTGGCCGGTGGCGGGCACGCTGATGATCGAGCCCACGGAATCGGAATCGAAGGCCGAACTCGACCGCTTCTGCGACGCCATGATCGCCATCGCCGGGGAAGCGGCGCGCATCGAGGCCGGCGAGTGGCCGGCCGACGACAATCCCTTGTGCAACGCGCCGCACACGGCGCAAGTCCTGGCGGCCGAGGATTGGAGCCATCCCTACGGCCGGGAGACGGCGGCCTACCCGGTGGCCGGGCTCAGGGACGCCAAGTACTGGCCGCCCGTGGCGCGCATCGACAACGCCCACGGCGACCGCCATTTGGTGTGCACGTGCCCACCGCTCGACGATTACAGGGACGCCGCGGAGTAGGGACTAGAGATAGCCCTCGTCTTCGCCGTCGCCGTCCGCCGCCTCGACGAATTCGTTGTCGTCGCCGTCGCCGAAGAGCGTTTCCACGTAGGCGAATTCGCGGCGCAGGCCACGGCGCTGGATGAGCTTCTGCTGGGCCGCCTCGGGCAGGTCGTAGAAACGGAAGACGTTCTTTTCGATGAGGAGGTCGACAAGGTCCTCCATCACCCGCGCCAGGCCGAGGTCCGATTCGACCCAGTGGCGCTGGGCCACCGCATCGATCAGGGTGTTTTGCAGGAAGACGCCGAGCTCCGGGTCGTTGGGGGGAACCTCCTCGGGGCCCTCCTCGGTCGCCTGCAGGGTCACGGCGGCGATTTTCCCGTCGGCGTCGCGCTTGACAAAAGGCATGTGCCGATTTCCTCTCCCCACCTTGACGCGGTGCGACTCTAGCCGCTGCCGGCCCATCCTTTAAGGAAAATCGGGGTGCGGCGGCCCCATGCCCTCGAATGCCGGATATGGCTTCTTTATTATATGGGGATAAACTATGGCCCTTGCGACCGCCCCAAGGAGGGAATATCGACGTGGTGGAATTTCCCGAAGACGCGGACAGGCCGAGGATCGAAGGTGGGCGCCGGTGGCGGCGGGTGTTGACCGGCGCCCTGGTCGCCGCCGTCTTCGTCGTCCTTTATTACCCGCTCGGCATGATGCTGGCCCACCGCATCGACGACGACGTGGATTTCGCGGCCCCCGCCGAGTTGACGGCCGACGGCGGCAGCGCCGCCGTAGCCATCGCCGCCGCCCTCATCGACCGCGAGGTCAACACCTCGACATGGGTCGCCAACAAGCCCTTCGTCTTCCCGTCCGCGGCCCTCGACAACATGCCCAACTTCCAGATGGGCGCCATTTACGCGGTGGCCCGCTTCGCCATCGAGATGACCGACGCCCTGGGGCGGACGCGGGGCTCGGGTCAGGTGGATGCGGACCTGGACCGTGCGTCCGGCCTCTTGAAGTACGACGGCACCATCTGGGTGTGGGAACCGGCGACATCCCTGATGCCGACGGCGAGCGCCGAGAAGCAGTACCGCGCCGGCATGAGGGCGCTGTTGAGCTACAACGCGCGCCTGGCGGCGGGCCAGGCCGTCTACGACCGGCGCGCCGACAACCTGATCGCCTTCCTCGACCGGGTCGCCGCCGACCTGGGCAGCGTGTCGGCGGTGCTCGACAAGCGGGCCACGGAATCGGATGCCGGCTGGTTCGACACCGAGGCCGACGATATCTTCTACGCCGCCAAGGGGCGCCTGTACGGCTACTACCTGATCCTGCGCGAGATCGGCGGCGACTTCTCCGGCGTCCTCGCCGAGAAGGCGATCGGCAACGTGTGGCGGCAGATGATGGACAACCTGAAAACGGCGGCCGCCCTCGATCCCCTGGTCATCTCCAACGGCGCCAACGACGGCTTTTTCATGCCGAGCCACCTGGCGGCCCAGGGATTCTACCTGCTGCGCGCCCGCACCCAGCTGCGCGAAGTCACCAACATCCTCCTCAAGTGAGGCCCGGCTCGGTTCACCCCAGGTTGGCCCCCAGGAACTCCAGCGTGCGTCCGTTGGCAAGCTCGGCGCTAGCCTTCTCGTAGTGCTCGCCGCCGAGGCGGGCGAAGGCGTGGCCCTGGCCCGGGTAGTCGTAGAGCGCCACCCGCGAGTTGCCGTCGAGCGCCGCGTGCACCTTCCGCTGCACCTCGGCCGGCGCGAACTCGTCGTCGCCGGCCATGTGCAGGGCCAGCGGGCAGTTGATGGCCTCGTCCAGGTGCTCGTCGAGCATCACCCCGTAGTAGCCGACGGCGGCGTCGGCCTTGGTTCGGGTGGCGGTGAGGTAGGCGAGGCGCCCGCCCAGGCAGAAGCCGATGGCGCCGACCTTGCCCAGGCAGCCGTCGGTGCCGCGCAGGGCCTCGACGGTGGCGTCCAGGTCCCTGACCCCGGCCTCCAGGTCGAAGCCGCCGAACAGCTCGAAGGCGCGGTCCCACTCCGCCTGCGACTGGTCGGTGAGCTGGATGCCCGGCTCCTGGCGCCAGAAGAGATCGGGGCACAGCGCCATGTAGCCCTCGCCGGCCAGCCAGTCGGTGACGCCGCGCATCACCGCGTTGACCCCGAAGATCTCCTGGATGACGACGACGCCGGGCCCGGCGCCGGACGCCGGCACCGACAGATAGCCCATGAACGAGCCGCCGTCGTGGGCGGCGATGGTGATCTCGGAACCTGCCATCGTTGGTGTCCTCCCCTGTGTTTTTCCTGGACGATCGGATCGCCGCCCGAGTGTAGCCGATGGCGGGGGGATTGTCGCGGGGGCCCTAAGGCAAATCCGCCACCACCACCTCGGCGTCCTCCAGGGCGCGGATGATCAGGCGCGGCTCGCCCGAAACGGCGGCGCCGGCGCGGGCCGGCACGGAGGTGCCGTTGATCTCGACCGCCCCCCGGCTCGGCACCGCGTAGGCGCGGCGCCCGGCCGCCAACTCGTGGACGGCCTCGGCGCCGGCCGCGATGGTGGTGCCGAGGATTGCCGCGTCCTGGTGGATCATCAGGGCGCCGGGATCATCGGCGTCGGCGGGCCGTCCCGAGGCCAACACCACCAAGGCGCCCCGGCGCGGCTCGGTGGGGAACTTGCGGGTCTCCCAGCGCGGGGCGTGACCGGGGGCGTCGGTGATGATCCAGATCTGGAAGAGGGTGGTATCCTCGTCCTCCATGTTCATCTCGGCGTGCACGATGCCGGTGCCCGCCGACATCACCTGCACGTCGCCGGCCTCGGTGCGCCCGCGGTTGCCGAGGTTGTCTTCATGGGTGATGGCGCCACTACGCACGTAGGTGATGATCTCCATGTCCCGGTGCGGGTGCATGGGGAAGCCGGTTCGCGGGCGGATGCGGTCGTCGTTCCACACGCGCAGCAGCCCGAAGCCCATGCGCGCCGGGTCGTGATAATCGGCGAAGCTGAAGTGGTGGTGGGTATCCAGCCAGTCGTTGGCAAAGGCGCCAAGCGCGTCGAGGGGTGTCACGTCGATCATCGCGCTCCTCCAAGGGTGTGGCCCGCCGCCGGGCTTAGAACTCGCGGCCGATCCTGGCGTCCAGCGACAGCGCGCCGCCGCCCCGGAACACGATGGCCAGCATCAGGAAACCCCACAGCATGGCGTATTCGTAGCCGCCGCTGGTGATGAAAAAGCCGTTCGGCATGTGGATGCGGAAGGTGGCCACCGCCAACAGGATGAAGGCCGCCGCCGCCGCCGGCCGGGTCAGCAGGCCGATGGCGATCAGCGCGCCGCCGAAGAACTCGGTGGCGCCGACCAGGGCGGCCAGCGGCATGGCTGGCTCTAGCCCGACCTTGGCGAAGAAACCGGCCGTGCCGTCCAGCCCGCCGCCGCCGAACCAGCCGAACAGCTTCCGCGCCCCGTGGGGCATGAGGAAAAGCCCGGCCATGAAGCGCACCAGGGGCCAGGCGAGCGGCGCCAGGGGTTCGTAAAGACCGCCGAGCGCGGGCACGACGAGGCGCGGCGGGGATTGTTCGCTGTTCACGGTCTGCCTCCTTTAATTACCGTCCCGACTAGATACCGTCCCGTCCGTGGGGTTCGGTGAAGTCTGTATCGGGGCCCTTGGGCACGACCTGGGTGGGGTTCACCGAGGTATGGCTCCTGTAGTAGTGGCCCTTGATGTGCTCCATGTTGACGGTCTCGGCGACGCCCGGCACCTGGTAGAGTTCGCGGGTGTAGCCCCACAGATTGGGATAGTCGGTGAGGCGCCGCCGATTGCACTTGAAGTGGTAGTGGTAGACCGCGTCGAAGCGCACCAGGGTGGTGAAGGCACGCCAGTCGGCCTCGGTGATGCTCGGGCCCACCAGGTAGCGTTGCCGGCCGAGACGCGCCTCGAGCTCGTCGAAGGTGGCGAACAGCGCGTCGTAGGCCGCTTCATAGGCCTCCTGGCAGGTGGCGAAGCCGGCCTTGTAGACGCCGTTGTTGACGGTGTCGTAGACGGTCTCGTTGATGGTGTCGATGTCGGCGCGAAGCTCGGCGGGATAGTAGTCCTCGCCGCCGCCGGCGCCGGCACCCGTGGCGGCGAACTCGCTGTTGAACATGCGGATGATCTCGGAGGATTCGTTGTTGACGATGGTCTGGCGCTCCTTGTCCCACAGCGCCGGCACCGTCACCCTTCCCGTGTAGCCCGGATCGGCCTTGGTGTAGACCTCATGGAGGCGGGAGAACCCGTTGACGGTGTCGGGGATGCACCCGGGCGCCTCGGAGAACACCCAGCCCTCCTCCAACATCAGGATATCGACCACCGAAAGACCGACCGCGTCCTCAAGCCCCTTGAGGGCGCGCATGATCACCGTGCGGTGGGCCCACGGGCACGACAACGCCACGTAAAGGTGGTAGCGCCCGGCCTCGGCCCTGAACCCCGACGAGCCGTCGGCGGTGATCCAGTCGCGGAACTGGCTCTCCGAGCGCACGAAGCGCCCGCCCGTCTCCTTGGTGTCGTACCACTGGTCGTGCCAGACACCGTCGATCAAACGCCCCATGATCGGCTCCCGTTCTCCATCTTCACGGCCAACGGTGCGCGCCGGCAGCGGAGACCGTTACAGGGTCTTGTGGCTGCCGTCGCAGAAAGGTTGGCCGTCGTTCCGCTTGCAGCCGCAAAGGTAGTAGGTCTTGGTCTCCTCCGCCAAGAACTCGACGGGGGCGAATTCGCCCTTTTCCTTGTGGCCGCCGTTGCAGAACGGCTGCTTGTCGCTCAGCCCGCAGGTGCACCAGTAGTAGCTCTCGCCGGCTTCCAGCCCGACTGCGTAGGGCTCCTTCTGGGCGATAACGGCTTCGGCCATGGTTGCCTCCTGTTCCTTGGTTGCGGCTCCGTCGATTCTTTCCCGACGGGCCGCGTCGATGATATAATGTCTCTATACTGTTGATAATATAAGTGAATGGAATAATATTGTTTCGATAATAGAAACAATAGGACGGGAGTTTCCTCATGGACAACCTCGCCGACATGGCGGTGTTCGTGAAGGTGGTCGAGGCGCACGGCTTCTCGGCGGCGGCGCGCCGGCTGCGGCTTTCCAAATCGGCGGTCAGCAAGCGGGTGTCGCGGCTCGAGGAGCGGCTCGGGGCGCGCCTTCTCAACCGCACCACGCGGCGGCTCAGCCTTACCGAGGAGGGGTCCGCCTTCCATCAGCGCGCCAAGAGTATCCTCGCCGATATCGAGGAGGCGGAGCAGGCGGTGAGCCGGCTTCACGCCGTGCCGCGCGGCACGCTGCGCGTCAGCGCGCCGATGTCCTTCGGCACCCTCCATCTGGCCCCCGCCGTGCCCGATTTCATGGCGCGCTACCCCGATCTTCGCGTCGACATCGCCCTCAACGACCGGCTCGTCGATCTTGTCGATGAGGGGTTCGACCTGGCCATCCGCATCGCGCGCCTTCCCGATTCGACCCTCATCGCGCGCCGGCTGGCGCCCAGGCGCGTAGTCGTGTGCGCGGCGCCCGGCTACTGGCGGCGCGCCGGCGTGCCGGCCCGTCCCGAAGACCTCAAGGACCACAACTGCCTGCACTACAGCTACCTTCTGAGCGACGACGCGTGGCCCTTCACCGGGCCGGACGGCGCCATCTCGGTAAAGGTGTCGGGCACCTTCATGGCCAACAACGGCGAGGCGCTCTCTGCCGCCGCCATCGCCGGCACCGGGGTTGCCCTCCTGCCCACCTTCATCGCCGGCCCCGACCTGCGCGCCGGGCGGTTGCGGGCGGTGCTCGGCGATTACGAGGAAACGGGGCCTTCGATTTACGCCGTCTACCCCCACGCCCGGCATCTCTCGGCCAAGGTGCGGGCCTTCGTCGATTTCCTGGCCGCGCGCTTCGGCCCCGAGCCCTACTGGGACGCGCCGTGAGCGGGGCGCCGCCCTAGCTCCCCTCGCGCCACCACGCCGCCATCAGCCCGCCGACGGCAAGGGCGAGGACGAGGACGGCGGGCAGCAGCGGCACCTGGGTCATGCCGGTGACCACGTAGGCCTCGTTGCGCACCAGGCCGATCCAGCCGCGCCCGGCGCGGTCGCGTCCTTGCAGGGTGCGCCGCGCGTCGGGCACGCCCTCGGTGATCCACGCCACGCCGCCGCCGGTTGCCGCGACCACCGGCGCCAGGCGCCGCGCCGTCGCCCGCAGGTCCGAAAATTCAAGCCGATTGAGGGTGCCGGCCGCCGCCAGGGCCGTGCGCACGCCGTCCTCGACGCGGTAGAGGCCGCTCTCGCCGGCCGCCACCTCGGCACCGGCGCGGCCACCGGCCATGGGCTCCAGCGCCACCTTGCTGGTGGCCCCGGACGGCGCCGTGACCTTGACCTCGGGCGCCGCCCCGGCGAGGCTCTGGCGCACGATGGCGAGGCGGCCGCCGGCGACGTGGGCGCTGAGGCGCTCCTCCTCCAGGTCGGGTTCCTTCATCAGCCAGTGGGCGAGGCGGCGCAGCAGCTCGGCCTGCGGGCCGCCGCCCTCGAAGCCGCGCGCCCACAGCCACAACTGGTCGCTCATCACCTGGGCGACGCGGCCCTTGTCGACGCGGTCGAGGACCAGCAGCGGCTTGCCGCCGGCGCCGCGCATGAGCACCTCGCCCTGGCGCGGCACCGCCTCGACCTGGCGGAACCAACGGCCCCACCGGCGCTCGGCGCCGAGGGCGGCGGTTACCGGATGGCGGCGGCCCGTCTCGGTGAGCCGCGGCCGGAAGCCGCGCTCGAACACCCGACCCGTGGGTTGCGCCGGCATCACGGCGCCGAGCGGCGTGTGGAAGAGGCTGCGCGGGCCGGCGAACTCGGGACCGACGGCAAGCAGCAGCGCCCCGCCGGCGCGCAGGTAAGTCTCGATATTGCGCAGATACGAGGGCGGCAGCACATGGCGCACCGCGTAGCGGTCGAAGACGATGAGGTCGAATTCGTGGAGCTTGACCTCGAACAGCTCGCGCACCGGAAAGACGATCAGCGCCAGCTCCTTGAGGGGCGTGAAGTCGTCCTTCTCGGGCGGCCTGAGGATGGTGAAATGCACCAGGTCCACCGCCGGGTCCGCCTTCAACAGATTGCGCCACGCGCGCTCCCCCGAATGTGGCTGGCCCGACACCAGGAGGACCTTGAGCCGGTCGCGCACGGCGTTGATACTGGCGGCGGCGCGGTTGTTGAGGGCCGTAATTTCGCCGTCGGCGGGCTCGACTTCGAGTTCGACGACGCTCGGCCCGGCGTGATCGAGGGCAAAGGTAAAGCGCTCGCTCCGTCCCACCGGCACGAGGACGGACCTGGTCTCGCGGCCGTCCCGCCTGAGGCTCACCCGGGCACGGCGCGGCGCCCGTTGGCCCGCCGCCGGGGCGCTGTCCTCGACGCGGAAGGCGATGTCGACGTTGTTGCCGACGATGCCGTAGCCGGGTGCCTTTTCGATGACCAGGCGGCGGTCCGTCTCGCCGCGCTCCCCGCTCAGAAGCACGTGCAGGGGGCCCGGCAACGACGACGCCGCGGCGGCCGACGGCACGTCATGGACCTGCCCGTCGGTGATCATGACGGCGCCGGCGAAGCGCCGGGCCGGCACCTCGGCCAGGACGCGGCGAAGTGCTTCGAACAGCTGCGTGCCCCCCTCGGCGGACCCGGCCGCCGGTGGCGCCACGCCGACAACGCGCACCTCGAGATCGGCGAGGCGCGAAAGATTCCGGCCGAGGACGGCAAGCGCCTCCCGCGTCCGGGCCTGGCGCGCGCCCACCTCCTGGCTGGCGCTCTCGTCGACGACGACGACCGCCACGTCGGGCCGCGCCAGCCGGTTTTCGCTGACGGCACGGGGATCGAGGAGGGCCAGGATCAAAACGCCCAGCGCCACGGCGCGCCACCCCGTCCCCCGGGCACGGCGCGCCACCCCGACGGCGGCCAGCGCCACGGCAAACAACCCCAAGAGGGCCAGCAGCGGCCATGGCACCAAGGGCGCGAAACTCAAGCCGCCGCTCATTGCCCGAGCCTGCGCAGGATGGCCGGCAGATGTACCTGATCGGCCTTGTAGTTGCCGGTCAACGTGTACATCACGAGATTGATGCCGAAACGGTAGGCCCATTCGCGTTGCCGTTCGCCGCCGGGGACGACGGCGAACAGGGGACGCTGGATCTCGTCCATGGCCCAGGCGGCGGCCCAGTCGTGGCCACCGACGATGACCGACGAGACCCCATCGTTGATTCGTTCGCCGGCACGCTCGACCCAAAGGGGGCTTCCGCGCCAGCGGCCCGGAAACTCGTTCATCAGATAGTAGGCGCGGCCCAGCACGTGATCCGCCGCCATCGGCTCGAGGGGCGGAATCTCAAGCTCCCTTCCCAGATTACGCAGGGCCGCGGCACCAGTGGTACCAGTGGCACCTGTGGCTCCCGATCCGTCCTCGCCGTCCCGGGTGTCGAACAAGATAGTGCCGCCGTTGCGCAGGTAACCGTTGAGGTTGGATACCGCCGGCGCCGTGGGTGGCGCCTGGTCCGCCGTCACCGGCCAATAGAGCAGCGGGAAAAAGACCAACTCGTCGACAGCGGGATCGAGCCCCACCGGCTCGCCGAGTTCGGCGGCGGTGCGGCGGTTGACGATCACGCTCAATCCCTTGAGGCCGGCGCGGCTGGTTTCGTCCACCCGCGCCGAGCCGGTGGTCACGTAGGCGAGCCGGGTTTGCAGGCTGGCCGCCAGGGCGGACGCGTCTTCCGCCTGCGCCCGGGCGTCACCCGGCGGCGCCAGCACCGCCAGCGCCGCGACAACGGCCGCCGAGAATCCGAGCAGCCGGCGCAAGGCGAGGCTCGCCGCGAAATCGGCCAGGGCGAGGACCAGGGCAGCCACCAGAAACCACGGCATGAGGTCGGTCTCCCGCTCGCCGCCGTAGGTCAGCCGGGAGACGCCAGCCGGGAACGCGCCCAGGGGCTTGGGCTCGGGCAGGCCCGCCGACAGGTTGAGGGCGCGGCGCACGCCCTCGCCGCCGTAGTAGCCGGGCGGATGGCGGGGGCCGGCCACGGTCGTACCGAATTTGCCGCCGGGGATGGCGAGCGCGCCGGCCGGCGGCGGCCCCAGCCGTCCGAAGCCGTCGACCACCTCGATCGGCGGCAGGGGTCCCGCCGCCGCGTTCGCCGGCACCCCTTCGCCGAGTTCCACGAGGCGCCGCAACATCTCCACGAAAAGCCCGGAAAGGGCCAGGTTGGACCACTCCGTGTTGGCCGTCGTGTGGACCAGGACAAGCCATCCCCTGCCCCGCTTCTCGCCGGTCACGAGCGGCGTACCATCGCTCAGTTCGGCCCATGTCTTGTCGGCAAGATCGAGCGCCGGGCGGGCCAGCATCTGGCTGTGCACGGAAATGCCGCGCGGCACCTTCAGGCCGTGGAAGGGACCGCCTTCGGAAAAAGGCGCCAGGGTCGCCGGCTTGCTCCACGACATGACGCCGCCCATCGCCCGGTCGCCTTCGCGCAGGCGCACGGGCAGCAGCACGTCCAAACCCTCGGCGAGTTCCCGGGAAAGACGCGGCCCGGCAAAGCGGACGGCGACGCCCCCCTCGGCGATCCACTGCTCGAGGCGGCGGCGCTCGCCGGGCTCCAGGCGTCCGGGATCGGCCAGCACCAATACAGACAACTGGCGCCGCAGGAGCTCGGCGACGGCGCCGCGCCGCACCTCGGTGAAAGGCATCAACGCCCGCTCCAGGTAATAGAGATCGCCGAGAAGCGGCTGGTCGGCCATGGCCCCGGCGCCCGAGTACAGGCCGACCGGGCGGCGCCGCCAGCGCTCGTCGATCAGCACCACCCCGCCGGCCGTGGCCGCCTCTTCCAATTCCAGGCGCACCAAGCGGTTGCGGAGCTCCGCCGGCATGCGCAGCCGGGCCTCGGCGCGCCGTTTCCCGGCCTCGAACCGCAAGGCCTGCCGCGCCAGGAGCGCGCCGTCCTCGCCGATGGCGCGCACCCAGGCGGTGGCCGCCGCCTCCGCCGTGGCGCGCCACGCCACGACGGCGAGCGCCTCGCCATCGCCGAGGGGCGGGCGCAGCACGACCGCCGGGCGCCGGACGTCATCGCCGTACACGGTGAGCGCGCCGAGGCGGCGCAGCGCCCGCGCCGCTTCCATGGTGTCCCCATCCTCCAGCCCATCGCCCAACCACACCACGTGGCCGGGCGGCTGCGACGACAGCATCTCGGCGCCGCTCAGTTTGGCGATCGCCGCGCCGCGCCGCGTCGCCCACGGCTTGGGCCGCAGCGTCTCGACGGCACGCCGGGCTTCCACCGGCCTCATGATCTTCAGGGGCGCGGCGGAAGCGGCCGCCGCCGCCGGTGCCACAGGTGCCGTCGTCGTCAGGACAACGGTGCGTCCCTGGCGTTCGGCCTCGTCAAGCAGGGCGGCGAGGGTGTCCAGGCGCGCCGTCCAGTCGCGGGCCGCAGCCCAGCCGTCGTCGATGACCACGATGAGCGATCCGGTGCCGCGCAGCACCGCGCCGGCGTTGATCACCGGCCGCGCCACGGCGAAGATGACGGCGGCGACCAGGGCCAGGCGCAAGATCAGCAGCCACGGCGGCGAACTGGCCGCGCTGTCCTCGCGCGAGACGAGCCCGAGGAGCAGGCGCACCGGGGGAAAGCGCTCGTGCCAGGGCGCCGGCGGCGTGATCCTGAGCAGCCACCACAAGACAGGGAGGACGGCGAGCGCGGCGAGCGCCCACGGCGCGGCGAAGGAAAGCGCACCCAGGGACAGCACCGCTCAGTCCCGCCAGTCCTGGGACAGCGCCGCGTAGAGCGCCAGCAGGGCGGTCTCCGGCGGACGCTCCGTGTGGTGGGTGGCGAAGGTCCAGCCCAGGGATCGGGCGATCGCCTCGAGCCCCCGGCGGTGGCCGGCGAGGGCCGCTTGGTAGTCCTCGCGCACCGACTCGACCCGCCCGATCAGGACGTCGCCATCGTGTTCCATCCCCTCGAAGAGAACCCGTCCGGAGAACGGCAACGACTCTTCCGCCGGGTCCAGGACCTGTAGCAGATGCCCCCCCAGACCGTGGCCGGCGTAAGGATCCATGGCCGCCTTGATGTCCGCCAAAGGGGCCAGGAAATCCCCCACCCACACGACACGGGCGCGGCGCGGCAGCGGCTCGAAGAGCGGCAAGCCGGCGCCGCCGGTCGGATTGTTTTCGATGACGGCGGCGAGACGGTTGAGGGCGGCGCGCCCGGTCGCCGGCGGCACGCCCATGCCGAGGAGCGCCACGTGCTCGCCACCGCGCACCAGCAGCGAGGCCAGGGCCAACAGCAAGAGCGAGGCGCGCTCCTCCTTGGTCGGCAGCACCCCGGCCGAGCGGTAGTGCATGGACGGCGAGGCATCCCGCCACAACCAGACGCTTTGCGCCGCCTCCCATTCGGTCTCGCGCACGTAGACGGGCTGCGATTTCGCCGACTGGCGCCAGTCGATGAGCTGCGTGGAATCGCCGAATTGGTAGCGGCGGAACTGCCAGAAGGTTTCCCCCTGGCCGACCCGGCGCCGGCCATGCACGCCCTGGGACACCGTCGCCGCCACCTGCTCGGCGGCGACGAGCAGCGGCGGCAGCGCGGCGGCCACCTCCTCCGCTCGGCGGTGAATGTTGGACCGGCGCGTTTGCATGCTCAGATCCGTCTTTAGCCTTGCGCTCGGCTCTCAGGCGACGTCCGCGCACAGAAGATCGATGATGTGGCCGACCGTGACGCCCTCGGCGCGCGCTGCGAAGGACAACGCCATGCGATGGCGCAGGATGGGATGGACGAGGGCCAGCACGTCGTCGACGGAAGGCGCCAGCCGTCCATCCATGGCGGCGCGCGCCCGCGCCCCCAGCATCAACGCCTGGCTGGCGCGCGGTCCGGGCCCCCAGGAGACGTGCTTCTGGACCTCGGGAATGGGGCTTGTGTCGGGCCGCCCGGCGCGCACCAGGGCGAGGATGGTGTCGACGACGCTTTCGCCGACCGGCACGTGGCGGATCAGTCGCTGCGCCTCCAGGAGGCCGTCCGCGTCCATCACTTGGTAAGCCTGCTCGCGCGACGCGCCGGTGGTCGCCACCAGGATCTGGTGCTCGGCGTCGGCGTCGGGATAGTCGACGTCGATCTGCATGAAGAAGCGATCGAGCTGGGCTTCCGGCAACGGATAGGTGCCCTCCTGCTCGAGGGGGTTCTGGGTGGCCAGTACGTGGAACGGCGCCGGCAACTCGTGGTATTGGCCGGCCACCGACACCCGGTGTTCCTCCATGGCCTGCAACAGGGCCGACTGGGTGCGCGGGCTGGCCCGGTTGATCTCGTCGGCCATGAGAAGCTGGCTGAACACCGGGCCCTTGATGAATCGGAAGGAACGCCGCCCGCTCTCCGATTCCTCGAGAACTTCGGAGCCCAGAATGTCGGCCGGCATGAGGTCGGGCGTGAACTGCACCCGACGCGCATCGAGGCCGAAGACGACGCCCAGGGTCTCGACCAGGCGCGTCTTGCCGAGCCCGGGTACCCCGATCAACAGCACGTGCCCGCCGGCGAGAAGCGTGATCAGGGTCTCGTCGATGACCTGGTGCTGGCCGAATATGACCTTGCCGATCCCGGCGCGGGCATCGGCGAGGCGCCGCCCCAAATCCTCGATGGCGTCGATTAGTTGCGCCGAATCGCGTACCTTGGCCTTATCTTGGGCCTTGTCTGGGGCGGCTGTCGTCACGTCGGCATCTCCAGGCCTTGGCAATTGTCAGGATGAATTCGCATGAACGGGGATAGCGTGGACACCCGCCACCTCAAGCTTCCCTCCGGCCCTGTCGGCGGCGGCGCCGAGCCGGGCCCCGGGGGCCGTGCGCTGTGCGGCGACCTCGACATGCGCATCGGCCGCGACGGCACCTGGTATTACCACGGCTCGCCCATCGGCCGCAAAGAGCTCGTCCGTCTGTTCGCCTCGGTGCTCACCCGCGACGAGGCCGGCGACTACTGGCTGGTGACGCCGGCCGAGATGGGCCGCATCGCCGTCGAAGACGTGCCCTTCGTCGCCGTCGAACTGATGGCCGAAGGCCACGGCAGGGAACAAATCCTGCGCTTCCGCACGAACATCGACGAAATCGCCACCCTCGATCACGAACATCCCCTGACCATCGTTACCGATCCCATCTCCGGCGGCCCCACCCCCTACATCACGGTCGAAAAGGGCCTCGAGGCGCGCATCGGGCGTGCAGTCTACTACGAGCTGGTCGACCTGGGGTTGGAAGAAACGGTCGATCACGAATATATGTACGGCGTATGGAGCAGCGGGATTTTTTTCCCGCTGGGCAAGCTGGAAGGCGAACAATGACCCGCGAATGGCTGATCGAACGGTTCGGCGACCCGCGCCAGCGGCGCGCCGCCACCGGTTCGCGGGGCATGGCGCGCTCCGATCGCGGCGATCACGACCTCAACCCCGGGACCGGCCCGGCCAGCCGCCTGACGCCGGCGGCGGTGCTGATTCCCATCGTCGACCGCGCCGAAGGGATGACCGTGCTGATGACGCGGCGCACCGACCATCTGGCCAGCCACGCCGGCCAGATCAGCTTTCCCGGCGGCCATGTGGAGCCCGGCGACGGCTCGCCGGAAGAGGCGGCACTGCGCGAAACCGAGGAAGAGGTCGGCCTCGCCCGCGACCGCATCCACCTCCTCGGGCGGCTCGATGCCTACGTCACGGGCACGGGGTTCGACATCACCCCCGTGGTCGGCGTCGTGGAGACGCCGTTCGAAATCGACCCCGACCCCCATGAGGTGGCCGAGGTGTTCGAGGTGCCGCTCGGCTTCCTGCTCGACCCCGCCAATCACCAGCGCACCAGCCGGCGTTTCGGCGGCGAGCACCATTTCTTCTACGCCATGCCCTACGACGACTACTATATTTGGGGCGCCACCGCCGGGATGGTGGTGAACCTTTACGAACTGCTCATGCGGCCATGACGCGCATCCTGTTGCAATATGTCCTGCCCCTGCTTCTGCCGGCGGCTATTTTCCTGGTCTGGGTGATGCTGACCCGCAAGCGCGCCGGCAGCCAGGAGACGGCCATGCAGCGCCTGCAGCAAGGCCCGTGGTTCTGGCTTGTCGTCGGTGGCTTCGCGCTGATGGCGGCGGGTTTGGCATACGTGGGCCTGACCCAGGGAACGAAGCCCGGAGGCACCTATAAGGCGCCGCACTACGAAGGGGGGCGCGTCATCCCCGGCGAGGTCGTGAAGCCCGGCAACGAGTAGAAGTCAGCACGGACAACCACCGTGGAATCCCCTGTGGAACCCACCTTCGATCCCGCGCTCGAGCCGACCGGCAAGATACCCCTGTTGCCGTGGATGACGGCGGCCGAGACCCGCGCCGTGATCGCGGCGCTGACCGCCGAGGGCGCCGAGGTCAGGTTCGTCGGCGGATGCGTCCGCGACTCGGTGCTCAAACGCCCGATCGGGGATATCGACGTTGCCACCCCCGATCCGCCGCAAAAGGTCATCGAACTCCTGGAGAGGGCGGGCATCCGCGCCGTGCCCACCGGCATCGACCACGGTACCGTCACCGCGGTCGTCGGAGAGGCCCATTTCGAGGTGACGACGCTCCGCGTCGACGTGGAAACCTACGGCCGGCGGGCCAAGGTTTCGTTCACCGACGACTGGATGGCGGACGCGGCGCGCCGCGACTTCACGATCAACACCCTGTCGTGCACGCCCGAAGGCGATATCTTCGACCCCTTCGGCAAGGGTCTCGGCGACCTCGGCAACGAACGGGTACGCTTCGTCGGCAACGCCCGTGACCGCGTCGAGGAGGACCTCCTGCGGCTTCTCAGGTACTTCCGGTTCCATGCCACCTACGGACGCCCACCGCCCGACACCGACGCCCTCGCCGCCTGCCGCGCCCTGGCGCACCGCCTGCCGGAGCTGTCCGGCGAGCGCGTGCGGGACGAGTTGTTCCTCATCCTGCTGGCCCCCGCTCCCGCCGACATCGCCTTGTTGATGCGCGGCGAGCGAGTCCTCGACCATGTCCTTCCCGAAGCCGGCGACGTGGGACGGCTGCGCGCCATGGCGTGGCTCGATAGCCGGGCCATCAAGATGGAGACGGTCTTGCCCGACGCGCTGCGGCGCCTAGGCTCCCTGCTCGACACGGACGCCGCCGGCGCCGAGGCGGTGGCCGAGCGCCTGCGCCTTTCCAAAGCGCAAAAGGAAAGGCTGACGACCCTGGCGGTTGCCCCCCTCGACGTCACCGCCGGCATGAGCGACTACCAGTTGCGCCGGGCTCTCTACCGGCTGGGCCCCGATACCGTCCGCGACCTGGCGCTACTGTACTGGGCGCGGAGCCTGGCGGTGGCGCCGCGCCAACCGCGGCGCAAGAACGAAGCCTGGCAAGGCATCCTCGAGACCGCCGCCGCCTGGACGCCTCTCCGGTTCCCCCTCAAAGGCCAGGATGCCCTGGATCTCGGCGTCGCCGCCGGGCCCCGGGTGGGCGCCCTCCTGGAGGCGGTGGAGGAGTGGTGGGAGGAAGGCGACTACCGCGCCGACCACGCGGCGTGCCTGGAGAAGCTCGGCGCGCTGATCGGCGACGGCGCGTGATTGACGGAGGTCAATGACGGGCGCCGCCTGAGCGGCCATACTTGGTCCGAGCTTGGGACAGGAGGATAGCCATGGCAATCGCCAAAAGGCTGCGCAAACACCTGGAAAGGGCGGGTGTTCCCTACGATGTGATAAAGCACCGGCCGACCGTATCGGCCAGCAGAACGGCGCAGGTGGCACACATCAGCGGCGAATTGGTGGCCAAGGCGGTGGTTTTGCAGGACGATGACGGCTACGTGCTGGCCGCCGTACCCAGCACCCACCGCGTGGAACTGAATGCCCTCGGCCAGACGCTCGACCGACCCGTGAGCTTGGCCACGGAAGGCGAAATCTCCGAGCTCTTCGACGATTGCGCGGTCGGCGCTGTACCGCCGATCGGCACCGCCTACGGGCTCGAAATTCTCTTGGACGAGAGCCTGACCGGGTTGCCGGATGTCTATTTCGAGGCCGGTGACCACCGCAGCCTGGTCCACATGAGCGGAACCGATTTCGCGTTTCTGATGGTCGATGCCCAGCGCGGGACCTTCAGCCACCACGTCTGAGGGCGCCGCCGCCCTCACGGCCACATGGTCAGTGGTGGCAGGGACATGAGGATGGCCTCGGTGTTGCCGCCGGTCTTGAGGCCGAACACCGTGCCCCGGTCGTGGAGCAGGTTGAATTCGGCGTAACGGCCGCGCTTGACGAGTTGCGCCCGCCGCTGGTCCTCGGTCCACGCCTGGTCCATGTGGCGGCGCACCAGCCGGGGATAGACTTCGAGGAGGGCGCGGCCGACGTCCTGGACGAAGGCGAAGTCGCGCTCCCAGGAGCCGCTGGCCAGATCGTCGAAGAATATTCCCCCCACCCCGCGCGGCTCGCCGCGGTGGGGCAGGAAGAAGTATTCGTCGCACCATTTCTTGAAACGCGGATAGTAGGCCGCGTCATGGGCGTCGCAGGCGCCCTTCAGCGCTTCGTGGAACGCCCCGGTGTCAAGGGCGTCGGGGAACACCGGCGTCAGATCGGCGCCGCCGCCGAACCACTCCCTGGTGGTGGCGATCATGCGGGTGTTCATGTGGACCGCGGGCACCAACGGCGAGCACGGATGAATGACCACCGAAACGCCCGAGGCCCAGAAGCGCGAATCCTCGGCGGCGCCGGGGACACGGAGACGGAACTCCTCGGAGAATTCACCGAAGACGGTGGAAACGTTGACGCCCCCTTTCTCGAAGACGCGGCCGCGAATGACCGACATGACACCGCCGCCGCCGTCATCACCGCCAGCATCGCCACCGTTATCGCCACCGTCATCGCCGCGCCGCCATGCCGTGCGCTCGAAGCGGCCGGGCGGGCGGTCGCTTGTCGTGTTGGGGCCGATGAGGGCGTCCTCGATCTCCTCGAGCGCCGCGCACAGGTCGTCGCGCAACTCCTGGAACCACGCGCTGGCGCGTTTCCCGCGGTCTTCTTCGGACGGCGCCGTCATCCGTTCCCCGCAAAGCCGCCGGTCTGGCGCAGGGCCTCGCCTAGTATCATGGCGGCGGCGGCGGCAACGTTCAGGGAGCGCATTTCTCCCGCCATGGGCACGCGCACGCGGGCGTCGACGGCGCCGTGCACTGCATCGGGCACGCCGGCGCTCTCGCGTCCCACCAACAGCACATCGTCGGCGCGAAAGGCGAACGCGGCGTAAGGGAGTTCGGCCCGGGTCGACAGGAGGACGAGCCTTCCCGCCGCACTGGCACGCGCCTCCACGAATGCCTGCCACGAGGAATGGCGGCTCAGATCGACCCCGTCGAGATAGTCCATGGCGGCACGCCGCAGCGCCCGGTCGCCGAGGACGAAGCCGCACGGCTCTATGACGTCGACGGCGACGCCCAGGCAGGCCGCCGTCCGCATCATGGCACCGGCGTTCTGCGGGATGTCGGGCTGGTAAAGGGCAAGGCGCATGCGGTCGGCCACCACAGCGGAAACACGAGACTTCCGGGCACTTGTTTCGCGGGCACTTATATTCAGACCCCGAAGCCCTTATATACAATCGGGCCGGCAATCTTAAACCTTTCCAACGTTGCGATTTTCATTATATTGTCCCCCGCCTTGATTGCCGTGCAACGACCATGAACATCGGGCCTTGGGTTACGCGTTACCGATTCGTCCGCTCCGAGGAGAGGAATTGCAATGGCAGATTCGACGACTGCAGATCCCGGCGCCACAGACGACGGTGAAGATCGGCGTGATTTCCTGCTCATCGCCACCTCGACGGTGGGCGCCGTGGGCACGGCACTCGCCTGTTGGCCGTTCATCGACTTCATGAACCCGTCGGCCGACGTGCTGGCCCTGTCAACGACCGAGGTCGACCTGTCGCCGATCGAGGTGGGACAGTCCATCACCGTGGTTTGGCAGGGCAAGCCGGTTTTCGTGCGCCGGCGCACGGCCGAGGAGATCGAGATCGCGCAGGCGGTGCCCATGGGCGACCTCATCGAACCGGAAGAGGACGGCGCCCGCGTCCAGAAGGCCGATTGGTTGATCATGATCGGCGTGTGCACCCACTTGGGCTGCATCCCGCTGGGCCAGAGAAGCGGCGAGCCGAAAGGTGAATTCGACGGCTGGTTCTGCCCGTGCCATGGCTCCCACTACGACACCTCGGGGCGCATCCGCAAGGGACCGGCGCCCAATAACTTGCCGATCCCGCCCTATGAATTCCTCGACGACACGACGATCAAGATCGGTTAGGGAACGGTCATGGCGACACCAACCTGGAACAACCCGATCGTCAAGTGGATCGACTACCGGCTCCCGGTCTTCTCGTTCATGCACCACGAGCTGGTCGATTACCCGACGCCGAGAAACCTGAACTACTGGTGGAACTTCGGTTCGTTGGCCGGAATCGTGCTGGTCATCATGATCGCCACGGGCATCTGGCTGGCCATGCACTACATGCCACACGTGGACTACGCCTTCGACAGCGTCGAGCGCATCATGCGCGACGTCAACTACGGTTGGCTGTTGCGCTACGTGCACATGAACGGCGGCTCGATGTTCTTCATCGTCGTCTACATCCACGTGTTCCGCGGCCTCTATTACGGGTCCTACAAGAACCCACGCGAGATCCTGTGGATTATGGGCGTCTTCATCCTGCTCGCCATGATGGCGACCGCGTTCATGGGGTATGTGCTGCCGTGGGGGCAGATGAGCTTCTGGGCGGCCACCGTGATCACCAGCCTGTTCTCAGCGGTTCCCCTGGTCGGCGATGCGATCGTCTCCTGGCTGTGGGGCGGCTTCGCGGTCGACAACCCCACCCTCAACCGCTTCTTCTCGCTGCACTACCTGTTGCCGTTCATCATCTTCGCGCTGGTCTTCGTTCACCTGTGGGCTCTGCACGTGCACAAATCCAGCAACCCGCTGGGCATTGACATGAAGGGCCCGCAGGATTCCATCCCCTTCCATCCCTACTACACCATCAAGGACACCTTCGGGCTCGGGGTCCTGATGGTCATCTGGATGTTTTTCGTGTTCTTCGCGCCCAACTTCTTCCTCGAGCCCGACAACTACATCGAGGCCAACCCGTTGGTGACCCCGGCCCATATCGTGCCCGAATGGTATCTCATGCCGTTCTACGCCATCCTGCGCGCCATCACCTTCGACATCTGGTTCATCCCGGCCAAACTGATCGGGGTGGTCGCCATGTTCGCCTCGATCCTCATCCTCCTGTTCCTGCCGTGGCTCGACACCTCGAAAGTGCGCAGCGCCAAGTTCCGGCCCATCTACAAGCAGTTCTTCTGGATCTTCTTCGTGGACTGCCTGATCCTCGGCTGGATCGGCGCCAATCCGCCGGACGCCCTGTTCATGGACACTGTGCCGCTCCTCATCATCGGGCAGATCGGCACCGCCTATTATTTCCTGCATTTCGTCCTGGTGTTCCCGCTGCTCGGTTGGTTGGAGAGGCCACGCATGGTACCGGAAAGCATCAGCGCCGCGGTGGTCGCGGCCGAACCGCCGGCGCCGGGATCGGTCTGATGCGCAGGTTGTTCGCACTCGCCACCGTGCTGGCGCTGTCCGTCGCATCCGCCGGAGCCGCCTCCGCCGCTGTCGGCCTCAAGCCAGAGGCCCGCGACTGGTCGTTCGACGGCGTCACCGGCACCTACGACCGCAATGCCCTGAGGCGCGGGTTGCAGGTCTATCTCGAGGTGTGCGCCAGTTGCCATTCGCTCAATCTGGTCGCCTACCGGCACCTCGGGGGCGTCGGTTTCTCCGCCGAGGAGATCAAGGCCATCGCCGCCGAGTTCGAGGTCGAGGACGGCCCCAACGAGGAAGGCGAGATGTTCACCCGCCCGGCGCGGGCCACCGACCCCTTTCCGCAGCCCTTCGCCAACGATCAGGAGGCCCGCGCCGCCAATTCCGGCGCCCTGCCGCCCGACCTGTCGGTGATCAACAAGGCGCGCAAGGGCGGCGCCAACTACATGTACGCCCTGCTCACCGGCTATCGGGAAGAGGCGCCGCAAGGATTCGAGATGATGGAGGGGATGAGCTACAACGACTACTTCCCGGGCCATCAGATTGCCATGCCGCCGCCGCTCGTCGAGGACGGCGTCGAATACGCCGACGGCACCAAGGCCTCGGTCGAGCAGATGTCGGCCGACGTCACCATCTTCCTGGAGTGGGCCGGCGAGCCCGGGATGGAGGACCGCAAGCGCCTCGGCATCAAGGTCCTGCTATTCTTGCTGGTGCTCACCGCCATGCTGTTCGCGCTCAAGCGCAAGATATGGGCGGACCTGCACTGAGCCGCTACCCCCCCCGGTCAACCAGCCGCCATGCCGCCGGTCCTGGCCGGCGGCTTCGTTTTTAGGGCTTCAAGCTCGCCATCTCGAGCCGCTAGAGTACGATCGTTTCAAATTGAAACAATTTGAAACGATCGTACTCTGTTTAATGTATTGAGGGGCGTATTCACGTCCTGGATCGTTTCGATCCAGGACGATAAGACCTTGAGAGAGTCCGGGAAAACCCATGAACCTGTCCCGCGAAAAGAAGAACGTCGCCGTCCTCTTCGTGTGCCAGGCACTGTTCATCACGATCTGGACCATGATGACCATCGTCGGCGGGCTCACCGGAGCGGCGCTGGCCACCAACAAGGCGCTGGCCACCCTGCCGTTCACCGCCATGATCATCGGCAACGCCATGGCCACCGTTCCCGCGGCGCTCCTGATGAAGCGCGTCGGGCGGCGCGCCGGTTTCATGGTCGGCACCGCGATCTGCGCCGCCGGCGCCGCCATCGCGGCCTACGCGGTCTATGGCGGCGACTTCTGGCTGTTCGTCGCCGGCGGCCTGATCATGGGCATCTTCGCCGGCTTCGCCCAGTTCTACCGCTTCGCCGCCGCCGACACCGCCAGCCCGCGATTCAAGAGCCGGGCCATTTCGCTGGTGGTGGCCGGCGGCCTTGTCGCCGCCGTGGCCGCGCCCGGCCTTACCGAGTGGGCCAACGAAATCTCCCCGGTCGCCTTCGCCGGCTCGTTCGTGGTGATGGCCGGCCTCGCCGCGCTGACCTCGGCGGTGCTCGCCATCCTCGATATCCCGCAGCCGGAGGCCCTCGGCTACGGGCACTCGGGACGCCCGCTGCCGCAGATCATACGCCAGCCGGTGTTCGTGGTGGCGGCCCTCGGCGGCATGGTGTCCTACGGCGCCATGCTCCTGGTGATGACGGCATCGCCGCTGGCCATCGTCGCCTGCGGCTACGACGTCAACGATGCCGCCTTCGTCATCCAGGGCCACGTGGTCGGCATGTTTGCCCCGGCCCTTTTTACCGGTGCCCTGATCGAGCGTTTCGGGGTGCTCAACATCATGCTGACGGGCGTGGTGCTGCTCATGGCCTGCGCGGCGATCGCGCTCTCCGGCATCGACATCGTCCAGTTCTGGCTGGCCATGCTGGCGCTTGGTTTGGGATGGAACTTCGCCTTCATCGGGGCCTCGACCCTGCTCACCGAATCCTACACGCCCGAAGAGCGCGAAAAGGTCCAGGGCATCAATGACTTCCTGGTCTTCAGCACGGTGGCCCTGGCCTCCCTTTCGTCGGGCGCCATCCTCCACTTCTTCAGTTGGAACGCCGTGCAATGGACGGTGCTCCCCTTTGTCGCGGTTTCCGGCGCCGCCACCCTTTGGCTGATCCTGAGGCGCCGCGCCGAGCGGCAAGCTGTTGCCACGGGCAGCGGTTGATCGTCCTTGCCCAAGCTGGGAAACTGACGTCCGGCACGATCACCACATAAGGACCGCATCCATGGATGAGCCCGGCACCCCCCCCGTCATCGGCGTCATCGGCGGCAGCGGCGTCTACGACATCGACGGCCTCGCCGATACCCGCTGGGAAAAGATCTCCTCGCCCTTCGGCGAGCCCTCGGACGAATTGCTGTTCGGGGAGCTCGACGGCCAGCCCATGGTCTTCCTGCCGCGCCACGGCCGCGGCCACCGCCTGCCGCCCGGCGGCATCAACTTCCGCGCCAACATCGATGCCCTGAAACGCGCCGGCGTTACCGAGATCCTGTCGATCAGCGCCTGCGGCTCGTTCAAGGAGGAACTGGCGCCGGGCACTTTCGTCATCGCCGACCAGTTCATCGACCGCACCTTCGACCGCGAAAAGAGCTTCTTCGGGGCCGGGCTGGTGGCCCACGTGGCGCTCGGCCATCCCGTGTGCGGGCGCCTCGGGGACGCCGTCGAGGCGGCGGCCGGCGAGCTTGCCATCGAGGCGGTGCGCGGCGGCACCTACCTGGCCATGGAGGGGCCGCAGTTCTCGACCCTCGCTGAGTCCGAACTCTACCGCTCCTGGGGCTGCGACGTCATCGGCATGACCAACATGCCGGAAGCCAAGCTCGCCCGCGAGGCGGAGATGTGCTACGCCACCATCGCCATGGTCACCGACTACGACTGCTGGCATCCCGACCACGACCACGTCACCGTGGATTCCATCATCCGCGTGCTGCTCGACAACGCCGAGCGCGGCCGCGGCCTGGTCAAGCAGGTGGCGCCCAGGCTCAAGGGACGCGCCGAGGCGTGCGCGCAAGGCTGCCACCGAGCCCTCGACAATGCCATCATCACCGCCCCGGACGCCCGCGATCCCGAGATGGTGGAGAAGCTTTCGGCGGTCGCCGGGCGGGTCCTCGATGCGGACAAGGCCGCCGGATGAGAACCCCATGAAGGTCGAAGGCACCCCCTACCGCACCATCTGGCCGGCCGCCGACGGCGGCGCCGTGGAGATCATCGACCAGACGCGGCTGCCCCACGCTTTCGTCACCGTCAGGCTGGAAACCGTGGCCGACGCGGCGCGCGCCATTTCCGACATGCAGGTGCGCGGCGCGCCCCTGATCGGGGCGGCGGCGGCCTATGGCATGGCGCTGGCGGCCAGGGCCGACGCCTCCGACGCGGCCCTGGAAGGTGCCGCCCGGGCGCTCGCCGCGACCCGGCCCACCGCCGTCAACCTCGGCTGGGCGCTCGACGACATGATGGCGACGCTCGGTCAGCACCCGCCCGAGCGCCGCGCCGACGCCGCCTGGCGCCGCGCCACCGAGATCTGCGACGACGACGTGGCCATGTGCTCGGCCATCGGCGAGCACGGGCTCGACATCCTGCGCGCCGCCTGGGACGAGAAGGACCGGGCCGGGCGCCTCAACGTGCTCACCCACTGCAACGCCGGGTGGCTGGCCACCGTCGACTGGGGAACGGCCCTGGCCCCCATCTACAAGGCCCACGACGCGGGGATCCCCGTCCACGTGTGGGTCGACGAGACGCGGCCCCGCAACCAGGGTGCCAGCCTCACCGCCTGGGAACTCAAGGCGCACGGGGTGGCGCACACGGTGATCGTCGACAACGCCGGCGGCCACCTCATGCAGAAGGGCGAGGTCGATCTCTGCATCACCGGCACCGACCGCACGGCGGCGTCGGGCGACGTCGCCAACAAGATCGGCACCTATCTCAAGGCGCTGGCCGCCGAGGACAACGGCGTGCCCTTCTACGTGGCGCTGCCCTCGCCGACCATCGACTGGACGATCTCGGACGGGCTCAGCGACATCCCCATCGAGGAGCGCGACGCCGCCGAGGTGACGCGCATCGCCGGGCTCACCGACGCCGGCGAGGTGGTCGACGTGAGGCTCGTGCCCGAGGGCAGCGCCGCCGCCAACCATGCCTTCGACGTCACTCCGGCGCGCCTGGTCACCGGCCTGATCACCGAACGAGGCGTGTGCGAAGCCTCGGCCGAGGGACTGGCCGGGCTGTTTCCGGAACGCAAATAGGCGCCACCCTTAGCCCAGGTAGTCGGCCATGAAGGCCAGCGTTCGCTGGCGCGCCGTGGCCGCGGCATCTGCATGGTAGGAGCCCCGGCGATCGCAGTTGAAGCCGTGGCCGGCGCCGTCGTAGACGTGGATGGGCACGCCCGGGTGGGTGGCGCCGATGACCTCCACGTCGTCGAGCGGAATGGTCGCGTCGGTCTCCCCGAAATGGAGCATGGTGGGGCAGGACGGCCTCTCCTCGACGAAGCCGATGATCTGGCCGCCGTAGTAGCCGACGGCACAGTTGAAACCGAGCCGGCAAGCGCCGAGCCAGGCCATCGAGCCGCCCCAGCAATAGCCGACGACGCCGACCTTGGGTAGCGAAGCCAGCTCCCTGGCGGCGGTCTCCACGTCGAGGACGGCATCGTCCCAGCTCACCTGGCCGCGGATTTCGCGGCCGCGCGCCACCTCGTCGGCTTCGTAGCCGAGTTCGACGCCGCGCTCGGCTCGGTCGAACAGGGCCGGCGCCAGCGCCGCGTAGCCTTCGGCGGCGAAGCCGTCGCAAACCTCGCGGATATGGCTGTTGACGCCGAAAATCTCCTGGACGACGACGAGGCCGGCCTTGGCCGTGCCTTCCGGATCGGCGCGGTAGGCATCGAACGCGTGGCCGTCGGACGCGGTCAGTTTGATGGTGGTGCCCATGGTGTATTTACTCCTCCCTTGCGGCTGACCGGCAGTCTAACCCAGCGAGAAATTGTTTCACGATAAAAGTCGATGGGGATCGTACAAAAGGTCCCTATACTCCGGCGCGCCGCCATCCCAGCCGGAGCCGCCCGCGCCATGACCGACGCCCCGTCCGCCAAGCGTCTGGAACGATTGCTCGAGGTCTTCGAGACCATTCCCCATTGCCGCGAGCTGGGGCTCAGGGTGGTCGATTTCGAACCCGGCTCCGGCACCATCCGCCTCGATTATCAGGAGCGCCTCGTCGGCAACGTCGAGTTCGGCTTCGTGCACGGCGGCGTCATCACCACGGTGCTCGATACCGTGGCCGGCCTCGCCGCCTTTTCCACGGTCGAGGAGGGCACCTCGGTCGCCACCCTGGATTTGCGCATCGACTACCTCAAGCCGGCGACGCCAGAGATGCCGATCTTCGGTTTCGCCGAATGCTACAAGACGACGCGCCACGTCGCCTTCGCGCGCGGCTACGCCCACCACGGTGATAGCGCCGACCTGATCGCCAACTGCGCCGCCACTTTCATGTTGGGCTCGGCCGGATATACGATCGGCGGCGAGAAGGGTTAGGGCCGTGGGCAAGAACACCAATGAAGGCAAGCGCGCGGCAACCATCGCACGGCTCGGCGAAACCATCCCCTACGCGGCGGTCATCGGCCTCGAGACCGCCCGCGACGAGGCCGGCCCGCTCACGGTGTTGCGCTACCGGCCCAGCAACATCGGCAACACGCAAATTCCGGCCCTTCATGGCGGCGTCGTCGGCGCCCTCCTCGAACACGCCGCCATCTTCCACCTGCTGCACGCCGTCGAGGACGACGCCTTTCCCAAGATCGTCAACATCTCCATCGACTACCTGCGGCCGTGCCGGTGCGCCGACACCTTCGCCCGCGGCACCCTGGTCAAGCAGGGCCGGCGCATCGCCAACGTGCGCGCCGAGGCCTGGCAGGACGACCCCGCCAAGCCCGTCGCCGCCGCCCACGTCCATTTGCTGATGCCCTAGATAGATTTCCGCTCACATGCAATCACCGGAAAGCGGGCCGGTCCGAGACCGGCCCCTACGCCATTTGCCGAATGTAGGGGCGGATCCCGGACCCGACCGTTTCGATTAGGCAATACGTTGCGTAAAAGTTATCCGGGGGTTGCGCTCGCCCGTTATCCAGCCGGTCGGGCCGGGTGGGGGTGGCAACGACATGATTCCAACTGATCGGGCAATGCGCTCGCCGCGCCTCACACGTTGAAGCGAAAGAGGATGACGTCGCCGTCCTGGACGACGTAGTCGCGGCCTTCCTGGCGCATCGCGCCAGCGTCCTTGGCGCCGCGCTCGCCGCCGTGGGCGACGAAGTCGGCGCATGAAATCGTCTCGGCGGCGATGAAGCCGCGGGCGAAATCGGTATGCACGGCGCCCGCCGCCTGCTGTGCCGTGGTGCCCCGGCGCACCGTCCAGGCGTGGGCTTCCCGACGGTTGGCGGTGAAAAAGGTGATCAGGCCGAGCAACCCGTAGCCGGCGTGGACGAGGCGCGCCAACCCCGTCTCGGCGAGCCCCAAGGCGGCGAGGAACTCGGCGCGCTCCGCCGCCTCGTCGAGGGCCGCCACTTCCGATTCGATCTTAGCCGAGATGACCACCGAGGGCAGGCCCCGCGCCTCGGCGCGCGCCGCCGCCGCCGCGCTCAGCGCGTTTCCGTCGGGCAGGGACGCCTCGTCCACGTTGCACACGAAAAGCATCGGCTTGTCGGTGATCAGGTACAGGCCGCGTCGGCGGTCTCCGTCGGCAGATGCGGCCGCCACTTGGCGCGCCGGCGTACCCTCCCTGAGTGCCGCCAGCACGGGCTCGGCGACGGCGAGTTCGGCCTTGGCCTCGTCGTCGCCGCCGCGCGCCTTCTTGGCCCACGCCTCGACGCGGCCTTCCAGGCTTTCGAGGTCGGCCAGCATGAGCTCGGTTTCGATGGTCTCGGCGTCGCGCACGGCATCGACGGCGCCGTCGACGTGGGTGACGTTGTCGTCGGCGAAGCAGCGCACGACGTGGGCGATGGCGTCGACCTCGCGGATGGCGCCCAGGAAGCGGTTGCCGAGCCCCTCGCCCCTGCTCGCCCCGCGCACCAGGCCGGCGATATCCACGAACTCGAGATGGGTGGGGACGACCCGGGACGACCCGGCCGCCGCGGCAATCTCGTCGAGCCGGGGGTCGGGCACGGCGATGCGGCCCACATTGGGCTCGACGGTGGTGAAGGGATAGTTGGCGGCCTCGGCCTGGGCGGTGGCCGTCAGCGCGTTGAAGAGGGTCGATTTGCCGACATTGGGAAGGCCGACGATGCCGCAGTTAAAGCCCATCGTCTTCTTCCGGGGTCGTCGATGCCTCTTTGCCTTCCGGGCTTTCCGGCGCCGGCTTCGCCTTCGGCTTGGGCGGCTTTAGGGCCAGCGCCACGCGGCTCGCGAACTCGGCGTCGCGGCGCCCCACCAGGAGAGGGAAGTTTTCGGCGACGGCGTCGAGCAGGGCCTCCACCCATGGCCCGTCGGCCTTGGTGAAGTCCTGCAGCACGTGGGCGGTGACCCGCTCCTTGTCGCCGGGATGGCCGATGCCGAGGCGCACGCGCCGATAATCGGCGCCCAGATGGGCGTGGATGTCGCGCAGCCCGTTGTGCCCGGCGTGACCGCCGCCGTCCTTGACGCGCAGGCGCCCGGCGGCGAGGTCGAGCTCGTCGTGGAGCACGATGATGTCGGAGGGCGGGATCTTGTAGAACCTGGCCGCCGCCGCCACCGAACGCCCCGCCTCGTTCATGAAGGTCTTGGGCTTGAGAACGAGCACCCGCTCTCCGCCCACTGTTCCCTCGGCGATGTCGCCCGAGAACTTGGCCCGGAAGCGCCCCAGGGAATGGCGGCGCGCGATGGCGTCCGCCGCCATGAAACCGATGTTGTGGCGGTTGCGGAGGTATTCCGCTCCGGGATTGCCGAGGCCGACCACCAACAACATGGCCCGGCGCCGGCGCCGGCGCGCCTATTCCTTCGCCGACCCCTTGGAGGCGTCTCCGCCCTCGGCGGACTTCTCTTCCCCTTCGCCTTCGCCTTCGCCTTCGCCTTCCACGGCCTCGCCCTCTTCGCCTTCGATCTCCTCGCCTTCCTCGCCTTCGACCTCTTCTTCCTCTTCCTCCTCGATGGTCAGGATGGTCGGCGCGGCGATGGTGGCGATGGTGAAGTCGCGGTCGGTGATCGTCGGCACCGCGTCATCCGGAATGTCCACTTGGCTGATGTGCACGCTGTCACCGATGTCGAGGCCCGTGAGGTCGACGGTGATGAAAGGCGGAATGTTCTCCGCCGAACAGATCATCTCGATGGTGTGGCGCACCACGTTGAGCACACCGCCGCGCTTGATGCCGGGCGACAGCTCCTCGTTCTCGAAGATCACCTCGACGTCGATGTTAAGCTTGGTATCGGCGGAAAAGCGCATGAAATCGACGTGCATCGGACGATCGTTCACGGGGTGGAATTGCACATCCCGGGCCAGCACCCGGTGGGTCTCTGAGTTCATATCGAGCTCGAAGACGCGGGCGAAAAAGCCCGGTTGCTTCATCTCCACGACGAGGTCGGCGGGATCGACCGTAATGAGGACGGGCTCGATCTTGGTGCCGTAGATGACGCCCGGAACGCGTCCACCGCGGCGCACGGCGCGGGCTGCCCCCTTGCCGGCGTGTTGGCGCGGTTGCACCGCTATGGTCGTTGCTTCAGCCATGGTCCTGACTCCTTATCGCCTACGCGGTGCCGGGTTGCGAGGGTGCCGGCGCTTAATATCCGTTGTCGCCCGCCGCGGCAAGACCTTAGAGTCCGGCCGCCGCGCTCAATGGAAGAGGCTGGAAACCGACGATTCGTCGCTGATGCGGCGCATCGCCTCCGCCATCAAGGGCGCGATGGTGAGCTGCTCGATGTTGTTGGAGACGCGCACCGCCTCGGTAGCCATGATGCTGTCGGTGATGACGAGCTTATCAAGCGCCGAGGCCGTCACCCGCGCCACCGCGCCCCCCGAAAGCACCCCATGAGTGATGTAGGCGGTGACCACCGTGGCCCCCGCGTCCATCAGGGCGTCAGCGGCGTTGCACAGTGTGCCCCCCGAATCGACGATGTCGTCGACCAGGATGCAGCACCGGCCCTCGACGTCGCCGATGATGTTCATCACTTCCGACACCCCCGCCTTCTCGCGCCGTTTGTCGATGATCGACAGGTCCGCGTTGAGGGGCTTGGCGATTGCGCGGGCCCGCAGTACGCCGCCGACGTCGGGCGAGACGACCATGAGGCCGGCGCCGTCGAAGCGCTTCTTGATGTCCTTTATGAAGACGGGAGCGGCGAAGAGATTGTCGAGGGGGATGTCGAAGAACCCCTGAATCTGGCCGGCATGGAGGTCGATGGTGAGCACCCGGTCGGCCCCCGCCGTGGTGATGAGGTTGGCCACCAGTTTCGCCGAAATGGGCGTGCGCGGCCCCGATTTGCGGTCCTGGCGAGCATATCCGAAGTAAGGAACGACGGCGGTGATGCGGCGCGCCGAGCCCCGTTTGAGCGCGTCCAACGTCACCAGCAGCTCCATGAGGTTGTCGTTGGCCGGATAGGACGTGGACTGCACCACGAAAAGGTCTTCGCCACGCACGTTTTCCTGGATCTCCACGAACACCTCCATGTCCGAGAAGCGGCGGATGCTCGCCTTGGTCAGCGGCAGGTTGAGGTAGGCGGACATCGCCTCGGCCAAGGGCGTGTTGCTGTTGCAGGCAACGATTTTCATGGCAACCGGTCCCTTCGGCACGGTCCAGCACATCGATGGAGAGGGCATTCCTCCCGCTTCCCGCGACGCCGAGGACTCCTAGTAAGACGCGGCGGAATTTATCAGCGTCGCAATGGTGTGTAAACGGGCTTCCTCGCCCGCCATGCTCACTGATCGGGAGGCGGCGCGCGGCCGGGGACTAGCGGCAAGACGCGGCCCTTGGGCATGATGGACTTGACGGCACGGATTTGCCGCGAGCGGCTGAGAATGTCCTCCACGCCACGCGTCGCGGCGCGCGCCACGAGCGCCGCCACCGGGCCCCACGCCCCGTCGAGCGAGCCGGCGGCGACGGTGTTCTCCTGGGTCGCCTTGCCCACCTCGCGGCCGTCGGGCGTGGTCATCGTCCATACGATCGTCACCCGCTGGCGCGGCCCGCTCGGCGCCTCGGCCCTGACCACCCCTTGCAGGACGTGGGTGGCCACGTCGGGCAGCTCGGTCGTCGCGATGCCGGCCGCCTTGGCGGCCGCTTTCATCTCGCGCGTCAACGCCGAGTTGCCATCGCCGAGGGCGCCCTTGACCTCCAAGATCAGCAGGTTGGCGGGCTGCGGTGCCCCCGGAGGCACGGTGTCGGGCTCGACGCGGATCATGGCGACGATGGGCTTGGCCGCCGCCTTGCCGACGGAACGGATGATACGCGGGTCGCCGTATTCCCATTGCCACCACGTGCCCTCGACCCCCTGGCTGTGGTTGCCGACCAGTTTGCCGGAGGCGTCGACCAAGTCCCACTTGATGACGACGATGAAGGGGACGCGGTTATTATCGCGGTTGCGTTCGGCGCGGCCCCTCAACACGTAACGGCTGTCCCCGGCGACGCCGACCGAGGCGAGGACGCGCTGCGTATCGAGCTCCGCCGCCACCGATTGCGCCAGAAGCCGCGCCATGGGCGCCGGCGGCCCGTCCACGGGCTCGACGCGGATGCCGACGCTTTTCTTGATCTCCACCTTTGGCGGTTGCTCGAAACCACCCATCAACCCATCGCCGAGATCGGCGCATGCCGCCGCGGCGGCGGCGCAAACGAGAACCCATGTGACCGGCAACCGCATGGCTCAGGCGAGCACGCAGGTGACCACGAGGCCAAGCACCAGGACCATCACCAGTATGATCATGTAGGGCATGGGGACGATCTCACATGACGACGCCGGGGCGGGCGCCTATCCACCGGACAGCGCGATGGCCGACAGGCCGCGCCCGTAGCGGGTTTCGCCCAGCTCGACGGCGCGCCGATAGCTGAAGAACAGGTCCTCCTCGCCCCGGGTATCGTGGGCCAGGCGCTCGACCGCGGCGAGACCGATCCCGGCCAATCTCCGCTCCAGGTAGCCGGGCAGGTCGAAGAGCCGGCGGTCGCCGTCGCCGGGCGCGAAAAAATCGGCGTTGGCGGCCTCCTCGCCGACGAAGGCCGCCTGAAACTCCGGCCCCACCTCGTAGGACTGCTGATGGATGCACGGACCGATGCCGGCGACGATGCCGCGCGCCCGGGCGCCGAGGCCGGTCATGGCCTCGACGGTTGCCTCGAGAATCCCGGCCAGCCCACCGCGCCAGCCGGCGTGGGCGGCGCCGATGACGCCGGCCTCGGCGTCAGCGAACAGCACCGGTGCGCAATCGGCGGTGAGCACGCCGAGCGCCACCCCCGGCGCCCGCGTGACCAGGGCGTCGGCACCCGGTGCCTGGGCCGGCGTCCACGGCGCCTCGACCACGGCCACGTCCGCCGAATGGGTCTGGCGGACGGTGACCAGGTCATCGCCGGAAAGGGCCAGCCTCTCCATGGCGCGCCGGCGGTTGGCGGCAACGCTCTCGGCGCGGTCGCCGGAACCGAACCCGCAGTTGAGGGAGGCATAGGATCCCTCGCTGACCCCGCCCCGACGCGTGAAGAAGGCATGGCGGACGCCCGGCACGCCGTCAAGGAGGGTGGCGGTGAAAGTTGTTTCTTGCCTCGCCATGGGGCGCATTATGGGGGCAAGGGCGGGGCCGGGAAAAGAGGCGAAGTGTCACCGCCCCCCCCGTCCATTCCCCTCAACCGAACCCCGGCGGAGGCGCCGTTTCGGGATGGGCCACGGCGAGGGCCTTGAACAGGGTTCCCATCTCGGCCTCGTCGACCAGGCGGTGGTGGGCGGAACGGATATCGCTGGCCTGCCCGGCCGTGGCGCCGACCAGCAGCGCCTCGGCGCGCGCTCCGATGCCCAGTCTTTCGAGGAACGTCCCCTGGGGCACCGGCCCGAAGGCGCCGGCACCGGCCTCGACGGCGGCGGCGGCGAGACCGGTGAAATCGACGTGGGCGGTGAGGTCGGCTTCGCCGGGCGCCTCGAGGACGGGATGGTAGGCGTGGTCCTTGACCGCCTGCAGGGTGTCGCCGGCGGCGCTTTCGGCGTGGCCGTAATCGAGGATGAGGGCGGCGCCGCCGTGGCGCGCCACCCGCCTCCCGATGGCGCCGGCCAGGGCCAGGCCGTCCGGGCATACCTCGATGACGCCGCCGTCGACGCCGCTTTCGGGGGCGACGGCCAGGCGTTTCGTGGTCAAGGGATCGAGAGGCAGCGGCGGCGCCAGGACGAAACGGAAGCCGCCGTCCTCTTCGGCATCGACCCGGCGCTCCCGCCAACCCTCTTCGGTACGCTGAAACTGGCGCACCGGCAGAGCATCGAAGAACTCGTTGGCGATGAGCACCATGGGCCCTTCGGGGACGCCGTCGAGGGAATCGCTCCACACCGGGGCGGTGCCCAGTTCGGCCGCCGCCAGGGCCTCCTGCTGGCGCTCCCTGAGGACCGGGCTGGTCTCCACCATGTGCAGCCGCGCGGCGTCAAGGAAGCCGGGCGCCGGGCGCACCGCCCGCAGGACATCCGCCATCAGCGTCCCGCGCCCCGGTCCGAGCTCCACCACCGCGACCGGATCGGGGGCGCCCATGTCCTGCCAGACGACGGCGCACCACAGGCCGATCAGCTCGCCGAACATCTGGGAGATTTCGGGCGCCGTGATGAAGTCGCCGGCGGCGCCCAGGGGGTCGCGGCTCGTGTAATAGCCGTGGCGGGGGTGGCCGAGGGCCTCGGCCATGAACTCGGCGACGGTGAGCGGGCCGCACGCCGCGATGCGCCGGCGCAGGTGGTCGGCGAGGCCGCCCACGGGGCGTCCCACTGGGCGTCCCACAGAACGTCCCATCCGGCGTCACCCGGCGCGCCGCGGGCGCAGCATGAAGTAGAGCCCCAAGGCCAGCATGGGCGCCGACAGCCACTGGCCCATGGTGGTGCCCGCCATCAGAAATCCGATGTGGGCGTCGGGCTGGCGGAACAGTTCGACCGCGGCGCGGGCCAGGGCATAGCCCGCCAGCAGGACGCCCAACACGAACCCCGGCCGGGCGCGCACGGCCTCGACGCGCCACAAGACGTTGAGCACGGCGAAGAGCACGATGCCCTCCAGCGCCGCCTCGTAGAGCTGGCTCGGGTGGCGCGGCGCCGGTCCGCCGCCCGGGAACACCATGGCCCACGGCACGTCCGAGGGGCGGCCGAACAGCTCGCCGTTGATGAAATTGGCCAGCCGCCCCAGAAACAACCCGATGGGCGCCACGCAGGCGACGGCGTCGGCGGCGGGCAGAAAGGGGATGGCGCGTCGGCGCGTGAACAGATAGCCCGCCACCGCCACGCCGAGCAGCCCGCCATGGAACGACATGCCGCCCCGCCACACCTGCAGGATGGCCAGGGGGTTGTCCATGTAGAAGCCGAACTTGTAGAAGAGCACGTATCCCAGTCGTCCGCCGAGCACGACGCCGAGCGTCGCCCACAGCAGAAAGTCGTCGGCGTCGAGCACCTTCATGATGGCGGGCGGCCCCTTGACCAGCACGCGGAGATGGCGCCACCCGGCGATGAGGCCGACGATATAGGCCAACGAGTACCAGCGGACGACGATCGGCCCGACCTCGAAGAGCACCGGATCGATGGCGGGAAAGGGAATGACGAAGGTCATGCCGGCAGCGCCGCGGTTTTCACCGGTAGGGGTCCGGCGTGCTCAGATAGTCCTGGACGTAGCGCGCCACGCCGTCCTCGAGCGCCGTGAAGTCCGCCCTGTAGCCGGCGGCGCGCAAGCGCGCCATGGAAGCCTCCGTGAAGTATTGGTACTTGTCGCGGATGGGGGCCGGCGTCGGCACGTAGTCGATGGCCGGTTCCTTGCCGAGCGCCCGGAAGACGGCGGTGGCGAGGTCGGCGAAGCTGCGCGCCCGGCCGGTGCCGCAATTGTAGATGCCGCTCACCGAGCCGTCGCCGAGCAGCCACATGACGATATCGACGCAGTCATCGACCCAGATGAAGTCGCGGAGCTGGCCGCCATGGGCATAGTTCGGGTCATGGGACTCGAACAGCCGCGCCGGCTCGCCGGCCACGGCGCGGGGATGGATCTGCGCCACCACGCTCATCTGGCCGCCCTTGTGGTATTCGTTGGGACCGTAGACGTTGAAGAACTTGAGCCCGGCCCACTGGGGCGGACGCGCATCACCGTCGGCTACCATGCGGGCGACGCGTCGGTCGAAAACGTGCTTGCTCCAACCGTAGGCGTTGAGCGGCCTGAGCCCGGCCAGCCCTTCGCAGGAGGCGTCGTCGTCGAAGCCCTGGTCGCCGTCCCCGTAGGTGGCCGCCGACGAGGCGTAAATGAAGCGCACCTGGTGGCCGGTGCACCACTTCCAAAGGCGGAGAGACAGCTTGAAGTTGGTGGCCACCATGAGATCAGCGTCGGTCTCGGTGGTCGCCGAGATGGCCCCCATGTGGATGACCGCCTCGACGTTGGAGCGGTTGTCCTCGAGATAATCGAACAGGTTCCCGGGCGCCAGAAAGTCGGCGAGCTCGCGCTTGGCGATGTTGCGCCACTTGTCGCCGCCGCGCAGGATATCGCAGACGACGACCTTGCCGAGGCCACGCTCCTCGAGCGCCGCCACGATGTTGGAGCCGATAAAGCCGGCGCCGCCGGTCACCACGAACATGGCTTCTCCTCAGCTCTAGTGTCCAGGGAAGCCCGTTTATAGGGCCGCCCGCCGGGACCCGCAAGAAGGCGGCGCCACCCCGCCACCGCGTGCGGTTGCCAGCACCGCGGCGTCGGCCCATAATGGCGGTCGCGCCGGCAACGGCGCCGGCGCCGAATGGCGGGAGCCCGACCCATGCAGACGAGCAGCCGCTTCTTCGACGACCTCGCCAAAGTGGCGAACAGCGCCGTTTCCACCCTGGCCGGCGTCAAGGGCGAGATCGAGGCCATGGTGAACCAGCGCCTGGAGCGCTTCCTCGCCGACATGGACGTGGTTCCCCGCGACGAGTTCGAGGCCATCAAGGCGGTCGCCGTCAAGGCCCGCGCCGAACAGGAAAAGCTGGAAAAACGCGTCGCCCGCCTGGAGGCCCGCCTGGCCACCAAGCCGGCCCGGAAAGCGGCCGCCAAGACCGGCGCCAAGCCGGCCCGCAAAGCACCCCCCAAGGGCGCCGCCAAGCCCAGGAAGCGCCCCCGAAAATCCACGGGCGCTTGACACTGGCGGCCGCCGCGCGCCGCCCCCGGAAATACTATCCACAAAAAATTCGGCTCTTCGGGAATTACGTCCTTGCGCGGCGGCGCGCCTTTTGGCAGGCTACACTTAGTAGGCGGTCGGTCATAAAACCACAATATGTGGATGGATCCGGCTCCGCCCGAGGAGGGCAAGGCATGGGCGTTTCAAGCCACATCCGCGATACCCTCGCCGCCAATCCCCTGGACATCGTCGAACAAGTGGCCTTCGCCCACGACTGGGCCTTCGATCGCCGCAGCGACGAGGAGATGGCCATACAGGTGCCGGGGAACTGGTGCGACTACAGCCTGTATTTCGCCTGGAACACCGACGCCGTCGCCGTCCAGTTGACCTGTGCCTTCGACATGCGGGTGCCGCCGGCCAAGCAGGCCCGGGTGCACGAGCTGCTGGCCCTGATCAACGAGCACATGTGGCTCGGCCACTTCTCCCTGTGGAACGACGAGGGGTTGCCCATGTTCCGCCACGCCTTGCCCCTGCGCGGGGCCGGCGGGCCGACGATCGAGCAGATGGGCGATATCGTGGAAACCGCGATCGCCGATTGCGACCGCTACTACCCTGCCTTTCAATTCGTCATCTGGGGCGAGCGGACGGCGGCCGAGGCCGTCGCCGTCGCCCTGGTCGATACCATGGGCGAGGCCTGAGCCGCCATGGCGACGACCCTCATCCTGGCCGGCGGCGGCAAGATGGGCGGCGCCATGCTCGCCGGCTGGCTGGACCGCGGCATGGCGCGAGAGGGCATTACGGTGATCGAGCCCGACGGCCAGACCGCCGCCGCCCTCAGCGATAGCCACGGCGTCGCCGTCCTCGAGGCGCCCGCCGGGCTGGCCGCCGACATCCGGCCCGACGTCGTGGTGATCGCCGTGAAGCCCCAGAACCTGGACGAGGTGGCACCGGCTTACCGGCGCTTCGCCGGGGAGAGCACCGTGTTTCTGTCGATCGCCGCCGGCAAGACCATCGCCGGCATCCAGGAAGCACTTGGCGCCGAGGCGCCGATCGTGCGCTGCATGCCCAACACCCCGGCCCAGGTCGGCCGGGGCATCACGGTGGCGTGCGCCAACCCACTCGTCGGCGACGACCAGCGCCGGCTTTGCCAGGATTTGTTGGAGGCGGTCGGCGAGGCGGCCTGGGTCGAGGACGAATCGCTGCTCGACGCCGTCACCGCGGTCTCGGGCAGCGGCCCCGCGTATGTGTTCCTGCTCGCCGAGTGCATGGCCCGGGCCGGTGTCGAGGCCGGGTTGCCGGAGGAGCTTTCCGGGCGCCTGGCGCGCACCACGGTGGCCGGGGCCGGCGAGCTCCTCCGCCAATCCCCCGAAGCGCCCGCCGTCCTGCGCCAGAACGTCACCAGCCCGGGCGGCACCACGGCGGCGGCCCTCGAGGTGCTGATGGCCGAGGACGGAGCGCAACCGCTGATGACCCGCGCCATCGCCGCCGCCACCCGGCGCTCCCGCGAACTGGCCGGCTAAGACTTAATACTCGGTCATATCCGTTAGAGTGAAAGAGGCGGAAGCCGCGGCGGCTTCTCCTAGAAATTCCGCCCGGCGAGCGCCGGTTGCAGAATTTCGCGCAGCTTGGCCAGGGCCCGTGCCTCGAGCTGGCGGACCCGGTCCTTGGAGAGACCGATTTCGTGGCCGATGGCCTCGAAGGTGGCGCGGGCGTCTTCGAAGTAGCGCCTGCGAATGATCAGTTCCTCACGCGGCGGCAGAACGGCCAGCGCCCGATCCACCATATCGCTCAGGAAGCGCTTTTCACTGGCCTCGGCAAGGGTCTCTTCAGGGTTCGGCTCACCACTGGCCAGGGCATCGAGCCGCGTCCGTCGAACGGCGCCGCCTCCGGCCTCGGTCAGGGGCTGGTCCAGTGACTGGTCGCCGAGCGCCACGCGGCGTGCCAAGGCCATCACCTCGGTGGCGGTGGTGCCGAAGCTCTTAGCCAGTTTCGCGGTGATCTCGTCGCCCAGGTCCTCGGCGCCGCCGAGAAGATCGGCGGTGGCCCGGCGCAGGCGCAGAAAAAGGCCCTTTTGCGCGTTGGTGGTGCCGATGCGCACCAGCGACCACGAGTGCACCACATGGTCCTGGATGGCAGCGCGTATCCACCACATGGCGTAGGTGGAGAGCCGGACGCCGCGGTCCGGGTTGAAACGGCGCACGGCCTGGATCAGGCCGAGAGTTCCCTCCTGCACGAGGTCGCTCATGGGCAGGCCCGAGCCGCGGTAGGCGCGCGCGATCTTGATGACGAAGCGCAAGTGGCTGACGATCAGGCGACGGCCGGCGTCGATGTCGCCGGCTTCGGCGCGGCGCGCCAATTCCCTCTCCTCCTCACGGCCGAGCATGGGCTGACGCGCCGCCTCGTGGAACAGGCGCTTCGACGAATCCGACCCTGGTTCCGCCGCTCCGACAGACACCACTGCCCCCTTCCCCGGCGCCCCCGATCGGCCGGGATGCAAAGGCCAAGCATTACACGGTATACTTAACATTAGAACGGAAGGCTGACGCAATCGGAATGTTCGACCCGGTCGCGCCCCGGCAAAAGGGAGGGAAGCATGGCACGTAAATCCGACATCCCCGGTCGCGTCGTCGAGGCGGCTCTGAATCTTGCCGCCCGACAGGGGTGGCGGCGCACGTCCATATCGGCGATCGCCGCCGAGGCGGGGCTCGACCTCGCCCAGGTCCACGCGGCGTTTCCGTCGAAGTCCTCGATCGTGCGCGGCTTCGTCAAGCGCGTCGACGAACAGGTACTGGCCGAAACGGCCACGCCAGGGTCCATCAAGAAGACGGGCGAAGAGGCGGGGGAATCGGCCCGCGACCGCCTGTTCGACGTGCTCATGCGGCGCTTCGACGCCTTGACGCCGCACAAGGCGGGCCTGGCGGCGATCATCGGGAACATCTGTGCCGATCCCCTGGCGGCCGTGGTCCTGCTTCCCCGTTTCATGTGCTCCATGGCCTGGATGCTGGAAGCCGCCGGCTTGTCGTCTTCCGGTCCGTGCGGCGCTTTCCGCGTCAAGGGGCTGGCCCTCGTCTATGGCGAGGCCTTTCGGGCGTGGCTCGGCGACGACAGCGAGGACATGGCAAAGACCATGGCGGTGCTTGACAGGGCGCTGAGGCGAGCCGAACGGGTCGTCAACTTATGCCTGCCACGGGTCCGGGAAGCCGCCTCCGGGTGAGCGGCGCACCGAGGAGAAACCATGGAAATCGCCTTCGACGACTTTCTCAAGGTTGATATCCGGGCGGGAACGGTCAAGCGCTGCGAGCCCTATCCGGAGGCGCGGAAACCTTCCCTGAAGCTGTGGATCGACTTCGGGCCCGAGATCGGCGAGAAGAAAAGCACCGCCCAGATCACCCGTCATTACACGCCGCAAACCGTGGTCGGCCGTCAGGTCGCGGCGGTGGTCAACTTCCCGCCGCGCCAGATCGGCAAGTTCATGTCGGAAGTGCTGGTCCTCGGCTTCCCGGACGAGGACGGCGAAGTGGTCCTCATGGCCCCCGACCAGACGGTGCCCGCCGGCGGCCGGCTGTACTGAAGGCACGAAGGACGCGCGCCGCCGCAACCCCATCCCGCAGGCAAGTCAATGAGCACGCTGTATGCAAGGTTCGTCGTCGCGCTGATCTCGCTGCTGACGTTCTTCTTCGGCCGCTGGCGGCGGCAAACCATCGTGGCGCGGGTCCACGCCCTGCTCGCCCCCACCATCACGACGGCCGCCAACGGCACGCCGATCACCTTCTTCACCCCCGACCGCACCTCCGTCTACTGGCCGCGGAACGGTCTGGCCGCCGAACCGGACACCTTGCGGTGGATCGACGGGTTCGCGGCGGACGACGTGCTCTACGACATCGGCGCCAACGTCGGCGCCTATAGCATCTATGCCGCCAAGCGCAAGGGAGTACGGGTCATCGCCGTCGAGCCCAACCCGTTCTCGTTCCACGTCCTGGCCCGCAACCTGGCCCTCAACGGGGTCCTCGGCAAGGTGACGCCGCTGTGTCTGGCGCTGGGCGCCGGCACGGAACCTGGCGTTCTTGCGCTGAGCGGCACCGAAAGCGGTTCCGTCGGCCATTCCCTGGCAAGGGGGGAAAGCCCCGCCGGGGAGGGAGCCCTCGCCCTCCATACTCAGGTCTGCCGCCTCGATACCCTGTGCGCGGACATGGGCCAGCCGCCGCCCAACCACATCAAGATCGACGTCGATGGCATCGAACATGAGATTCTCGTCGGCGCCGAAGCGGCGCTGAGGAACCCGCGCCTGAAGTCGGTGGCGGTCGAGTTCTACACCCACGACCAGCCCGTCCGGGACAGGATCGACGCCCTGCTCGATGATTTCGATCTGGCCCCGACCAGCGCCGGCGACCGGCAGGACGGCTACTCCGACAACCGCATTTACGTGCGCCCAGGCGTCGGGTGACAGTACGCCCGGTGACGGGGCCAGTGGCCTGTATCATCTAAATTGTACCCATACGACGGCGGTGCGCGGTTTACGGCTAGGAGCGCGCCGCGCCGTGGTGCGAACCCACCACAAACCGCGCGCGACGACGTCCGGAAGCCTCGCAACGCCGCCCTTCGGGTCGCTTTTCCCATCCCCTCGGGGCGTCGGAAAGGCTTGCCGATGGGCTGGCATCGTCGGCGCCCTCCCTCCTGCCGAGGGGACGGGAAAAGCGATCGTATGGGTACAATTTAGATGATACAGGCCACTAGTCGTTCACAGAGGCAGGACGAGGCGCACCCGGAGGCCGCCGTTCGGGGAATCGCCGAGCTCGATATCGCCTCCATGGTTGCGCATGACGTCGAGGGCGATGGTCAGCCCCAAGCCGACGCCTCCGGTGACCGGGTTGCGCGAGGTCTCCACCCTGTAGAACGGCTTGAACACGTCATCCCGCTTGTCGGCGGGGATGCCGGGGCCGTCGTCGTCGATGGTCACCTCGATGGCCGCGCCGCGCTTTCCGGCACGCACCGAGACGTGATCGGCATAGCGGATGGCGTTGTCGACCAGATTGGTCACGCAGCGCTTGAAGGCGGCCGCCATGAGCGCCACGGTGATCTCGCCCTCGGTGTGCAGGTCGATGACGCCGCCCTTGCGCCGCGCCTGCGCCACGATATCGTCGAGCAGGGTGTCCAGGCGCTCCGGCCGCGGCGCTTCCCCGCCCTCGCCGCGCGCGAAGGCGAGATAGCCCTCCAGCATGTGCTCCATCTCGACCACGTCACCCTTGAGCGCGCCCAGCCCGTCGCCTTCGCCGAGCAGTTCCAGCTGGAGCTTCATGCGGGTGAGCGGCGTGCGAAGGTCATGGGAGACGCCCGCCAGCATTTCGGTGCGCTGGGTTATCTGGCGCCGGATGCGCTCGCGCATGGCGATGAACGCGGACGCCGCCCGGCGCACCTCGGCGGCGCCCTCGGGCTTGAAACTGGGAACGTCGCGGCCCTTGCCGAAATCATCGGCGGCCAGGGCCAGGCGGCGGATGGGTTTGACCTGGTTGCGCATGAATATGGTGGCGACGCCGAACAGGATCATCGAGGTGCCCACCATCCACAGCACGAAGACATAGGTCGTCGAACTGAACAGCCGCTTGCGCGGCGTCACCACCTCGAGGATGCCCTCGGCCAGCTGCACGGAAATGATCACTTCGCGGTCCATGGTATGGGCGTCGATTTGGAACGGCTTGCCGACGTACTCCCCCATGGCGCGGATCAGCATCTCCTCCATCATGTCGTTTGCCACGGGCGCCGTATTGGGTAGGTTTTCTCCCTCCTTCAGGCGGACCACGACCTGCATGGGGTCGCCGGCCAGCCACAGGATGCGGTCGCGGTCGCCGCTTTCCGGGTACTCGCGGATCAGCGCCACCAGAGCGGCGATGTCGCCGGCCACGTTGCGGGCCATGCGCAGGCTGACCTTGTCCCAATGGCTTTCGAAGAAGACGACCCCCGACACCACCTGCAGCAGCACCAGGGGGGTGACGATGATGAGAAGCGAACGCCCCAGCAGGCTGTGCGGCAGCAACCGTTTGATGAGGCTTTCCCGGGCCATGGCTCAATCGGGACGGAGCACGTAGCCCCGACCGCGCACGGTCTGCAAATAGCGGGGCAACCTGGGGTCCGGTTCGATCTTGCGGCGCAACCGCGTCACCTGGACGTCGACGGCGCGGCCGCCGCCGCCCGCCCCGGTGCGCTCGTAGAGCTCATCGCGGCTGAGGATTTCGCCGGGCCTCTCGGCAAGGGCCTTCAACAGCGCCGCCTCCACCGACGTCAGGTGCACGGGCTGTCCGCCGCGCCGCAATTCGTCTCGACCGGGGTCGAACATCGCGTCGCCCATGCGGACCTTGGCGGGAGCCACGGGCGGCTTGGCCACGCGCCGCAGGATGCTGTGAACGCGCAACAACAGCTCGCGCGGCTCGAAGGGCTTGCTCAGGTAATCGTCGACGCCGCTCTCGAGCCCGGCGATCCGGTCCTCGGGCTCGCCCATGGCGGTCAGCATAAGAATGGGAACGGTGCTTTTGCGGCGCAGGTCCTTGCAGAATTCGAGGCCACTTTCGCCCGGCATCATGACATCGAGCACGATCAGGTCGAACTCGAGACTGGCGAGCTTGACCCGCGCGTCGGCGGCGTCGCACGCGGTGGCCACCAGGATGCCGTTCTCGTGGAGGAACTCGCCCAACAGGTCCCGCAGCCGGTCGTCGTCGTCCACCACCAGTATGTGCGGAAGGTTGGCGCTCATGCACAGGCTCCGCCGTCGGTGCAGCGTTCATGGCCGGGCCGCCCGGACCGTCCGGAGAGTAGCACATCCGCCCGCCACAGGGACAACAAGAGGCCGGCGCCGGCACCCCGGCGGCCAGGTCAGGTCAGTTTCCGGTCGGCTCGGCGTCGACGATGGCGCCGCGGTCTTCTTCGTTGATGAGGCCAAGGAGCACGGTGCGGAAGCCCTCCACCGCCTGCGCGCCGGCCTCGCGGTAGGCGCTGGCGACGAGACGGCACTGCGATTCGGTGAGCAGGCGCTCCAGTTCCGCGCCCTTCTCGGTAAGACGGAGACGCCGCCGCCGGCGGTCCCGGGGATCCGATTCCTGGGTGACGAAGCCCTCGCGCACCAGTTGGCCCAAAACGCGCGACAGTGACTGCTTGGTGATCTTGAGGATGCGGAGAAGCTCGCCGACGGTGGTTCCCGGCTTGCGGCCGACGAAGTAGATGACCCGGTGATGGGCCCGACCGAAGCCATACTTGGCGAGGATGGAATCGGGCTCCGCGGTGAAATCCCGGTAGGCGTAAAAGAGAAGTTCCATGGCCTGGCGCAGTTCCTCCTCACGCAGAAACAGCGGGCTGACGCGGGATTTGAGCTGGACCATGCCGGCCACCGATGGTTACGGGCAATTTAAGTCAGTAATGTTGACATATATGGCCGAGAATGGTACAGCAAGCAAGAATATTATTTGGGCGCCTCTCCTGGGGAAAGAAAATTACATGGATTCCGTTCCCTTCGATGACCGTGACGGCCTCATTTGGATCGACGGCACCATGGTTCCTTGGCGCGACGCCAAGCTCCATGTTCTCACCCATGCGATGCACTATGCCTCGGCCGTGTTCGAGGGCGAGCGCGTCTACGGCGGCAGCATCTTCAAGCTGACCGAGCACAGCGGGCGGCTCGAGACCTCGGCGCGCACCCTTGGCTTCGAGCTGCCCTATTCGGTGGCCGAGATTGACGCCGCCTGCCGGGAAGTGTGCACGGCCAACGACATCGTCGACGGCTATGTACGGCCGGTGGCCTGGCGCGGAACCGAGATGATGGGCGTTTCGGCGCAACAGACGAAGATCCATGTGGCCATCGCGGCGTGGCCGTGGCCTTCCTATTTCTCGCCCGAGGCGCGCATGAAGGGGATCAAGATGAAGACGTCGTCGTGGCGCCGTCCGTCGCCCGAAACCGCGCCGGTACACGCCAAGGCAGCCGGCCTCTACATGATCTGCACGCTTTCCAAGCACGCCGCCGAGGCCGAGGGCTGCGACGACGCCCTCATGCTCGATTGGCGCGGCCACGTCGCCGAGGGGACCGGGGCCAATATTTTCCTCAGGTTCGACGACGACAAGCTGCACACGCCTACCCCCGACTGCTTCCTCGACGGCATCACCCGGCGCACGGTCATGGAGCTGGCGGGGGCGCGGGGCATCGAAATCGTCGAGCGCACCATCATGCCCGACGAGTTGGCCCGGGCCAGCGAGGTGTTCCTCACCGGGACCGCCGCCGAGGTGACGCCGGTGGGCCGCATCGACGACCACGCCTACACGCCGGGCCGGATATCCCAGACCCTCATGGAGGACTACGAGAACCTGGTCGGCAAGGTGGAGGCGGACAAGAAGGCCTCGGCGGCCTGAGACCGCGCCGCCGGCGAACAGCCGACCGGTCGAGGACCGCCACCCCCTACAACGCCCCTCCCGGCTCGGCGAGGGCGTATTCGGTGAGTTCGGCGGTGATGTAGTCGAAGGCCTCGTCCACCGAATCGATCTTGGTGAACAGCTTCAGGTCCTCGGGGTCGAGGGTGCCGTGGCGCGCCATGGCATCGAAGTCGATGATGTCGTTCCAGTAATCGGTGCCGTACATGACGATGGGCATGCGCTTTTTCATCTTGCGCGTCTGGGTCATGGTCATGATCTCGAAGAACTCGTCCAGGGTCCCGAAACCGCCGGGGAAAACGATCAGCGCCTTGGCGAGATAGACGAACCACAGCTTGCGCATGAAGAAGTAGTGGAACTCGAAGGAAAGCTCACGCGTGATGTAGGGGTTGCCGGGCTCCTCGCGGGGCAGGGATATGCCGAGACCGACGTTGATTCCCTTGGCCTCCGACGCACCCCTGTTGGCCGCCTCCATGATGCCGGGGCCGCCGCCCGTGCACACCACGAAACGCCGGTGGGAGCCCTTCAGCCCCTTCGACCATTCGGTGAGCCGGCGTGCCAGCTGGCGCGCCTCCTCGTAGTAGCGCGACATGGTGAGCCGCCGCTCGGCGTCGGCCACGTCGCCGCCGTTTTTCTTCGCCGCCTTCAGCGCGGCGCTGGCCTCGTCGCGCGGCGATAGGCGCGCCGAGCCCCAAAAAACGATGGTGTCGCTGACCTTGAATTCCTCGAAGCGGGTCTCGGGCTCCAGGTATTCGGCCAGGATGCGCAGGGGGCGGGCAGCCGGCTGCTTGAGGAAGACCTGATTCTCGTAAGCCTTTGGGGGTCCGTCATCGTCATCGGTCATTGTCGCTTGCCCCGATTCCATGCGCCTGTGACGCGGCCGGCGCAATCGACGCCCAGGGTATAGACGAACTCCATACCGGTCGAGCACGAGGTGTCGAAGGCGACACCCGGCGCGGTCGCGGCGAGATAGGCCCGGGCGCGCTCGCCAAAACTGCCGCGCAAGTAGGCGCAAGGGTAGCTGTCGAGGACCCGCCCTAGGTCCCTGGGCCCGTACCAGTCGCGCAATTGGACGGTGTCCGGCTGCCACCAGTTCTCCAGCCAGAAGTCGTTGCCGGGCGTTTGTTTGCCGAGGCGTTCGGCGAACGTCTGGCCGGTCACGTGACTGGCCAGATAAAAGGCGAAACTGGGGCCCGACGCATGCAGGAAATAAATGCGCGCGCACGCCGCGAAACGGTCGTTGTCGAGGGCGTCCGCGGCGGCGCGCATGGCGCGGAACTCGCGGTCCGTCTCGACCACGGCGAAAGTTTGTGCGACGGCAAGCACCGCCAGCAAAGCGGCGACCGCCCCGTCGTAGCGCCGCCGCGCCGGCCCGGCGCCCAGGCGCAGATCGACGAGCAGGCGGTAGAGCAGGGCCGCCGCCAGGGCGGCCAGGATCAGGGAGGGCAGGATGTAAATGGCGTTCGGTTGCTTGGCGATCAGCAGAATCTGGGCCAGTTGCGCCACACACACGCCGGCCAGCGCCCGTGCCGTCGCCTGGGTCTCTGGCCCTGGCACCGCTTGGCCGCGGCGGCGGCGGCGCCACTGAACCACCAGCACCGCCACCGAGGCCAGGAACACGACATGCAGGACCGGCCGGCTGAACAGTTTCAGCACGCGCTCGGGATAGAGCGAAAAATCCATCACGGTGGCCGTGCCGCGGCCGTGCAGACCGCTGGCCAGCGTCAAGCGCGTCATCCACTCGAAAAACTCCGCGAAGGCGCCGATGGCGGGCAACGTGAAGGCGACAAACGATATCAGGGACAGCGCGCCGTAGACGCCGACGGCCCGCCAACTGCCGAGAAGGAACACCGGCAGCAGCCACAGCGGCGCGAACGTCACCTTGGTGGCGACGCCGAATCCGACGACGACGGCGAAGGCGGCGGCCAGGCCCATGCGGCGGCGCTGCAAAACGCCGGGACCGAGCGCCACCACCGTGACCACGGCGAGCATCAACGTGGAAAAGATCAGAAGAGCCTCGGGCTTCACGTGGAAGCCCTGTTTGAGGACGAGCATGGAAAGAAACGGTCCCATCTGCAAAATCAGTGCCGCCAGCAAGTTTCCGAAGACGGCATGGCCGGCGGCGCCGAGGGCCAGCAAGGCGGCCGCGTTGAGCCCTATGAACAGGGCGCCGATCAGGCGCAGGTGGGTCTCCGGCCGGGCCAGAACGGCCTGGGTGATTTCGTCGGCGCCGGCCCCCAGGTGCGCGGCCCACAACACGAGGGCGCCCAGCGCATCGACGGTGACGCCGGGATGGGCGATGTGGCCGGGCGTGGTCAGGTTGACCAGGTTAAGAGCATCGAGCAGATAGAAGTAGTCGGGGTCGAGGCGGTACCACATCCAGAACGGCCCGGCATGGCTGCCCAGTACGGCCACGGCGGCGACGAAACAGGCGGGCAGGACAAGCAACGCCCAGCGGGCGCCGTATGGGCCAGGTCCTTCGTTGTCCGGGGAGGTCGTCATGATAACGGGAGATGCACCGGCGAACCGGCGGCCGGGCCTTCGCGCCTATTCCGCGGCGTCGTCGCGCGACCAGCGCGTCGCCGCGGCGTCGTCGGAATCCTTCGCCTCCACCCAGCGCGGCCCCTGCCCCGATTCCTCGAGCTTCCAGAACGGGGCCTTGGTCTTGAGCCAGTCGGTGAGGAACTGGCATGCCTCGAAGGCGGCATGGCGGTGCGCCGACGCGGTCGCCACGAGGACGATTTGCTGGCCCGGCTCGAGACGGCCGTAGCGGTGGATGATCAGGCACCCCTCTAGCTGCCAGCGCTCCCGGGCCTCGGCCTCGATGCGCCTGAGCTCCTTCTCCGTCATCCCCGGATAGTGCTCGAGGGTCATCGCCGAGAGGGCCTCTTCCCCGGTCTCCTCGCGGACCACGCCGACGAACACGCAGACCCCGCCGATGGCGTGATTGTCCCCGGTCAGCGCGGCCATTTCGGCACTGACGTCGAAATCCTCGCGCTGCACCCTGATCATCGCGTCATCCTCCCGTTACCGGCGGAAACAGGGCGATCTCGTCGCCCGCCTCCACGGGATGGTCGAGATGAACGTACTCCTGATTGACCGCGACGCGCACCACCGAAAGATCGGCCAGGGCCTCGGCGTGGCCGGCGCCGTGGCCGCACAGCCATTCGATCAGGCCCTTCACGTCCTTGACGGTGGCCGGGGGCGAGACCTGCTCCTCGGAGACGCCGGCCTTTTCGCGGAGCCAGGCGAAGTAGACGATTTTCATCGCATCACCTCGCTGAAGGGAAGGAAGTCGACGGTGGCCCCCTTGGCCAGCCCGCTCATGTCCTCGGGCAGCTCGACCAGGCCATCGGCCTCCACCATCGACGTCAGGATGCCGGCGCCGGCGGAGCGGTATTTCATGGCCACCGGCTCTCCCTTGCCGTCGGTTTCGATGCGCACCCGCGCCCACTCGCGCCGGCCCTGCTTCTTGTGGTAATCGAAACCGGAGCGCACGGGAAAACGCGGCGCCACGACGTCCGTGCACCCGGCAAGCAGCAACGCCACGGGGCGCGCGATCACCATGAAGGTGACCATGGCGGCGACCGGGTTGCCGGGCAGCCCGACGAAGGTCGTTTCCCCCACCTGACCCAGCGCGATGGGACGCCCCGGTTTGATGGCGAGGCGCCAGAAATGGATTTGCCCCAAGGCCTCGACGGCGTCCTTGACGTGGTCCTCCTCTCCCGCCGACACGCCGCCCGACGTGATCAGCAGGTCATGGCCGCCCGCCGCCGCGTCGAGGGCGCCACCGATGGCGTCGAGGTCATCTGGCAGGATGCCGAGATCCGTGACCTCGCACCCCAGCCCCTCCAAGAGGCCCATCACGGTGTACCGGTTGGCGTCGAAGATGCAACCATCGGGCGCCCCTTGGCCGGGGTCGCGCACCTCGTCGCCGGTGGAGAACACCGCCGCCCTGAGGCGCCGGTAAACGACAAGCCGCGAACGCCCGACCGATGCCGCGGCCCCAATCTCCTGGGGTCTGAGACGGTGTCCCGCCCGCGCGATCGTGGTGCCCGCGGTAATGTCCTCGCCCGCCTTGCGCCGGTTGGCGCCGCGCGCCAAACCGGCGGGCAGCACCACGTAATCACCCTCGGCGCGGCAGTCCTCCTCCATGAAAATGGTGTCCGGCCCATCCGGCATGGGGGCGCCGGTGAAAATCCTCAACGCCTCGCCGCGCCGCGTCGCGCGGTCCAGCGGATGGCCGGCGGCGAGGCGGCCGGTGACGGCCAGGCGCGTCTCGCCGTCGGCTTCAAGGTCGTCGAAGAACACGGCGTAACCGTCAACGGCGCTGTTGTCGTGGGGCGGTACGTCGCGTTCGGCGATCACGTCCTCGCCGAGGATACGGTCCAGGCCTCGGCGCAGGGGCACCTCCTCGGTCCCCGTCACCGGACCCAGGCGATCGGCCAGGACGGCCAGGGCATCGGCCAGCGGCATCAGCTGGCCGTCAAAGGCGAAGCAGTCGTCCTTAAGCTGCGCCATTCACCACCTTCGTTTCAATACCGCACAGATCGACGATGAAATCGGCGATTCCGACGACGTCGTTCAGATCGAGCACCGGCAGGCTCACGTCCGGCAAGGACTGGTCGCTGGCCACCGCCACGATGGTCGGGTCGTCATGGCACAGGAGCGGACTGCCCACCGACGGGCGGTGGACCTCGATCTTGACGTGGTTCTCGCTCTTGAAGCCTTCGATCAGCAACAGGTCGACGGGTGTCATGCGCTCGATCAGTTCCTCGATGGTGGTCTCGGAACCGTCGCGAACCTCGTGCAGCAGGGCCCAGCGCCGCGCCGAGCCCAGCAACACCTCGTTGGCACCGGCCTCCCGGTGACGGTAGGAATCCTTGCCCGGCCGATCGATTTCGAAGTTGTGGTGAGTGTGCTTCATGGTGGAAACGCTGACGCCCCGGCCGATCAGTTCCGGCAGCAGGTTGACCACCAGGGTCGTCTTGCCGCTACCGCTCCATCCCGTCACGCCGATAACGTTCATGGCCTGGTCCGGGCCTTGCCCTGACCTCCGCCGGCGCGACGTGACCCTGTTCATCCGAGGGTTCCCGCGGGCTTGGTGGTTTCCGCGGACCTGGATTCGGGACGCGCGTCGGGAGCGCCTTCCGCCGCCCTTTCGTCGCTCAGGCTTATGTGGCGAAGCCCGGCACACAGGTAATCGTATCCCGTGACCATGGTAAGTGCCGCCGCCAGCCACAAACCGTATTGGCCAATTTCCGCCGTCGACAGCGGACCGAAGTCGGGCCCGGCGGCGCCCACGATGAGAAACCCGAGGGCCAGCATCTGTATCACCGTTTTCCACTTGGCGAGGCGGCTCACGGGCATGCTGACCCGCACTTCGGCCAGGAACTCGCGCAGGCCCGAGACCAGCAACTCCCGGCACAGAATGACCGCCGCCGGTAGCACCGTCAGGCCGGAGATATGGTCGACCCCGACCAACATGAGCAGCACCGAGGCGATCAGCAGCTTGTCGGCGATGGGATCGAGAAACCGCCCCAGGTTCGACTGCTGGCTCCAGGCGCGCGCCAAATAGCCGTCCAGGAAGTCGGTGACGCAGGCGTAGGTGTAGACGGCGAAGGCCAGCCAGTTCCCCAACGGCGACTCGACGAGCATGAACCCAACGACCACGGGGATGGCGGCGATGCGCGTATAGGTCAGCACATTGGGCAATTTGGTCGACATCGTTCCATCTCTTTGCCTGCGGCGCCCGGCTCTTTGCCTGCGGCGCCCGGCACTTTGCCCGCGGGACGGGCGCGTGAAATACTAACCGTCCGGGCGGAACCATTCATAGATTTTATTGGCCATGGCCCCGCTTATGCCGTCGACGGTCTCGAGGTCGGCGCGGCCGGCCTGGGCGACGGCGCCGGCCGAACCGAAGTGATGAAGTAGCGCCTTTTTGCGTTTGGCGCCAATTCCGGGGATTTCGTCGAGGCTGGATCGCGCCATCGATTTGGTGCGTTTTGAGCGGTGCGCGCCGATGGCGAAGCGGTGAGCCTCGTCGCGCAGGCGCTGCAGAAAATACAGGACCCTGTCCCGGGAGTTCAGAGTAAGAGGCTGGCTCCCCGGCAGGAATATGCGCTCCCTTCCGGCGTTCCTGTCGCGGCCCTTGGCGATGGCGGCGACCGCGACATCTTCGATGCCCAGTTCCTCGAACACTTCGGCGGCCACCGCCAGCTGTCCGGCACCGCCATCGATAAGCACCAAGTCCGGCCACTGTCCGCCGGCGCGCTCGGGGTCCTCCTTGAGGGCCCGGGAAAAACGGCGCGTCAGCACTTGGCGCATCATGGCGTAGTCGTCGCCCGGCTGGAAATCGGGCGCGGCGCTGTCCGGCGCGGCGCCACGGATGGTGAACTTGCGGTATGCCTTCTTCACCAATCCTTCCGGCCCGGCGACGATCATGGCGCCGACGGCCTGGGTGCCAGAGATATGGCTGTTGTCGAAGACCTCGATACGCTCGGGCGCGGCCTCGAGCCGCAGCACCCGCGCCAACCCTTCCAGGTTGCGGCGCTGCGAGGCGCTTTCCGCCATGCGCCGGGCGAGGGCGTCTCGCGCGTTGGCGAGGGCGTGCCCGATCAGCTTGCGCTTGGCGCCGCGCTTGGGGTGCGCAACCTGGACCCGGCGCCCGGCGCGCACGCTCAGTGCCTCGGCGATCAGTTCGTGGTTGTCCATGCAATGGCTGACCAGGACCGCCCGCGGCGGCGCCTTATTGGCGTAGAACTGCCCGATAAAGGCCTCCAGCACCCGTGGCGCGTCGTCGTCGCGGGCGTGGCTGGGAAAATAGGCGCGGTTGCCGTAGTTCTGCCCGGCGCGCACGAAGAAAACCTGGACGCAGGTCTGCCCGCCTGCTCCGTGCGCCACGATGACGTCGGCCTCGTCGATTCCCTGGGCGTTGATATCGTGGCGCGCCTGGACCCGTGTCAGCGCCTGGATGCGGTCGCGAAATTGCGCCGCCTTTTCGAACTCCAGGGCGTCGCTGGCTTCCTGCATTTGCCGCGCCAAACGGCGCTGAATCGACCGGCTGTCGCCGGACAGGAAAGCGCGCGCCTCCTCGATCAGTGCCGCGTATTCGACCTCGCCGATGCGCCCGACGCAGGGCGCGCTGCAGCGCTTGATCTGATGCAGGAGACAGGGCCGCGTGCGGTTCGAGAACACAGCGTCCGAACACGACCTGAGCAGGAAGGCCTGTTGCAGGACGCTCAGCGTCTGGTTGACCGCCCACGCCGAAGCGAAAGGGCCGAAATAGTCTCCCTCGCGGCTATGGGCGCCGCGGTGCTTGAGCACCCGCGCGAAAGCATGGTCGCCGGTAAGCAGGATGGACGGAAACGATTTGTCGTCGCGCAGCAGGATGTTGTAGCGAGGCTGGAAGCGCTTGATCAGGTTCGCCTCGAGCAGGAGCGCCTCGGCCTCGGTGTGGGTGATGACGAATTCCATGGACGCCGTTTCCGCCACTACGCGGCGCGTGCGCACGGGCTGGCGCGCCAGCCGCGTGTAGCTGGCGACCCTCTTCTTCAGGCTTTTTGCCTTGCCCACGTAGAGTACTTCGCCGCCGGCGTTGATCATCCGATAGACCCCGGGCTTCCCCGGAAGGGTCTTGAGGAGGGTGTCGATGACGGCCACTCCGGCCGCCATCTTCGGCCCCAAATCCGCCTGCGCGCTAGAGGATTTTCGACTTTGCTCCATGGCGATAATTCGGTCGCTTGGCTTCCCGGCGGCGGCGCGGCACATAGCCGAAGGGATGGAGTCGACAAACGCCTCCCGGCGCCACGCCGACTATCCACCAATCCTGTGGACAAGTCTGTTGAAAACCGCCGATACGCTCCAAAGTCTCAATAAATCTAACGATTTTCTAAAAATGCACAAAAATTAGGCAATATCTTAATTCCTTGAATTTCCAGGATTAATCTAATTTCAAATCGAAATGCATCCGGTTGGCCCCGGGCCCCGAGGGTCGGATGTCACATACTTCCGAATATGTCGTGGCTGTGTACAACTTAAACGTTCGAAGGCGGAAAATTCCTTCCTTGCAAAGGCTTGCGGGGCGGCGGCAAAGGGGCTTCCCTATACCTTGGTATGGGGCCGCTCGATTTCCACGCCGACGCTGGCGGCGTCGGAAAAAACGTCCAGTTTCTCGACCCGCACCCGCACGGTGCTGACCCGGCCATCCTGCAGGCAGACCGACGCGATATTCTCGGCCAGGGTCTCGACCAGATTGACGTGGCCGCGCGCCACGGCGGCGCGGACGCGGTCCACCACGTCCTCGTAACTGACCACGTTGGCGATATCGTCGTCGAGGGCGGCGCCGTCCTCGGGCACCGCGAGGTCCAGGTTGATGCGCACCCTCTGGGTGGCGTCGCGCTCGTATCGGTACACGCCGATCGAGCACGCCAGCACCAGGTCGCGAACGAAAACGCGGCGAACCGGCTGGCCGGCCTCGGCCGGCCTTGGTGCGTCCAACGCCGTCATGCGATGCACCGTCATGGCGCAATCCTTCCCTTCATGGTGCTAGCGGATAGAATCTAACTACTCCATGGTCTCGTCGATTAGCGGGCCTTGGGCCCAGCCCAAGTGCTGGCCGCCGTCGAGGGCGATCATCTGCCCCGTCATCGCCGGCGCGTCAAGGATAAAGCGTACGGCGTCGGCGATTTCGCCGGTGCCGACCCGGCGCTGCAGCGGCATCGACGCCCACTGGCGGTCGAATTCCTCGTCCGTCTGCCGCGCGTTGGGCAGGGTCGGGCCCGGGCCGATGGCGTTGACGCGGATGCGCGGGGCCAAGGCCAGGGCCAGGGTGCGCGTCAACGTCCAAAGCCCGACCTTGCTGAGCGTGTAGGACGTGAATTGCGGCGTCAGGTTCCATACCCGCTGGTCGATGATGTTGATAACGTTGCCCTCGATCCCTTCGGGGAGTTGGCGGGCGAAGGCCTGGGTGAGCACGAAGGGGGCGCGCAGGTTGACCTCCATGTGGGCGTCCCACGACTGGCGCGTCGCCGTTTCCGGGGTGTCGCGCCGGAAAACGGAAGCGTTGTTGACCAGACATGCCAGGGGGCCGATGGCCTGGCCGGCCCGCGCGACGAGCCCCGCGGCCTCGTCCTCCCGGGCGAGATCGGCGCCCAGCTCCGCCGCCGTGCCACCGCGCTCGGTGATATCGGCAACCGTCCGGCGGGCGTCGTCTTGCGAGGCGTTGTAGTGCACCGCCACGGCCCACCCGTGGGCGGCCAATTCCAGGGCGATGGCGCGGCCGATGCGGCGCGCCGCGCCGGTGATCAGGGCGGCCTTCGGAGGAGTGTCCGGCATGACGCGACAATGGCCCGAGCGCGGCTTGGATTCAAGGGGTGCCGAGGGGTCAGTCGGCGGCGCCGACTGCGTTCGTCACCTCTATGGCACCCTCCCAGACCATGACCATGGCGACGTAGGCGATGACCGCCGTACCCACGTAGGCGATCCAGTGATAGCGTTCGAGAAGACGGGCGATGGCCGTCGCCGCCATGCCCATGAAGGCGACGGACAGCACCAGACCGACGACCAGCACCCAGAAGTGTTCGCGCGCCGCGCCGGCAACGCCGAGGATGTTGTCGAGGGACATGGTGACGTCGGCGATGATGACCTGCGTCACCGCGGCGCGGAAGCTTTTGTGCTCGGTCGCCGGGGCGGCGGCGTCCCCGGCTTGCGCCTCGGCGGCGCCGTCCGCCGCCGCCCGATGTTGGGCGCGGCGGTTGCGGCGTTCCGCCTCGATATCGCGCCACAGCTTCCAGGCAACCCAAAGCAACAGGATGCCGCCGGCCAGCAAAAGGCCGATGATCTGCAAGAGCACGGTGACCGAGCCCGTAAAAACGATGCGCAGGAGCGTCGCGGCGACGATGCCGATGGCAATGACCTTGGGCCGCTGTTCCCTGGGCAGGCTGGCCGCCACCATGCCGACGACGATGGCGTTGTCGCCGGCCAGCACCAGGTCGATGACGATGACGGTACCGAGCGCCGACAGCTCGGACATGGAAATGAAATCAAGCAATCCTTAACCTCGAACGGCCTGGCGCGCATCGTGCCACCGCCGCACTATACCAACGGTATTAGTACGTGATCGGACACCGATCGCGCCATGGGAAATGCGGCCGCGATCAGCCCAAGCGGGAAATTAACGCGTCCACCCCGTATCCCTGGACGGCGACGTAGGCGCCATAGGCGCCGAGCATCGCGGCGGCGGCCCCGCGGCCCAGCCGGCGGTGTCCGAGCAGGCAGTACGCCAACAACAGGGTGGCGCCCAGCATGACCCACAGGTCGAACGCCCGGAACTGATCGGAGACGGCAAGCGGCGACACCACCGCCACGGCACCGACGATCCCCAGCACGTTGAACAAGTTGCTCCCCACCACATTGCCCAGCGCCACGCCGACGTGACCGCGCACCGCCGCCACGATCGACGTCACCAGTTCGGGAAGCGAGGTGCCGATGGCGATCAGGGTGAGACCGATGACCTCCTCCGATATGCCGATGGCGCGCGCCATGGCGACACTGCCCTCGACCAGAAGTTCGGCGCCGTAGACGACCCCGGCGATGCCGACGGCGAGAACCGTTCCCCCGATCCACAAGGACCCAGCGGTGGACTCCATCGGCCGCTCCTCGCCGACCTGCCGGCGCGCGCCGGCGGCGGCGGGCCGCGTCTCCCGCCAATAGGTGTAGGCGAGAAAGGCCAAGAACACGGCGAGCAGGACCATCCCCGACCCCAATCCGATGTCGCCGCGCCAACTCAATCCGGCGAACAGCATGCTGCCGACGACGAGGACAGCGGCGTCCATTCGCAAGGCCCGGCCGCTGATGACGAGGGCCTTGACGAGGCCCGCCCCGCCCAGCACCAGGAGCACGTTGGCGATGTTGCTGCCGATGACGTTGCCGAGTGCCAATCCCGGCGCGCCGGCGAGGGCGGCCTTCATGCCCACCACCAACTCGGGCGCCGACGTGCCGAAGGCGACCACCGTCATGCCGACGACGAGGGGCGATACGCCGAGCCCTCGAGCCACGGCCACCGCGCCGCGTACGAGCAGCTCGGCACCGACGAGAAGCACCACGAAGCCGGCGCTGACCTGGACATACATCATGGGGAAATAGGGCCAGACCCGCTCAAGGCGCGCCAAGGGGGACGGCGTGACGGCGGAACTCGTCGACGATCTTCTCGTAAACCGGGCGCTTGAAAGGGATGATCATGGCGGGGAGATCGTCGATCGGCACCCATTTCCAGTCGCTGAACTCGGCTTCGGCGCCTTCTCCAAGGTCGATGTCCGCGTCGCGCCCGGTAAAGCGCAGGGCGAACCACTTTTGCTCCTGCCCGCGGTAACGCCCTCCCCACAGGCGTCCGGCAATCTCCTCGGGCAGGTCGTAGGAAAGCCATTCGCTGCTCTCGGCGATGATCTCCGCCTCGGCGGTGCCGATTTCCTCGGCCAGCTCCCTGAGGACCGCCCTCTCCGGCGTCTCGTCCCCGTCGATTCCACCCTGAGGCAACTGCCAGGCCTCCTCCCCGGTGTCGCGGCGCCGCCCCACGAACACCTGGCCCCCGGCGTTCACAAGCAAGGCACCGACGCACCTTCGATAGGGGCGCTGGGCGCCATCCTTGTCTGCCACGGCGGCCCCCGCCTCTCTCAACGCTATTTCTGCTTCTTGGCGATGGCGGAAACCGGAACCAGGGCCATCTTCTTGCCATCCAGGGTCGGTATCCAGGCGGCGAGGCGATCGAAAGTGGTTGGATAGGGCTGGGCGAGAGCCAAGGCTACCGAATTGCCGCGGGCCTTGTTTTCGATTTCCGCGAGTTGCGCGTCGATGGCCGCCTTGGAGGGATCGCCGTCGAGTGAATTGTCCACGAAGGCACTCGCCATATCGATCGCCGAGGCGATCTTGGCCGCCTGCGACCGCGCCGTGGTGATGCTGTCGATGTACATCAGTCCCCGTTTCCTCAAGGTCATGAGCAACGGCCGGATGTGGTCTTCCTCGTTGCTGAAGCGCGATCCCATGACCGCGATGAGGCCCACGTAGCCGGAGGTCCGGCTCAAGATGAAATTCAGGCGCTGCAAGTTTTGCGGCGCCTCGATCGACGTCATCAAGGCGTAGGGACCGGGATCGCGTAGCGGAAAGTCGTCAGGTTCCATGGGCAGGCCCAGAAGAACTTCGTGCCCGGCCTTGCGCGCCGCGCCGACCCAGTCATCGAGCCCCTCGGCATAGGGATCGAAGGCCAGGGTCACCGCCCCGGGAAGCCGATTGATGGCGGCCTCGGTGGCGGCGCGGCTCAGGCCCAGTCCGCCGATCACGATGGCGATGCGCGGGCGGCCTTCGGCGGCGTCCGAGGGCCGGGCATAGACCTGCCACGGCGCGCGGCCGTCGATGTCCATCTTGGGGAGGGGACCCTGCTTGCTGTCTTCCACCAACTTGGAGTCGGGGACTTCGGAAAGCGGCTTGTCGGGCGCCAACGGAGACATGGTGGCGAACGCCGCCACGGTAACGGAGGGCACGACGACGCCGGCCCCCGGACCCTTCTGGTTGGCGTTTATGGCGTTGAGCGACCCGGGCGGCGACATGCCGCCGCTGCCCAGTACCCCGGCCTTGGGAGGCATGGCCATGGATACCACGGGAACGCCGGGCTCGGAGGTCGACTTGGCGGCCGGCCTGGCGCCGCCGTCGCCGCCAAGGAACCACCAGGCGCCGCCACCGCCGATGGCCGCGAGGACGACCACGGAAACCGCGGCGATGATGATCAGGCGCTTCTTGCCACCACCAGAGTCTTCATCATCTTCGTCGTCGTCGTCGAAATCCTCGTCGTCGCCTTCGTCGTCGTCTTTTTCGCCGGCCGGCGCCGCATCTTCCCCGTCGGCCTCCGATTCCTCGATGTCCTCGTCGTCCTCATCGGATTCGTCGTCATCCTTGGACTTGCCGAAGCCTTTGAATTTAAATGGAAATTTCACGGCCTTACCTGCCTAGTGGCCCCCTCGAAACGATGTGGGCCGCGACTGGCGGGAACAATCGGCGCCGCTTCTCCAAGCGTCGCCGGCGGGTCGTCAGTTCGCCAACCTGTTCGAAAACAAGGCCACGCCGTTGAGAAGGTCGAGGGCCCGGGCAAGCTGGTAATCCTGCCTGGGCCGGGGCTTCGCTTCCTCGCCGGAGTTTTCCTTCTTGGCATCCGGCTTCTCGGCATCGCCGCCGTTATCGTTGCGCAGGGCGCCGCGCAGGTCGGACTCGCGGCGCCGGCGCGGCGTCGCCACCTGTTCGACGGTCGCCTGTTCGACCACGATGTCCGGCTCAATCCCCACCCCCTGAATGGACCGCCCCGAGGGCGTGTAATAGCGCGCCGTCGTCATACGCATGGCACCGTGCCCATGCAGCGGCACGATGGTCTGCACGGACCCCTTGCCGAAGGACTTGGTGCCAAGAACGATGGCCCGGCGATGGTCCTGCAACGCCCCGGCGACGATCTCCGATGCCGAGGCCGAGCCGGCGTTGATGAGCACGATCACGGGCAACCCCTTGGCCAAGTCCCCGGGGCGCGAATTGAACCGCTGCGTGTCCTCGGCGCGGCGCGCCCGGGTGGAGACGATCTCGCCCTTGTCGAGAAAGGCGTCGGAGACGGCCACCGCCTGGTCCAACAGGCCGCCGGGGTTGTTGCGCAGGTCGAGGACAACCCCCTTCAGCTTGTCGCCCATCTTTTCATGGAAATCGGTGGTCGCCTTCTCCACGCCCTTTTCCGTCTGCTCGTTGAACGAGGTGATGCGAAGGTAACCGACGTCGCCTTCCAGCCGCGAGCGTACCGAGCGAATCTTGATGATGGCGCGCGTAACCGTCACGTCGAAGGGCTCGCGCCCTTGACGGCGGATGGTCAGGTCGATGTCGGTGCCGACCCGTCCGCGCATTTTTTCCACCGCCTCGGTGAGGGTGATCCCCATGACCGGGGACCCGTCGAGATGGGAGATGAGGTCGCCGGGCTCGATGCCAGCGCGGTAGGCGGGTGTGTCGTCGATAGGGGACACCACCTTGACCAATCCGCTCTCCATGGTGACCTCGATGCCGAGCCCACCGAACTCGCCACGGGTTTGCACACGCATTTCGCGGAAACTCTTGGCGTTGAGGTAGCTGGAATGGGGGTCGAGCGAGGTCAGCATGCCGTTGATGGCGGCCTCGATCAGCTCCTGATCGGTCGGTTGCTCCACATAATCGGCGCGCAACCGCTCGAATACGTCGCCGAACAGATTGAGCAGCTCATACGTGTCGGCCTTGTCCTTCTCGGCCCGCGCGGCGTTGCCCAATGGCATCCCCATCAGGGCCGCCATCAAGACCGCAACGAGCAATCGATATTTCATCCGCTCACCTTACCTTTCCTTGCCGCCAGCCACGGCAGGGGATTGATGGGCTGGCCGTCGCGGCGCAATTCCACGTAAAGAGATGGCTTCTGCCCATTCGGCTTCCCCATGACGCCAACCGGCTCACCAGCCGACACCGATTGTCCGATGGTGTTGTCGATACGGGCCAGGCCGGCGAGAAGACTATGATATCCCTCGCCATGTTCGATGATCAAGAGTTGCCCATACCCGCGGAAGCGGCCGGCAAAGACCACCCGCCCGCCGTGGGGGGCGACCACCCGCGCCCCGGCCCGGGTCTCGATGACGATTCCCTTGCGGGTCAGGCCGGTGGCGGAGGCCTGGCCGTAGAGCCCGATCAAACGGCCGACGGCGGGAAACGGAAGCGTGCCCCGCGCCTGCTTGATCGACTGCCCGGGCGGCGGCCTGGCGGCGGCCGGGCTCGGCGGCGCGCGCTCCTCCTCTTTCCTGCGGCGTTCCTCCCTGAGGCGCTTGAGAAGCCCGCGCAGGCTTTTGGCCTGGCGCGCCATGGCGCGGTAGCGGCGCGCCGCCTCCTCGCTCTCCGACAGCGTTTGCCGCCGCGCCTCCTTCTTCCTGGAGAGCAGGGCGTCGAGGCGGATGCGCTTCTCCTCCATGGCCGCCGCGGCGACGGCCATTTCGCCGCGGCGCCGGTCCAGGTGCCGGCGCGTCTCGGCGAGGGCCAGCACCTCGCCGCGCAGGCGCCCGGCGCGGCTCTCGATGCGCGGCACCGCCGCCCTGAGGAGGATGGCGCTGCGCACCATGTCGGCGATGCCGAGGGGCTGGACGATCAACGCCTCGGGCGGACGCCGGGCCAGCCTCTCCAAGGCCATCAGGACACGGGCGAATTGTCCGTGGTTGCGCTCGAGGCGCCGTATCTTTACCTCTTCCTCGCGCCGCAAGCGCGCCAAGCCAACCTCCAGTTCGGAAACGTTCGCCTCGTGGTCCTGGAGGGCGCCGGCGGCTTCGACCAGTTGCTTCTGGAGGCCCAGCACCTCTCTTTGCAATGCGCCGGCCTTGCGCTTGAGGAGGCGCTGCTTCTGGCGGTCCTTTTCGAGGGTCCGTTCCATCCCTTGCAAGCGGTTTTTCGTGTCGGCGCTCTCGGACGCGCCCCAGCCGGGCGGCGCCGCCATAAGGATGGCCGCCGCCACAAGGAAACCAGAAAAGTAACCGCGGGCAGGGATCACTCGGGCCCCCCTTATTGCGCCGCCGCCTTCTCGACGCCGTCTTCGAGAACCAGCGAACGGCCCGTCATCTCGTCCGGCCGCGCCAGCCCCATGAGACGCAGGACGCTGGGCGCCACGTCGGCCAGGCGGCCATCGCCGAGGCCGCGCACCCAGGGCGGCGCGTTGACCAGGACCAAGGGCACCGGGTTGAGGGTGTGGGCGGTATGGGGCTGGCCGGTGCCCGTATCGTGCATCATCTCGACGTTGCCGTGGTCCGACGTAATCAACAGGGCGCCGCCGGCCTCGACCACCGCCGCCTCCACCTTGGCGAGACAGGCGTCCACGGCCTCGGCCGCCGCCCGCGCCGCGCCCAGGTCGCCCGTGTGCCCGACCATGTCGCCGTTGGCGTAGTTGACGACGATCAAATCGAAACGCCCGGAGCCTATGGCGTCCACCAGCCTGGCCGTGACCTCGCCCGCCGACATCGCCGGCGCCAGGTCGTAGGTGGCCACCTTCGGCGAGGGCACGAGGATGCGCTCCTCGCCGGCAAACACCCGCTCCCGCCCGCCGTTGAGGAAGAAGGTGACGTGAGCGTACTTCTCGGTCTCGGCGAGGCGCAACTGGGTCATGGCGGCGTCGGCCACCACCTGGCCGAGGATGTTGTCGAGCTCGACGAGGGGCAGCACCGCCTCGAAAAACCGGTTGAGGTCGGCCGAGTATTCGACCATGCCGGCGCGCGCCGCGAAGTCGACGGCAGGCTGGCGGGAGAAGCCATCGAATCCCGGATCGGCCAGGGCGGCGAGGATCTGGCGCACCCGGTCGGCGCGGAAGTTGGCGACCAGGATGCCGTCGCCGTCCATCATGCCGGCGTATCCGCCGATCACCGTGGGCACGATGAATTCGTCGCCGAGGCCGGCGGCGTAACCCTGCTCGACGGCGGCCAGCGCCGTTCCGGCCGCCTCGCCCTCGGCCGCGACCAGGGCGCGATAGGCCCGTTCCACGCGCTCCCAGCGCCGGTCCCGGTCCATGGCGTAATATCGCCCGCCCACCGTCGCCACGCTCACCCCATCGAGGGCGGCCACGTCGTCGAGGAAGCGCTTCACGAAACCGAGCGCGCTCTTCGGCGGCGTGTCGCGCCCGTCCAGAAGCGCATGAACGGCGACCGGCACCCCGGCCCCGGCAAGGATGCGGGCCAGGGCCGCCATGTGGTCCTGGTGGGCGTGCACGCCGCCCGGCGACAGCAACCCGATCAGGTGGCAGGTGCCACCGCTCGCGGCCAGGCTTTCGGCAAGGCGCCCGAGGACCGGGCTCTCGGCCAGGGATCCGTCGGCCAGCGCCGCGTCGATGCGCGGCAGGTCCTGGACCACCACCCGCCCGGCGCCGATGTTGGTGTGCCCGACCTCGGAGTTGCCCATCTGACCGGCGGGCAGTCCCACGTCGCCGGCGGCGGCGTCGAGGCGCGCCTTGGGGCATTGCGCCATGAAGCGGTCCCAGGCCGGCGTCGCGGCCAGGGCGATGGCGTTGTCGGCGCGCTCGGCGCGTGCCCCCCAACCGTCGAGGATGCACAGCACGACAGGCCTGGGCGGCGCCCCTTGGGGTTCGGATTCCGACATGGCGCCAATATATGTCGAAACGGTCCGAGCGCGATAGTCGGTGGCGCCGCGCGCCCCCTACCCACCCCCCTACCCCCTGTGATACGGGTGGCCGGAAAGGATGCACTGGGCACGGTAGATCTGCTCGGCCAGCATGGCGCGCGCCAGCAGGTGGGGCCAGGTCATGGCGCCCAGCGAAAGCACAAGCTCGGCGGCCCCCGTCACCGCCCCGTCGAGGCCGTCGGCGCCGCCGATGAGGAAAGCCACGTCCTTGACGCCCCCGTCGCGCCAGGCGCCCAGGCGCTTGGCGAAGGCGGCGCTGGTGAGCCTCTTTCCCGCCGCGTCGAGGGCGACCACCACGGCGCCGTCGGGCACCGCCTTGAGCAAGAGCCCGCCCTCGTGGCGCACGGCGTCCGGCGCCGCCAGGGCGCGCCGCGACGTCACCTCCTTGACGACGAGGGGAAACGAGATGCGCGCCGCGTAGTGATCGAAGAGGGCAACCTCATGCGCCCCGGCCCGGCCGGCGCGGCCGACGGCGGCGACGAGGAGACGCGGGGTCGCGCCGGCGGCCCGGCGGCTGCCTTCGCGGCGCCGCTTCAGGCGGTCATCTCCCCGGGCATCCCCCCGTTCACTCCCGGGCCGCCGTCGGGCGGCGACCCCGGTTCCGGCCTGGGCCCGCTCCACATCCTCTCGAGATTGTAGAAGGCGCGGATTTCCGGCCGGAAGAGATGCACGATGACGTCGCCGGCGTCGATCAACACCCAGTCGCATTGCGGCAACCCCTCGACGGAAACCCGTTCGAGGCCGCTTTTCTTGAGTCGCTCCCGGAGGTGTTCTGTAATGGCGCCGATCTGGCGTTGCGAGGTGCCGCTGGCGACGACCAGGAAATCGGCGATGTCGGTCTTGCCGGCGAGACGGATGACGGCGACGTCTCGCGCCTTGTCGTCATCCAGGGATTTTTCCACCAGCTCGAGCATGCGCGCCGCGGCCGGTGGCTTCTTTTTCTTGTCTGCTATGGTTTGCTCCTTCTAGTGGCCTGTATCACCTAAATTGCGCCCTGGCGGCGGGCCCGGATGCGCGTCGCCGAGGCCGGGTTGCGTGGCCTGCTCAGGAAGACCCAGGCGGGCGGACGCATGTCGGCCAACCTGCCTGCGCGGGCAACGCCCTGCCGGGCCGCGCGGAAGCGCCGAGCCGCCCTGCCCGACAACGCCCTAAAAGAATAGGAGGGACGGGCGAAAACCGCAATCGCTACCGTGCGGAATATGCCGGGCCAGCCCTTCCAGCGGCACACCTCCGCCAGGTTGTCGGCGCCCATGATCCACACGAAGCGGACGCCGGGGAAGCGCCTCTTGAGGGCAAAGACCGTGTCCTTGGTGTAGCGGGTGCCCAATTCGCGCTCGATGCCGGTGACGCGGATTCGCCCATCCCCGACGAGGGCACGGGCGGCGTCGAGGCGCGCTTCCAAGGGCGCCATGCCGGCCGCCGTCTTGAGCGGGTTCTGGGGCGACACCAGCCACCACACCTCGTCGAGGCGCAGCTGTTCCAAAGCCTGGCGGCTGATCTCCAGGTGCCCTTCGTGTGCCGGGTTGAAGGAGCCGCCGAGCAGCCCGACGCGGCGGGCGCCGCGCCCGGGGTTCAGGGACGGCACTGGCCGGGGCTCAGGGACGGCATTGACCGGTGCCACGGACGAGATACTTGAAGCTGGTCAACTGCTCGACGCCGACCGGGCCGCGGGCGTGCAGCTTGCCCGTCGAGATGCCGATCTCGGCGCCCATGCCGAACTCGCCGCCGTCGGCGAACTGGGTCGAGGCGTTGACCATGACGATCGCCGAATCCAGGCGGTTGAGGAAGGTCTCGGCGGCGGCGGCGTCCTCGGTGATGATGGCCTCGGTGTGGCCCGAGCCGTGGCGGCCGATGTGATCGATGGCCCCGTCTACGCCGTCCACCACCTTCACCGAGATGATGGCGTCCAGGTATTCGGTGTCCCAGTCGGCCTCGGTGGCCGGTTCCAGGCGGCCATCCACGGCCCGCGCTTCCGCGTCGCCGCGCACCTCGCAGCCGGCCTCGATGAGGTCCCCGACGATGGGAGGCAGCGCGCCGGCGGCGGCACGGCGGTCGACGAGCAGGGTCTCGGTGGTGCCGCAGATGCCGGTGCGGCGCATCTTGGCGTTGACGACGACGGCGCGCGCCATCTCGGCGTCGGCGGCGCCGTCCACGTAGGTGTGGCAGATGCCCTCCAGGTGCTTGAAAAGCGGGATACGGCTCTCGGCGGTGACGCGCTCGACCAGCGACTTGCCGCCGCGCGGCACAATGACGTCGATGAACTGGCTCATTTTCAGCATCTCGCCGACGGCGGCGCGGTCGGTGGTCGGCACCAGCTGGATGGCGGCGCCGGGCAGGTTGGCCTCGGCCAGCCCGCGGTGCAGGGCAGCGGCGATGGCGGCCGACGAATGATGGCTCTCGGAGCCGCCGCGCAAGATGGCCGCGTTGCCCGCCTTCAGGCACAGCCCGCCGGCGTCGGCGGTGACGTTGGGCCGCGATTCGTAGATCACGCCGATGACCCCCAGGGGCACCCGTACCCGCGATATGTCGAGACCGTTGGGGCGCCCCCACTGGGCCAGCACCTGGCCCACCGGATCGGCCAGCGCCGCGATCTCCTCGAGGCCCCGCGCCATGGCCTCGACGCGGCCCTCATCGAGCCCGAGGCGGTCGAGCATGGGCCCGGAGAGCCCCTTGTCGCGCGCCGCCACCATGTCGGCCCCGTTTGCGGCGAGGATATCGCCCTCTGTCTCCCTGAGCGCCTCGGCGGCGGCCAGGAGCGACCGGTCCTTGGCCTCGCCGGGCGCCACCGCCAGTGCGGCGGCGGCGGCCTTGGCGTCGGCGCCGAGGCGCCCCATGAGGGCGGCGATGTCCGCTTCCTGGTCCACCGCTTGGGTCCGCGCCGTTGTCATGACAGCACCAGATCGTCCCTGTGAATCATCTCGTCGCGGCCACGGTAGCCGAGAAGGCTCTCTATTTCACCGCTTTTGTAGCCCATGATACGGCGTGCGTCGGCGGCCGAATAGGCGCTGATGCCGCGCCCCACCTCTGTCCCCCGGGCGTCCTTGACGATTACCGCGTCGCCGCGCTCGAAATCGCCCTCGATGACTTTGACGCCGGCCGGCAACAGGCTGCGGCCCTGGCGCAGCGCCTTGAGCGCGCCGGCGTCGACGCCGATGGCGCCGGCCGGCTTGAGGGCGCCGGCGATCCAGCGCTTGCGTGCCGTCCTCGGCGACGCCTGGGGGACGAACCAGGTGCAGGGCGCGCCGTCCTCGATGCGGGCCAGGGGATGGAGAACCGTGCCGTCGGCGATCACCACGCGGCAACCGGCGCCGAGGCATATCCTGGCGGCGGCCAGCTTGGTCACCATGCCCCCGGAGCCGTCGCCGGGCTTGGCCTCGCCGGCCATGGCCTCGATGTCGGGGGTGATGGCGCGCACCTCGGGGATCAGGCGGGCATGCGCGTCGCGGCGCGGATCGGCGCTATAGAAGCCGTCGATGTCGGAGAGCAGCACCAGGGTGTCGGCGCTCATCATGGCGGAGACGCGGGCGGCCAGGCGGTCGTTGTCGCCGAAGCGTATCTCGTCGGTGGCCACGGTATCGTTCTCGTTGATCAGGGGAACGGCGCCGAGGCGCAAGAGGGCGTCGAGGGTGTTGCGCGCGTTGAGGTAGCGGCGCCGGCTTTCGGTGTCTTCGAGGGTGAGTAGGACCTGGGCCACGGTAACGCCGCGATGGGCCAGGGTCTCCTGATAGGCGTGGGCCAGGCGGATCATGCCGGTGGCCGCGGCGGCCTGCTTTTCCTCGAGTTTGAGGGCGACCTCGCCGAGGCCCAGGTGGCGGCGGCCGACGGCGATGGCCCCCGACGAGACGACGATTACCTCCTGGCCCCGTTTCCGGCACGCCGCCAGGTCGTCGGCCAAGGCCTCCAGCCAACGGCGGTGCAGGGTGCCGCGTTCGGAATCGACGAGCAGGGCCGAGCCGATCTTGACGATGATCCTCTTGCCGCGCGCCAGGTCTTCGGTGTGTCGCTTGCCGCTCATCGGACGGGAGCCTCGGGCGCTATTTCCCCCGCCGCGCGGTTCTGGCGTGGCACGGCGACGAGGTCGCGCAGCACCTCCGGCACCCCGGTGCCGGCGACGGCGGAAATCTCCGCCACGTCGCGGCCGGCGGCCGTGGCTAGGGCGCGCCTCTGTCGCCGGGCGTCCTCGGGGGTCAACGCGTCGCACTTGTTGAGGGCGACCAACTCGGTCTTTTGGGCGAGGCCGGCGCCGTAGGCCTCGAGCTCGCCGCGCACCGTCAGGTAGGCGGCGGCGACGTCCTCGCCGGTACCATCGACCAGGTGCAGCAGCACGGCGCAGCGCTCGACGTGGCCGAGGAAGCGGGTGCCGAGCCCGGCCCCGGTATGGGCGCCCTCGATGAGGCCGGGGATGTCGGCGAGCACCATTTCGTCGCCGTCGACGAAGGCGACGCCGAGGTGCGGGTGCAGGGTGGTGAAGGGATAGTCGGCGATCTTGGGGTGGGCCCGGCTGACCGCCGAGAGAAAGGTCGACTTGCCGGCGTTGGGCAACCCGATCAGGCCGACGTCGGCGATCAGCTTGAGCCTGAGCCACAGCCAGCGTTCCTCGCCCGCATGCCCGCTGTCGGCGCGCCTGGGCGCCCGGTTGGTCGATGACTTGAAATGGACGTTTCCGAAACCGCCGTCGCCGCCGCCGAGCAGGACCAATTGCTGGCCTTGGTGCGTCAGGTCGGCGATCAGCGTTTCCTTGTCCTCGTCGAGGATCTGGGTCCCCACCGGCACCTTGATCACCACGTCATCGCCCCCGGCGCCGGTGCGCTCCTTGCCCATGCCATGGTTGCCGCGCCCCGCCTTGAAATGTTGGCGGTAGCGGAAGTCGATAAGCGTGTTGAGACCGTCGGCGCACTCGACGATCACGTCGCCCCCACGCCCACCGTCGCCACCCGCCGGGCCGCCGAACTCGACGTTCTTCTCGCGGCGGAAGGCGACGCAGCCATTGCCGCCGTCGCCGCTTTTCACGAAGATCCTTACTTCATCGAGAAACTTCATGGCCTAAACTTCATGGCGGGGGCCCAATTAAAAAGGGGGAATGGCCAGCCATTCCCCCGCGTCGCTTGCGCGAATGACCGGAAGGCGGCTCAGGCCGGCGGCTCCACGGAGACGAAGACCTTGCCTTTTGCCCGGCGGCGGTACGCCACGCGACCCTCATTGAGCGCGAAAATCGTGTGGTCCTTGCCGAGGCCGACGTTCTCGCCGGGGTGATACTTGGTGCCGCGCTGGCGCACGATGATGTTGCCGGGGATGACACTTTCGCCGCCGTATTTCTTGATGCCGAGGCGCCGCCCGATTGTATCGCGGCCGTTGCGCGAACTGCCGCCCGCTTTCTTGTGTGCCATGGCGCCTTACTCCTTGGACTTGGGCTTGGACTTGGCCTTGGCCGGGGCCTTGGCCTTGGTCTTGGCGGCGGCCTTGGGCTTGGCGGCGGCCTTGGCCTTGGGCTTGGCCTTGGTTTCCGCCTTGGGCCTGGGCTTGGCCTTGGTTTCCGCCTTGGGCTTGGCCGGGGCCTTGGGCTTGGCCGGGGCCTTGGCTTCCTTGGCGGGAGCCTTCTCGGCCTTGGCCTTGGGTTGGGCTTCCTTGGCCGGCGTCTTCACGGTTTCAGCCTTGGGCTTGGCGGCGGCCTTGGCCTTGGCCGTCGGTTTGGCGCCCGTCGGGCTGATGCCGGTGATCTTGAGCACCGTCAGGTCCTGGCGATGGCCTTTCTTGCGGCGGTAGTTCTTGCGGCGGCGCTTCTTGAAGACGATGATCTTGTCGCCGCGGGTCTGATCGACGACCTCGGCGAACACCGCCGCCTTGTCGAGGACCGGCAGGCCGACGCTGGGCGCCTTGCCGGGCTCGCCGATCATCAGCACGTCTTGAAACTCGAGCATGGCGCCGGGCTCGCCGGCCAGCTTCTCGACGACGATCACGTCGTCCCTCGCCACCCGGTATTGCTTGCCGCCGGTTTTGATAACAGCGAACATGGCCCGCCTGAACAGCCAATTCAAAGAGGCCCCGCCACCATCCGCGAGGCCCTGCCAAGAGAGCCGGCACTATAGGCCTTGCGCCTTGGTTGTCAACGGCCAAGGCGGCGGCGCGGACGTACGAAAGCACCCACCCCACGGGCGGTCCATTAGGGCCTTATCGTCTTCCATCGAAACGATCTAAAATGCGCCGTCTCGCGGAGCGCGGGGAGAGACGGACATCACCGGCGCCGCGCCGGCGAAGGAGCGCCATGCCGCCGATCATCGGGTTTCTGTTGGCCGCCCTCGCGTGCGCCCTGCCGTCCGTCGTTTGGGCGCAGGAGCACGGGAACTACGCGGCTCTTGCCGGCGGCGCCAACCTGGCCGCCGATTCCCGCCTCACCGGCGCCGGCGTCGACACCGAGGCCGGCTTCGACGCCGGCTGGGTGGGCGCCGCCGCCTTCGGCCACATGCACCGCACCCGCATCCGCGCCGAGGTGGAGATCGCGGCGCGCGGCAACGGCGTCGGGTCCCTGGCCGGCGGCGGCGGGTCGGGCCGCGTGCGGGTGTGGAGCCTGATGGTCAACGGAGCCTACGACATCGACACCGCAACGCCGTTCACCCCCTATCTCGGCGGCGGCATCGGGGCGGCAATGGTCGAGGCCGACGCCCTCATGCCGATCGCCGGCTCCAAGGTCGACGACAGCGCCACGGTGTTCGCCTACCAGGCGATCGCCGGCCTCGGCTACCGGCTCGGGGACCGGCTGCACCTTTTCGGCGACTACCGCTATTTCGCGACCTCGGAGGCCGGCCTGCGTACCGACGGCGGCACCGCCATCGACGCCGAATACGCCAGCCACGTGGTCATGGTCGGTGTGCGCTGGTCGCTGGGCGGCCACCACTAGCCGGGGAATACGCTCACAGCACCTCTTCGGCGACCAGGCGCAGCGCCGCCGCGTCGGCGCCGCCGAGCAGCAGGCTATCCACCCACCCCTTGGCCGCGGCTTCCTTCCAGACGCCCAGGCGCTCGGCGATGCGCGGCGGCGGGCCGACCAGCGCCACTTCGTCGACCAGGCTGTCGGGAACGGCGGCCACGGCGTCGGCGCGGCGCCCGGCGAGGAAGGCGTCCTGGATCGCCTCGGCGGCCTCGGCATGGCCCAGGCGCTTGACGTAATCGGTGTAGAAGTTCTTGTCGCGCGCCCCCATGCCGCCGACGTAAAGCGCGAGCTGCTCCTTGACGGGCCGCCGGCAGGCCTCCAGGTCGTCGCCGACGTGGATGTGCACGAAGGGGGCGATCTCGAAGGTCTGCAGGCTGTTGCGCCCGGCCGAGGCGGCGAACCCCTGGCTGAGCGCGTCGTCGAACAGATCGAACCTTTCGGGGTTCATCCACAGCGGGAAAAAGCCGTCGGCGACCTCGGCCGCCGTGCGCACGCCGGCCGGCGAGATGGTGCCGGTGAATATCCTCAGCGATGGATCGCCGTGCAGGATGCTTTTGAGGGGCTTGCCGAGGCCGCTGGCGCCGGCGCCCTGGTAGGGGATGGAGTAGTGGAAGCCCTCGTGGGCGAGGGGCTCGCGGCGGGCCAGGATCTTGCGCACGATCTCTATGTACTCGCGGGTGCGGGTCATCGGGCGGCCGTAGGGAACCCCGTACCAGCCCTCCACCACCTGCGGGCCCGACGGGCCGAGCCCCAGCATGAAGCGCCCGCCGGACAGCGCCTGCAGGGTCATCGCCGTCATCGCCGCCATGGCCGGGGTGCGCGCCGGCATCTGCATGATGGCGGTGCCCACCTTGAGGGTCGTGGTTTGGCTGAGAATCCAGGCGGCCGGCGTCACGGCGTCGGAGCCGTAAGCCTCCGACGTCCACGCCGAATGGTAGCCGAGACGTTCGGCCTCCTCGATGAGTTCCATGTCGATGGCGAATTGGGCGCCGGAATAGCCGATGACCAGGCCGAGACGCATGGGGCCCCCCTCTCTAAGAAACAGTCCGATGGGGAAAGCCAGCCACACCCCGGCCCGGCGGTCAAGAAGGATGATCGCGGGCGCGCCTCAGGCGTTGATGCCGTTCTCGGCGAGGAAGCTTTCCATGGCGGCGAAGCAGAGATCGGGGTGTTCGACCTGCAGCAGGTGGTTGGTGTCGGGGATGCACTCGTAGGCGTGGTCGAAGGCCTCGCCGATGGCGCGGTTGGCGACGCTCGGCCACAGGTGGTCGTCGGGCTCCGGGTCGGCGCCGACGAACTTGAGCGGCCCCGGGATTTCGCCGAGCCTGGGCCACACGGTGGTGTCCATGTTGCAGGCGTAGATCGCCGATTCCATGCGCCTCGGGCACCTCAGCATCCAATCGTCGGCCGCCTCGTCGGGCCTGAGCACGGCCCGCGCCATGCCGAGATGGGCCCCCGGAACCCACCGGTAATGGGTCTTGGCGCCGGACAGCATGTCGGCCAGCTCCTCCGGGCCTTGGAACCGGTCGGGCCTTCTCAGGGCCCAGCTGGCCAGCCTCTCCTCGCCGTCGAGGGCGGCTGCCTGGAAAGGGTGCCCGTCGCCCGGGGCAAGGGGCGGATCGAAGACGACCAGGGCGTCCCAGCGCCAGCCCCGCGTCACCGCCAAATCCAGGTTGGAAACGGCGGACACCGAATGAAAGGCTCCGATGGTCGTCTTTTGCCCCCAGCGCTTGGGGAGCTCGTCAAGCACGCGGTCGATGTCGTCGACGAAGGCCGAGATGCTGTGGCCGTGGGGCCCGTGAAACGGGTTGTGGCCGTGGCTGCGCAGATCGAAGAGCACCACCTCGTAGCGCTCCTCGAGCAGGCGCCACATCGGATAGTACCCGTCCATGGCGAAGCCGTTGCCGTGGCTCATGACGACGCGCGGTCCCTTGGCGTTGCCGTGTTGGCGGACGCGGATGACGGCGCCGTCGTCCATGGTCAGCTCGAAGGCCTGCTTCGGTTGCGGCGGCACCGGCGCTTTGGGCGCTTCGGGCGCACCTGTGGGGCCGGTATCTGTGTCTTGCGGGGAAATGGCGGGGGTATCCTTTTGGCTCGGGGCCGGAGAGGGCCGGGTCTCGTTGAGCGCCCGGAATGGCGCTGGCGGGGCGGGATTATAGGAGCAGCCGCGAAGCGCCGGCAAGGGGAATGGAAGGGGCTCCCCCCATAGCCCGGAACGGGGCGCCCTCGGGTCTGGCGCCGGCCGCCTCCGGTTGCGGCGGCGGGGGCTTTCCGCTAGGCTCCGCGCGCCCGCCGGCCGGCGGGACGGGCCCGGCGCGCCGGGCCCCTGGAGGGGTGCCGGAGTGGTCGAACGGGGCGGTCTCGAAAACCGATTATTGGTGTATTGCCCCGTCCAGCTTCGTCCTGATTAGTGTTGGATTGCTCAGCATTTTCGACGCGCTCATTCTTCCCTGTCCAGCCTCGTACTGGCTGATGTTATCTAGTTAGGTGGCCAGTTAGGTGGTCGGGTCCTACCGCGGCCATTACGCTTTCAGCCACCCCCACCCCACCCCTTGAGGAAACTGGTTCCGTTCCTCCTGCCCCTACATGCTGTTCCCCTCTCTCGCTGAGCACAAAATGAGGACGCGAACAGACGTTGCTCAAAAAATTTTAAAAAATTTTTGACAATGGCCCTTTGTCTCGGATTCTCACGAATCCTCAAATCCGTGATCCTTGAACTTCAGGGTTTGACAATTCTCGGTCACGACACGCTGCGTATCCTCTGACACGCCCTCCGGCGCTTCCGCA
>JASLQF010000005.1 GCA_030744625.1 Rhodospirillales bacterium
CGGTGCATGGCGGGATGGTAGGGGTCACCAAGTACTCGGAGAAGTACGGCTTCGCGGTCTTGGAAAAAATGGTGCGGCACAAGGCGACGGACATCAACCCGCCGCTCGGCATGAAGACGATGGATTGGGTGAAGAGCATCATATAATAAAATTGCGAATCATCAAAAAATAAGGCATATCCCAGTCAGCTAAGAGGTAGCGTGAGGAGGGGGTCCCCCTCCTCACGCCCTCACTAATGGGCACTTGGCTGGCGCTATGGAGCCTCGACATGCGGCTCCCACCCGCCGTGACCTACCCCATGCTGGTCGTCGGGGCGCTATTCATCGGATTTACCACCGGACCGATCATCGAACGGGGCGAGACCGCCGAAAGTTCAGAGGGCTGAGGCTCCGTCCTCGGCGCCGTAACCACGTCAAACGTCCGGCTTGATCGCCGGGATGGGGTTATATAGGTTTTATTTAGGTTGACGGACCCCCGGTGATTATGCGTCCGGGTGGGGGTCTTACGTTCCCTGAAACAACACGTTAGTAATTCCAATGCGCAAATACCTCCACATAAACCTCGACGATCAATCCATCGAAACGGATGAGTTGCATGGCGAGGACATCGTTCGCGTCGGGCGGCATTTCATCGTCAAGACACTGCTGGCGCGCGGCACGGCCACCGTGGACCCGCTGTCACCGGAAAACCCGCTGATCTTTTCCGCCGGGCCGTTCGCAGGGACCAATTTTTCCAATGCCAACCGCATCAGCGTCGGCTGCAAGAGCCCGTTGACGGGCGGCATCAAGGAGGCCAATTCGGGCGGCACCTTCGGATTCGCCCTCGGCCAGTTGGAGATCGCCGGGTTCACGCTCGATGGCGCCTCGCCCGACTGGGTGGTCATCCATATCCCCAACGACGGCCACATTCGCTTCGAGTCGGCCGAGCCCTACCTGGGCAAGGGCAATTTCGAGGCCGCCGCCCTTCTCCACGAGAAGTACGGCGACAAGGTCAGCCTCGCCCTGTGCAGCCAGGTAGGCGAATACCTGGGGCTGATGGCCGGAATCGCCTTCACCGACCCGGAAGGCCGCCCCGAGCGTATCGCGGCGCGCGGCGGCGTCGGTGCCGTGATGGGCTCCAAGAAAGTCAAGGCCATCGTCGCCGACAAACACAAGATGCCGACATTCAACGACCGCAAGAGCGTCATGACGGCGGTGCGCGAGTACAGCACCAAGCTCGGCGCCGAGCCCGCCATTGAAGCCTTCAGAACGACCGGCACGGCCATGGTCGCCGACCTCACCAACCGCGTCGGTGGGCTGCCCGTGCGCAACTTCAGCTCGGGGCGGATGGTCGACACCCGCGAAGAAGTCTTCAGGATGGGCGGCGACTATATTCGGGAACTGAACGCCGAACGCGGTGGCGAGATATCGCACGCCTGCATGCCGGGCTGCATGATCCAGTGTTCCAACGTCTACGTCGACGCCGACGGCAAGGAACTCGTTTCCCCCATGGAGTACGAGACCATCGGCCTGATGGGGACCAACTGCGGGCTGGGCGATCCCGACGACTTGGCCCGGCTCAACGCCGTCGCCAACGATCTCGGCATCGACACCATCGAGACCGGGGCCATGCTCGGCATGCTGATGGATGCCGGCCAGGCCGAGTTCGGCGATATTGAGTTCATGGCCGACGCCCTGGAAGACATCTCCAAGGGCACCGAGCGTGGGCGCCTCTTGGCCCAGGGAACGGCCCGCGTCGGCGAGCACTTCAACGTCAAGCGCGTGCCGGTCATCAAGAAACAGGGCATCAGCGCCTACGACCCGCGCGTCATCGAGGTCACCGGAATCTCCATGATGGTGACCGCCCAGGGCGCCGACCACACCGCCGGCAACATCCCGGCCATGAAGTGCGCCGACAAAACCACAGAGGAACTGACCGCCGCCAGCATGCAGGTGCAGGTGAACTGCGCCGCCGCCGACTCGCTGGGGCTATGCCTGTTCGGGCGTTCGGTGACGGACGAGAACCACCAGTTGATCATCAAGGCCATCAACGACGCCCACGGCACCGAGCTGCCGCCCACCTTCATCAACGATCTCGGCATCGAGACCCTGAAGCTCGAAATCGAGTTCAACAAGGCGGCCGGCTTCACCGAGGCCGACGACGAACTCCCGGCCTTCTTCTACGACGAGCCGCTGGCGCCCTCCAACAACGTGCAGCGCCACAAAAGCCGCGAGGTCAACCAATTCCGGAGCGAGTGGCTGGCGCAGCAATCGGCTTGATCGGCCGCCCCTAGGGGATCACTCGATCACCGCCAGCAGGTCCTTGGCGTCGACCTGCTGGCCAGCCTTGACCGGCAGGCGGACCACCTTCCCTGAGCGCGGCGCGTGGATCGCCGTCTCCATCTTCATGGCTTCCAGCGTCATCACCAGGTCGCCGGCCTGAACCGGCTGGCCCTCGGCGACCGCCAGGGTGGCGACGACGGCCGGCATCGGCGCCGGCACGTGGGAGGGGTCGTCCGCATCGGCGCGTTCCTTGGCTGCGACGCTGGGCGCCACCATGCGGTCGGCGACGCGGATGACGCGCGGCTGGCCGTTGAGCTCGAAGAAAACCTCGCGCTCGCCGGTCTCGTCGGGCTCGCCCACCGCCATCAAGCCGATGACCAGGGTCTTGCCGGCGTCGATATCGACGGCGATCTCCTGGCCCGGCTTCATGCCGTAGAAGAACACCGGTGTGGGCAGCACATCGACCCGCCCGAAGGCGCGCCGGTGATCGGCATAGTCCTCGAAGACCTTGGGATACATCAGGTGCGAGACCAGCTCGACCTCCGAGACGTGGCGTCCGGCGGCCTTCTCGGCCGCCTCGCGCGCCGCCCTCATGTCGACCTCGGCCATGGAGGCGCCGGGCCGTCCGGTGTTCGGCGCGGCACCCTTTAGGGCCTTCTTGCCGAGCGCCTCGGGCCAACCGCCGGGGGGCTGGCCAACGTCGCCGCGCAGCATGGCGATGGCCGATTCGGGAAAGGCGATCTCGCGCTCGGGGTCGAGCACGTCCTCGGGCGTCAGCCCGCTGGACACCATGTAGAGCGCCATGTCGCCGACCACCTTCGACGTCGGCGTGACCTTGACGATGTCGCCGAAAAGCGTGTTCACCTCGGCGTACATGGAGGCCACCTCGTGCCATCGCTCGGCCAGGCCCAGCGACGCCGCCTGCTCCTTGAGGTTGGTGAACTGGCCGCCCGGCATCTCGTGGAGATAGACCTCGGAAGCCCCGGCGCGCAGATCGCTTTCGAAGGCGCGGTATTGGACGCGCACCGCCTCCCAGTAGTCCGACAGGGCGCGCAGGGTGACCGCATCGAGGCCGGTATCGCGGCCGGTGTCGGAAATCGCCCGCGCGATGGAGCCCAGGTTGGGCTGCGAGGTAAAGCCGGAAAAGCTGTCGACGGCGACGTCGATGGCATCGACGCCGGCGTCGGCCGCGGCAAGCACGCTGGCCGCCCCGATGCCGCTGGTGTCGTGGGTGTGGAAGTGGATGGGCAGGCCCGTCTCTTGCCTAAGGGTGCGCACCAGCAGCCGCGCCGCCTCGGGCCGGCACACGCCGGCCATGTCCTTGAGGCCCAGCACGTGGGTGCCGAGCGCCTTGAGCTGGCGCGCCAGGGCGACGTAGTAATCGAGGTCGTACTTGTCGCGCCCAGTGTCGAACAGGTCGCCGGTGTAGCAGATCGAGGCCTCGCAAAGCTTTCCCGTCTCGAGCACGGCCTCGATCGCCACCTTCATGTTGTCGACCCAATTGAGGGCGTCGAAGATGCGGAACAGGTCGACGCCCGCAGTCGCCGCCTGTTCGATGAAAAGACGCACCACGTTGTCGGGATAGTTGGTGTAGCCGACCGCGTTCGAGGCCCTAACCAGCATCTGAAACAGGATGTTGGGGACGCGGGCGCGCAGGTCGCGCAAGCGGTCCCACGGGTCCTCCTTGAGGAAGCGCAGGGCCACGTCGAAGGTGGCGCCGCCCCAGCATTCGAGGGAAAGCAACCCAGGCAAGCCACGCGCGTACGCATCGGCCACGGCAACCATGTCGTAGGACCTCATGCGCGTGGCGATCAGCGACTGGTGGGCGTCGCGCATGGTGGTGTCGGTGACCAGCACTCGCTCCTCGTCCAGCATCCAGCCGGCGAAGGCCTCCGGGCCCAGGCGGTCGAGCAATTGTCTGGTACCGTCGGGCACCGTCGCCGGGAACCCCGAGGGGACGATCGGCGCGTGCGCGTGGGCCGGCGGCAGGGGCCGGCCAGCGGCCTCGGGGCTGCCGTTCACGGTGACGTCGGCGATGAAGCGCAGCAAGCGGGTGGCCCGGTCGCGGCGGCGCGGGAAGGCGAAGAGTTCCGGCGCCTCGTCGATGAAGCGCGTCGTGACCTCGCCGGCGCGGAACGCCGGATGGTTGATGACGTTCTCCAGGAATATCAGGTTGGTCGCCACGCCGCGGATGCGGAACTCGCGCAAAGCCCGGTCCATGCGCAGCACCGCCACCTCGGCCGTCGGTCCCCAGGCGGTCACTTTCTCCAGGAGCGAATCGTAATGGCGCGTGATGACGGCGCCCGAGTAGGCCGTGCCCCCGTCGAGCCTGATCCCGAACCCGGTGGCGCCACGGTAGGCGGTGATCCGTCCGTAATCGGGCACGAAGTTGTTCTCGGGGTCTTCGGTGGAGACGCGGCACTGCAGCGCGTGGCCGTTGAGCCTGATTTCCTCCTGCGCCGGGACGCCGGAGCTCTCAGTGTCGCCGACGCGCGCCCCCTGGGCGATGAGAATCTGGCCGCGCACGATGTCGATGCCGGTGACCTGTTCGGTTACCGTGTGCTCGACCTGGATGCGGGGGTTGACCTCGATGAAATGGAAGTCGCCGCTGTCGGCATCCATCAGGAACTCGACGGTGCCGGCGTTCACATAGCCGGCGTGCCGCGCCAGCCCGAGCGCCGCGGCACAGATGGCGTCGCGCTGCTCCTCGTCGAGGTAGGGCGCCGGGGCGCGCTCCACGACCTTCTGGTGGCGGCGCTGCACCGAGCAATCGCGCTCGAACAGATGGACCAGGTTGCCATGACTGTCGCCCAGGACCTGGACCTCCACGTGGCGCGCCCGGAGCACCAGCTTCTCCAGATAGACCTCGCCGTTGCCGAAGGTCGCCACCGCCTCGCGCCGCCCCTGGTCGACCTGGTCGAGAAGGCCCGAGGCATCCTCGACGACACGCATGCCCCGGCCGCCGCCGCCCCAACTGGCCTTGAGCATGACCGGAAAGCCGACCTCGGCGGCGAGCCGGCGGATTTCTTGCGCGTCGTCGGGCAACGGCCCGGTCGCCGGCATCACCGGGACGCCGGCCTCCTCGGCGAGGCGCCGCGCCGAAACCTTGTTGCCCAGGGCGCGCATGACGTCCGGCGGCGGGCCGACGAAGACGATCTTCTGGCCGGCGCAGGCCTCGGCGAATTCGGGGCTTTCCGAGAGGAAGCCGTAACCGGGATGGACGGCGTCGCAGTTCGCCATGCGGGCGACGCGCAGGATCTCGTCGATGTCCAGATACGCCTGAATGGGGCCGAGGCCCTTGCCGATGGGGTAGCTCTCGTCGGCCTTGAAGCGATGCAGCGAGAGCTTATCCTCGGCGGCGAACACGGCGACGGTGGCGATGCCGAGCTCCGTCGCCGCCCGCATGACGCGGATGGCGATCTCGCCACGGTTGGCGATCAGCAGCCTCTTGATAGGCACGACGAAATTCCTCCGCCCGGTCGAGGGCGCGCCGGATTACACTGCGGGATATCGATGCATTCTACAAGATTGGGGTATGGCCTTGGAATTCCAACCACTAAGTGCGCGCCGTCCGCCGCGTATCACGGAGACGCCGCCATGAGACCTCTGGTCCTCCTGTTGGGGGCCGCCGCCGGGCTGGCCGCCTTTGTCGATCACGGCACCGCCGCGCCGCTATCGATCGGGTTCCTTGCCCGGCCGGCGACGCCTTGCGCCGCGCCGCCTGTCAGCTGTGCGCAGACGGCGCCCGGCGCCGGCGAGCTGGCCGCCTACCGGGGCCTTCACGGCGCCGCCGCCAAAGGCGATGTCGCGGCCATTGTCGGGCTCGTCTCGGCGGGCGCCGACCTGGATGCGCCGGACGGCCACGGCCGCACCCCGCTCATGGTCGCCGCCTACAAGCGGCACCACGAAGCGGCCCGGGCCCTGATCGGCGCCGGCGCCGACGTCAACGCGCTGGACAGGGACCGCTACGACCTGCTGACCATCGCCGCCGTGCTCGACGATGTGGGGATGGTTGGTCTCGCCATCGCGTCGGGCGCCGACACCGCCCTCGTGACCAGCCCCTACCAAGGCACGGCGCTTATCGCCGCCGCCCATCTCGGCCACGTCGAAGTGGTTGATGCGTTGATCGCCGCCCAGGCGCCGCTCGACCACGTCAACAATCTCGGCTGGACGGCGCTCATCGAGGCCATTGTGCTGGGCGACGGCGGGCCGCGTCACGCCGCCATCGTCGGCGCCCTGGTCGCCGCCGGCGCCGACGTCGATCTTGCCGACGGGACCGGCACCAGGCCGCTCGGCCTGGCGCGCCAGAGGGGCCACGGCGCCATCGCGCGCATCCTGGAGGGCGCCGGCGCGCGTCCCTGAGACGCCGGAGTCCTGAGACGGGGGCCTCATCCGTCCTGGCGCGGGCGCCGGCCCTCGGCGTCATAGGGGGGCTCGCGCAACGCCCTGGCCGCGACCCGCCGGCAGGCCACCTCGACCTCGACGCGGGCCCCGGCAAGCAAATCCTCAAGCGTGCCGCCGCCGAGCTTCACGAACCCCATGCCGACGGAAGCGCCGACGGTGTGGCCGTAAGCCGCCGAGGTGACGTGGCCGACGATCTCGCCGTCGACCACGATGGGCTCGCCGCCCTGCAGGAACACATCGCCGTCCTCGGCCATCACCAGGATACGGCGCTTGCCGACGCCGCCGTCCCGCTGGCGCAGAATGGCCTCGCGGCCGAGGAAGGGGATCGGCTTGTCCGGCTTCACGGCGAAGCCGTTGCCGGCCTCCAGCGGCGTGTCATCGGGGCCGATGTCGTGCCCCCAGGCGCAATAGCCCTTTTCCAGGCGCAGGCCGGCCATGGCGAAGGTGCCGGCGTCATGCAAGCCGAGGTCCTCGCCGGGGTCGCATAAAACATCGTAGAGCGCCGGCGCCTGGTCGGCCGGCACGTAGATCTCCCACCCCAGTTCGCCGACATAGGACAGGCGGGCGGCGCGGCCTACCGCGCTTCCGATTTCGATCTCCCGATGCGTGAAATAGGGGAACGCCGCATTGGAGAAATCGGCCGGGCTGACGCGGCGCAGCAGCTCCCGGGAGCGCGGGCCGGCGACGCAGAGGACGGCGCCGGCGCTGGTTGTATCGGTGACCGTGACGCGCTCGCCCTTACCTAGATGGGTGACCAGCCAGTGCCTGTCGCGCACCGCCTGCGTGGTGCCGGTGACCAGCAGGAACTCGCTCTCGGACAAGCGCAGCACGACGAGATCGCTCTCATAGCCACCGCGGTGGTTGAGCATCGGGCTGTACACCACTCGCCCCGGCGCGACGCCGATGTCGTTGGCGCACAGGCGTTGCAGGAAGGGCTCGGCGTCGGCGCCGTCGACGAGCAGCTTGCCAAACGGACTCTGGTCGAACAGGGCGACGGCGTGGCGCGCCGCGCCGTGCTCGGCGGCGACGGCGTCGAACCAGGAGGGCTTGCCGAAGCGCAGTTGCGGCGGCCTATCGCCGCCTTCGGCGCGAAAGAAGTTGGGACGCTCCCAGCCGCCCCGCTCGCCGAACCAGGCCCCCTTCGCCGCCAGACGTTCATGCACGGGGCTCAGGCGGACGTTGCGGGCGGTCGCCGGTTCGCGGCCGGGAAAGCTCAGCGCATAGTGGAGCGACATGGTTTCCGCCGCCCGTTCCCGCAGCCTGCGAAGATCGTTGCGAAGCGGCCCGAAACGCCGCACATCGACCGGCCACAGGTCCATGGTCGGCTCGCCTTCGAGCATCCATTCGGCGAGCGCCCGGCCGACGCCGCCGCCGCTCGCCATGCCCATGGAGTTCATGCCGCAACCGAGGAAGAAACCGCCGAGTTCGGGTGCCTCGCCGAGCAGGAAACCGTTGTCGGGGGTGAAACTCTCGGGGCCGTTCAACAGCATGCGCGCCTCGGCGTCATGCAGCGCCGGAACGCGGTGCAGCGCCCCTTCCATGATCGGCTCGAAGTGGTCCCAGTCCTCGTTCAGCAGGTCGAAGGAAAAGCCGCGGGGCAGGTCCCCGGTGTCGATGGGCTTGGCGTTGGGCTCGAAACAGCCGACCAGGAGCCCGCCCGATTCCTCGCGAATGTACATATGACCGTCGTGATCGCCGAGGATCGGCATGTCGCGGGACACCCCGTCGATGGGCTTTGTGATGAGGGCGAAGTGCTCGCAGGCGTGCAGGGGCGCCGATACGCCGGCCAGCGCCGCCATCTCGCGGCTCCACAGGCCGGCGCAGAGCGCCACCCGCCGGCAGGCGACGTCGCCATGCTTGGTCTTGACGCCGACGACGCGGCCGTTGGCGATGACGAAGTCGGTGACCGGGGTGTCCTCGTAGATGCGCGCGCCGTTGGCCTTGGCCCCCTTGGCCAGGGCGGCGCAGACGTCGCTCGGGTTGACGCGCCCGTCGCTCGGCGAAAGCACGCCGCCGATCACGTCATCGGTATTGGCGATCGGCCACAGTCTCTGGATTTCCGCCCGGTCGACCTCTTCGACCTCGATCCCGAAGGCGCGCGCCAGCGACGCCTGGCGCCGGATATGGGTGTGGCGGTCGGGGTTGGTGGCGATGCTCAGGCTGCCGCACCGGTGCCATCCGGTTTCCTGGCCCGTTTCCCGGGCCAGCGAGGCGTAGAGCCGGGCGCTGTACTGGGTCAGTTGCGTGAGGGCGATGGTCGAGCGCAATTGCCTGACCAGGGCCGCCGAATGCCAGGTCGTGCCGCTGGTCAGCTTGGAGCGCTCGAGCACGACGACGTCGCGGCATCCCAGGGCGGCCAGATGATAGGCGGTGGAGCAGCCGATGATGCCGCCGCCGATGACGATGGTGTCGGCCTGGGAGGGAGAGACGTCGGACATCGGTCGGCCTTGTTTTCCCGAGGGCTTGATATCGGGAAATTCGGGTGTTTATTTTTGAAGCTGGTACTATCGTACTGGAATCCATCGACTCTCTCCATGATGATCGGGCGCCGCCATGTTCCTCAGTAACCCCGCCGTCGCCGAGCTGGAGCCGTATACGCCGGGCCTTTCCCGCGAGTTCGTGTCGCGAAAATACGGCGTGCCGCTCGACGACGTGGCGAAGCTTGGATCGGCCGAGAACCCGTTGGGTCCATCACCCCTGGCCAAGGCCGCCGTCGAGGCGGCGCTGGGGCGCATCGACCTCTACCCCGAGTGGACGGCGGCACCGCTCCGCGAGAAGATCGCCCAGACCTATGACGTGCATCCCGACCAGGTGGTGTGCGGCGCCGGCGAGACGGAAATCCTGTCGTGGATCATCAGGGTCTTCGCCGAGCCCGGCGGCAAGCTCCTCATGCACTCACCGACCTTTCCCATTTACCACCTGTTCGCCGGGGCCGAGGGACGCCAATGCGTCTTCGTGCCCATGGGCGGCGATTTCGACTTCCACCTCGATCGCTTCATCGAGCACATCGCGGGCGACGTTCGCGTCGTCTTCCTGACCCGGCCGCACAGTCCCACGGGCAAGCTGCTCGACGACGCGGACGTGCGCCGGGTGTGCGAGGCGGCCGGCGAGCGGCTGGTGGTGCTCGACGAGGCCTATATCCATTTCACCGAGACCGCGGGCGGCATCCACCTGGTCGAGGACTTCGACAACCTGATCGTGCTGCGGACCTTCTCCAAGGCGTACGGCCTGGCCGGGTTGCGCATCGGCTTCGGGATCACGAGGCCGCACATCGCGCTCCCCATGCTGGCCGTCAAGCCGACCTGGAACATGGGACAGCTTCAGGTGGCGGGGGGGATCGCCGCCCTCGACGACCACCAACACGTTTCGCGGACCGTCTCCATGATCGTCGAGATGCGCGACTACGTGGCGGGCAGGCTCGGCGCGTTGAACAGCTTTCGCATGATCGCCGGGTCGCGGTCCAATTTCTTCCTTCTGGAAATTCTCGACACCACCCTCGACTCGACCAAGGTCTTCAACGAACTCCTGGAGCGCGGCGTCATCGTCAAGGATGGCAGCGTGTCGTTTCACGGGCTCGGCCACCGCTATATGCGGGTCGACGTGAGCTTGCGCAAGCACATGGACCGCCTCGTCGAGGCGCTGGCCGAGATCGAGCCGCGGGCCGGCTGACCGGGACCGGCATGGCACACACCACAGATTCCCGTGATGCGAACGACGTGGCGCTGGGCACCGATGTCGGCGGCACGTTCACCGACATCCTGGCCCTCGATCTCAAGGGGGGGCGAATACTGTCGAGCGCCAAGGTCCTGTCGACGCCGCAAGACCCGTCGAACGCCGCCGTCGCCGGCGTCGACCGGCTCACCGAAGGAACGCCGTGGCGCGCCGGAGCCGTGTTTCACGGCACCACCGTCGGCACCAACACCCTTATTCAGGGGCGCGCCGCGCTCACCACGCTGGTCACAACCGAAGGGTTCCGCGATGTGCTGGCCCTGCGCCGCCAGGCGCGGCCCCGGCTCTACGATCTCGAAGCCGTGGTGTCGCCGCCCCTGGTGCCGCGCGAACGGCGGCTCGAGGTGCGCCAGCGCATGGCCCCCGACGGCGCCGTCACCGTCCCCCTGGAGGCCGACGAGATCGCGCGGGTGGTGGCCGAGCTCGAGGAGCTTAGCGTCGAGTCCGTGGCCATTTGCCTGCTCCATGCCTACGCCAACGACGACCACGAGAAGGCCCTCGGCGAGGCCATCGGCAAAGCCCTGCCCGACGCCTTCGTGTCGCTGTCCAGTGACGTGTGCCGGGAATTCCGCGAGTTCGAACGGACCTCGACGGTGACGGTGAATGCTTACATCGGCCCGCCGGTGCGGGACTATCTGGTGCGTTTCCGCGAACAATTGGCCGAGCGCGCCATCCCGCGCCTGTCCATCGTAAAGTCGAACGGCGGGCTTACCTCGGCTGCTAACGCCGAGAAGTATCCGGTTCATCTCATTGAATCGGGGCCCGCCGCCGGCGTCATCGCCGCCGCCGCCCTCGGAGCCTCGGAGGGCATGGAGGACCTCATCGCCTTCGATATGGGGGGCACCACCGCCAAGGTCGGCGTGGTCGTCGGCGGCCAGCCGCGCCTGAGCACCGAATTCCACGCCAGCCGCTTCGTGGACGGCCGCGACGTCGGCGGCTACCCCATCAAGAGCCCGGTCATCGACCTTATCGAGATCGGGGCGGGCGGCGGGTCGATCGCCCGCCTGGACGCCTTCGGCGTCCTCAAGGTCGGTCCCGAAAGCGCCGGGGCAGAGCCCGGACCGGCCTGCTACGGCCGGGGCGGCGTGAGCCCGACGGTGACCGACGCCCACGTGGCGCTCGGCCACATCTCGGCCGACGGCTTCGGCAGCGAGGACCTGGATATCCAGCCCGGCCCGGCGCGCGCCGCGATCGAAAGCCAAGTGGCCGGCCCGCTGGGGTGGACGGTGGAACGCTCGGCCTGGGGCGTCCTCACCCTTGCCAACGCCAACATGGCCGAGATGGTGCGGCTGGCGACGCTCCGTCGCGGCCTCGATCCCAGGGACTTCACCCTGGTCGCCTTCGGCGGCGCCGGGCCGCTGCACGCCACCGAGATCGCCCGCGAGGTTGCCGTCCCCAGGGTCGTCGTTCCCCCCTATCCGGGCCTGTTCAGCGCCATTGGCACGGTGCTCGGCGACATCCGCCACGACCTGGTACAGACCCTGTTGAAGCGCACCGACGAACTGGAGCGCGCCGACGTGCAGGCGGCCTTTGCCGGGCTCGAGGAGCGCGCCCGAAAGCTGCTCGCCGAGGAGGACCTGGCGCCCGGGCATGGCGCCCCCGTGCTCGACCGCTACGCGGACCTGCGCTTCGAAGGTCAGATGTTCGAAATCACGCTTGTCCTGGAGGGCCCGGAGGCGCTCGCCGCCGACGCGCTCGACGCCACCTTCCGCGGCGCCTACGTGCGCGACTACGGCTACGACCTGCCGGAGCACGCCGTCGAGCTGGTCAACCTGCGCCTCGTCGCCACGGTGCCGATCTGGGACGGCGGTTGGCCGACGACCGGCGCCGACAACCCGTCCAAGCACCGCCAAGCGGCCAGGCGGCGAAAGCGCCAGGTGTTCCACCCCGACGGCCGGGCCTTCGACATCGATGTCATTCCGCGCTACACACTGAGCGCGGGAGAGCGCATCGACGGCCCCGCCATCGTCGAGGACTTCGGCGCTACCATACGCATCCTCGACGGGCAGGTGGCCGAGGTGCGGGCGTCGGGCACCCTGGTCATCGAAGGGTAGAAAAGAATGGCACGCCGGGACCAGACCATCATTGCAAGCGACCCGGTAACGTTCGAGGTCGTGCGCGGCGGGCTCTACGCCATCTGCGAGGAGATGAAGTCGGTGATGACCCGCGCCGCCTTCTCGCCCCTGCTCAGCCTGTCCGCCGACCTCTCCTGCGCGCTGCTCGACGCCGACGGGGACGTGGTGGCGCAGGGCAACGATATCCCGGTCCACCTGGGCGCCATGCCCTTCGCCGCCAAGGGCGTCCTGGCGCGCTTCCCCGTGGACGACTGGCGGCCCGGCGACGTGGTGCTGTCGAACGACCCCTATTGCGGCGGCTCGCACCTCCCCGACATGACCATGGTGACGCCGATCCACGACGGGGCGCGCGTCCTCGGCTTCGCGGCGAGCCGCGTCCACTGGCCCGACATCGGCGGCTCGGCGCCGGGCAGTTCGGCGGTGACCGACGAGATCATCAAGGAGGGACTGCGCATTCCGCCCATCCGGGTGGCGCGCGGCGGCGAGGTCGATGACAACGTGGCCACCCTGCTGTTCGCCAACGTGCGGGTGCCCGGCGACCGCCTGGGTGATTTCAAGGCGCAGATCGCGTGCAACGGGCGCGGCGCGGAGCGAGTCGGCGACCTTATCGCGCGCTATGGCGGGGACTCCATCGGCAAGATATTCGCCGAGACCCAGGATTACAGCCAGCACATGGTGAGACAGGCGCTCGCCGCCATTCCCGACGGCACCTACACGGCGGCCCAGCACCTCGACGGCGACGGCTTCATCGAGGACACGGGAAACGGCCCGCTCAGGATCAACGTGGCGATTACCAAGTCGGGCGACTCTCTGAGCTGCGACTTCTCCGGCACGGGCCCGCAGGCAACGGGCCCCATCAACGCGCCGATCTCGGTGACGGCATCGGCCTGTTACTATTTCACCCTGGCGTTGAGCGGCGGCGACGTGCCGCCGAACTCCGGGGCCTACCGGCAGGTCGACGTGATCGCGCCCCAAGGCAGCCTGGTCAATTGCACCTACCCGGCGCCCGTGGTATCGGGCAACACGGAAATGTCCAATCGTCTCGTCGATCTGTTGTTCGAGGCCATCGCGCCCGCCGTTCCCGAGGCCGCCATCGCCGGCAGCTACGGCACGGCGGGGATATGCGCCTTCGGTGGCTGGGATGAGGCCAGGGGCCGCCATTTCGTGCACGTCGAGTCGCTCGGCGGCGGCATGGGCGCTTCGCGGAGCGGTCCCGGCCTCGACGGCCACCGCACGCACATGGGCAACACCATGAATCTTCCCGTGGAGGCGACGGAAGCCACCTGTCCGGTAAGAATCGAGACCTACGCCCTGGTCGACGGCAGCGGCGGCGAGGGCGCCTGGAGGGGCGGCATGGGGGTGCGGCGCGTGCTTCGGGCGCTTGGCGACGATGTACGGTTTTCGCTCCTCTTCGAACGCACCCTCCATCCCGCCCACGGCGCCGCCGGCGGCGGCGCGGGGCGTACCGCGCAATTTTTCGCCGAGCGCGCCGACGGCACCCGCCAAGGCCTGTCGTCGAAGACCGCCGTCGGCCATCTCAGGCGCGGCGAACTGTTGTGTATGGAAACGGCGGGCGGCGGTGGATGGGGAACCCCCGACGCCGCCACGATTGAAATAGATGGAAAAGATGGGGAGTCTTAGCTCATGTCCGATAACCCAAGCGGCGCGACCACCGGCAACCGGCCCGATTCCAGGGCCCGGGTGGCACTGCTCGTGCCGTCGTCGAACACGGTGATGGAGAACGATCTCCACGCCGCCCTGCCCAAGGACCGCGTCACCGTCCACACGGCCCGCATGTACCTGACCGTAACGACGCCCGAGGCCGAGGAGCGCATGATCGATCAAGAAGCGCCGAAGGCGGCCGACGATCTGGGCACGGTCAACCCCGACGTGCTGGTCTTCGGCTGCACGTCGGGGGGATCGCTCCATGGACTGGACTACGACGCCAAGGTGTGCGGCGACCTTGGCCGGCGCGCCGGATGCCCGGCGATCGGCGTCATCAGTTCGGTCTTGGCGGCACTCGGGCGCCGCAAACTCAGCACCGTCGCGGTGATTACGCCCTACATCGATTCCCTGACCGAGGCTGTGGCCGGCTCGGTCAGGGAAAGTGGTATCGAGGTGGTGGCGGCGCACGGCATGGGCATCGACGTCAACGTGGCGCTGGCCGATCCGACGCCGGACGAGATCGCGGAATTCGCCAAGCAGCGGCTGAGCGGCCTGACCTTCGACGGGTTGTTCGTGTCATGCACCAATTTCCGCTCCGTCGAGGCCATCGGCCGGCTCGAGAAGATTTTCGGCTGTCCCGTGGTGACCAGCACTTCGGCCACCATAGAAGCGCTGCGCGGGCACCTCGGGCTTGAGGCACCGACGCCGAAGGGAGGGTAGCGATGACACAACTGAACCCGCTCGCCGTGCACCCCGATCCGGGGTCCATCCGGACCGGCCTCGAGGCCCGCCGGCTGTTCCGCGACGCCAAGACCGATCCGTTCACCCAGACGACGGGAATGGCGTTGGGCTACATGCAGGCCAGTCCCATAATCCTGCCCGGCGATCTGGCCCTCGACTTCACCGCGTTTTGCCAACGCAACCCGAAGCCCTGCCCGCTGGTTGCCATGTCGAACCGCGGCAGCCCGACCCTGCCCACCCTCGGCGGCGATTTGGACCTGCGCACCGATCTCGCCGGCTACCGCATCTGGCGCGACGGGGAACTGGTCGACGAAGTGACGGACATATCGGAGCTGTGGCGGGAGGATTTCGTCGCCTTCGCGGTCGGCTGCTCCTATTCCTTCGAGAACGCGCTGCTCAGCGACGGCATCGAGCTTCGCCACATCACCGAGGAGGCTTGTGTGCCCATGTACATGACCGACATCGCGCTCGAGCCCTCGGGGCCGTTCGCGGGCCGCATGTGCGTGTCCATGCGGCCGCTGAAAGCCAGGGACGCGATCCGGGCGATAGAGATCACCAGCCGCTTTCCCACGACCCACGGCACGCCCGTTCACATCGGCGATCCGCGCCAGATCGGCATCGAGAATCTGGACGAACCCCTGGCCGGCGACCCGGTGGAGGTGCGCGACGGCGAGCTTTGCGTTTTCTGGGGATGCGGCATAACGCCGCAATACGCCATGCTCCAGGCCAAGCCCGAGATCGCCATCACCCACATACCGGGCTGCCTGTTGATGACCGATGTTCCGTCGCGCGGCGACGCCATGGACCTGCCCAACCTGCCCAACCTGGCGGCCTGACGACCTTTTACAGGGCCACTATTCCTTGGGAATCCAGATGAGCGTCGCGACCTCCCCGTCGCTCGCGCAGAGCTCCGCGAGAACGGCGGCGGTGACGCGCGACGGCGTCACCCCATTGACCATCACCCTGCCCGAGCCGACCAGATCCCACGCCGCGCTGACGCAGGCCTGACGCGGCACCGCTTCGGCGGTGATGGTGAAGGCGGTGACCGTCTCGCGGACCTTGAGGGCGCCCCCGTACACATGGGTCAAAGGCCCCGCGCCACGGGCGGCAAGCCTCATCTCGTCCACCAAAAGCGACGCCGGCGGCAACTCTTCTTGCAGGCTCGACCAATAGGCTACGGCGGCGACACCCGAAACGGCGATTACGCCAAGCACCGCCATGGCGACCCAGCGCGGCACCATCGGTTTGCGTTCCTGGATAACGACACGCCGCTCTCCGCCCTTCTTGGCCTTCTTGGGCTTCTTGCGGACGGCGTGGCTGGCCAGTTGGGCGACCTTCTGTTTGCGCTCCTCCTTGATGCTGCGCATCAGCTCGATGACGCCGTCGCGCAGGGCGTCCAGGTTCGCCGGGGAAGCGTCTTCGGGTACGATGACGTTCAGTTCGGCGGTATACTTCGAGACGTTCGGGCGGTCGTCCTTGCGGGCGAAGAGCTTCTGGATGATGACGGCGGCGCTGCCCCTGAGCACGTCCGGTGTCTGCGCCCGGGAGATCAGGGCAATGAAACCCGAGGTCTCGTCCTCGAACGCCGCTTCCCAGAACGCGGCGTCTTGCACCATTGGACGCGACGATTGCTCGGCGGCCATGGGGATACGGTCCTTTGCAATCCGCCGTAGGGTCTAAACCATCGGGATGTGATTTCGATCCGCGCCTCGCGGAGAGGTTAGCGGGGGGGAAGCGATGACGCAACTAATCCGGCTTGCCTCGCATGGCATCGTCTCAGGGCGTAAGCGCTCCTCGGGGGGTGTGGCTAGAAAAGGCCTTTCGTCAAGAAACAATTGGGCTACCATAGAAGAGTGGCCCGTTCCGTGGGGGCCAATCGAAGACTGGCCAGTACACTGGTTCAGAGATGGATAAAATCACATACTCCGTTTCCGTTCGCGGCAAGCCGGCTCGCGAGCCCGTAGGCTATTACATGGAAGCCTACTTCCCGAAAATCCCGGTGAGCAGTGTCGACAGCGTTTTCGGTTTTGCCGAGCGGTCGACACTTTACGGGGGAAGGGAATTCCGCAAACCGCAGCTCACCGATGGTGATTGTGACTTTCTCTATGAGCACGGTTCGGGCGTGAAGCTTCCTCTCAGCAACCACTTTGTCAGCGAAGCCGAATATGAACAGAACCAACCGTTCCTGGAAAAATACCACCGAAAGGGAAATCAGCTCGTCATCGTCAATGATGACCTGGCCCGCTGGGTGCGCCGGGACTATCCCGACTATTCCCCCGAGGCGAGCGTCATAAAGGACATTCGGACCCACGATGACATCGGCAAGGCCCTGGAAATCTACGACACGGTCGTACTTCCCATGGATGTCAACAACGACATCCGGTTCCTGAAATCCATAGAGGACAAGAGCCGAATCCGACTGTTCATGAATGCCGGCTGCGCCTACAAGTGTCCCCTGAAGCTCTGTTACAAAAGCTTCTCCAGGCTCAACAAATTCACCGGCGACGCAACCTTTCAATGCTCGCAATCGGACTTCTTTCGGACGCACCACGAGATGGTCGAATTCGACGTCGATCGGCTGTTCGATCTCGGGTTCCACAAATTCAAGGTCCTGCGTCCGAAGGGCAATATGGCAACGGCATTTTGAGCAGGCGTGACCTTGTCGGCGTCGCCGCCTGAGTGACCGGCCTTGAAGCTTTCAACACCCTTCATCCGGTTTCCGATCCGCTTCGACGCGGATCGACTGGGAAAAGAGGCCCACGAACTCGCCAACGCGGCCGAATGGGAAGCGCCGTTGGGCCGCGAGGTCGGCGATGCCGTATTGCGCCTGGACTTGGTGGGTGGGCGGGGGCCCATTTACCTGATGCAGGTCTTGGCTGCGTTCGAAACCGTAATAGCAAACCCTCGCCTGGTACGCTTCGACCCCGGATGCGAGCCGCCGGACCGCATCGGACTGGAATACTACTGGAAGACCCATCAACCCATTCACCTGCCGATCCTGACGGTCGACGGGCACCGCGCCTGGAGCGGCGGAAAAGACATCGAACCGAAGCCGGGCGAGGCGTGGCTCATGGACACTTGGCGGCCCTACCGGATCGACAATCCGGGCGGAGAGGCTTCGATTCACCTGTGCGTCGATACCTGTGGCACGGCCGCGTTCTGGGATCGCGCCTATAAGGGTGACCAGCCCTTCAACCCCAAGCACGAGATGGGCATTGTGCGGAAGGACGTTGTTTTCGCCGCAACCAACAGTCCCGAATTGCCCATGGAGAGTGTCGAGCCCCTTGGCGTCATGACGCCGGGCGAGCTTGAGTTCCTGGTGAGTGGTCTCGTCGACGCGTTGGAGGAGGGTGGAAAAGTCAAGGGCGTACGCTCCGACGTTTTCCGGGAGATCGTCGCCTATCTCGTCGCGGAATGGAGGGCGACTTGGGCCCAGAAAGGAAAGCGGGATAGGGGAAGCGCCGCGTTTCGTTCGCTTGTCGACGAAGTCTTGCGCCGGGTGAAACGACTTCCGGGTGATCTCGTGATTCCGGCGAACGGCGCCAATGCCTTCAACGCGCTGAGCCATGTCCTGAAAGCGGCCTTGGCGGTCGAACCCGAAACGCAAGGCACGGCGGCGAAATCCCGTGCCGAGAGCGTGACCGGTTTGTTCGACCGTCCGACGTTCATCGTTTCGGCGCCTAGATCCGGCAGCACGTTGTTATTCGAGACTTTGGCCAACAACATGAGGCTGTGGACGCTCGGCGGCGAGGGGCGCGGAGAGATCGAGCGCATCGACGCGCTCAACACCGAGAAACGGGGTTACCACTCCAATCGGATCACGGAGGACCTGGCGACCCCCAAGGTGCGGCGCGAACTGGTGCAAAACTACCTCCGTCGCCTGCAAAATTCGCGCTCCGTGCTCTACAGAAAGGAAAACGCCAAGGTGCGACCGAAGAATCCGAGGTTCCTCGAAAAGACGCCCATGAACTCACTGCGCATACCGTTCTTCAAGGCACTTTTTCCGGACGCGCTCTTCATCTACCTCCACCGCAACCCACGGGACAATATTTCAAGCATGATGGATGCCTGGCGATCGGGCGGATACGTGACCTATCCCAAACTCCCGGACTGGGAAGGGCCGCCATGGTCGCTTCTCCTGCCACCGGGCTGGCGGGAGTTCGTCGGAAAGCCGACCGAGGAAATAGCAGCCTTCCAGTGGGCCACGACCAACGACGTGATCATCGAGGACCTCTCGGCGATACCGAAGGATGACTGGTGCGTGGTTTCGTACGAATCGTTCGTGGGCGATCCGGCGGGGGAGATCAAGCGCCTCTGTGAATTCATGGACATCCAGTTCGGTCCCCGTCTGCGCGAAGTCACGTCCCGCCCGTTGCGCCTCTCCCGCCATACGCTGGAGCCCCCCGACCCCGACAAATGGCGCAATAACGAGGCCGAATTATCACGCGTCCTGCCCGATATCGAGGCGGTGGCGGAACGGGTCAGAGCTTTCAGCGAGGCGTAATCCATCGCTGATTGGCCATCAATGAGCCCAGAGCCTACTGGTGCGTGAGGACGTTGAGCACCGCCTGGCGGCCCTCGTTGTCGACGGCGTCGAGGGCGCGTGCGATGGCGGCGGGCAGGTCCCGGGCGCGTTCCACCTTCTCGCCGTAACCGCCCGAGGCCTCGACGATGAGCTGGTATTCGGGCGCCGGCTCGAGATAGGTGAGCGGCGCGCGGTTGGACTTGGCGGCGGCGCCGTCCGGGTAGATGTTGAGCGTCGCATTGCGCACCGCCGCCCACATGCGGTTGTTGAGGATGATGGTGAGGGTGGGCAGGTCATGGGCCTGGCTCACGAAGTGGGCCGGCGTCGGGTTGCCGAACATGTAGCTGCCGTCGCCGACGACGCCGACGACGCGCCGCTCCGGCCTCCCCAGCTTGACGCCGATCGCCGCGCCCAGTCCCCAGCCGAGGCCGCCCGCCGAGCTGCTCCCGAAATAGGTTCCGGGCTTCTCGAAGTCCATGAAGTCGAGGGCGAACGGCATCTCCGTGACCAGGACATCGTCCCGCCCCATGACCTTGTTCAGGCACGCCGCCACCCACGCCGGGGTCGGGGCGGCCTCCCCGGCCTGTGCCGCCAGCGTCTTTTCCCGGCCGGCATCGCGCCTCCCCCGCCAACGCGTCAGGCGTTTGCGGCGCGCCTCGATACGCGCCTTGGTCTTGGCGACTCGCGCCGCCCCGGCCAGGGCCCGGGCCAAGGCCCCGAGCGTCGCACCGGACGAGCCGGCGAGCGCCAAATCGGCGCGGAAGCTGCGCATGGGATAGCCGCTGAACAAGGGATCGGCGCCGATATGGATGACACGCGCCTCGGGGTCGACGTCGTGGAGCTCGGGTATCCACGGTACGTCGCTGTCGAGCACCACGATCAGGTCGGCCTCGCCAAGCAGCGGCTTGGGGTCGAAGCCCATGTGCATGGGATGAGTCGTGGGAAGGAACGTGTAGCGCGCCTGGTGGCCGACCACCGGCAGGGCGAAGCGCTGGGCGAGCCTGGCGAGGGCGGGAACGTCGTCGGCGTTGCGCCCGAAGCTGGAGGTGACGACGAGCGGGCGCCGCGCCCGGGCGATCCACTGGGCGGCGAGCCGCGTCGCTGCGGCGTCCGGAGCGGCCGCCGACGCCGGCTGCCGCAAGCTCGGAGAATCGAACGCGACAGTGCCGGCGCCGTCGACCAGCACCTCTCGCGGCAGGGAGACGTATACGGGACCGCGCGGCTCGCTCATGGCGACCGACAGCGCCCGGTCGACCACCGCCTCGACCTGCGCCGGGTTGCGCAACTCGTAATCCCATTTGACGACATCTCGCACCATCGACGCCTGATCGAACATCTCCTGGCCCCAATGGATGTACACGCTGCGCGCCCCGCGCGCGCCGTCCTCGTTGATCGGCGTCCGTCCGGCGGCGAGCACCAGGGGGATGTTTTCGCGCGCCGCGTTGAAGAGGCCGCATATGGCGTTGGCCGTGCCCACGTTGACGTGCACCATGACCGCCTGCGGCCGGCCGGTCGCCAGATAGGCGCCATGGGCCATGGCCACCGCCAGGTTCTCGTGGGGCGCGATGATGGGTCGCGGCGCCCGCGCCTCGCCGGTCGCCGCCTTGGCCAGGCCCTCGATGATCGAGGCGAAGTCGGTGCCGGCGTTTCCGAACAGGTAGTCGACGCCGCGGTCCGCCAGCAGCTCGAGGAACGCCTCGCCGGCGCTATCCACTTTGAGGTTTCGTTTGGGCATGACTGGTTCGCCGCTCCTCTACATCCTGGGCATGAACATGCCGCGACTGGCGATCATCCCAAAGAACAGGGCGCCCACCGAAAGGGCCACCGAGACGGTAGCATAAAGGGCGCAAAGATCGAGCCTTCCGCGCTCGTAAAGCAGGGCAAAGTCCATGGAAAAGGCCGAGAAGGTCGTGAACGCGCCGAGGAATCCGACGACCAGGAAAAGCCGCAGCTCCGCCGTCACGTTCCAACGCAGCGCCAGCGCCTCGATGAGGACCCCCAGCATGAGCGAGCCGGCGATATTTACGATGATGGTGCCATAGGGGAAGTTCAGCCCGAACAGCCTGGTCGCCAGGACGAGGACCAGGTAGCGCGCCATGGCGCCGAGCGCGCCACCCGCGCCTACAGCCAATATCGCTTTCATTACCGCTACGCCGGCGCGCTCAGAAGGTGACGACGCTGCGGATCGAGGTGCCCTCGTGCATCAGCGTGAAGGCGTCGTTGATGTCGTCGAGGCCCAAGGTGTGGGTGATCAGGTCGTCGATGTTGATCTTACCGTCCATGTACCAGTCGACGATGCGGGGCACGTCGGTGCGCCCCTTGGCGCCGCCGAACGCCGTGCCCCGCCACACGCGGCCGGTGACCAGCTGGAAGGGCCGGGTGGCGATCTCCTGGCCGGCCCCGGCGACGCCGATGATGATGCTCTCGCCCCAGCCCTTGTGGCAGCATTCGAGCGCCTGGCGCATGACCTCGACGTCACCGATGCACTCGAAGCTGTAATCGGCCCCGCCGCCGGTCAACTCGACGACGGCCCCGACCACGTCATCGACGTCGGAGGGATTGACGAAATCGGTCATGCCGAACTTCCGGGCCAGGTCGCGCTTGGCCGGGTTGGTGTCGATGCCGATGATGCGGTCGGCGCCCACCAGGCGCGCTCCCTGGATGACGTTGAGGCCGATGCCGCCGAGGCCGAACACGGCGACGTTGGACCCCGCTTCCACCTTGGCCGTGTTCATCACGGCACCGAGGCCGGTGGTCACCCCGCAGCCGATGTAGCACACCTTGTCGAACGGGGCGTCGGGGCGGATCTTGGCGAGCGCGATCTCGGGCAGCACCGTGTAGTTGGAGAACGTCGACGTGCCCATGAAGTGATAAAGCGTGTCTTGGCCCAGCGAGAAGCGGCTGGTGCCGTCCGGCATCAAACCCTGGCCTTGGGTCTCGCGGATGGCCTGGCACAGGTTGGTCTTGCCCGACAGGCAGAACTTGCACTGGCGGCACTCCGGCGTGTAGAGCGGGATGACGTGGTCGCCGGGCTTCACCGAGGTGACGCCATCGCCGACCTCGACGACGACGCCGGCCCCCTCGTGGCCGAGGATGGCCGGGAACAGCCCTTCCGGGTCGTCGCCGGACAGCGTGAAGGCATCGGTGTGGCAGATGCCGCTGGCCTTGACCTCGACCAAGGCCTCGCCGGCCTTGGGGCCGTCAAGCTCGACAGACTCGATGGCCAGTGGCTGGCCCGCCTCGAAGGCGACGGCGGCGCGCGTTTGCATGTAGCGTCCTCCTTTGGACCGGCCGTTCTGAGAGGTGGCCGGCTTCGAAGCCTTTATATCGGTCCAGGCTGCGCGAATCCACCGCCCCACGGCCGGCCACGGCACGAGGTGCGAAGCGCGCGCGGCGCTTAGGTCTGTTGTCGCCCCGTGGCACCTTTGTACCAGTCGAGGATCTGCTCGCCGGTCCAGAACAAGACGCCCGGCTTGTCGGCCAGGGTCTCGAATATCTTCTCGTAGTACTTGATGCGGTGGGGAACGCCGGTGATGTAGGGGTGGACGGAGACGGCCATGAAACGCGCGCTGTCGGCGCCCTCGGCGTACAGGCATTCGAACTGGTCCATGGCGCGGTCGAACAGTTCCGAGGCGCGGTGTTGCTGGATCATCATCATGGGGATGTCGTTGAGCTCGACCGTGTAGGGGATCGTGTAAAGGGTGCCGGCCGTGGTCTTCAGCTCGCACGGCTGGTCGTCGAGCACCCAGTCGCCGACGTATTCGATGCCCTCCTCGGCCAGGATATCGGGGGTCTCGAAGGTTTCGGTGAGGCCCGGCGCCAACCAGCCGCGCGGCTTCTTGCCGGTGAATTCCTCGATGGTCTCGATGGTTTGGCGGATGGCGGCGCGCTGGTCGTCGAGAAGGTTCATCGGCTTCTGCATGAAACTGTGGGCCAGGAACTCCCACCCGGCGTCATGGGCGGCCTGGGCCAGGCGCGGGTACTCCAGGCACACCGAGCCATTGGTCGAAAACGTCGCCTTGATGCCGAATGCGTCGAGAGCGGCCTTGAGCCGCCAGAAGCCGACCCGCATGCCGTATTCCTGCCACGTCCAGTTGGGCAGGTCCGGGATGGCGCTGCCGCCGCCCGGTGGTGGCAGGACGGTGCGCGGCATGGGACCGTCGATGTCCCAATTCTCGACATTGACGATGGGCCAGACGACGAGGCGCGCCCCATCCGGCAGTTTGAGGGGCGCCCGGTCGACGATGGCGCTGTAGCCGATGCGCTCCCTTGGTTTCATGGCGCCGCCGCCCCCCGTTGCCGTTGGCCGATCGGATTCCGTTCTTAGGTGCTTTTGCGGCGTGGCGTCAATGCGCTACACGCCCAGCGACCAGGTACCGTGCAGACTTTATGCCGGCGTTTCTCCATCCCCTGGATGTCATCGGAGGCCTTTGTGAACAAGAGCAAGTTAAGGCGCTCACGTCCCCCGATTTGGACCTACACGGTCGGCGACGGGGCTAATCGCAGTGCAATCTCCCCGCTAATTCCCTTTATTTTCCCGTTTAACAGGGAACACGGCGGAGACGAGTTCGCACCAGACTGCCCTCTTCAATAAGAATCGTAACTCCGCCTTTTTAGGCGGTGTCCTTGCCGCCCGGGAAACAACGTTCCGCGGTCAAGGCGGCGCTCGGCCTCAGCCCCCACGACCACATCATAGGCTTCCTCTATACCGGCACCATCGAGGTCGGGCCGGGACCGGCCGAGGCGCCGGACCTCGGCGACTACGTCAGCGATTGGGCTTGAGCGGGCAGGGGGGGGGCGCCGCTCCCCTTAACGCTTCTCCGGCATCACACGCTCCAGGGCCGCCCAGTGGTCGTCGTCGACCCAGAGCTCGGTGAAGAGTTCGGTCTCCAGTGCCGCCAGCTCGTCGCGTCCGAGGCCGCGCCGGCGCGCCCGCGCCATTTTCTTGAATGCACGGAGCACCGGGCGGGTCAGCGCTACCATGGGGTCCAGGAACTCGTCGCACACGTCCTCCATGGCCTGGCCTGGCGACCCGACGGCGTCGGCGAGCCCCATGGCCAGGGCTTCGGCGCCGTCCACATACTCGGTGCGCGACATGAGCCTGTGCGCCCGCACCGGCCCGACCACGTCCATGAGGTCGATGCCGCCGCCCCAGCCGGAGCCGACCGCGATGCGCCCCTGCACGAACCCGAAGCACGCCCCCGCCGCCGTAACGCGGAAGTCGCAGGCCAGGGCCAGCTCCGTGCCTCCGCCCAGCGCGTCGCCGTTGAGCGCCGCTACCACCGGCACCGGGAATTCGCGCACGGCGTCGAAACGGGCCCGCGTCTCAAGGGAGAAGGCGCGCGCCTCGGCGGCCGTCTTCATGGCGCGCAGCTCGTGGAGGTCGCCGCCGGCGGCGAAGTACTTGTCGCCGGCGCCGGTGATCACGGCGACCTTGAGGCGGTCGTCAGTGGCGTGCGCCGAGAAGGCCTCGCCGATGGCGCCGAGCACGGCGCGGTTCAAGGCGTTGTGCTTTTCGGGCCGGTTGACGGTGAGCCACAGCACCTCGCCCCGGCGTTCGGCCAGCAGTACGGAAGAAGGCGCGCTTTTTTCGGGATCGTCTTTCATGGCCGGGGATCGGAGCGGTTGGCGGGATGGGTGATTAAGGAGCGCCGCGCGAATTGTCTGATGGCGCCGCGATTGGTTGATATTATGCTGGTCCGCGCGCGCGCTAGAGTCAAGAAAGCCGGGGGGAAAGAGCGTGTCCGACGAAATCGCCTACATGACGGCGCTGGAGGTCCGCGCCGCCATCGCCGCCAAGGATCTGTCGCCGGTGGAGGCCGCCGAGGCGACGCTCGCCCATGCCACCGGCCTCGAGCCCAAGCTCAACGCGTTTGCCGAGATGACGCCGGAGGTGGCGCTGGCCGCCGCCCGCCAGGCCGAGAAAAGGCTGATGGCGGGCGAGGCGACGGGACTCCTCGAGGGCGTCCCGGTCTCGGTCAAGGACCTGGTCCCCATGAAGGACGTCAAGTGGACCATGGGCTCGCGGGTGATGGCCGACAACGTCGCCGACTTCGACGCGCCGTCGGTGCGCCGCCTCCGCGAGCACGGCGCCGTCATCATCGGCAAGACGACGACAAGCGAGTTCGGCTGCAAGGCGGTGGGCGACAGCCCGCTGCACGGCATCACTCACAACCCCTGGAACCTGGACAAAACCCCGGGCGGCTCGTCGGCGGGGGGCGCCGCCAGCGTCGCCGCCGGCACCACGCCGCTGGCGCTTGGCACGGACGGCGGCGGCTCCATCCGCATCCCCGCCTCGTTCTGCGGCCTGGTCGGGATCAAGGCGAATTTCGCCCGCGTCCCCACCTATCCGGTGAGCGCCACCATGACCCTGTCGCACCAGTGCCCGATGGCGCGCACCGTCCGTGACGCCGCCCTCATGCTCACGGCTTTGGCCGGCCACGACCGCCAGGACCCCTTCTCGGTGGCCGAGCCGGTGCCCGATTTCCTGGGCGCTTGCGAGGCAAGCGTGACCGGCATGAAGATCGCCTGGAGCCCGACGCTGGGCTACGCCCGTCCCTTGCCCGAGGTGGTGGAAATCTGCGCGGGCGCGGCCAAGGCCTTCGAGGACATGGGGTGCGCCGTCGAGCAGGTGGAGACGGTCATGGACGACCCCGTCGACATCTGGAACGCCGAGTTCTACGCCGGCGTCGGCACCCGCCTCAAGGAGACCATGGAGAAGACGCCCGAGCTCCTGGATCCCACCGTGCTCGCCATGCTGAAAGAATCGCTCGACATGGATATCGAGGACTACATCGCCAATGTCTTCCGGCGCTACGAATTCCGCGAGGCGACGCGCCTCTTCTTCGAGAATTACGACCTCCTGCTGTCGCCGGCCCTTCCCGTGCCCGCCCTCGACGCCGGCACCGACATGCCGACGGGGATGCCGGACGACCGCAACGCGGTGTCGTGGACCTATTACACCTATCCCTTCAACCTGAGCGGACAGCCGGCGGCGTCGGTCCCGGCCGGGTTCACGGCCGGCGGCCTGCCGGTGGGCCTGCAAATGGTCTCGAAAATCAACCGCGAGGTCGATATATTCCGCGCGGCGGCGGCGCTGGAAGAGGCGCGGCCGTGGGCCGACGCCCGCCCGTCCCTGACCTGATTGCCGGCCCGCGCCAGAGAATAACTGTCCGTGCAATCGAATAACCGCCCGCGCAATCGAAAAACCTTAAGGAGCCCGCCCATGTTCACCACCCGCCCGGAACTTTCCGGCACCTTTGGCGCCGTCGCCTCCACCCATTGGCTGGCCTCGGCGTCGGGCATGGCCATGCTGGAGGCCGGGGGCAACGCCTTCGACGCGGTGGTCGCCGCCGGCCTCGTGTTGCAGGTGGCGGAGCCCCACCTCAACGGTCCGGGCGGCGACCTGCCGATGATCTACCACCGCGCCGACACCGGCGAGACCAAGGTGGTGTGCGCCCAGGGAACGGCGCCGGCCGGCGCCACCATCGCCCACTACCGGGACCTCGGCCTCGACTTGGTGCCGGCGTCGGGGCTTCTCGCCACCGTGGTGCCGGGCGCCTTCGACGGCTGGATGGTCATGCTGCGCGACCACGGTACCATGCGCCTGGAAGACGTGTTCGAACGCGCCATCCACTACGCCGAGACCGGCATCCCGGTGGTCGAGCGCATGCACGAGACCATCGCCGTGGTGCGCGATCTGTTCACCGACGAGTGGACGACGTCGGCCGATCTCTACCTGCGCGGCGGCGCCGTGCCCGCCATTGGCTCGTATCACGTCAACAAGACCCTGGCGGCGACGTGGCGGCGCCTGCTCGCCGAGGCCAAGGCCGGCGGTGGCAGTGGTGGTGGGCGCGAGGGCGAGATCGAGGCGGTGCGCCGGGCGTGGTACGAGGGCTTCGTCGCCGAGGAGATCGACCGCTACTGCCGCGATACCGAGATCATGGACACCAGCGGGCGGCGCCATCGGGGCGTGCTGAGCGGCGCCGACATGGCGGCGTGGCGGGCCACCTATGAGGACCCAGTGCGCTACGACTACGGCGATTACACGGTGTGCAAGGGCGGGCCGTGGTCGCAGGGGCCGGTGTTTTTGCAGCAGCTCGCCCTTCTCGCGGGCTTCGACTTGGCGGCCATGGACCCGCTGGGACCTGAGTTCGTCCACACCGTGGTCGAGTGCGCCAAGCTCGCCTTCGCCGACCGCGAGGCTTTCTACGGGGACCCGGATTTCGTCGACGTGCCCATGGAGACCCTGCTGTCGGACGACTACAACGCGGCGCGGCGCAAGCTCATCGGCGCCGAAGCGTCCATGGAAGTCCGCCCCGGCACGATCGAAGGTTATGGTGGCGCCGTCGACGACGAGGCGGCCGATCGGGTGGCGTTGAAGGGGGCGCCCGGCGCCATGGGCTACGGCGAACCGACGGTGAGCGGGGATGGCGCGGCGCGCGGTGACACCTGTCACGTCGACGTCGTCGACAAAGACGGCAACATGGTCTCGGCGACGCCGTCGGGGGGCTGGCTGCAAAGCTCGCCGGTGATCCCCGAACTCGGTTTTTGCCTGAATTCCCGGGGCCAGATGTTCTGGTTGAAGGAAGGGTTGCCGGCCAGTCTGGAGCCCGGCAAGCGGCCGCGCTCGACGCTTTCGGTGAACCTCTGCCTGCGCGGCGGCGAGCCCTACATGGTGTTCGGCACGCCGGGCGGCGACCAGCAGGACCAGTGGTCACTGTCGTTCTTCCTGCGTCACGTGCACCATGGCATGAACCTTCAAGAGTCCATCGACGCGCCGCAGTGGCAGAACATGCACTTCCTGAGTTCGTTCTGGCCGCGCTCCATCGACACCGGCGTGCTCGAACTGGAAGACCGCTTCGCCGCCGCCACCATCGACGATCTCAATCGGCGCGGTCACCGGGCGGGCCAGGCGGATGGCTGGTCGTTCGGGCGCATGTCGGCGGTCTCCCGGGCCGACGGCGTCATCCGCGCCGCCGCCAACCCGCGCCACATGCAGGGCTACGCGGTGGGGCGCTGAGACGACGATGCCTAGCCGAAATAGCCGAGCAGGCTCCACCACAGGTAATTCAGCGGCACCAGCACGACCAAGGTGACCGCGGCGATGGCCAAGGCCAGGCGGGCGGCGGCCTTGACGCTGACGCCGCCGAGCTGGCAGGCGATGATGACCGGCGGCACCTGGTAGGGGAAAATGATCGTCGAATACCCCACCACCTGAGTCATGAGCACGGAGAACAGCGGCATGTCGGCGGCCGCCGCCATGTCGGCGGCGAGCGGCGTGATCACGGCGGGAACGGCAGGGGTCGTGGCGGCGACGCCGGTGGTGATCGACAGGCCGACCAGGGAGAGGAAGTTCCCGAAATCGGCGCCCGCCTCGATGGGCAGCACCCCCAGAATATAGCGGCCCAGCACCTCGCCTATCCCGGTATCCGCCAGCATCGGCCCGATGCTGATGATGCCCGCCACGTAGAAGACTGTGGCGAAGTTCATGTCCTTGTTGAACGATGACGGCGGGATCAGACCGGCGCCGGGCAGCAGACAGAAAAGTCCGGCGCCGAGCGACACCCAGGCCGGCGATATGCCGTGCGCGAAATCGGTCATCCAAAGGGCCAGGGTAATCGCCAGGATGATCGCCATCCTGCGCGCTTGAGGGCTCAGGGGCGCCGGCGCCGGCTGTTCCGCCAAGGGCCGCAGCTTGTCGGGGAACATGACCAGGACCAGCACCACGATGAGGGCCGCCTTGAGCACGCCGAGGACCGGGAAGTGGAGGAAGAAGTAGGTACCGTAGGTGAAGGAGACGTCGTAAAGGGTCTCCGCGGTGCCGACCATGACCAGGTTGGGGACGTGGGCCGGCAGGATGCCGGCCGCCGGCATCCATGTGGCCATGGCCATGGCCAGTATTAACCCTGCGCGGCCGTTGGAACCCTCCCCGAAGCCGAAGCGGTCGGCGAAGGCGACGACGATCGGCGCCATGATGACGACGCGGCTCATGGTGGATGGCATGAGAAAGGCCATGGTGACGGCGAGCACGACGACACCGGTGATCAGGGTCGCGTAGGACTTCGTGAAGCGACCGGTGATGCTTTGGGCCAAGTACTCGCCGAGGCCCGTGCGCCGCACACCGACACCGATGATAAGGCCGCCGAAGACCAGCCAGAACGCCGTCGACTGGAAGCCCGAGAAGACGACGCTGGCGGGCGCCACCGCGAACAGCATGGCGACCAGAAAATAGGTGAAGGCGGTGAGGAACTCGGGGATGATGCGGGAGGCGTACAGGCCAATGGCGAAGACGGTAAGCGCCGCTCCTTGCATGGCGCGCCCGTCGACCCCCTCGGGCGGAGGAAGAACGACCAGGGCTGCGGACGCCGCCAGGGTCAAGCCCGCGACGAGGCGCGGCACCTGGGGGGAACTCGGTTGATCGGCCATGAATTGGGTTTCTCGGGTGGCGGCGCCGGGGACTACTCGGCCGATTCCGGGAGGCGCGTTTTCAGGGTTTTTTCGAGCCGGTACTCGCCGTAGGTCAGGGGTTCGTATTTGGGGGGATTGCCGGGGCCTTGGCAGGTGTCGACGCATTTAATCTCGGCATCGTAGTTGGGCGCATGGAAGAAGGCGATGGATAGGCGCTCGCGCTCGGCGAATTGGCGCGGCGGATTGACCACGCGGTGCAGGGTGGAAACCCATCGGTCGTTGGTCCAGCGCGCCATGAGGTCGCCGAGGTTGATGACGAAGGACCCGGGTGCCGGGTGGACATCGACCCAGTGCCCATGGCGATTGACGACTTGCAGGCCGCCCGGCGTGTCCTCCCCATACAGGATGGTCAGGGTCCCGTAATCGGTGTGGGCACCGGCACGCAGCTGTCCGGGCAGGGGCGGCTCCAATTGGGCGGGATATTTGTTGAAACGGATATGGCTGATGGTGTCGGCGATCTTGTCGTCGAAGAAGTCTTCGCGCAAGTCGAGGGCGAGGGCGAAGATGCCCATGATTTCGGCGCCAAGGGCGCGCAGCCGGCGGTAATAATCCTCGAAAGCCGTCCGCATCGCGGCCGGCCTCGCCGGCCACAGATTGGGGGCGAAGTAGACCCGCGCCATTCCTTCGGTGTGGTAAGGGTCGTCGGCAACGTCGACCGGTCCCATGCCGAACGTTTCGTGCAGATCGGGCGGAGAAGGATTGCCCAGGGACGCCGACAGCGACTGATTGGCCAGGGTATCGTAGCCCCGCGTGATTTCCGGCGCCGGGCGCCCGATCTTCAACTTTTCCTCGAGGGCGAGGGCGAAGAACTCATAGGCGACGTCGCGCACCCGATCAATAAGTTGCTCCGGCACCCCGTGGCCCTGGATGTTGACGAACCCGGTGGTCTCGCAGGCGTGCCCGACCTCGGCCGCCACTCTTTTCTTGTCCTCGGATTCACCAGACAGGAACGGCGATATATCGATCACGGGAACGTCGTCGGTACTCATGGCTAGCTCTCCGGGCTTGCTCCCCGGGCGCCATTCTGTGCTTCCCTCCACGACGTTGCAACCGGGCGATGACGGGATCGTGGAAAAACAAACCCGGCCGCGCGGTGCGCGGCCGGGAAAGTTTCTCCAAGGTGGGACGTTCTATTTCTTACGGTAGATCACCCACTCACCGTCCTCGCCGGTGAAGGCGCCGGGGCCCTTCATCGACTCGTTTTGATCGACATAGTCGAAGGCCTGGTAAGAGCCGCACGCCGATAGTGCGAGCCCCGCGATCACCATCAAGATCAACGCTTTTGACGACACGGTCACCCTTTCCTTCATGGCGCCCTAGAACTTGACGCGGGCCCCGACCATGCCGACGTTGATGTCGTCGAGTTGGATGCCGGAGCGGTTCATTTGATGGTTGCGGATCGCGACGTACAGTTCCGTGCCCCAGGCATCAATCTTTTGAACGGCGGCGACACCAATGGTCTGGAACTCGTCGTCGTTCTGGGCGCGGTCGTTGCTGAAGCCGTAATCGATGGAGAAGTAGCTGTTGCCGACCTCGAACAGTTTCTTCTGATAGCCGATCTTGCCGTAGAAGAACGTCGGGTTGGCCCTGCCGGCCGCCTTGGCATGGGCCTGTCCGCCGGCCAGCGTCAGGCTGAAGCCGGTGGGCACGTGAAGGGCCGAGCCCGAGGCGTTGGTTTGAAAGTCGGTGCTCGTGCTGGTCGAGGCGATGTTGGCCCAAGCCGCCGCGGCGGCGGTCTTGAAGTCGCCCCACTGGCCGGAATAGCGCAGCGCGTAGTCGTTCTCGCCGCCCTGCACGTGACTGAGCGACAGCTTGAAGCCCTCGAATGTCGGCGAATCGTAACGGATACGGTCGTCGCGGCTGAGGCCGTCGATGTCGTCGTAGGCATCGGCGATCTCGATGGCGGTCAGCGCGTTGGTCGCCGAGTTGCGGAAGAGCAGGCTTCCCGCCAGATCGTGGATGCCGGAGTAGGCGATGAGACCCGTGCCGGACAAATCGACGTGCGAAGTGCCGTCCGAGGCGGTTTCGCCCTGGCCCAGCCATAGCCGGCCGTACTTCTTGTGGTCGAAGTATAACTCCAGCTTGCGCTCCGTGAAGCTGTTGGTGGTCACATCGTTGTTCTCGTTGTTCTGGTCGACGCTGGACGACGAGTTGGATTCGAACTGCACCTCCACCTGGGCGCCGACGGTGACGTCCTCATTGGGCTTGCCGGTGCCGACGAAGCGCACCCGCGTCGAGGAATGGTCGTTGTCAACGTGGAAGAGGTCGGTCTGTTCGCCGTCGCCGGCCAGCATGAGGGCGCGATTGACCTGACCCGAGATGGCCAGCTTCACCTTGTCGGAGCTCGAGGTCACCATCTTGGGCGGCGTGTCGGCCTGTTCGACCTGGCGCACCACCTGCTGCACCTGCTCGGTGGTTTTCGCCACCTTCTCGGTGGTGGCGGTCATGGCCGCCTTGTTGGCCTGGGTGACAGTTCGCAGCGCCTCGACCTGGGTCTTCAAGGCCTCCAGTGTCCTGGCCTGAGCCTCGATCATCTTCTGTTGCTGTTCGATGATGCGTGTCAGCTCCTTGAGCTTGGCGGCATCGGGGCCTTGCGCGCCGGCCGGCGCGGCCAACAGCACGAGCGCCGCCATCGCGAACAGGGCGGATTTCCATGTCGGTTTCATGATGTCCCTTCCTCAGGTATCTGCTTCCGGGTTTTCCTGATGGCCTCGCCCGATGGGGGCCGTGGCGGAAATACTGCCTCGTTGGTGCCGTGTTTGTCATTGACCAGGATCAAAAACCACCATCAAGGATCCGTACCATCATTCGTGGCCGGGCGCGCACAGGTCGATAACCACGCCACAAGTAATGCGAATGCGACGCATTATCAATAACATCTAATTCTGGTGTATTGAAAGCACCGATCAACGCCGCGGCGACGCGATTGCCGTCTCCGGGGTAAGGCCGGCAGGGGGACCGCCCACCCGGGCCGTGTTCTCTATTCCTTCGGCCGTGGCAGATTCGGGAGGATTTTGGCGGCCGCCCGTAGCGCATCGGCGCGCTTCATCCCGGAGGACACGCTTCCCGAGTACAGCAATGCCAGCAGCACCCTGTCGATGCGCGTGAAGCGCGCGGTGACGGATTCGTGGTTGAGGATGGAGAAGGCGTCGGACGGGTGATAGGCCAAGCCCACGGCGTGGGCCAGTTCGTGATAGAGGCACTGCCGGAGTCGCTTGGCGGCCTCGGCAGGCGTGCCGCCGCCGCCGACGAATAGGGCGGCCTCGTCGATCTCGTGGCCCACCGTCCAGGTGATCGACCAGCAATAGCCGGCGGCGATGGCGGCACGGCGGCTTTCGTTGACGCGGGCGCCTCGCCGCGACAGGTAATCCAGATAGGCCTCCCCATCCTCGAAGAAAACGATGATGTCGGCGGCGGCGTCCTGCGGGGTCGGAGTGAGCGCGATAGCCAGGGGCGCCGCGCCGCTGATTTCGGCGAGCACCCTTTCCAGCCCGGCCATGGACCCGGCCTTGCGCTTGCCGCGCGCCGCGACGCGCACCGGCCTTTCCCATCGGTAGACGGTGCCGAGAGGGGTGTCGAGGTTCCCGCTGCCGAACACCACCTGGTCAAATATGGGCACCATCCCGGCATCGTCGGGATGATGGCCGCAGGCCGCCGCGGCCAGGGCGGCGGCGAGGCATGCCGCGGTCCGGAAGCTCACCGTAGGTCCACCGCCAGAATCTCGGCCAGGGCCAGGGCTACCACCAGGGTCGCCTTGCGCAGGTCGTCGAGGTTCAGGCGCTCGTCGGCGGCGTGGGCGTTGGCCTCGAAGATGGTGCGCGGCCCGGCGCCGTAGAGCACCGTGGGAATGCCCGCTTCGGCGTAGTGCCGGGCATCGGTGTAGAGGGGCACGCCGCCGGCCGTGACCTCCTCGCCGATGACCCGCGAGGCGTGCCGGGCCAGTGGATCGGCGATCCTGTCGGTGCCGGGCAGCGGCACCAGCGGCCGCGCCAGGAGGATGCGCCGCACCGCCGAGGAAGCGCCGGGGGTGCGGGCCGCGGCCTTCTCGATGAGGGTTGTGATTTCGGCCTCGACGGTGTCGGCGTCCTCTTCCGGGATCAACCGCCGGTCGATGCGCAGGCTCACCAGGTCGGGCACCACGTTGGTGTTGACGCCGCCCTCGATGAGGCCGACGACGACGGTAGGCGAATCGATGCCGGCCACTTGAGAACGCGTCTCGCCGCAGCGGGTGCGGTATTCGTAGATGGCCGCAAGGACTCCGGTGGCGGCCTCCAGCGCATCGACACCTGTATGGGGCATGGCGGCGTGGGCCTGGCGGCCGCGAATCTCGGCCTCCAGGTGCAGGCAGCCGTTGTGCGTGGTGACGACGCCGTACCCGAACCCTGCCGAGATGGCGTAGTCGGGCCGGGTGATGCCCTTCTCGAGCAGCCATTGGGGGCCGATGGTACCGCCCGTCTCCTCGTCATAGGTGAAGTGGAGTTCGACCGTGCCGCCCAACCCCTCGGCCACCGTCTCCAGGGCGAGCAGCGCCCACGTGTAGGTGGCGAAGTCCGATTTGGAGACGGCTACGCCGCGCCCGTACATCTCGCCGTCCAAAATCTCGGCACCGTAGGGATCGCGGCTCCAGCCCTCGCCCGGCGGCACCACGTCGCCGTGGGCGTTGAGGGCGATCACCGGGCCGTCGCCGAAGCGCCGGCGCACCACCAGGTTGGTCGCCGACAGCATGGTGTTGGCGCGGGCCTCGTCGGCGGGTACCGGGTGGCGCTCGACCCTCAGGCCGATTTTCTCCAGGAGCCTTGCGGTGCGTTCGGCATGTGGCGCGCAGTCGCCCGGCGGGTTGTCCGTGGGCACGCGCACCATGTCGGCGAGGAATCGCACCTGCTCCTGGTGGTTGGTGTCGATGAAGGCGCCGAGGCTCTTTTCCGTCCCGTCGGGCGTGCCCATCAGCCGTTTGCTCCGGCCGCTCTGGAATGGTGCTCTATCCAGTGGCGGGCGATATCGGCGCGCCGGCATATCCACACCCGGTCGTGCCGTTCGACGTGGTCCAGGAAACGGGCCAGCGCCGCCGCCCGGCCGGGCCGTCCGGCCAGGCGGCAGTGCAGGCCCACCGACATCATCTTGGGGTGTTCGCCGCCCTCGGCGTAGAGCACGTCGAAGGTGTCGCGCAGGTAGGCGAAGAACTGGTCGCCCGAGTTGAAGCCCTGGGCGGTGGCGAAGCGCATGTCGTTGGCGTCCAGGGTGTAGGGCACGACCAGCCAGGGCTTGCCGTCCACGTCTTCCCAGTAGGGCAGGTCGTCGGCGTAGGAATCGGCGTCGTAGAGGCAGCCGCTGTGGCTGGCCACCAGGCGCCGGGTGTTGGGGCCGGTGCGCCCGGTGTACCAGCCCTCGGGCCGGCGCCCGGTTATTTTTTCGATGCTTTCGACGGCGCGGCGGATGTGGTCGCGTTCCGTTTCCTCGTCCATATGCTGGTAGTCGATCCAGCGCCAGCCGTGGCTGGCCACCTCGTGCCCGGCCTCGACCATGGCGGCGGCGGCCTCGGTGTTGCGCTCCAGCGCCATGGCGACGGCGAACACGGTGAGCGGCAGGCCGCGATCCTCGAACATGCGCATAAGCCGCCAGAACCCGGCGCGGCTGCCGTACTCGTAGATGGATTCCATGCTCATGTGACGGGCACCGACGATGGGCTGGGCGCCGATGATCTCCGACAGGAAGGCCTCGGAGGCGGCGTCCCCGTGCAGGATGTCGTTCTCGCCGCCCTCCTCGTAGTTGAGGACGATTTGCAGTGCCAGGCGCGCGTCGCCGGGCCAGCCTGCCTGTGGCGGGTCGACCCCGTAGCCGACCATGTCGCGGGGGTAGGGCTTGCTCACTCGAGGGGCGCTCCCTGGCGCACCCACACGCCGAGCAGGTCGCGTTCCTCCTGGGTCATGCCCGTCTCGTCGCCGAGCGGCATGGTCTCGGAGACGACGGCGCGGGCGAAAATGCGCTGGGCGAGGGTCTTGATCTGCTGGGGCGTGTCGAACGCCACGCCCTCGGGCGGCTTGTCGAAATCCTCGTGGCGGGGTTTTGCCGAATGGCATGGGACGCAACGAAGGTCGATGACCGCTTTCACGGTGACGAACGCCACCGGCTCGTCGGTGTCGACGGTGTCGGACTCGAATTGCGGCGCGCTGGCGTAGACGAGGGCGATCATTCCGGCGACAGCGGCCCCCGAAATCCAATAGCCGAGTGCCGCCCGGCCCTTGTTGCGCAGGTTGAAGGTATGGCGTACCGCCATGCCGGCGACGCTGAGCGCGGCCAGGATCAACCAGCCTTGCGGGTGCCCGTAGGTGGCCGGGTAGTGGCTGCTGATCATGATGAACACCACCGGCAGCGTCATGTAATTGTTGTGCAGGGAACGCAAGCTGGCGGCGCGGGCGCGCGCCACGTCGGGCTCGGTGCCGTCTCTGGTGGCGGCGACGACCTGGCGCTGCGAGGGGATGATGTGGACCCAGACGTTGACCACCATGATCGTGCCCAGCATGGCTCCGACGTGGATGTAGGCGGCACGTGCGCTGATCACCTGACTGAGGCCGTAGGCGACGGCGGTGACGAGGACGAACATGATGGCGGCACCGAGCACCGGGGTCCGCCCGATCGGCGAGCGCCACAACAGGTCGTACACGAACCACCCCACGGCGATGACGCCGATGCCGATGGCCACGGCGGCGCCAGGGCCGATGTCGGAGACACCAGGGTCGACCATGTAGATCTTGGCCCCCAGGTAGTAGACGAGGAACAGCAGGAGAACGCCGGTGACCCAGGTGTAGGTGGCCTCCCACACGAACCAGTGCAGGGTCTTGGGCAGCGTCGCCGGCGCCACGCCGAACTTTTCGGCCCGATAGAAGCTGCCGCCGTGGACCATCCACAGCTCGCCCTCGATCCCCTCACGGGCCGCCTCGGGGGGATGCAGGTGGCTGTCCTGCCAATTGAAGTAGAAGGACGAGCCGATCCACGCGATGCCCGTGATGACGTGCGTCCAGCGGACGACGAGGTTGAGCCATTCACCGAGGTTTGGGTCCATCGAACGCGTTTCCTCGTTTTCGCCAGGCGCCCGGTTTTAGGCACCTTTGGCGGGTTCGGAAATATTGTAACCAATTTATATATCAAATTGTCTACATTTTCATTTGCCACGGTGGAAATTGAATTGAATAATGTGCCCCGTGTTGCGAAGCTTTGGTACCCGGCGCGTTATCGGGCAGGCGCGGGAAACAGCGCTTTCGGGAGGGGAGCACGGCCATGGGGCCGAAGAGCCGGCGACGTGAGGCCCAAATCGGCACCATCCGCTTCCTCCTGAACGATCAGGTGCGGGAGCTCGACGCCGTCGATCCCAACATGACGGTGCTCAACTACCTGCGCGGGGTAGAACGCAAGACCGGCACCAAGGAGGGCTGCGCCGAAGGCGACTGCGGTGCGTGCACAGTGGTCCTGGGCCAAGCCGACGGCAACCGCGTCCGCTACCGGGCGGTCAACGCCTGCATCCTTTTCGTTCCGGTGCTCGACGGCAAGCAGTTGATTACCGTCGAGGACCTCGCCGCCGCCGACGGCACCCCCCATCCGGCGCAGCGCGCCATCAGTGAGCTGTCCGGCTCCCAGTGCGGATTTTGCACGCCCGGCTTCGTGATGTCGCTGTTCGCCCTCCACGCGTCCGAGCCCAAACCGTCGCGCCAGAGGATCAACGACGTTCTCGCCGGCAACCTCTGCCGGTGCACGGGCTACCGGCCGATTATCGAGGCCGCCCAGAGGATGTACGGCTACGGGGGCGGTGACCGCTTCGCGGCCCGTCAGAAGGAAACGCTCAAACGGCTGAAGGCGCTGCGCCGCCGAGGCACCCTTGCCCTCGAGGCCAAGGGCCGGCGTTACTTCGCGCCGACCACGCTGAACGAGATGGCAAGGCTGTGCAAGGCCCATCCCGACGCCTGCATCCTGGCTGGTGGCACCGATGTCGGCTTGTGGGTGACCAAGGAGCACCGCGACCTGGACATCCTCATCTACACCGGCAACGTGCGGGAGCTGGCGAAACTCAAGGTCGCCAACGGCCATATCGACATCGGGGCGGCGGTGACCGTGACCGACGCCATGGACGTCATCGCCCGGCACTATCCGCGCTTCGGCGAGCTCCTGCGCCGCTTCGCCTCGGTTCAGATCCGCAACTCCGGCACCATCGGCGGCAACGTCGCCAACGGCTCGCCGATCGGCGATTCCATGCCCGCCCTCATCGCCTTGGGCTCGAGCGTGGTATTGCGCCACGGGCCCAGGTTCCGCGAGGTGCCTCTCGATGATTTCTACCTCGGTTACCGCGAGACCGACCTCAGGCCCGGGGAGTTTGTCGAGCGCGTCCGCGTACCGGTGAAATCGGCGGCCCGGCGCTTCGGCGCCTACAAGATATCGAAGCGCTTCGATCAGGATATCTCGGGGGTCTTGGGGGCCTACGCGCTGGAGCTCGACGGTGGCCAGGTGCGCGACATCCGCATCTGCTATGGGGGCATGGCGGCGGTCCCCAAAAGGGCCGTCAGATGCGAGAAGGCGCTGATCGGCCAAAGCTGGTCGGACGGCGCCGTGGCGCGCGCCATGCAGGCCCTGGACGCCGACTTCCAGCCCCTGACCGACATGCGGGCGAGCGCCGACTACCGCATGCTTGTCGCCAAGAACCTCTTGCGCAAGTTCTGGATGGAGACGACGAACCCCGGGGTGGGTCTCGACGTCGTCTCCTACGGGAGCTGAGCCATGGCCAGGCGCGCCACGCAAGCCATCTCGGGCGGCGTCTACGAGAACCTGGTCCATGACAGCGCCCACAAGCACGTCAGCGGCGCCGCCCTCTACGTTGATGACATTCCCGAGCCGCCTGGTCTTCTCCACGCCGCCTTCGGCCAAAGCGCGCGCGCCCACGCGCGCATCAAGAAGCTCGACCTGGCGCCCGTGCGGGCGGCGCCCGGGGTCGTCGCCGTGATCGCGGCGGGCGACGTGCCCGGCGCCAACAACATCGGCCCGGTGGTGGCCGACGAGCCCATATTCGCCGACGGTCTCGTCGAATTCGTCGGTCAGTCGATGTTCGCGGTGGCAGCCCGCACCCTCGAGGAGACGCGGCGCGCGGCGCGCCTGGCGGTGGTCGACTATAAAGACCTGAAACCCATTCTCACCGTCGATCAGGCGATGGCCGCGCAGTCCTTCGTACTGCCGCCGCACCGCATGAAGCGCGGCGACACGCGCCGCGCCCTGGCCCGGGCGCCGCACCGCCTGAAGCGGCGGCTCGAGATGGGCGGCCAGGAGCACTTCTACCTGGAAGGACAGGTCAGCCTCGCCGTGCCCGCCGAGGACGGCGACATGGTGGTCTACACCTCGTCCCAGCACCCCACCGAGATCCAGCATCTGGTCGCCAAGGCGCTGGGCCTGAGGGACAACGCGGTGACCGTCGAGGTGCGGCGCATGGGCGGAGGCTTCGGCGGCAAGGAGACCCAGGCCGCGCTTTTCGCCGTCGGCGCCGCCTTGCTGGCCGACAAGACCGGGCGCCCGGTCAAGGTATGCATCGACCGCGACGACGACATGGTGATGACCGGAAAGCGCCACCACTTCGTCACCGATTACGAGGTCGGCTTCGACGACGACGGCCGCATCCTGGGCATCGAGTTCGAATTGGCGGCGCGTTGCGGCATGTCGGCCGACCTGTCGGGGGCCATCTGCGACCGCGCCATGTTCCACAGCGACAACAGCTATTACCTGGAAAACGCCGTCATCGACAGTTACCGGTGCAAGACCAACACGGTCTCCGACACGGCGTTCAGGGGCTTCGGCGGTCCCCAGGGCATGATGGGTATCGAGGACGCCGTCGACGAGATCGCGCGCTACCTGGTCAAGGATCCGCTCGATGTGCGGCGCCTCAATTTTTACGGGACCAAGGACCGCAACGTCACGCCCTACCACATGGTTGTCGACGACAACATCATCGGCGAAATCGTCGACACCCTGGAGGCGTCGTCGGATTACCGGAAGCGGCGCGAGGCGGTGAAGGCCTTCAACAGCGAGAGCCCGGTCCTCAAGAAGGGCATCGCCCTGACGCCTTTGAAGTTCGGGATTGCGTTCACGGCCACACAGATGAACCAGGCGGGGGCGCTCGTCCACGTCTACACCGACGGCAGCGTGCATCTCAATCATGGCGGTACCGAGATGGGCCAGGGCCTGTTGACCAAGGTCGCCCAGATCGTCGCCGAGGAGTTCCAGATCGACGCCGACCGCGTCAAGATCACGGCGACCAATACCGGCAAGGTGCCCAACACCTCGCCGACCGCCGCCTCGTCGGGAACCGACCTCAACGGCGCCGCGGCCCAGGTGGCGGCGCGTACCATAAGAAAACGTCTCGCCTCCTTCGCCGCCGAGCATTATGGGGTCAAGGCCGCTAACGTCGTCTTCCGCGCCAACAAGGTGAAGGTGGGCAGGCGCACCCTGGCCTTCGAGGAATTGGTGTGGGAGGCCTACCGGGCGCGTGTGTCCCTGTCCTCGACCGGTTACTTCCGTACCCCGGTCATTCACTACGACCGCGACAAGGCGCGCGGCCGGCCCTTCCGCTATTTCGCCTACGGTGCCGCCGTTTCCGAAGTGATCATCGATACCCTGACCGGCGAGAACAAGCTGCTGCGCGCCGATATCCTTCACGACGCCGGCAAGTCCATCAATCCGACCATCGACCTCGGCCAGGTGGAGGGTGGCTTCGTGCAGGGCATGGGATGGCTCACCATGGAGGAGCTGTGGTGGGACGATGCGGGCCGACTCATGACCCATGCGCCCTCCACCTACAAGATTCCCGTGGCCAGCGACGTGCCCGCCGATTTCCGTGTCCAGCTCCTCGAGACGGGCCGCAACCGCACCAATGTGGTGTACCGCTCGAAAGCGGTGGGCGAGCCGCCCCTGATGCTGGGCATATCGGTGTTCCACGCCATCAAGGACGCCATCGCCAGCGTCGGCGACTACCGCTTCAGCCCAAGGCTCGATTCCCCGGCCACCCCGGAACGCATCCTCATGACCGTCGAGGCCCTGCGCGCGCGCCTGTCGTCGGCGGCCGATGATGCACGAGCCGCCGAATGACCGACTGGATCAAAAATCTGGCGGCGCTCGTGGAAAGTGGTACGCAGGGCGTCGTGGTTACGGTGGCGGCGGTCGACGGATCGACGCCGCGCGAAGCCGGTGCCAAGATGATCGTCACTGCCGTCGACGCCCGGGGCTCCATCGGCGGCGGGCACCTGGAATACAAGACCATCGAAGAGGCGCGCCGAATGATGGCCGAAGGCGCCGATGTGCCCATGCTGCGCACCTACCCGCTCGGCCCCGAGCTCGGCCAATGCTGTGGCGGCCTTACCTCGGTGCTGTTCGAGCCCATGGCCGGCCACGGATCGATGCCCGAGTGGCTTGACCGGTTGTCTGGGCGGCGGGCGGCGGGGGCGGTGTCGGTGCTCGCCACGTGCGCGCGTAGCGGCCGCAAAATGGTGGTCGGTAAGGACGGCGCCGAGGGGACGCTCGGCGATGCCGCGACCGATGCAAGACTCCGGAAACTGGCGCGCCGAAGCCTGACGACACTTTCCGCCGGCGCCACACTGACCGACGGCGAAGGTGCCGCCGCCCTCGGCCACGAAGAGAGCGGGCTGTTCCTGCTGGAGCCGGTGGCCTCGGCGGGGCTGGTGCTTTATCTGTTCGGTGCCGGGCACGTGGGCAAGGCGCTGGTCTCGGTGCTCGCCGGTCTGCCCTGCGATATTACCTGGATCGATTCACGGGCCGACCAATTCCCCGGCCAGGTGCCGGACAACGTGCGCGCCGAAATCTCGGAGGCGCCGGAGGGTGCCGTCGAGCGGGCCCCGGCGGGCGCCTATTTCCTGGTGATGACGCACAGCCACCAGCTCGACTACGAGATTTGCGAGATAATATTGCGGCGCGGGGATTTCGCGTACCTCGGCCTCATCGGCTCGCGCACCAAACGCAAGCGCTTCGAGCAACGCCTGTCGCGCAAGGGGGTGGCGCCGGAGACCCTGGCGCGGGTGACGTGCCCGATCGGCATCGAGGGCCTCTCGGGCAAGCATCCGCGGGAAATCGCCATCGCCGCCGCCGAGATTCTGCAAATTCACGGCGCCACGGTTGGCGCGGCGGGACGGATGCCCGCCCCGGCGCGGTCGGCTTGAGGGAAGCCCCCCATGGATGAACGGGACTTCATGAAACGCGCCATTTCGATCTCCCGGGAGATGATGCTTGGGCTCAAGGGAGGCCCCTTCGGCGCCGTCGTGGTCAAGGACGGCGAGATCGTCGCCGAGGGGCACAACCAGGTGACGACGGCCAACGACCCCACCGCCCACGCCGAAGTGGTGGCGATCCGCGAGGCGTGCCGGGTGTTGGGCACCTTCAATCTGGAGGGTTGCGAGATTTATGCCAGTTGCGAGCCTTGCCCGATGTGCTTGAGCGCTATCTATTGGGCGCGCCTGGGGCGCATCTATTACGGCAATTCCCGCCTCGACGCGGCCGGCATCGGGTTTGACGACGAGTTCCTTTACGTCGAGGTGGCGAAGCCCATCGAAAAGCGCGAAATCCCGACCGTCCGGATCATGGCGGAAGAGGCGCTCGGCGTGTTCGAGGAATGGGAGGCGATGCCGGACAAGGTTCGTTACTAGGCCTTGAAAGCAGGGAGTACGATGACGTCACAGGCAACAAATCCAGGCCCCGCCGCGACCCCGCAGTTGGAGCTTCGGGGCATCGTCAAGCAGTACCCGGGGACCCTCGCCAACGACGACATCGACCTCACGGTCATGCCCGGCGAGGTGCACGCGCTGCTCGGCGAAAACGGCGCCGGCAAGAGTACGCTGGTGAAGATCATCTACGGCGTCGTGCAGGCCGACGCCGGTGAGATTCACTGGAACGGCGAAAGGCTCAACATCAGCAATCCGGCGCAGGCGCGCCACCTCGGCATCGGCATGGTGTTTCAGCATTTCAACCTGTTCGACACCCTGACGGTGGCCGAGAACATCGCGCTCTGCGTCGAGGACAGCCGCGACCTCGCCAAGCTGGCAGAGCAGGTGAGTGCCGTTTCCGAGCGCTACGGCCTGCCCATAGACCCCAGGCGTCACGTCCACACCCTGTCGGTGGGCGAACGGCAGAGGGTCGAAATAATCCGCTGCCTCCTCCAGAATCCGAAGTTGTTGATCATGGACGAGCCGACCTCGGTGCTGACGCCCCAAGAGGTCGAGGTCTTGTTCCAGACCCTGAGGCGGTTGGCCGGCGAGGGCTGCTCGATCCTCTACATCAGCCACAAGCTCGACGAGATCAAGGAGTTGTGCGAAAGGGCGACGGTGCTCAGGGGCGGAAAGGTCACCGCCACCTGCGACCCCCGCCGGGAAACGCCGAAGAGCCTCGCCGAGATGATGATCGGCAGCGAACTGCCGGTCTGCCAGAACGTCGATGGCGGAGACCGGGGCGAGGTCTGCCTCGAGGTCGATGGTCTTTCCCTGCCCGCCGACGATCCATTCGGGACCGAGCTCACCGAGATCCACCTGAATATCAGGGGTGGCGAGATCGTCGGCATCGCCGGCGTCGCCGGCAACGGCCAAAAGGAACTCCTGCAGGCCCTGAGCGGCGAAATGAAGGCGACCCACGCCAACGATATCCGCATCGCCGGCACGCCGGCCGGGCATCTGCCACCCGGCCACCGGCGTGGCGAGGGATTGGCCTTCGTGCCCGAGGAACGCCTGGGCCGGGGCGCCGTCCCCGAAATGAGCATGTCGGACAACACCCTGCTGACCACCTACCAGAAGGACATGGTGCGTAGCGGCTTCATCCAGTTCGATCGCATCGACGAATACTGCAAGACCGTTGTCGATGACTTCAACGTGGTTTGCGCCGGCAACCACGCCGAGGCGCGCAGCCTGTCGGGCGGCAATCTTCAGAAGTTCATCATCGGGCGCGAGATACTTCTCGGACCCAAGCTCCTGATCCTGGCTCACCCCACGTGGGGTGTCGACGTCGGCGCCGCCACCCTGATCCGCCAGGCCATCATCGACTTGCGCAACAAGGGTACGGCGGTGCTCGTGGTGTCCGAGGACCTGGAGGAATTGTTCGAGATCAGCGACCGCATCGCGGTGATCTCGAACGGGCGGCTGTCGCCGGCGCGGCGCACCGGCGACACCGACGTCGAGGAGGTGGGCCGCTGGATGGCCGGAATGTTCGACACGGCCGGCAGCGGGGAGGGGCACCATGCAGCTTAGGCTGGAACCCCGTGCCATGCCGTCGAAATGGCTGCGCTATTCGTCGCCCCTGATCGCGCTGGCCCTGACCTTGGTGTTCGGGGTGATCCTGTTCAGCGCGCTGGGGCAGAATCCCGCCGTGGCGCTCTACACGTTCTTCATCCGCCCGATCGGCACCCTCTACGGGCTCTCCGAGCTGTGCATTAAGGCGGCGCCGCTTCTGCTGTGCGCCGTCGGCCTGGCCATCGGTTTCCGCGGCAACGTCTGGAACATCGGCGCCGAGGGACAGCTCACCATGGGCGCCATCTGCGGCGGCGGCCTGGCGTTGGCGTTCTACGGCGACGAGGGGCCGTGGCTGTTGCCGCTGATGATCGTCGGCGGCGGCCTCGGCGGCATGGCGTGGGGGGCCATTCCGGCGTTCCTGAAGACCCGCTTCAACGCCAACGAGATTCTCACCAGCCTCATGCTCACCTACGTGGCCATCCAGGTGCTGGGCTATCTGGTGCACGGGCCGTGGCGCGATCCCGAGGGGTTCAACTTTCCGGAGACGCGGCTGTTCGGCGAAGACGCCCTGCTGCCCGTCCTCATCGAGGGCACGCGCTTTCATTTCGGCGTCGTGCTGGCGGTGCTCGCCGCGATGATCGGGTGGGTGTTCGTGACCCGCACCTTCGCCGGGTTCCAGATCAAGGTGGTGGGCCAGGCCATGGCCGCCGCCAATTACGCCGGCTACAGCGGCAATCGGGTGGTGTGGACGGGCTTCCTCATCGGCGGCGGTCTGGCCGGATTGGCGGGGCTCGGCGAGGTCGCCGGCCCCATGGGACAGCTCAACCCGACCATTTCGCCGGGCTACGGATTTGCCGCCATCATCGTCGCCTTCCTGGGCCGGCTTCATCCGGCCGGGGTGCTGTTGGCCAGCTTGCTGATGGCGCTCATGTACCTGGGGGGCGAGTCCCTGCAGATGAACCTCAACCTGCCCCTTGCCATCACCGGCGTCTTCCAGGGCACGCTGTTGTTTTTCGTGCTCGCCTCGGACGTCTTTATCCGCTTTCGCGTCAAGCTCGTACACAACGTTCCCAGGACCGCCCCGTGATGGCCGAGATCGATACCATCGTCGCCATCCTCGTCGCCACCATGCGCGCCGGGACGCCGCTGCTGTTTGCTGCGTTGGGCGAACTGATCACGGAGAAAGCGGGCGTCCTCAACCTCGGCATCGAGGGCATGATGCTGGTCGGCGCCGTCGCCGGGTTCATCGCCATGGTGCTCACCGGCAGCCCGCTGATCGGCGTCCTCGCCGCCATGGCGGCTGGAATGGCCATGTCCGGGCTGTTCGGGTTCCTCACCCTGACACTGATGGCCAACCAGGTGGCGACGGGCCTGGCGCTCACCATCTTTGGCGTCGGGCTCAGCGCTTTCGTGGGCCTCGGCTACATCGGCAACCCCATTCAAGGCCTCCCCGGTCTGGCCATCCCGGTGCTCGGCGACATCCCCGTCCTCGGGTCCCTGCTCTTCAACCATGACCCGCTGGTGTACGTCTCCTTGGTCCTGCTCGCCGCGGTGACGTGGTTCCTTTACAGGTCGCGGGCCGGGCTCATCCTGCGCGCCGTCGGCGAATCCCACGAGGCGGCGCACGCCATCGGCTATTCGGTGCTGAAGATCCGCTACCTGGCTGTCCTTTTCGGGGGCGCCACCAGCGGCATCGCCGGCGCCTACCTGTCGCTCGTCTACACGCCGCAGTGGGCCGAGAACATGACGGCGGGGCGCGGTTGGATCGCGCTGGCGCTGGTGGTGTTCGCCACTTGGCGGCCGGCGCGGGTCCTGCTCGGCGCCTATCTGTTCGGCGGCATCACCATCATGGGGCTGCACGTCCAGGCGGCGGGGTTCGCCATCTCCTCGCACCTGGTCGCCACCTTGCCCTATCTGGCCACCGTCCTGGTGCTGGTCCTGATCTCGCGCGACGCCACCCGCATCAAGCTCAACGCGCCGGCCGCCCTCGGTAAGCCGTTCCACTCCAGCGGATAGGGCGTAAACTGGCGACAGGAGTCACTCATCGACGTTCATCATAACCCCACCATCAAACACAGGGAGGAATCCATGCATTCGAATAAACACTTCAAGGGCCTGGTGGCTGCCATGTTTGTTGTCGCGCTGGCCGCCGTGGGCGGCGCGCCGGCAGCCAAGGCGGCGGAACAACTCAAGATCGGCTTCGTCTACGTCAGCCCCGTCGGCGACGCCGGCTGGACCTTCCAGCACGACATCAGCCGCAAGGACCTGGAGAAGGCGCTGGGCGCTAAGGTGAAGACGAGCTTCGTCGAGAGCGTGCCGGAAGGGGCGGACGCCGAGCGCGTCATCCGCGAATTCGCCGCCTCGGGCCACAAGCTGGTATTCACCACCTCGTTCGGCTACATGAACCCGACCATCAAGGTCGCCAAGCGGTTCCCGGGCGTCACCTTCGAGCACGCCACCGGCTACAAGCACGCCAAGAACGTCGGCACCTATCTGGCGCGCTTCTACGAGGGGCGCTACCTGACCGGCATCGTCGCCGGCAAGATGACCAAGTCGAACAAGATCGGCTACGTCGCCGCCTTCCCCATCCCCGAAGTGGTGCGCGGTATCAATGCCTTCACCATGGGCTTGCGCAGCGTCAACCCCAAGGCCCAGGTCAACGTGGTATGGGTGAGCTCCTGGTACGATCCCGGCAAGGAGCGCGAGGCCGCCGAGACCCTGATCGCCCAGGGCGCCGACGTGGTCACCCAGCACACCGACTCGACCGCCCCCGTGCAGGCCGCCGAGGACAAGGGCGTCTACGCCATCGGCTATCACTCCGACATGTCCAAGTACGGCAAGAAGGCGCACCTGACCGCCGCCACCCACTACTGGGGCGGCCACTACATCGCCGCCGCCAAGGCGGTGATGGCCGGCACCTGGAAGTCGCAAGGCATCTGGGGCGGCATCAAGGAGGGCATGATCAAGCTGGCGCCCTACGGCCCCGCCGTGCCCGCCGACGTGCGCGCGCTGGCCGACGCCAAGGGCAAGGAAATCGCCTCGGGCAAGCTCCATCCCTTCCAGGGGCCGGTCAAGGACCAGTCGGGCAAGGTCCGCATCCCGGCCGGCCAGACCATGTCCGACAAGGACATGCTGGGCTTCAAGTGGTACGTGGAAGGCGTCATTGGCGAACTGCCGAAGTGAGCGCCGACCCGCTCAACAATCGACCCCGCCGCTCTTTCGAGCGCGCGGGGTCTTTTTTTGGATTTTTACATCTCGGCCTCGCGGTAGACGGCGAGGGCCTGGGCGACGCCTTGCCCCGCCGGCAGCTTGAACCCTTGCTGCAGAAGAGTCGCCTCCAGCGCGCCCAGGCATTTGAGCGCGTTCTCCTTGCGACACGTGTAGCCCATGGTGCCGATGCGCCAGACGCGCCCGTGCAGGGGCCCGAACGAGGTGCCGATCTCGATGCCGAAGTCGTCGAGCATGGCGGCGCGTACGGCGTGGCCGTCGACACCCTCGGGGATGACGACGCCGGTGACGTTGTCCATCTTGTGGGCGAGGTCGCCGTAAAGCTCCAGGCCCATGGCCGTAAGCCCGGCGACCATGGCGCGGCTGGTCAGGCGGTGGCGTTCGAAGCGTGCCTGCAACCCCTCGCCAAGCGCAAGGCGCGCGCATTCGCGCGCCGCGTACAGCATCGAGGTGGCCTCGGTGTGATGGTTGAGGCGCTCGGTGCTCCAGTAGCCGATGAGCTGCGGCAGGTCGAGGTAGTTTGACGTGATGGTCGGACCGGCGCCCGCCTCGAAGCCCTCGGGGCGGATGCCCTCTTCCACGTGCTTGCGGCGCTCGACGACCTCGACGACACGCTCGTTGAAGGTGGCGGGGGCCGAGCCCGGGGGCCCCGACATGCACTTTTGCAGGCCGGCCGATACGGCGTCGATGTGCCAGCCGTCCACGTCCACGTCCATGCCGCCCAGCGTCGCCGTGGCATCCACGTAGAGAAGCGCGCCATGGTCGCGGCAGGCCGGACCGACGGCGTCCATGGGCTGGGCCATGGTGGTCGAGGTGTCGCCATGGACGAGGGGCACCACCTTGGGCCGGTGCTCGGCGATGGCGGCTATGATCCGTTCCTGGGGAAAGACCGTGCCCCAATCGGTTTCGATGGTGACCACCTCGCCGCCGGCGCGTTCCGATATCTCCTTCATGAGGTGGCCGAAGCGCCCGAAGATGGGCACCAGCACCGTGTCGCCGGGCTCGATCACCGAGCTCAGGCAGGCCTCGGTGGCCGAGCGCGCCGTGCCGTCGACGAGTATGGCCCAATGGTTCTTGGTCTTGAAGACCTGCCGGTAGAGGTCCATGACCTCGTTCATGTAGCCCGTGAAACAGGGATCGAACTGGCCCAAGAGCGGCATCGACATGGCGTTGAGCACGCGCGGGTCGGCATCGACGGGACCGGGCCCCATGAGGATGCGGGGCGGAGGATTGAGGTCGGCGTAGAGTTTGGGCATGGGTTTGTCCGCTTGCTGGGGTTCCGTGTTGCCGGGACGCCGTTTTTCAGCTCCCCCGATAGGTGGTGTAGCTCCACGGCGTCACCAGCAGCGGCACGTGATAGTGCCGGGTGGCATCGGCGATGGCGAAGCGCACCGGCACCCGATCGAGGAACGGCGGCTCGGGAAGGTCGTGGCCGCGCCCGGCGAAATATTCCCCGACGTGGAAGACAAGCTCGTAACGCCCCGCGACCATATCCACGGGCTCGATCAGCGGTGCGTCGGTGCGGCCGTCGGCGTTGGTGGTCGCCGTCGCCAGTAGCCGTGCCGGTGCGTCGTCGTCGATGGCGAAAAGCTCGACGCGGACGCCGTCGGCGGGCCGCCCGCTTGCGGTATCCAGGACGTGCGTGGTCAGGCCGGCCATGGCGTGGTCTCCTTTTCCCCCGGGCGCCGGTTTTCAGGCATCCGCCGGCTCGCCGATCAAGGCATTCAGGCGAAGACGGGTGATGGCGCCGATCTCGCCAAGCGCCGTCTCGATTTCGTGTTCGATGGTGTGACCCAGGCGCTCCTCGAAGGCGGCGAGGATGCTCTCCAGGGTATGGTTCCTGACGGCGATGATGAAGGGAAAGTCGAATTTTTCCCGATAGGCGGAATTGAGGCGGTTGAAACGCTCGTACTCGGCGTCGCTCAGGTGGTCCAGTCCGGCCCTCGATTGTTCGCTGGTGGAATCGGCGGTCATGGTTCCGATACGCGCCGCCTTGCCCGCCAGGTCCGGGTGGGCGCGCAGAAGACCCAACTTTTCCTCATCCGGTGCGCCCCTGACCGTTTCCATCATCGCCTTGTGCAGGCCGTCGGCCGACTCCAAGGGCCGAGCCGCCCAGGTCCCGGCGGCGACCCACGGCGAATGCTCGAAGACGCCGCCCAGAGCCTCGACGAATTCGGCCTGGCTCATCCCATTGATTTGGGCGACGTCGAGCCGGCCATCGGTCATGGCGATTTGCTCCCTGTTTCTGTGTCGTTATCGAATTATTGTCGCGTAAACGGCACTAAATTGTATACAATTTATTTCCTGCATTCCGATCCTCGAAAAGGCCCTTCTCGGTGAATACACGATCAGCCAGGCAAAAAAGCAAAGGCGCCATCGCTGCCGGCGCTCCCCATGCCGGGCCGGCGCCCGAGGCGCTCATGTACGATCACATGCACCGGGCCATCGCCGACCGCCGCCTTCCTCCCGGCACCAAGCTGGTCGAGGAAGGCCTGGCCGAGATATTTGAGGTCAGCCGGGCCCGTGTGCGCAAGGTGCTGCAGCGCCTGGCCCACGACAAGATGGTGACGCTGGAGCCCAACCGGGGCGCCTTCGTGGCGCGCCCCTCGGTCGACGAGGCGCGCCACGTCTTCGCGGCGCGGCGCGTCATCGAGGACGCCATCATCCGGGCGGTGGCGAGCGATGTCGGGGATCGGGCTATCGACGGGCTCAGGCGCCTCAATCAGGCCGAGCACGAAGCCCACGAGGGTCGCGACCCGCACGGCGCCATCCGGCTGTCCGGCGAGTTTCACCTGCAACTCGCGGCGTACTGCGGCAATCCGATCCTCGCCGGGTTCCTGCGCGAACTGGTGTCCCGCAGCTCCCTGATCATCGCCGTCTACGAGACCCCGGGCGGCCCCGACTGTGCCTTCGACGAACACCAGAAGATCATCGACGCCCTTGCCGCGGGGGACGCGGAAACGGCGGCCCGCGAGATGCGCGCCCACCTGGAGCATATCGAATCCCGCCTCAACCTGACGGAGTCGGAAGCCGCGCCGATCGAGCTTGGGCACGTCTTTGCGGAATTGACCGGCGACTAGTGGCCCCGCGGTCTTTTCGCGAACATCCCGTGGTCGCCGAGGTGTTCGGTTTCCTGTAGTATTTGCGTGCCGTGGGATGTTGCAGGGGTGCGCAGCGTAAGGGGAGAGACCGTGAAAATCGCAATCGTCAATCTGGACAAGATCGTCACCGGCGACTGGCGCGATCCGTTAGCGGATGGCGACACCGTCGTCATGGAGGAAGGAAAGTTCACCCGCGTCGGCACCGTGTCCGCCGATGACCTCAAGGACTGCGATTTGGTGCTCGACGCCGGTGGCATGTCCGCCTTTCCCGGGCTCATCGATTCGCAGGTCCATATCACTTTCGGCGACTACACGCCGCGCCAGAAGACCGTCGGCTACCTGGAGAGCTACCTGCACGGCGGCACGACGACTTCGATCTCGGCGTCCGAGGTGCACGTGCCGGGCCGCCCCGGCGACCCGGAAGGGGTGAAGGCGCTGGCCGTCGCCGCCATGAAGTGTTTCGAGACTTACCGTCCGGGCGGTATGCGGGTGCACGCTGGCGCCATTATCCTGGAGCCCGGCCTGACCCAGGCCGACTTCAAGGAAATCGCCGACAAGGGGGTGTGGCTCGCCAAGGCCGGCTTCGGCGCCGTCGAAAGCCCCTTCGACTACACGCCCATGGTGCGCGCCGCCCAAAGCTCCGGGATGATCGTCAACGTGCACACGGGCGGTGCCTCCATCCCCGGGTCTTCGGCGATCACCGGCGACCACCTGCTCGACATGATGCCCGACGTCTCCTTCCACGTGAACGGCGGGCCGGTGGCCATGCCCGACGCCGACTTCCAGCGCGTCATCGACGAAAGCGAGATCGCCTTGCAGGTGTGCCAGGCCGGCAACATCCGCACGGCGGTGATGTGTCTCAACCTCGCCGTCGAGGCCGACGCCTTCGACCGCTTCCTCATCGCCACCGACACGCCCACCGGCACCGGAGTCATGCCGTGCGGCATGATGAAGTCGATGTGCGAGATGGCGAGCCTCACCGACCATCCCGCCGAGTGGATGGTGGCCGCCGCCACCGGCAACGTGGCCGAGGTCTACCGGCTGGATACCGGTTTCATCCGCGAGGGCAAGGAGGCCGACGTCATCGTCGTCGACGCGGCGCTCGGCGGCACCCAGGACGATGCGCTTACCTCCATCAAGCACGGCGACTACTTCTCCATCGCCGGATGTTTCACCGCCGGCGTGCCGCGCTTCATCGGCAAGAGCCGCAACACGCCACCCTCCAAACGCAAGGTGGAGATCGTCCACAACAACATTCCCAACCCTTTTACCCCGACGTCGCACGTGTGAACCCAGGGCGTTCGGAGAAAGCCTCTTGAGTACCGCCGTCGAGCCCTTTTCCGTGCCTGTCGTTGTCAAGTGGGCCCACTTCGACCCGGCCGGCCTTCTGCATCCGTCGCGGGCCATCTTTTATGCCATGGACGTGCTCGAAGTGTGGTTCCGCGACATCGTCGGCGTGAGCTGGCAGGATTTCCTCGACGATTACGACATCGATACCCCGAGCGTGCGCGCCGAATGCGACTTCCTGCGTCCCACCAAGGCGGACATGGTGATCGACTTCGGGGTCGGCGTGGAACGCCTGGGACGCACCTCCGTGACCTTTTCGCTGGATGGCCGCGACGGTGCCGGGATTCACTACTTCCAGATCAGGATGGTCATGGTTTTCGTCAGCATGAAGGACGGCTACAAGGCGTGCGAGGTGCCGCCCCGGCTTCGCCAGCGCATCATCGCCTACCGGGACGCCCGCGGCGACGGGTAGAAAAATCCGTGAAACGAGGGCTATGATTCCATCGACGATACGCTACATTCAGGAAGAAATCACACAAGCACGAGGAGAGAACAATGCGCGCGGTTGTGGTCAAGGAATTGGGGCCGCCGGAGTCCCTGAGCATCGAGGATGTGCCGACGCCAGTGCCGGGTGACGGCGAAGTGTTGGTGGACTTCCACGCCTGCAGCATCAACTATCCCGACCTGCTGTTCATGGCAGGGAAGTACCAGGTGGTGCCCGACTTGCCGTTCAGCCCCGGCTTCGACGCCGCCGGCGTGGTTTCGGCGGTCGATGGCGGCGTCAAGAACCTCAAGCCCGGCGACCGGGTGATGGTGCGCCTGCCCAGGGGCGGCGGCTATGCCGAGCAGGCGGTGTCGTCGGAGCACCTTTGCTACCCGATGCCCGATGACATGAGCTTCGTGGACGCCGCCGCCATGGGCATGGTCTATCAGACAGCCTATTTCGGGCTTCTCGACCGTGGGTACTACAAGGAGGGCGAGACGGTCATGGTCAACGGCGCTTCCGGCGGCGTCGGCATCGCCTCGGTGCAGCTCGCCAAGGCATTGGGGGCGACGGTTCTGGCGGCGGTGAGCAAGCCGGAGAGGGGAGAGGTGGTGCGTGCCGCGGGCGCCGACCACGTCATCGATCTCAGCACCGACGACCTGCGCGAGTCCCTGCGTCAACAGGTTTTCGCGGTGACCGACGGCAAGGGCGCCGACGTCATCCTCGATTCCATCGGCGGCGCCGTCTTCGAGGCCAGCCTGCGGGCCCTGGCATGGTGCGGACGCATCGTCATCGTCGGCTACATGTCGGGCGACATCCCGAGCGTCAAGACCAACTACATCATGATCAAGAACATCGCCGTCTCTGGCCTCTCGGCTGCCAATTACCTGTATCGCACCCCGGAGTGGACGGCGCGGGCGCAGCAGGAGCTCTTCGACCTCTACACGCAAGGCAAGCTCGAGCCCCACGTCATGAAGACCTATCCCCTGGAGGACTATATGGAGGCGCTCAACGTCGTCCGGAACCGCGAAGTGCAGGGCAAGGTGGTGATGACCTTCAAGAACGGGGCGTAATCCCAGGAGCACGCGGCCGGCGGCGGGGGAATCGGAGACCGGAGGCGCGGCACATGGCCGGCGACATCCCCTTCCTCAAGGACATGCGGTTCGACTACGGCGCGCCCGACGCCCTGTCGCCGATGGTGCGCCGGGTCATCGCCCGCAATCCCAGCGCCTTCACCTTTCACGGCACCGGCACCTATATCGTCGGCCGCGGCAAGGTGGCCGTCATCGACCCCGGCCCGGCCTATCCCGAGCACCTCGAAGCCCTGATGCGGGCCACCGACGGCGAGGAAGTCACACATATCCTCGTTACCCACACCCACATCGACCATTCCCCCCTGGCCGCCGCGCTGAAGGCGCGCACCGGTGCTCCTACCCACGGCTTCGGGTTCCACGGCGGGGGGCGCGAAGACGTTCAGGTGGAGGAGGGCGGCGATTACGACTTCGCGCCCGATTACCGCCTCGCCGACGGCGACGCCGTCGAGGGCGACGGCTGGACCTTCAACGCGGTCCACACCCCCGGCCATACGTCGAACCACCTGTGCTTTGGTTTGGCCCAGGAAAAGGCGCTCTTTTGCGGCGATCACGTGATGGGCTGGTCGACCACCGTGGTCTCGCCGCCGGACGGTGACATGGCGGCGTACATGGCCAGCCTGCACAAGCTTCTGTCCCGCGACGACGCTGTCTTTTACCCGACTCACGGGCCCCCGGTGCGCGATCCGCGGCCCTTCGTGGAAGCCTATATCGCACACCGCGAGATGCGCGACGGGCAGATTCTCGCCCACCTGGCGGAGGGGCCGAAGACCATCCCCGAGATGGTCGCGACCATGTACGCGGACGTGCCGCGCAACCTGCACCATGCCGCCGGCCGCTCGGTCCTGGCCCACCTGATCCACATGGAGGGCACGGGCCGCGTCGGCTGCGACGGCACGCCGGACGACACGTTAGCGGTCTTCTCCCTGGCGCGCTGATTGGCCCGGGACCGGGCAGGAGTGCCATGAATAGCAGGGGCTGGAAATCGCATTGGACCCGGCTCGCCGCGGCCGTGGTGGTGATGGTGGTCGCCGCCGCCGGCGCGGTCGGTGACGAGGACGGCGTCTTAAGCGTCCGCCGCGCCGCCATGGTGCGCGTGATCCAGGCGCACTCGGCGCTGGTCGGCGCGATGGGACCCGCCGCGGAAATTTCGGAACCCGTGCTGCGGGCCATGGGCCGCGTGCCGCGCCACCAATTCGTGCCTTCCGGCCTGGAGGGCATGGCCTATGCCGACCGGCCGCTGCCCATCGGTCATGGGCAGACCATCTCGCAGCCCTACATCGTGGCGCTGATGACCGAGCTCCTGGGGGTCGGGCCGGGCGCCGTAGTACTCGAGATCGGCACCGGCTCGGGCTATCAGGCGGCGGTGCTGGCCGAACTCGGCGTCAAGGTCTACACCATCGAAATCGTGCCTCCCCTCGCCGAGGCGGCGGCGGCGCGGCTGGCGCGGCTGGGCTACGGGACGGCCGAGGCGCGTCCCGGCGACGGATACTACGGCTGGCCGGGCCTCGCCCCGTTCGACGGCATCGTCGTCACCGCGGCGGCCAGCCACGTTCCGCCGTCCCTTGTCCAGCAACTGAAGCCGGGCGGGCGCATGGTGATCCCGGTGGGTAGTCCGTTCTCGGTGCAGCAGCTGGTGCTGATCACCAAGAACGCCGACGGGACGGTGAAGACGGAACAGTTGCTGCCCGTGCGGTTCGTGCCGTTGACCGGCGGCCACTGACCATGCCGCTTCTCGCCATCTCGCTGGTATCAGCCGGAGCCATCGCCTACGAGGTGCTCCTGATCCGGCTGTTTTCCATCGTCCAGTGGTACCACTTCGCGTTCATGATCATCAGCATCGCGCTGTTGGGCTACGGGGCGAGCGGCACCTTCCTGGCCGTGTTTCGGCGCCCGCTCGTCAAGCGTTTCGACGCCGCCTGGCAGGCCTTCGCCGTCGGCTTCGGGGCATCGGCGCCGCTCGGCTTCGCCCTTGCCCAGCGCCTTCCCTTCAATTCCCTTGCCGTGGCCTGGGAGCCCAGCCAGTTCGCCTTCCTGGGCGCCATGTACGTAATCCTCATGGTGCCCTTCTTCTTCGCCGCCAACTGCGTCGGGCTCGCCTTCGTGCGCTTCGCCGAGAAGGTCGGGCGCGTCTATCGGTCCGACCTGGCGGGGGCGGGGCTCGGCGCCGCCGGCATCATTGCCGTCCTGTTCGCGCTGGCGCCCGCCGATGCGCTCAGGCTGATCGGCTTCCTTGGCTTCCTCGCCGCCGCCGTGTCCGCCCGGGGCAGTGGCCATCGGCGCCGGCGCGCCCTCGCCCTCGCCGTCCTCGGCGCCGCCTTCGTCGCCGCCCTGCCCGGGTCGTGGCTGGCGCCCCGGCTTTCCCCCTACAAGGGGCTGAGTCTGGCGCTCCGCGTGCCCGGCGCCGAGATCGCGCGCCAGAGTTCGAGCCCACTTGGCATGATAAGCGTCGTCCGCAGCCCGACCATCCCGTTCCGCCATGCGCCCGGCCTCAGCCTGAACAGCCGGACGGGGCCGCCTGAGCAACTGGGCGTGTTCACGGACGGCGACGGCATGACCGTGATCAACCGCTACACGGGCCGGCGCGAAGACATTTCCTATCTCGATTTCACGACCCAGGCGCTCCCCTACCACCTGAGCGACGGTCCCAGGGTGCTGATCCTGGGAGCGGGGGCCGGGGCCGGGGTCCTGCTTGCCCGCTACCACGGCGCGCGCCATGTCGACGCCGTGGAAATGGACCCCGCCGTGGCCCGCCTCGCCGAGCGCGACTTCGCGGATTTCGCCGGGCGCCTCTACGAGCCGGGGCATGTGCAATTGCACGTCGCGGAGGCGCGGGCCTTCGTCGCCGCCGCGGGCAAGCGCTACGACCTCATCGAGGTTTCCGCCACCGGTTCCTCCGGCTCGGCCGGGGCGGGTGGTCTGGGCGCGACCTACGCGTATACGCTCGAGGCCTTCGTGGATTACCTGCGGCGCCTGGCGCCGGGGGGGATGGTCGCCGTCAGCGGTTGGGCGAAGCTACCGCCGCGCGGCACGTTGAAGCTTTTCGCGACCGCCATCGCCGCCCTCGAGCGCGTCGGCGTGGCAGAGCCGGGGCGCCGCCTCATGCTCATCCGCGACTGGAGGACGGCGACGCTCCTGGTCAAGAACGGCGACTTCACGGAGGCCGATGTCGGTGCGGCGCGGATATTCGCCCGCCGACGCTCCTTCGACGTGGCCTATTATCCGGGCATGGCGCGGGACGAGGCCAACCGCTACAACCGGCTCCAGGCTCCCTATTTCCACGACGGCGCGGTGGCCCTGCTCGGGCCAGCGCCGTCGCGTTTCCAGGCGCGCTACAAGTTCGACGTCAGGCCGACCAGCGACGACCGGCCCTATTTCTTCGACTTCTTCAAATGGCGGACGTTACCTGAGTTCCTGGCCCTGAGGTCCAAGGGCGCCATGCCGATCGTCGAATGGGGGTACCTCGTCCTTCTCGCCACCCTGGTACAGGCGGCGGTGCTCAGCACCGTGTTCGTCCTTCTGCCGCTTCGCGTGCTGAGGAGAAGGGGCGCCTCGGGTCGGGGTAGCGGGCGCGTCGCGCTTTATTTCCTGTGTCTCGGGCTGGCCTTCCTGTTCGTCGAGATCGCCTTCATCCAGCGTCTGGTTCTTTTCCTTGGCCACCCCCTCTACGCGGTCGCCGTGGTGCTCGCCGCGTTCCTGTTCTTCGCGGGCCTTGGCGCCGGATTCTCGCCAAGGCTGGCGGCGCGCCTCAAGGGGAGGCGGGGCCCGCCCGCCATCGCCGTTGCCGTCACCGCAATCGCCATCCTGGCGCTGGCCTACGCCGGCGCGCTTCCCGGCGTCCTGCCATGGATGGTTTCATGGCCGCAGGCGGCCAAGGTGGTGGTTGCTCTGGGGTTCATCGCGCCCCTCGCCTTCTGCATGGGGATGCCTTTTCCGCTCGGGCTCTCTATCCTCGCCGAAAGACTGCCGGGCCTGATGCCGTGGGCGTGGGGCATCAATGGGTGCGCTTCGGTGATCAGCGCCTTGCTGGCGGCGCTGCTGGCCATCCATTTCGGCTTCGCGGCGGTGGTCGTCCTGGCGGTGGCGCTCTATGTGGTGGCGGCGGTGGCCTTCCTGAATCCCCTGGGGATCGGGGCGGAGCGGTGAGGGGACCGGCGCGCGCCGGCGCTCAGGTCTCGATGGGTTCGCCCCGCTCGATGGCCTCTTGCCAGTAGCCGGTGCTGCCGGCGGCGGGAACGTGGACGAACTCGAGCTTCAAGCCGTCGGGATCGAGGAAGAAGACGGCGTAGTAGCCCGGCTCGTAGTCGTATTCGGCGGGAGGGTCGAGGACGGTGGCGCCAATGTCGCGGAGAAGCGCGTGGAAGCGATCGACCTGGCCACGGTCCTCGGCGTTCCAGGCGAAGTGGTGCAGACCCGGCGCGTAGCGGTCGTGGGGCCTGTCCAGGGAATTGGCATGGGCGGCGCTGACGATTACCCACCGCAGGCCGTCTCCCGGGGTCATGGCGGCCCAGGCCAGCCGGGTGGCGCTTTTCTCGACCAGCCGGTAGCCCATGAAGCCGAGAATGGCGCCGTAAAACGCCTCGGCGCGCCCGATGTCGGCGACCGTGAAACGGACGTGGTTCAGGGTGCCGAGGCGGGGCCGGCGGTCGGCCGGGAAATCGGCGCGCGGTGGCACCGTCGTATGGTCCAGCGCCTTGGCCATGGGTTGGATTCTATCCCCTAAAGACCGCCCATTTCGGAACTCTCGCACGAGAGGTCGAACTGCGAAAGGCCTTCTTCCAGGTAGTCCGGAAGCAAGGGCATGCCGAGCAGGTATTCCGCGGTATGCTCGTTGTGGGCGCGTTCCGCCTCGGCCAGCGCGTCATCCCATTCGTCCTTGGTGAAGTCGCCGCGCCCTGTCCAGGCGAGGGCCACCAATTGGCATTGTTCGTCCCAGTTGAGGCCGTTGATGAAGGTTTTCAGTTCCTCGAAAGTCGGATCGCCGATGGGGGCGGCGCGCTCCTCGTCGAGTTCCTCGTCCTCCGGGTCGGCTGCGTATTCCGGCCCGGCGGCGCTTTCGTGGACCTCGAACTCCCGCCCCTTGGCGACGATGTAGCAGACCTTGTCGCTGTCGATTTCCGGCATCGCTTAGTGCTCCGTGTTCCTCATGGACCGCCTAGCGGTGGTCCCGTTCACCTTGGCGTGTCGTCGTGGCGAATGGAACACCCAGCGGCGCGTCCGATCCTTGATCTCGATCAATGCCTGGCCGCCGGGTAACCGCGCGCGCCACGCGTCGTGTTCGTCGAACTCCGTGGTATGATGATCAAGGAGACTTTCGGGGAAGGGAGCGGGCGATGACCACCGATCTTTTCTACCTGACGCTGACCGCGGGGCTCGGTGTGATCCTGTGGATTCCCCACGTGGTCGGGGCCATCCGCAAATTCGGATTTCCCAAGGCCGCCGATTTCAGGGAGACGCGGGACCGGGGGCTCGACGCTTTCGGACGGCGCGCTCAGCGCGCCCACGCCAACCTGGTCGAAAATCTGGCGCCGTTCGCAATTCTCGTCATCGTCGCCCATGTGGGCGGCGCCGCCAACGAGACAACGGCCGCCGCCGCCATGGTCTTCTTCTGGGCGCGGGTCGCCCACGCGTTGATATTCTACGCCGGCATCCCATACCTCAGGACGGTGGCGTTCGTCGTCGGCATCGCCGCCGAGGTCGCGATCTTCGTGGAAATCGTCACCTGAGGGCGGCGACACCGTCGCCCTCCGGAGCCAAGTGGCGACCCAGGATCTCGGCAAGCGCCACGACGCGGCCGATGATGACCAGCGTCGGCGTCCCGAGGCCGGCCTCCTCGATGGCATCGGGCAGCGCGGCAAGGGTGCTGGTCACCGTCCTTTGTTCCGGCGTGGTGCCCTTCTCGATGGCCGCCGCCGGCAATTCCGGCGGCATCCCGACGGCCAGCAGTTCGCCGCATATGCGGGCCACGTTCTTCAGCCCCATGTAGACGACGAGGGTGGTTTCCGGGTCGGCGAGCGTCTTCCAGTCGAGGTCCAGGTCCTGGTCGTCCTGGCGGTGGCCGGTGATGAAGCGCAGCCCCTTGGCGATGCCGCGATGGGTCAGCGGGATGCCTGCGTAGGCGGCGCAGCCGGCCGCCGCGGTGACGCCCGGCACCACCTCGAAGGGGATGCCGTTCTTGGCCAGGTGCACGGCCTCGTCGCTGCCGCGCCCGAAGACGAAGGGGTCGCCGCCCTTGAGGCGCATGACCCGGCGTCCACTGCGCGCCAGGTTGACCAGCAACTCGTTGATCTCGTCCTGGGGCATGTGGTGGTCTTGCGCCGCCTTGCCGACGAAAATGCGGGTCGCCCCGGGGGGCACCATGTCGAGGATGGGCGGTGAAATCAGGCGGTCGTACACCACCACGTCGGCCTCCTCGAGGAGCCGCGCCGCCTTCACGGTCAGAAGCTCGGGGTCGCCCGGCCCGGCGCCGACGATGAGGACCGGGGGAATGGCATCGGCGCCCTGTTTTGATTGCGTCATCGGTCGGCCAGCCTTTCCTTGTTGCGTTCGCTCCACATGGATTTGGCCATGGCGGTGACCTCGTCAAGCTGGTCGGACGCGACGACATTTAATATACCGCGCCGGAGCCTTTTTACATGGAGATCTTGCCGCCGCCCATTCCACCAAACGGCTATCTGCAACGGAGAGCGGAGAAATACGCGGCCAAAGCAGTTATTTCCCCCTCGGCGAGGTTTGCCGTCTGCCGGGCCATGATCCGGTGATAGCGTGATTCCTCGTGATCGATGAGTTCCTCTTCCCGGCTGGTTTTGCGGAAAGCCTTGAGCTGCTTTATCAGATACCCCTCTTTCTGTCCCGCCAAATTAGGGATGCCGGGATGTTTGCCCATGCCGTTCTGGCCATGACAGGCGGCGCATTGTTGGGCCTTGGCAGGCGCCGGAGGCGTGGCCTCGACCTCGGGAAGGGCGCATGACCGGCTGGCGAAGTAGGCCGCCGCATTCTCTATGTCGGCGGTGCTCATTTCCGCCGCCAAGGGTTTCATTATTCGGTCATGGCGGGCGGCGATAACCTTATCGCCGGATTTCTGCGCCAGGGGGATTTCCCGAAGCTGCCACAGTTGAATTTTGAGGTACCCCTCTTTCTGGCCGGCGAGATTTGGAATCATCGGATGCTGGCTGACGCCCGCCGCGCCGTGACAGTTGCCGCACTCCGCCGCGCTGACCCATGCCTTTCCCGCTTCGGGCTCGCCCGCTCTGGCGGTGGACACGGTCTTACTGGCGAGACAACGCGTGATGGCGAGACGCTGCTCTACCTTTTCGATGTATTGCCTCAGCGGCTCGCCTTCGACCCTGATCTTATCCTTGGTGACGACGGCGCCGTCCCTGTCGTGGACCTCCCGCAGTTTCTCGAGCTGGGCTGCCCACTTCTCGACATAGGGCGCCCATTCGCCGCCGTACCTCTTTTCGACGAACTCGACCATCTTTTCGTGGGTGACGTTCTTCCACCACGCAACATCGGGAAGAGGCGCGCACTCCTCGGCCTTCGCGGCCCCCGCCAACGCTATGGCCAGCCCGGCCAAGAACAACAAAGCGCCGAGGCGGTGTTTGGGCTTCACATTCACCTCCGCTCAGGCGCAGCCATCGAAGCCCTCCGCCGCCATCTTGGCCTCATAGGGGCCGGCCACATCGGGGCCGGGGGTGAGGGTGGGCTTGACGGCCTCCCAGCCTTCCGGCTTGAGGACGACCAGCCAGCCCTCCACATAGGGGTCCTCGTTGGCGATGTAGGGCTTGGCGACCAGCGCCTCGTTGATGGCGACGATCTCGCCGCCCACCGCCGACTTGGCGGGGCCCACCCACTTTCCCGATTCGATGGTGGCGCACGATTTTCCGGGCTTGACGGAACGCCCCGCCTTTTTCGGCGTCACCGCGACCAACTGTCCGGCCAGGGCCGCCGCCACGGCGGTCATGCCGACGCGCAGGTTGCCGTCGTCGAGTTCCTGGAACCACATGTGGTTCTCGACATCGTAAATCCGGTCCTCGGGTAGGTTGCAGCCGCGCACCACAGGCATGGTTTTCCCCTCGATCCACCCGCCGATTGAGGGCCTTTATGGCTCAGCCCGCTGCCGCATGCAACGGCTTGGACGAGCAGCAGAATTCGCCGAGCCCCGCCACCTCCATCTTGCCGGCGACGAACAGCAAGAGGTGCGTCGCCACCAGGCTGGCCATGACCAGGCGCCGCCGGGCCTCCGGGTGGCTGGGCTCCATGGTAATGAGATTGTGGTGGTAGACGAGCTCGCGGCAGGTCTCGCGGCAGGCGTTGAAGCTGGGCTCGCCGCGGGCGCCCTGGCGGTGCAGCGCCAACAGCCGGAACCCCTCGCGCCTTTCCCGCGTCGGCGTCTCGCCGCGCGCCGCCACCCAGTGCTCGAGGATCTCCTCGCCGAGGGCCAGGAGTTCGGCCGCTGCCGAGGCGGCCTCCGCCGCCTGGGCGAGCTCTTGGATGCGTGTTTCGATGGCGGCGAGGTCTCTCACGCCAACCCCTTTTCCTTGAGGAATCCGATCGAGTCGGAAATGTTCTCGTGCACGCCCACCTTGCGCGGCTTGAGCCCCAGCGCCAGGCCGAGGAGCTGGGTGAAGTAGAGAACCTTCACGGTGGTCTTGACGCCGAGCATCTTCTCGGCGCGCACCTGGTGCATCTCAAGCCCGGTGTGGCAGGTCGGACATTCGGTGGCGATCACCTCGGCGCCGGCGGCCTCCGCCGTTTGCAGCAGGTTGAGGACGAGCTTGGTCGAGATGTCGGAATCCGACAACGTGTGCGCCCCGCCGCAACACGCGGTCTTCAGGGGATAGTCGACGTTTACGGCGCCCGCCGCGGCGAGCAGGTCGTCCATGAAGTGGGGCTGGGAAGTGGATTCGCTGCCCGCGCCCTGGTCCTTCTCCGGGAAGATGTGGCGTGGGCGGGTGTACATGCAGCCATAGTAGTTGGCGACGCGCAGGCCCTTTAGCGAGTTCTTGACGCGCTCCCCGAGGCCGTCCTCGCCGATCGCCTCCTTGATCCAATCGAGGGCGTGAATGGTCTCCAGGTTCCCCGCCTGGTAGGCGGCGTGGCCGGCCGCCTCGGACAGCTTGCCGACCACATCGCGGCTCTCCTGGTCGTCGGCGAGGTCGTATTCCGCTTTCTTGAGGTTGTGGTAGCAGCCGTTGCACGGTGCCATGACCGCGTCGAAGCCCATCTCTTTGGCGGCGATCGACATGACCCGCGAGGACAGATAGGTCTGCAGCTTGGGATCGACGTTCTTGACCTCCATGGCGCCGCAGCAGTTCCAGTTCTTGACTTCCACCAGGTCAAGGCCGAGCGCCTTGCCGAGCGCCCTGGTCGAGCGGTCGTAGGCGTGGCCCGAGCCCTCCAGGGCACAGCCCGGGTAGTAGGCGACCTTTTGATATTTTTGCGCCATGGGTGCCCGCGCCCTTCCTATTCCGTTGCCTTGTCGACCAGGCCGAGCGCGGCGCGGCGCCGCGCTTCCTCTTCCGCCACGTGCTCGGCGATGGCGGCGCGGGCGCGCCCCCAGCCCCGGGTGCGCGGCCGCAAGATGGTGAACCATCCCATGGTCATCAACTGCTTGAGGGGCAGGTGGCGGACCATGCGCCTGACCATCTCGACCAGCCATTCCTGGACGAGAGGCTGGCTGGTGCGCCGGAAGAAGTCGCGGACGATGCGCCCCTCCTCGATCTTTCCGGTGGCGAACACCTGCTCCGAAAACACTTCGTCGAAGAGGATGGAAGGCGATTTCGGCCGGTGGCCCTTGAGTTCCAGCCAGTGCGCCGTGGCCTTCATGACCCCTTCCGGCGCCACGTCGCGCGGACACGCGTAGGTGCACTTGTTGCACGACACGCACTGCCAGATGATGTCGCCGTCGCGCAGCAGCTCCTCTTCCATGCCGATGCGGATCAGGTAGATCCAGTAGCGCGGATTGAAGTCCTCGTTGACGGCGTAGACCGTGCACGAATTGGTGCACGAGCCGCACTGCCAGCAGCGGTGGATGTGCTCACCCCCGGGCAGCGCCGCGATCTCTTCCTCGAGGTCCTCGTTGTAGTCGGTGACGACCCGCGATCCGATGAAGGTGCTCCAGTGCCCCGAGACGTCGACGCCGTCGATCTCGAGCTCCTCGTGGACGTGCAGGTTTTCCGGGCGGATCAGGGATTTTTCGTGAATGGGCATGGGTTTGGGGGCGCCGTCAGTTCAGGGATTTGGGGTCGTCGAGCCGGCGCGCCTCGCCGTCCACCGCCTTGAGCCGCGTCCGACCGGAGCGTGGATTGACGCCATCCAGGCCAAGCATGCGGCGCACATGCGCCATGGGGTCCTCGGGCGAGGAAAAGTCGGCGCGCAGGAAGGCGCCGCCCCGCACCCCGATATAGGCCGCGTAGATCTGCGCCACCAGCAGGTCGGTGTACAAGAGAACGTCGCGGAAAACCCCGTTGTCGCCGAGGAACTGGCAAAGCTCCTGGCGCAGGACGAGGAAGGTCGCGTAGGTGTCGGGCACGTCGATGATCACGCGGTCGATGTCCTCGGCGTGCCATATCTCGCGCAGGACGCCGGTGTTGGCGGTGGCGTCCCACACCCACCGGCACATGAGGGGGTAGAGCTCGGGGTCGGTGTAATGAAGGACCTCGGCGGCCAGATCGTGCACCCAGCGGTGCGCCCGGTCCTTGGGGAAGCGGGCGGTGAAGGCGCGCACCCGAGCGTCGACGGTCGAGGTATCGTGGGCACCCTGCAACAACTCGGCGACGGCATCGCGGACCGCCGCGAAGCCGTCGGCTTTGAGGCGCGCGCCGATGCGCCGGCGCACCGGCGCCATGAGGGCGCACAGCGCCAGGAAGGAGGGCTCGTCCATGCGGCCGGCCCGGCCGTCGGCCAGTATTTCCTGGAACAGCGCGACCTTGTGTCCCAAGGCGCTCACGTAGCGTTCGATGCCGCCTTCCCCCTCGCTTTGCGCGATCAGGGACTGCATGGCGGCGGTGATCGGCGGGCCACTGAGTTCGAGGACGGGGCGATCCGTCCCGGGGCCGGCGTTTAGGCCTGGGGGTGGCAATGGGCGGGGCGCCGTTGTCACCGTGGATACCCTCACTTGGCCGCCGCCCGCCCACCGTGCAGGAAGGTGTAGGCGGCCATTGCCGCGGCTTGTGCCTGGGCGATGGAATCGTTGATGGTCTCCGGCCCGGTGGCGGCGCCGGCCACGAAGACGCCGGGTCGTGACGTGGCGCCCATGGCGTCATAGACGCTGGCCCGTCCGATGTGGCCGTGGGGTTCGAGATCGACGCCGAAGACAGACGACAAGAGCAGGTTGTCGACGTTGGGGTCCATGCCGATGGCGTGCACCACCAGGTCGAAGGGAATGGTGATGGGCCGCTTGACCAGCGTGTCCTCGCCCTTGACGATGAGCCGCTCGCCATCCGACGTCACCTCGGCGATGCGCGCCTTGATGTACTTGACCTTGAATTCCTCCTGGCTCTTCCAATAGTAGAGATCCTCGTTGAGGCCAAAGGTGCGGATGTCCATGTAGTAGATGTAGACGTGGCACTCGGGCAGTTCCTCGCGGATCTCCATGGCCAGGTTGGAGGCGACGGTGCAACAGATCTTGGAGCACCACTCGCGGCCGATCTGGCGGTCGCGGGAGCCGACGCAAAGCAAGATGGCGACGCGCTTGGGCTTGCGTCCGTCGGACGGGCAGCGCACGCCGTCTCCGGACGAGAACATCTGCTCGACCTGGGTGGTGGTCACCACGTCGGCGTGGGTGCCGAAACCCCATTCCGGCTTGTTCACCGAATCGAAGTGGGTGAAGCCGGTGCACAGGATGGCGGCGCCGGCCTCGATCCCGGAGCCGTCGGTGAGCCGCGCCGTGAAGGCGCCCGCCTCGCCCGAGAACTCCTCGACGCTCGCCCCGGCGCGCACCTCGACGAGGTCGTTGGCGCCGACCCGTTCGACCATGGCGCCGATGGCGTCCCTGGCCCATTCGCCCGACGGCACCAGCTTGGCGTAGCCGGACAAGATCGGCGCGCCGCCGAGGCGGTCCTCCTTCTCGACGAGAACGGTCCTCTGGCCGATGGAGGCGAGCGCGTACGCCGCGGTCAAGCCGGCCGGGCCGCCGCCGACGATGAGGGCTGGCTTGCTCATTGGGCGTCGGACTTCTCGATGCGCTCGATGGGCTTGAAGCCGGGTCCCGAGGTGATCATCAAGCGGGGGTCGTAAAGGGTCTCCTGGCGTCCCGCCTCGATGTCCTTCAGGTAGGCCTCGAACTCCGCCTTCTTGGCCCGCCAGTCGATGCCGAGTTTTTCCATCAGCGTCTCGACGGGCGAGGCGTGCCAGTGGGACTGCACGATCTTGTACGGGTGCGCCCCGCACACCAGGGCCGCGAACTGGCAGTCGGCGAGGATGGGAAGTGCCACCTCCTTGCCCGCCGCCTGGCTGATCCACTGGTTTTTGTCGAGGGTCGTGATGCAGCCCGTGTCGTGGCCGACCATGATGTCGGCGCGCGCCTCCTCGACGGCGACGCGCACCTTGCGGTCGATGGCGAAGGAGCGCGTGAATTCGCGCTCCGCGATGATGTGGCGGAACCCGAAGCCGCAGCAGTCGTACCAGGTGGAATAGTCGATGACCTGGCAGCCCAGGGACTCCATGAGGCCGGTGGACACCGCCAGCCGGTTGCCGTCGAGAATCTCGTCGTCGTAGATGGCGTCCTCGGGCACCATCTTGTAGACGTGGCAGGCCGGATGGATGGTGGCCCGCACGTCGGCGCAGTCGAACTCCTGGTGATTGGCGATGGCGTTGCGCATCACGTGCACCCACTCGGAGTAGTGGACGATCTCCTCGGGAACCAGGAGCTTGCCGTCGACCAGCCGCCCCAGCTTGCCGAGAATCTCGGTGACGCGGGCGCGCAGTTCGGGTGAGCGCAGCAGGTATCCCCGCACCTCCTTGTAGTTGCCGAACGACGTTCCGCAATGCACCAGCGGATAGAAATGGCCGTCGGGCAGGCCCTGGGCGCGGGAGGACACGTAAGCCTGGTGGAAGTTACGCAGGAACACGGCGACCAGGCTCTCCAGGTTGCCGATGCCGGAGCCATGATAGTTCCACGCCGTGCACGAGGTCTGGTCGGTCTCGTCCAGGTACTCGATGTCCATCTTGTTCATGAGCCACAGGAGCGAGGTCGGGTATCCCGGGATGTTGCCGCACTGGCCGCACGATTTGTGGTGCCACAGCCGCCGGGTGGGGATTGTCTTGTCCCACCCGTAGAGGGTCTTGACCGTTACCGGGTCGTGGCTGTCGGCGACCCGGTGGACGACGATCTCGCCGTCCTTCTCGAGCTGCCACATGATGTCGCGCACGTCCTCGACGCGGTCCTTGTTGGTAAGCATGGAGCGCTTGTCGACGCGCTGCTCGACCCAGGCGGTGGCGGTGCGCGCCTCGTCGGCGCTGAGGCCGGCGTCCTTCCACTCGGGTCCGTGTCCGGTGAACTTTTCGCCATCGTTCGTGCCCATGCGATCATCCGTTGCCATGTTCTCAATCCTCCTCGTCGTCGTCCGCCTCGTCCTGTTCCTCGAGCCAGTCCTCGTAGTCCTCGCGCTTCTCGTCGATGATGTCGGTGATTACGTCAAAGAGGTTCTCGTCGATGCCCTCGAGCCGGTCGAGGACGCCGGTCATTTCCCAGATGGTGTAGAGTTCGATGGAGGTCTTCAGGTTGACCTCCCACGCTGTCTCCGTGGTGTTGAGGGTCGGCACGGGGATGGCCTTGCGCAGGATGTCGAGCGGTGCGTCCACCTTCGAGATGTTGGGCCCCCAATCAGGGAAATGGTCGGGGGTGACCATGTCGGGCGCCAGCTGGTTGCCCGTCGAGATCAGCTTCAGCATGACCCGGCTGAAAGGGCGCAGAACGTTCTTGGCCGATTCCATGCCGTGCTTGATGGCCGCCTCGCGCATGATCATGATGAGCCCGCCCGGGGAATTGCCGAACGGGCAGCGCGCGGCGCAGGTGTAGCACTGGGCGCAGGCCCAGATTTTCTCCTGCATGGCGTCGTGGATGCCTTCCAGGTTTTCGGTCCACAGGAGCTGTACGATTTCGCGCGGCGAGAAGTCGAAATAATAGGCCGCCGGGCAGGTCGCCGTGCAGATGCCGCAGTTGAGACAGCCGTTCAGTTCGTGGTCGTAGCGGGCGTCTTTCTGGATGTCCTGGAATATGTCTTCCAGGTCTTGGCGCGGCATCGCCGGTGCGTCCGAAACCGGATCGCCGATGTGTTCCTGAACCCTGGTGCCCGTGCCGTGCAAGGTGCACCGCCCCTAGTAGGTGAGGACCTTGCAGTCCCCCTCCATGACTTCCTCGATCACGTAGGCGCCGCCGACGATGCCCGAGCATTCGGGGATCAGGTCGTCCTCGGTCATGTCGAAAAGGTCGAGATTGGGGGAGCAGCAAGAGAACTTGACGCCGGCCTCGTGGGCATCCTTGATAAATTCGTAGACCGACTTATCGGAGCCTTCCTTGACGAAAAGATTTTCGGCGACGCCTTTTTTCATCAACTGGCCGGCGGCGGCGGTGCACACCACCTCGACCTCGTATTCCATTGCCGCCGCCACGGACGCCTGAAAGAACGGCGCCCCCAGCTCCTCCCCATTGCGGGGATCGGTATTCACCAGGATCATCAGCAGCTTATCCGCCATCGATGCCTCGCCCCGTACTATGAGTGGAAACCCGGGCCCCAATCCCGCAAGCAAACACCAGGCCGGCGCGTTTGGTTAAGCCCGGTTTCGAATATTAGAGTTTCCTAAAATAAAAGTCAATATTAATAAAATACCAACGCAATCATCGGGCGTTTTCGTGATCTGGACGCGCGCCCATCTCGGCGGGCGAAACTTGCGTGCGCCCGAGCGCTGTTGCCAAGGCGGCGAAGGCGTGAACATTATCGCGCCAGCCGGAGAGCCGCGCCCGCTTCGAGCGTCGTTGCGCGGGCCGGACGATGAGGGAGGAACCAGATGCCTTTCGAGAGCCTGCGCCCCTATCTCGACGCGCTCGAGAAGAACGGCGTGTTCAAGTGGGTCGATCGCGAAGTCGACAAGGACTGGGAGATTAGCTGCGTCGGGCGCATGCTGTTCCGTGCCATGCCCGAGGAACGCCGCATCGGCATTGGCTTCAACAACATCAAGGATTTCCCCGGAAGCCGCGTCGTCGCCGGCGTCATCGCCGCCTCCGAGCCGATGGTGGCCACGGCGCTGGAGTGCGACGCCAATGCGGCGGCCATCCACGAGCGCCTGATCCGAGGCCTCACCGACCCCATCGATCCGGTGATGGTGGAGGACGGCCCCTGCAAGGAGGTCATCCTCGGCCCCGCCGACGCCGACCTGGGCGCGATCCCCGCCCCCATATGGACGCCGAGCAAGGACGCCGGCCCCTACCTGACGCCGCTGTGGGTGACCAAGGACCCGGACAGCGGCCGACGCAACATCGGCATCCGCCGCTGCCAGATCAAGGGCCGCGACAAGACGGGCATCCTGTTCGGCGCCCCCGACCGCGGCGGCGCCATCCATCACGAGAAGTGGAAGAGCCTCGGCAAGCCGATGCCGGCGGCCATCTTCATCGGCGGCGATCCCGTGCAGTACATTGTGGCGCCGTCGCGCTACGGCCCCGACGAACTCAGCGTGGCCGGCGGCGTGCGCGGCGAGGCCATCGAACTCGTCAAGTGCGAGACCGTCGATCTCGAGGTCCCGGCCACCGCCGAAATCGTCATCGAGGGCGAGGTGTCGACCGATTATACCGAGCCCGAGGGCCCCTTCGGCGAGTTCACCGGCTACATGGCCGGCGGGCGCCAAGGCCCGGTGTTCACGGTCAAGTGCATCACGCATCGCAAGGACCCCATCGTGCTCGGCGTGATCAGCCAGTTCCCGCCCAGCGAGAGCAGCATGATCAAGCGCATCCTCTTGGAAGCGAGCCTGCTCAAGCACGTCGGCCAGGACCTCAACATCCCCGGCGTCGTCGACATCCACGCCCTGGAGGCGGGCGGCTGCACGGCGACGCTGTGGGTCAGCATCAAGAAGATGTACACCGGCCACGTCGATCAGGTGGTGTTCGGCATCCTCGGCTATTTCGGGATGAGCTACTACAAATGGATCATCGTCACCGATGATGCCGTCGACATCCGCGATCCCTTCATGCGCGACTGGATCATGGCCTGGCACGTGCAACCCGACCGCGACATCCGCATCCTTGCCAACACCGCCGCCGTCGAACTCGACCCGTCGGGCTATCCCCCCGACGAGAACCCGGACGAAAGGCTGGGCGGCAAGGTCATCATCGACGCCACCAGGAAGTTCGATTTCCCCGACCTCTCGCTGCCGCCCATGCAGTACATGAAGCGCGTCGTCGACAGCTGGGACGACTACGGCCTACCGCCGCTTGATGAGCTTAAATTGCCCAAGAATGTCTGAGGCGCGCCGCGCCTTCACGCCGCGGCGTTCTCCTTGGTCCACATATCCCTGAGATCGCGGCGCAGCACCTTGCCGCGGGCGCTCTTGGGAAGGGCGTCGACGAAGTGGAACGCCTTGGGCACCTTGAAGGCGGCGAGGAGCTTCGCGCAGTGGCTTTCGATGTCGTCGGCGGTTAGGCGCTCTCCCGGCTTGGCCACCACGTAGCACACGATCTCCTCGCCGTAGATGGGATCGGGGACGCCGACCGCCGCCGCCTCCGCCACCTTGGGGTGCGTCATCAGGGCGTTGTCGATCTCCAGGGGCGCGATGTTGACGCCGCCCCGGATGATCAGGTCCTTGGAGCGCCCCGTTACGCGCACGAAGCCCTCGGCGTCCATCACCGCCAGATCGCCGGTCTTGAGCCGTGCCCCGACGTGGTCCTCGTACTCGCCCTCCGGCGAGATGGTGGCCATGCACGCCTGCGGCCCGCCCACCGTCACCTCGCCCTCGACGCCGGGCGGACAGGCATAGCCGGCGCCGTCGACGATCAGGAACTGCTGGTACTTCGCCGGCATGCCGACGGTTCCCGGCATTCTGTTGTAGTGGCGGTTGCCGCACACCCATCCACCCTCCGAGTAGCCGTAGAGAGGCAGCAGCCTGACCCCGTACATCTCCTCGAAACGCCGCCACTGCTCGGGGCTGATCGGCGCCGTCGAGCACGTCATGTAGCGCAAGCTCGGGATGTCCTCGGCGGTGATGCCGAGGGGCTCGTTGAGCAGCATGTTGATGACCGTCGGCACGCCGGCCGCGAAGGTGATGCCGTGGTCCTTGATCCAGTCGAAGAAGCGGCTGCGCGAGAAACGCCGTGCCATGTGCAGGCTCAGCCCGAGCTCGAGCATGGGCATGAGACTGAGGATCTGGGGCGAGTTCCAGCTGAAGGAGCGGTAATCGAGGGTGCGGTCATCGGCGGTCAGTCCGATGAAGTCGATGGAGTTCTGTCCGTTCAGCCAAAAGGCCCGGTGGGTGGAGATGAGGGACTTCGGCGTCGCCGTGGTTCCCGAGGTCGAATGGATGGCGGCGATCTGCTCGGCGTCGTTCTCGATGTCGAGTTCGGGTGCCGCCGCGACCCCGGCGAGCGCCCTGAACAGCTCGTCGGCGGGCGCGTCGTCGACCGCCGGCCAGCGCGCCACCATGATCTTGTCGACGTCGATTTCCGAGGTCAGCCCCGGCCCGTCGACCTCCTCGTGCCAGAGGATCAGCTTGGGCTCGATGTGGCCGAGCAAACGGTTCATGTGGGCGGCGTTCATCTCGACGTTGGTCGGGCACACCACGGCGCCGAGCCGCCAGATGCCGAGCCAGCAGATCAGCTTCTCCAGGTTTTCGTCGGACAACAGCGCCACCCGGTCGCCCTTGCGGATACCGCGATCGTAAAGGAAGCGCGCCATGCGGTTGGCGATGTCGTGGAGCTCTCCCCAGGTGACCCCCTTGTCCTGGTCGAGGTCGTGAATCGCCGTCTTGGCGGGGTGGCGGTCCCTGTATTTGATCAAGAGCGAGCGGACGGTTTCGAACGGCAACTCCGGCTCCGGGTACGGCTCGCCTAGGAGCACCATGGTTTTCCTCCTCGGCGCTTCAGTGGCCGGTGCGGGCTAGCGTGCGCGCCCAGTTGGTCATGCGTGCCTTGGCGTTGTCGATGTCCTCTTTGCCGAAGAACTTCTCCGGCGACACCTTGTCGATCGGATACTTGGGACGCATGAAGTCCTTCTCGTAGCCGAAGGGCACCGTGGCGTCGATGGCGAGGCCCCCCTCGAAGCGGGTGTTGGACGCCGTCCACGCGCCTTCCCCCGCCGTCATCCGTTCCGACGGCATGAAGGTCTGCCCGCGCCCCCCGGGCAGCGGGTTGAGGAGGTCGGAGAGCGGATTGACCCGCGTCGTGATGCACCACATGATGTCGTCCATGTCGTAGGCATCGGTGTCTTCGGACACCGCGATGCACAGGCGCATGCCCTGCGACGTGGACAGCAGCGCCGTCATGAAGTTGCGCTGCCAGCCCTCGTCCAGCTTGTTGCGTTTCTTCACCTGGATGACGGCACCGCCCCAATCGGTCATGCAGTAGGGGATGTTCACGTCCTGGACGATGCCCGGCTGCAATCGCCGGCACACCTCGTACATGGCCGCCTCGCGGATGGCCGTATCCATGTTGTGTTCGTCCAGGGTGTGCGGGCTGAGCACGTGGACGATCGGCCTGGAGGCCGGCTCGCGCATGGTCACCGCGGTGACGTGGAGGGTCGGCGCCTTGTAGGCCTTGCCCATGTAGCCGGCCCACTCGGGGTGGAAGTGGGTTTTCCCCTGGACGCCGGCTTCCTCCGCCTCGGCCGTCTCGTAGCGGCGGTCACGGGCATCCACGTAGCCCTCGAGCACGATTTCCGAATCGGCGATCGCCATGGCGTCCACCGTGCGCGCCTTGACCAGGCGCACGGGCGCGCCTTGCGCCGCCCCGGCGACCCCGATCTCGTCGCACCCGTGGGGCAGGATGATGTAATCGAAGGCCGCCCCGGCCAAGAGCGTGCACGCCGGCGGCACGCCGAAGCACATGGTGATGGGCACCGGCTTGTCGTCCTCGTAGTGCTTGGAGACCACCTGCCACATGTGCGAGCCCGGGGAGATCTGGAAGGTGCCGACGTTGCCCCAACGGAAGTTCATGCGGTTGTAGCCGAGATCGGACCCGCCGCCGAAGTAGTCGCCGGTCACGCAACGGATACCGGAGCCGACGGTGACTTCCGAGTCGTAGTCGGTGTGTCGGATCGGCACCATGAACTCGTTGACGTCATTGGGCCTCTCGACGACGACCTCCTGGCAGGGGGCCTCTTCGGGGGATATCTCCACGGGCGCGATGGGATGGGTTAGGGCGTGGGCCAGCTTGACCGTGCGGTCCCGGTCGTCGGACCAGCCGAAGATCTTGTTGATCACCTTGATGTCGCCGAACAGGTTGGCGATGACGCGATGGTTGGGCTTACCTTTGACGTTGTTGAACATCATCGGGCAACTGCCGTCCAGGTGCTTCTGCAGGCCGATGATCTCGAGCTCGGGATTGACCTCCTGGTCGGTCTCGATGAGATCGCCCTCGGACTTCAGCCATTCGAGAGTGCTGCGCAGGTCGGCCGCCGCGCGCGAGGGCGATTGGCTCACCTTTTTCTTGGCCACGGATTTCTTGGCCATGGGCATTTCAATCCTTTCTCTTTGACGCTGTCATGACGCCCATATTCCCACGGCGGATGGCCGGTGAACAGCGTCTTTTGGGTCGGGGGTGCCGGCTCAGGGCCTGCCACCCGGGTCATCTTGGGGCCGCATGAGCCCGGTGATCTGGACGATCCCCGTCATCATCGGCACCAGGGCGTCGGCGACCTCGTGCTGCGCCTTCCTGGCCGCCTCCAGTCGCTCGCCGAAATCGTCGGGAGCGTCGCCGAACTCCATGAGAAGATCCTCCAGGATGCCGGGCTTGCAGCCGGGGTGGCCGGCGAACCCGAGGCAGTTGCCGGCGAGTTGGAAGACGGCGGGGTGTCCGTCCTCTCCGGTGGCCAGCACCGTCGCCTCGGCCGGCGGCTCGATGCGGTCGCGCATGTAGGAGATGATCGGGAAGCTCTCGGGCAAGAAGCCGTTGAGGGCGTCGGGTCGCGTGCGGCGGCCCCTTTCGACGCGGAACTCGAAGGGGTGCGCCACCGCCCGCCCGTCCGCCGCCAGGCCGAGAATCTGCGCCCCCAGCCCGATGCCGATCACCGGCCGTCCCTCGTCCAGGAAGTCGCGGACCAGCGCCACCTCGCGCCCGATGCCGGGCAGCACGGGCTCGCTCACCGCGCCCCAGGGGCCGCCGCCGAGTACGATCAGCCCGTCGGCGTCGGCCGCCGTCCGGGGGATGACGAGGACGCTTCCGGTGACCGGGCGGACATACTGGAAGCGGATGCCGCGCCCCTCCAGATGGTCTTCGAGAAGGCCCAGGAACTCGGATTCCGTATTCTGCAGGACGATCAGCGAGCGCATGACGTTCCTAATCCGCGCCGCCCGCCGCCGCCTCCAGCACGGTGCGGAAATCGGCGGCGGCCACCGTGCTCAGGCCGAGCTGGTAGTCGGCGAAAAAGCGCTCCACCGCGTCCCCCATCTCGGCGACGCGGACGCCGCGCAGGCTGGCCTCCAGGTCGAAGACGGCGCGCGGCGGCGCCACGAAGAAGTCGCCGGTGATCAGCACCTCGCGCACCCGGTCGCGCGCCGCCCCGTCGAGGCGCACGTACGCCCGCAAGGTGCCGCCGGGGCTTGAGTGGGTGGCACTCACCATGGCGTCGTCGGAATCCGGATCGTCGATTTCGGCGACGAAGGCGTCGGTGCCGATCTCGTCGTCATAGAGCCGCTTGGCCAGGGCCTCTTCGGCGCCGGTGGTCTCCCCCGGTTTGGGCTCGATGCCGAGGCGCCGGGCGAAGCCGGCCAGCAGGGCGTCCTGGATTGCCGGCAGGGCGGGCAGTCCGTTGCCCAAAAGCTCGCCCAGCGTCACCATGCGCCGCGCCGCCGTGTCAGGTTCGTCCCCGGCAGTCGTTTGCCGGGGCATGTTGAGCGCCGCCGTCATGTCCTCGAGGTCGGTGTCGATCAACACTGTGCCCTGGTAGATCAGGGTGTCGCCGTCGAAATACCCGCCCGAGCCGCATAGCTTGCGGCCCTCGACCTCGATGTCGTTGCGCGGGCGGTATCTGGCCTCCACCCCGAGGCCGGAGAGGCCTTCGGCCGCCGCCTCGCAGATGGCTTCCGCCAACTCCCCGAGGCCGGCGATGCCGAGGGTGGCGCGGTGGAACACCAGTTCCCAGCCCAGTTGCCCCTCGTCCATGAAGATGGCGCCGCCGCCGGTGACGCGGCGCGCTACGCCGATGCCGTGGCGCCGGCAATGGTCGAGCCTGATCTCCCGGCCGAGCGCCTGATGGCGGCCGACCAGGGCGGTCGGTGGGAAGTGGATGAAACGGATGGTGTCGGGACCATCGCTGGCCTTGTGGGTCTCGATCAGGGCGGCGTCGAAGGCGATGTTGGCGCGCCCCCCGCGCAGCCCTGTGTCGATGACGCGAAACTCGGACGCCACGGTCCTGTTCCCGCCTAGTGTCCTGGATCAGACATATGATACCCATACGATCGCGTTTCCCGCTTCCTCGGCAGGAAGGCGCGTGCCGGCGATGCCAACCCATCGGCAAGTGCGCCTGACGCCCCGGGGGGCCACCGGGGGGTGTCCCCCCGATTGCAACTGCGGGGGGCGCCCCCGCGGCCC
>JASLQF010000006.1 GCA_030744625.1 Rhodospirillales bacterium
GGGCACGTTGACGAAGCCGACCAGGGCCAGGATCGCCGCCGCGCGCGCGCCGCGCGCCGGGCTGTCGAAGGCACCCCGAAGCGCCATGTAGCCGAGATACAGAAAAAACAGGATCAAGACCGAGGTGAGACGCGCGTCCCATACCCACCACGTCCCCCACATGGGCTTGCCCCACAGCGACCCGGTGACCAGGGCGAGGAAGGTGAAGCACGCCCCCACCGGCGCCGTCGCCTTGGCGGCGAGGTCGGACAAAGGGTGCTTCCAGACGATGGCGACGGCACTCGCCGCCGCCAGGCCGGCGTAACAGAACAGCGCCATCCAGGCCGCCGGCACGTGCACGTACATGATGCGCACGGTTTCGCCCTGCTGATAGTCGGCCGGCGAGCCGGCCAGCGCCAGATAGAACCCGGTGGCCATGAGCACCAGGGTGAGTGCCGCCGCCCACGGCATCAACGCGGCGCTCAAACGCATGAAGCGGGCGGGATTGGCGAAACGGTGGAACATGGCCCCGGTTACTCCAATGCCTGCCTGAGGGCGGCCGCCGCCGCCCACGGGCAAAGCGCCAGCGCGCCGAGAAAGAGGGCGCCGAGGATAAGGATTTGGGCGCGCATGGCAAAGCCGCCGACGGCGGCGTCGATGGCGCCGACGCCGAACACCAGGACCGGAATATAGAGCGGCAGCAAAAGCAGGGACAGCAATACCCCGCCCCGGCGCGAGCCGAGAACGAGCGCCGCGCCGACGGCGCCGATGAGGCTCAACGTCGGCGTGCCCAAGGCCAGGGTGGCAACCAACACCAGGAAACCGTCGGCGCCGAGATTGAGCAGGACGGCGAGCAGGGGCGCCGTCACCATGAGCGGCAGCCCGGTGGTCAGCCAGTGGGCGCCGACCTTGGCCAGCACCACGACCTCCAGCGGTACCGGCGCCAGGACCAGGAGTTCGAGGCTGCCGTCGTCGAAATCGTTCTGAAACAGCCTTTCCAAAGACAGCATGGCGGCCAGCAGCGCCGCCACCCAGATGACCCCGGCGGCGATGCGCGCCAGCAAGTTGGCTTCCGGGCCGACCCCGAGGGGGAAGAGGACGACGGCAAGCACGAAGAAGAAGACGACCATCAGGCTGTCCATGCCCTGGCGCAAGGCCAGGCGCAGGTCGCGATGCACGATGTGGAGGAACCGGCTCACGGCTCCCACTCCCCGGCCGCGGCAAAACCGTCCTTGGCCGGGAAACGCCCCAGTTCCACGACCTCCGCTGCCTCGACGTCGAGGCCGGCGTGGGTCGAGACGGCCGCCATGCCGCCGCCGGCGCGGTGCCTGGCGATGGCGTCCTCGAGTCGCGCCACGGCATCCTCGTCGAGCCCCGTGGCGGGCTCGTCGAGCAGCCACAGCGGCGCCGGCGCCGCCACGATGCGCGCCAGGTTGAGGCGCCTTTTCTGCCCGGCCGACAGGTAGCGTCCCGGCAGGTCCGCCAAATGGGCGATGGCGAAGGCCTCGAGCGCCGCTTCGACGGCGGAGGCGCTCGACCCTCCGGCCTGCAGCCCGAACCAGAACGCCAGGTTTTCGGCCACCGTGAAGGCCGGTTTGACGGCATCCAGATGGCCCACGTAATGCAGGCGCCGGCAGTGCCCGTCGGGGTCCGACCATATGGCCTCGCCGTCCCACGCCAGGGCGCCCGACGCCGGGCGCAACAGACCGGCCATGAGGCGCAGCAGGCTTGATTTGCCGCTGCCGTTGGGTCCCTTGAGCAGGAGCGCGCCGCCGGCATCCAGGGTAAAGCCGAGGCCGGCGAACACGACGCGCTCGCCGCGAATGCAGGTTAGTTCCTGACCACGGAATTGGGGCATTCCCGTCCTGAAGCGGAGATTAACCAGCCGGTGAGCGCGCAAGATATCCCAATAATCGAGAAAAAAGAAGCGGCCGGCCCCCATGGGGGATGGGGAAACCGGCCGCGTAGTCTGGCATCGCGTGTTCTCCCATCGGGGGGTTTTGGAGGTGGGGGCCCTCTTCCCCGCGATCGACGGGAGGTCTCTGAGGACCCATTGAAAGGGGAAAATGTGGCAATTTTATGGGGGCCGTCGCCGGGTGCTCAGTCGTAGTCGCGGACGTCGTCTATGACCTTGCCGTCGTTGGCCAGGGATCCGGGCGCGACGAGCGCCACCTCGCCCTTCATCTTGGCCACCGCGCGCAGGGTATCGGCGATCCTGGCGGCCAGATCGGCGCCTTCTTCCGCGGTCTCGCAATTGAGCGTCATGACGTCCTTGCCGCCATGGCGGTCGACGACGAGGCGCACCTTGCCGATCTCGGGGTGGCGCTTCCGTACCTCGGCGATCTGGGCCGGCTGCACGAACATGCCCTTTACCTTGGTCGCCTGGTCGGCGCGGCCCATCCATCCCTTGAGCCGGACATTGGTGCGCCGGCACGGGCTGAGCCCCTCCATGACCGCCGACAAATCGCCGGTGGCGAAACGGACCAGGGGATAGACCTTGGAGAAGGTGGTGACCACGACCTCGCCGACCTCGCCCGGCGGCACCGGATCGCCGGTGCCGGGGCGCAGGATCTCGACGATCAGGTCCTCGTCGACGATGAGGCCCTCCCGGGCCGGGGATTCATAGGCGATGAGGCCGAGATCGGCGGTGGCGTAAAGCTGCGAGACGGCAACGCCATACTCCTCCAGTTCGGCGCGCAGGCTGGGCGGCAGCGCCTCCCCCCCGACTTCGGCCTTGACCAGGCTGGAGACGTCGGTACCCGTTTCCCTGCCCTTCTCGAGCAGTATCTTGAGGAACGACGGGGTGCCGGCGTAAGCGGTCGGGCGGATCGCCGCGATGGCCTCGACCTGCTGTTCGGTCTGGCCGATGCCGGCGGCGAACACGATGCAGCCGAGCGCGTGGCAACCGCTCTCGGTCATCGCCCCGGCCGGGGTGAAGTGGTAGGAAAACGTGTTGTGGACCACGTCGCCCTCGCGGAAGCCGCCGGCGAAGAAGGCGCGCGCCATGCGCCAATAGTCGTGGCCGTGGCCGTCGGCCTCGTGGATGGGTCCCGGCGATTGATAGATATTGCGAATCCGCCCCGGCGACATGGCGGCAAAACCTCCCAGCGGCGGCGCCTCTTTTTGCTTTTCGATGAGATCGCCCTTGCGCGTCACGGGCAGCCCGGCCAAGGCCTGGCGGCTGGAAACGGCTTCGGCATCGACGCCCTCCAGGAGCCGGCGGAAGTAGGGGGCGTTTTCCTTGGCGTAGGCAATTTGCGCGGGAAGCGCCTGCAAGAGAGCCGTTTCCCGTTCTTCCGGCGAACGGGTCTCCAATTCGTCGTAATGCTCTTGTGATTTCGCCATGGCCCCCCCGAACCTCGCGAATATTTCGGTACGCCGCGTTATCGGCTTAAGACAGCCAGCGTTTGCGCCGGCGGTAATTCTTGATGTCGCGGAAGCTCTTGCGGCCGCTTGAATCGAGGCCGAGATAGAATTCCTTGATGTCCTCGTTCTCGCGCAGGGTGGCGGCGTCGCCGTCCATGACGACGCGGCCGTTTTCCAGGACGTAGCCGTAGCCGGCGTACTTGAGCGCGATCATGGTGTTCTGCTCGGCGAGCAGAAAACTCACTTTCTCGTTCTTGTTCAGCGCATCGACGATATCGAAGATTTCCTCGACCAGTTGCGGCGCCAAGCCCATGGAGGGCTCGTCGAGGAGGATCATCGTCGGGCTCGCCATCAGGGCGCGGCCAAGCGACGTCATCTGCTGTTCGCCGCCCGATGTGTAGCCCGCCTGGGCGGTGCGCCGCTCCTTGAGCCGCGGAAAGTAGTGATAGACCTTGTCGAGGTCCGTCTTTATGGCGGCGGAACCGTCACGGCGGCTGTAGGCGCCGGTCATGAGGTTCTCTTCCACGGTCAGGTGTTCGAAGACGTGGCGTCCCTCCATGACCTGGATGACGCCGCGTTGGACAAGTTCGTGGGCGCTCGAATGTTCGATGCGCTCGCCCTTGTATTCGATGGAGCCTTTGGTGACTTCGCCGCGCTCGGCGCGCAGCAGGTTGGAAATCGACTTGAGCGTGGTCGATTTTCCCGCCCCGTTGGCACCGAGGAGGGCAACGATGCCCCCCTCGGAAACCTTCAGGGAAACCCCCTTCAACACGAGGATCACATGATCGTAGATCACCTCGATGTTATTGACGGAGAGAAGGGGGCCTCCATTTTCGCTCATCGTCGCGTCCAGTTTACGGATTCTTATGGTCGCCGCGTTACATGCAGTTGGCCCGCGGCGTCATGTTGTTCTCCTTGCCGAATTTAGCGGCTGCCGCCTCGATCATCGGCCGCACCACTTCGCGCATCGGCGAGATCCAGTCGCTGACGAACTTCCACTCCTTGCCGGTCCACTGCTGGATGATGACCGGGCCGTTGCCTTCGTGATCGGCGCACGTCACCTTGATCGGTGGTGTGAAGCCCGCGAGGCCGACTTCCTTGAGACGGGATTTGGAGAGATTGAGATTCTCCATGCCCCAACGCACCTGCTCGCCCGACATCGCCTTTTTGCCGAACTTGCCCATCGCGGTGCGGATGGCCTCGGCCGAAACGAGCGCGTTGAGCATGCCGCGGTTCCACAGCACTTCGCCGACCCGCGACTTCTCTCCGGCGCCCTTGCCGCGGCCATAGACGTACTTGTAGACGTCCTTGTGCAGCTGGGTATTCGCACCCGGTGCGTGGAAAGTACCCGCCTTGTAGCCGACGGCGTCGTCACCGGCCGGCACGACGTCGGATTCGGTCCCCGACCACCACACGCCGATGAACTTGTCCATCGGATAGTTGATGGCGGCGGCCTCCTTGAGCGCCACTTGGTTCATGACCCCCCAGCCCCACATGAAGGTCCAGTCGGGCTTGTAGCGGCGGATCTGCAGCCACGTCGCCTTCTGCTCCTGGCCAGGATGGTCGACGGCCAAAAGCTTGAGGTCGTAGCCGAACTTCTTGGACAACGCCTCGAGGGTGGGGATGGGCTCCTTGCCGTAGGCGCTGTTGTGGTAGACAAGGGCGATCTTCTTGCCCTTGAGCTTGCCCATGCCGCCTTCCTGCTGGCCGACGTACTTGATGAACGCCGATGCTTGGCTCCAGTACGTGGTCGGTGCGTTGAACACCCACTTGAAGATGCGCCCGTCGGCCGCCGCCGTCTGGCCGTAGCCCATGGACAGGATCGGAATCTTGTCCACCGGCGCCCGCGGGATGAGCTGATAGGTGATGCCGGTGCTGTACGGGTTGATGAGCGCGGCACCAGCGGTGCCCTTGTTCTTCAGCTTCTCGTAGCACTCCACGCCGACCTTGGTGTTGTACTTGGTCTCGCACTCCTCCCAGGTGACCTTGACACCGTCGATGCCGCCGTCACGCTCATTGAGCAACGTGAAGTAATCGATGAAGCCGTTGGCGATGGGTATGCCGTTCGGCGCATAGGGGCCGGACCTGTAAACGAGCAGAGGAATGAAGTGCGCCTCCTCGGCCCCCGCTTTCGTCGTCGAGCCGACCGCGAACGACCCGGCAAGGACGGCCGCGGACAGCAAGGTAAGAAATGTTCTCTTGATTGCCATCGTTTCTTCTCCCTGGTTGTAGCCGCGAAGTAGTTACGGTCGTCGCGCGGCCCTGATTGAACTCTACCATGTCCCCCTTTCGGGGGCAAAACCCGTCGTCAGTCGAGAAAGCTTACGATGCCTGTACTCCCTATTCTCAATACGGGAACGGCCACAGTCGGAGCTTCTCCTTCCCGATCTGCCAGAGCCGGGCGAGGCCGTGGGGCTCGACGATCAAGAAAAAAATGATCAACGCGCCGAAGGTAATGACCTCGATGTGGCTTTGCAGGTCGATGGGCATGGAAAAGCCCAGATGGGGCGGCAGGTTGGTGAGCAGGATCGGCAATAATGTGATGAACGCCGCTCCCAGGAACGAGCCCAGGATACTTCCCAGTCCGCCGATGATGATCATGAAAAGCACGTCGAACGACACGTTGATGTTGAAAGCCTCGGTCTCGGCGCTGCCGAGGTAGAGAAACAGGAACATCGCGCCGGCCACGCCGCAATAGAACGAGCTGATGGCAAAGGCCAGCAATTTCACCTGAAACGGGCGGATGCCGATGATCTCGGCCGCGATATCCATGTCCCGGATGGCCATCCACGACCGTCCGATGCGCCCGCGCACAAGGTTCTTGGCGGCCAAGGTGAAGACGACCACGAAGCTGAGCGCCACCAGGTAGCGGACCATCGGCGTCGATGCGGGGCCGACCACCAAGATCCCGGCAACCGACCTCGGCGGGGCCGCGATGACGCCCGAGGAGAAATAATTGTAAAACCAGGGGACCTTGTTGAACAGCCAGAGGATGAAGAACTGCGCCGCCAAAGTCGTGACGGCGAGATAGAATCCCTTGATGCGCAGGCTCGGGATGCCGAACAGGATGCCGACGACGGCGGCGATCAGTCCCGCCAGAATGAAGATGATCAGAATATTGAGGTCGGGAAAGGCGGTGGTCATCTTGTAGGCCATGTAACCGCCGACCGCCATGAAGCCGCCGGTACCGAGCGAAAGCTGCCCGGCGTAGCCGGTCAGGAGATTGAGCCCGATCGCCGCCATCGAGAAGACCAGGAAGGGAATGAGTATCGCCTGAAACCAGTAATCGTCGGCGATGAAGGGAACCACCAGAAAGGCGAAAAGGATGACGGCGATGACGAAGGCGCGATCCTGGAGAATGGGAAAGACCGCCTGGTCCCCGGCGTAGGTCGTCTTGAACTGTCCGGCCTCGCGGTAAAACATGCCCTACACCCTTTCGATGATTCTCTCGCCGAACAGGCCCTGCGGCCGAAATAGCAGGAAAGCCAAGGCCAGCATGTAGGCGAACCAGTTTTCTATGGCGCCGCCCACCAACGGCCCCCAGTAGATCTCGGCGATCTTTTCGCCGACGCCGATGATGAGGCCGCCGATGATGGCCCCCGGCACCGACGTGAAACCGCCGATCAAGAGCACCGGCAAGGCCTTCAGCGCGATCAGCGAGAGCGAGAACTGGACGCCGCTTTTGGCCCCCCACGAGATGCCCGCGGCGAGCGCCACGATGCCGGCGACCGACCACACGACCACCCAGATGGTCTTCAGGGGGATGCCCACCGACAGCGCCGCCTGGTGATCGTCGGCGACGGCGCGCAGTGCCCGGCCGATGGGTGTCTTGTGAAAAAACACCGCCAGCCCGACGACCAAAACCGTGCCCGTCGCCGCCGCGAAGAGGTCGAATTCGTTGAGCAGGATGCCGCCGACTTCGAACGACTTGTCGGGAATACCGATGTCCAGTTCCTTGACATCGGCGCCCCACGCGATCTCGCCCACGCCTTCCAGCAGAAAGGCTAGTCCGATGGTCGCCATGAAGAGGATGATTTCATCCTGGTTGACCAGGAACCTCAACATGAACCGCTCGACGATGAAGGCGAGGGCGATCATCGCCAAGACAGTGAGGACGAGGGCCAGCCACACCGGCACGCCGCGCTCCATCAGCCCGACCAGGGTGAGGGCAGCGAACAGGACCATGATGCCCTGGGAGAAGTTGAACACCCCGGACGCCTTGAAGATGAGCACGAAGCCGAGCGCCACCAACGAATAATTGACCCCGGTGAGCAAGCCCCCGATGATCACTTCGAGAAAAAACAAAGGCTCGCCCGCCATGTCGAGGAAGGGCAGCACGAAGACGGCCTGCAATGCCTCCATCAGCCCCCCTCCCCGTGACCATGGCCGTGGCCGCGGCCTTTATCGCGGCGTTTCCTAGTCATGGCTGACCCCGAGATAGGCGTCGATGACGTCCTGGTTGACGCGCACCTCGCCGGGAGTGCCTTCGGCGATCTTGCGGCCGTAGTCGAGGACAGCGACCCGGTCCGAGATGTCCATGACGACGCCCATGTCGTGCTCGATGAGGGCGATGGTCGTGCCGAACTCGTCGTTGACGTCGAGGATGAAGCGGCACATGTCCTCCTTCTCCTCGAGGTTCATCCCCGCCATGGGCTCGTCCAGCAACAAAAGATCGGGTTCGGCGGCCAAGGCGCGGCCCAGTTCGACGCGCTTCTGCAGCCCATAGGGAAGCCGGCCCGTGGGCGTCTTGCGAATGGCCTCGATCTGCAGGAAGTCGATAATTTCCTCGGCCATTTCGCGATGCGCCTTCTCTTCCTTCCAGGCCGGTCCCCAGTGCAGCGCTTGCAGCACGAAATTCGAACTCATCAAGGTGTTGCGCCCGGTCATGATGTTGTCGAGGGTCGACATGCCCTTGAACAGCGCGATGTTCTGGAAGGTGCGGGCGATGCCCTGGCGGGCCGCCTCGTGGGGGCGCATCCGGGCACGCGTTACGCCCCGGTAGGTGATGGTACCCCCCTGGGGATGATAGAAGCCGTTGATGACGTTCAGCATGGAACTCTTGCCGGCGCCGTTGGGGCCGATGATGGCGAAGATTTCGTGTTTGCGCACGTCGAAGCTGACATCGACCAGCGCTTGCACGCCGCCAAACGAGAGGTTGATGTTTTGAACGCTCAACAAAACATCGCCGATTTTTTTCCCGTTGGCCATGGCAGCGACTGTCACTCGGCGGCTTGCCGGGGTTCGGCGGTGGCCGCCACGGGCTCGATCGTGTGAATCCTCAGATCGGCGTGGATGGTGCCCTTGCGGCCGTCCTCGAACGTCACTTCGGCCTCGATGGGACAATGGTCACGGTCCGAATAGAGGGCGTCGACGAGTTCCGCGTAGTGATCGCCGATAAAGCCGCGCCGCACCTTCAGGGTGCGGGTCAGCTCGCCGTCGTCGGCATCCAGCTCCTTGTGCAGCACCAGGAACCGTTTGATTTGCGAGCCGGCGAGGTGGGTATCGGCGGCAAGGTCCCGGTTGACCTTCTCCACGCACTCGATAACAAGGTCGGCCACCTCGCCGCGCCCGGCGAGATCGGTGTAACCGGAGTAGGCGAGGTTGCGGCGCTCCGCCCAGTTGCCAACCGCCTCGAGGTCGATGTTGACGAAGGCGGCCACGTAATCCCTGTCATGTCCAAAGGTGACGGCCTCCTTGATGAAGGGAAAGAACTTGAGCTTGTTCTCCAGGAACTTGGGCGCGAACATCGAGCCGTCGTTGAGCTTGCTGACGTCCTTGGCGCGGTCGATGATGCGCAGGTGGCCGTCGTCGTCGATGAAGCCGGCGTCTCCGGTATGCACCCAACCGTCCGCGGTCTTGGTCGCCCGCGTCGCCTCCTCGTCCTTGTAATAGGCCATGAAGACACCGGGACTGCGAAAAATCACTTCGCCGTTGTCGGCGATCTTGATCTCGACGTCGTTGGCGGGTGGACCCACGGTGTCCGGCTTGACCTCGCCGTCGGGCTGGATGGTGATGAACACGGAAGCCTCGGTCGAGCCGTAGAGCTGCTTGATGTTCATGCCCAGCGAGCGGAAGAAATCGAAGATGTCGGGCCCGATCGCCTCGCCCGCCGTATAGGCGAGGCGCACCCGCGAAAACCCGAGCACGTTCTTCAACGGCCCGTAAACCAGGATGCCGCCAATCCAATAAAGCACCCGGTCCTTGAACGAGACGGGCTCGCCGTCCAGAATCGGGGCGCCGACCCGGGCGGCGACGGCCATGAAATAGTGGAACAGCTTCTGCTTTAAGGGGGCCGCGTCCTCGATGCGGATCATCACGGTGGTGAGGATGTTCTCGAAGATGCGCGGCGGCGCGAAGAAATACGTGGGACCGAGTTCGCGCAGGTCCTGAAGCACGGTTTCGGAACTTTCCGGGCAGCTCACGCAGAATCCGCTGACGTAGGACTGGGCGAAGGAAAAGATATTGTCCCCGACCCAGGCCATGGGCATGTAGGCCAGGACTTCCTCGTCCTCGCGCAGGCTCTCGAACTCGATGGCGTTACGGGCCGAGATAATCAGGTTGTCGAAGCTCAACATCACGCCCTTGGGCTTTCCCGTGGTGCCCGAGGTGTAGAGCATGATGGCAAGGTCCCGGCCCTTTCCGGCGGCGATACCGGCGGCGTAGAAATCGGGGTTGTCCTTGTCGAAGGCGCGGCCCCGTTCCTCGACCTCCTTGATGTCGTGCAGGAAGGGCTGGGTATAATTCCTGAGCCCGCGCGGAAACTTGTAAATGATGTGCTTGAGGTCTGGGCAGCGGTCCATGATCTCCAGGAGCTTGTCCACCTGTTCCTGGTCCTGGACGACGGCGAACCGCGCCTCGGTGTGTTCGAGCACGTACTGCATCTCGTCGGCCACGGAATCCTGGTACATGGGCACGGGCACCCCGCCGACGGCCTGCGCCGCCGTCATCGCCATGTAGAGCTCCGGGCGGTTGTCGCCGACGATGGCCAGCCGGTCGCCCGCCTTGAAGCCGAGCTCGGCCAGGCCGCAAGCGAGGGCCTTGACGTCTTGCGCCGCCTCGGCCCAAGTCCACGACTGCCAGATTCCGAAGTCCTTTTCGCGAAGCGCCGGCCGCGCCCCCCGGACCCGGGCGTTCTCGAGAAGCAATTTCGGAATGGTATCGAGGGCGGAAGAACCCCCGGCTTGTTGGTCGGCCTCTCTCTTGGTCGCCTGCGAATCGTTCATCGGACCTCCGTCGGCATGAGGGGGGTCGCATAAGGGGAGCAAGGAGCACTTCGGCGCGGCGCCGCCGGGTTTTCCGAAATCGACGCGCGCCGAGCGCCGCCGCGCCTAGCCTTGGCCGGCCATCAGGTCTTCCCCCCTGATCCTGCGCGCCGCCCTTTGTCCTTCTGTTGGCGGCCATCGGCACCTTCGCCGACGGCCGCCCCGAGGTTAACTCATCTGGGCAGCCACAGTGGGCTCTGGTACTCAATAAGGACTTGACGGTCAAGCGTCTAACACAAACGTGATAGAGGCGGGCCTGGCCACAGCACGCTCCCCGGACCGCATCCCGCCCAAACATATGCCACGCCATGGCCGGACGGGGCGTTACAGTATATCGTTGGCTCCGCCAGCCATTGGTTCGTTGACGAATGAGGTTACCGTTGCCCAGATTCGGCCAAGACACCCTGAACACCCGCCGTCCCTTGCAGGTCGCCGGCAAGACGTACGAGATCTACAGCCTCGAAGCCGCCGCCGCGGCCGGGCTCGGCGACCTGTCGCGCCTGCCCTTCAGCCTCAAGGTGCTGCTGGAGAACCTTCTGCGCTGGGAGGACGGGCAGACGGTAAGCCTCGATGACGTGCGCGCCGTGGCGGAGTGGCTCGCGGATCGGCGCTCCGACCGCGAGATCGCCTATCGCCCGGCACGCGTCCTCATGCAGGATTTCACCGGCGTCCCCGCCGTCGTCGACCTCGCCGCCATGCGCGACGCTACGATCGCCCGGGGCGGCGACGCCATGGCCGTCAATCCGTTGACGCCGGTCGATCTGGTCATCGACCACTCGATCATGGTGGACGCTTTCGGCAACGGCGACGCCTTCCGCCAAAACGTCGACATGGAATTCCGGCGCAACCGAGAACGCTATGAGTTCCTGCGCTGGGGCCAGGAGGCGTTCGATAATTTTCGCGTGGTGCCGCCCGGTACCGGCATCTGCCACCAGGTGAACCTGGAATACCTCGCCCAAGTGGTGTGGAACGCCGACGAGGACGGCACCGCCGTCGCCTACCCCGATACCGTGGTCGGCACCGACAGCCACACCACCATGGTGAACGGCCTCGCCGTCCTCGGTTGGGGGGTCGGCGGCATCGAGGCGGAAGCCGCCATGCTGGGACAGCCCATCTCGATGCTGGTTCCCGAGGTTGTCGGCGTGCGCATGAGCGGCGGGCTGAAGGAGGGCACCACCGCCACCGACCTGGTCCTCACCGTGGTGCAGATTCTTCGCGAGAAGGGCGTCGTCGGCAAGTTCGTCGAGTTTTTCGGCGATGGGCTCGACCACCTGTCGCTGGCCGACCAGGCAACCATCGCCAACATGGCGCCCGAGTACGGGGCGACCTGCGGCATCTTCCCGGTCGACCAGTCGACCCTCGACTACCTGGCCTTTACAGGGCGCGACGCGGAGCGTGTCGCTCTCGTCGAGGCCTACGCCAAGGCCCAGGGCATGTGGCGCGACGCGACGACGCCGGAGCCCGCATTCACCGACGTCGTGGAACTCGATCTGGCCACGGTCGAGCCGTCCCTGGCCGGACCCAAGCGGCCCCAGGACCGCATCGCGCTGAGCCGCTCGGCGGCCACCTTCGAGGACGGTTTCGAGGCCTTGTCGGGGCGCGGCGAGCAGCGCCGCGTCGAAGTGGCGGGCGCCGACCACGTGCTTTCCGACGGCGACGTGGTGATCGCCGCCATCACCAGCTGCACCAACACCTCGAACCCGTCCGTGCTGGTCGCCGCCGGGTTGCTGGCGCGTAACGCGCGCGCCCGCGGGATTTCCGTCAAGCCCTGGGTCAAGACCTCGTTCGCGCCGGGCTCGCAGGTGGTTACCGACTATATGGAAGCCGGGGGGCTGCAGGCCGATCTCGACGCGCTGGGCTACAATCTCGTCGGTTACGGCTGCGCCACCTGCATCGGCAACTCCGGGCCCTTGCCCGAGCCCATCAACCGGGCCATTGAGAAAGGCGACCTGGCGGTGGCCGCCGTGCTGTCGGGCAACCGCAACTTCGAGGGGCGCATCCATCCCCTGACCAGGGCCAACTATCTGGCCTCGCCGCCCCTGGTGGTGGCCTACGCGCTGGCCGGCTCCATGAAGGTCGATCTCCTCAAGGACCCCATCGCCGACGGCGCCAACGGCGCGCCGGTCCACCTGGCCGACATCTGGCCGAGCAACGCCGAAATCCACGCCGTCATGGACCAGGTGCTATCGGCGGAGATGTTCCGCGCCCGCTACGCCGACGTCTTCCGGGGCGACGCCGCGTGGCAGGCTATCGAAACCGCGGGCCAGAGCACTTACGGATGGGTCGAGGACAGCACCTACGTCCGCCATCCCCCCTACTTCGCCACGAGTGACGACGGTGCCAGTGGTGCCAACGGTGCCAACGGTGGCGAGGGCGCAGCGGCGGGCGACGTAAGGGGCGCCCGGGTGCTGGCGCTGCTCGGCGATTCGGTGACCACCGACCATATCTCGCCGGCCGGCGCCATCCAGGAAGAGGGTCCGGCGGGCGCCTATCTGATCGACCATGGCGTGGCGCCGGCGGACTTCAATTCCTTCGGCTCGCGGCGCGGCAATCACGAGGTCATGATGCGCGGCACCTTCGCCAACATCCGCATCCGCAACGAGATGGCTCCCGGCACCGAGGGCGGCGTCACCAGGCGCCTGCCCGGTGGCGAGGTCATGGCCATCTACGACGCCGCCATGAACTATCAGGCCGAAGGGGTGCCGTTGGTGGTGGTGGCGGGCAAGGAATACGGCACCGGCTCGTCGCGCGATTGGGCGGCCAAGGGCACCAAGCTTCTCGGCGTCAGGGCGGTGATCGTGGAAAGCTTCGAGCGCATCCACCGTTCCAACCTGGTCGGCATGGGCGTGCTGCCCCTGCAGTTCAAGGACGGCGCCGGCCGCAAGTCCCTCCAACTCGATGGCTCGGAAATCTTCGACATCACGGGCATCGAGGACGGCATCACACCGCTCATGGACGTGGCCTGCCGCATTACCCGCGCCGACGGCGGTACCGAGGACTTGGCGCTTCTCTGCCGCATCGATACCGTCGACGAAGTGCAATATTTCCAGAACGGCGGCATCCTCCAGTACGTGCTCGGTAATCTGACCGCCGCCTAAACGGGCCGCTCACAATCCCATCACCGGCATTTGATTGGCCGGCCGGGTCGCGATGGCCTATCCCTGGGCCATGGCCAAGGCATTGAAGTCCTTCCTGTTCGCCGCCGCCCTTGTGCTGATGGCGTATCCGGCCGCGGCCGAGGAGCGCCCGCTGACGGTGGTCGAGCTTTACACCTCACAGGGTTGTTCCTCGTGCCCGCCGGCCGACGCCTTCCTCGGCGAACTCGCCGGCCGCGAGGGCGTACTCGCCCTCTCCTTCCACGTCGATTACTGGGACTACATCGGCTGGAAGGACCCTTACGCCAGCCGCGCCCATAGCGAACGCCAGCGCCGCTACGCCCGGCACTTCGGCAAGCGCTACGTTTACACGCCGCAGATGGTGATCCACGGGATCGCCGAAGAGCTCGGCTCCGACCGCTCCAAGGTCCTGAGGCGCATCGACGAGGCGGCCAAGCTGGAACGCGTTCCCGTGCGGATCGACCACGGCGCCGACCGTGGCACCATCACGATTTCCGTGCCGCAAAAGGCCACCAATGACGATGTCGACATTGTCATGGTGTGGCTGGTCGTCTACGACCGCAACCACGAGACGGCGGTCAAGCGCGGCGAGAATCGGGGCCGTACCATCCGCAATTTCAATGTGGTGAGGGGACTGCGCAAGGTCGCCGCTTGGCGCGGCGAGGCCCTGGAGGCCGAGGCCAGCCTTTCGGACTTCGCGGCGGGCGGCGGCGACGCCTGCGCGGTGCTGCTGCAGTCGCGCCGCTCCGGGCGCATCGTGGGTGCCGCCCGCCTCGCCCTCGACCAATCCCACTAAGAGCCTATCCGAATAACTGGAGGCGGTTGTGACGTCTCTCCTTGCCCCGTGGCTAGGAGGATGGCGCGCCGTGATGCGAGCGCATCACAAGCAGCATCCGACGCCGTCCACGGGTCAAGAAGAGACGCCCGAGGGGTGGACCAAATCAGGCCTCCGCGGCGTTGCCGCTTCTTGCCGGTGCGCCGGCATCGCCGGCGAAGCAGCGCCTTGCGGCCTTCCTGATTTGGCCTCATCACAACCGCCTCCAGTTATTCGGATAGGCTCTAAGTCAGGCGCTTAAACGGCCAGCCCCTTCTCGATCATCGCCGACAGGCGCCGGGAAAAGGCCACCGGATCCGGTGGCTGCTCACCCTCGACGATGCGCGCCTGGTCGAGGAGCAGCCACGCCGCGTCGGCCAGCGCGTCGCCGTCCTCGCCGTCTTTGTCATCTGTGGAACGTTTGGCCAGGCGCGCGATCAGCGGGTGTTCCGGGTTCACTTCCAGGATGCGCGGCGTCGGTGCGGCGGCGCCAAGGTGCTGGTGGCGCTTCAGGAGGCGCTCCAGGTTCATGTCCATGTCGCCCTCGCCGGCGACCAGGCACACGGGGCTGTCGGTGAGCCGGTCGGACCGGCGCACGTCCTTCACGGCGTCGCCGAGCGACAACTTGAAGGCGGCGATCAGCTGCTCGATGCCGGGCACCTCCTTCTTTGCCTTGTCGGCGCCGTCGGCCTTGCCGTCCTTCGCGGCGTCGCCGCCGTCGGCGTCGAAGCCGTCGAGATCGGCGGCGCCGCGCGTCACCGAAGTGAACTTCTTTTCGCGAAAGGCGCCGACCGCCGGCACCCAGAACTCGTCGACGGGATCGGCGAGCAGCAGGACCTCCAGGTGGCGCGCCTTGAAGCCCTCGATCTGCGGGCTGCGGCGCAGGGTCCCGAGGTCTTCGCCGGCCATGTAGTAGATGGCCTCCTGGCCCTCCTTCATGCGCTCGACGTAGGTATCGAGGCTGATCAAGCCGTCGTCCGCGGTGGAATGGAAGCGGCTCAGTGCCAGGAGGGCGTCGCGGTTGTCCGTGTCCTCGTAGATGCCCTCCTTGAGGACGGCGCCGAAGTTGTCCCAGAAAGCGGCATACTCATCGGCTTTTTTCTTCGCCTTTTTCTTGAGTTCTCCGAGCAGCCTCTTCACCAGCCCCTTGCGGATCTTGGCGAGCTTGGGATCGTGTTGAAGAAGCTCGCGGCTGATGTTGAGCGACAGGTCCTCGGAATCGACGATGCCGCGCAGGAACCTCAGGTACGGGGGCACCAGCCCCTCGCAATCGTCGGTGATGAACACCCGTTTCACGTAAAGCTTGACGTGCGGCTTGCGTTGCGGATCGAACAGATCCAAGGGCGGGCTCGAGGGCACGAACAGGAGGTTGGTGTAGCTGAGCACCCCCTCGACGGCATTGTGCAGTGTCATCCACGGGTCGTCGAATGTGTGGCCGGTGTGGTGGTAGAATTCCCGGTACTGGTCGTCGGTGATGTCGCCCTTGGGGCGGGTCCACAGCGCCGAGGCCGTGTTCAGGGTTTCCTTCTTGTCGGCGCTCTCGAGCACGATGGGTATGGCGACATGGTCGGAATAGGCCTTGACGATGGTGCGCAGCCGCGCCTCCTCTAGGAACTCGCTTTCGCCCTTGGCCAGATGGACGGTCACGCTGGTGCCCAGGGTGGGTCGTTGCGCCTCCTCGATGGTGAACTCCCCCTGGCCGTCGGAGGACCACAGCCACGCCGCGTCCTCGCCGGCCCGGCGGGTCAGCACGTCCACCTTCTTGGCGACCATGAAGGCGGAATAGAAGCCGACTCCGAACTGGCCGATCAGCGCCATGTCGTCATCGGCGTCGCCGGAAAGCCGCTCGACGAACGCCTGGGTGCCGGAGCGCGCGATGGTGCCGAGGTTCTCGGTCAGGTCGTCGCGGCTCATGCCGATACCGTTGTCGGCGATGGTCAAGGCCCGCCCCTTGGCGTTCACCGAGAGCGTGATCCCGAAGTCGCCCGACCCCGCTTTCAACCCGGGCTCGGTGAGGGCCGCGTAGCGCAGCCGGTCGCATGCGTCGGAGGCATTGGAGATCAGCTCGCGCAGGAAGATCTCCTTGTGGCTGTAAAGGGAGTGGGCGACGATATCCAGAAGCTTGCCCACTTCCGCCTGAAACTCGAATTTTTCCTTGGCCATGGCTGTTTACGGTGCTCCTTCGACGGTCCTGGGGGGGCGGCCATTTGACGCGCATTGATATGTGTCAATGCGCTCACCGGCGCAAGCCTTTGCGGAATTAAAGCGAATTAAAGTGACATGATACTTATTTCACGGTGTGGATTAGGCAGGGATGTGCGCGGCAGGTAGGGACAATTAAGTATCATGTCACCTTAATCTCTGTCACCTTAATCTCTACCCACCTTAATCTACCTTAATCCTTACGCGCGCCGTCAGCGCGGCGAGTGACGCCCAACCCCGACCGCTTGACGAACGGCGGCCTGCTTCGCAAGCTAGCGGATTAGATTCACTAGTGTTCTGGGGTAGCGACAGCGGAGGACGCCGTGGCGCAACCGGGGGCAATTGACAAACGCGCGTACGCCGAGGAGCGCCGGCGCCTCATCGGCCAGATCGAGGCCGAGGCCCGGGACACCCGGTCGTGGACCGGGCGGGCGCGGTTTTCGGATCGCGTCATGGCGGCGCTGGCGCGGGTGCCGCGCCATGCCTTCGTGCCGCCGGAGGATATCTCCGTCGCCTACCTCAACCGGCCGCTCGCCATCGGCCACGGGCAGACCATCTCGCAGCCCTACATCGTGGCGGTGATGACCGACCTCCTCGACCTCGCCGCCACCGACCGCGTCCTCGAGATCGGCTCCGGGTGCGGCTATCAGACGGCGATCCTGGCCGAGGTGGCGGGACGGGTCTACAGCATCGAGGTCATCGAGGACCTGGCTACCCGGGCGCGCCGGCGCCTCGCCGAGCTCGGCTACGCCAACGTCGAGGTGCGCACCGGCGACGGCTTCCAGGGCTGGCCCGAGGAGGCGCCCTTCGACGCCGTCATGGTCACCGCCGCGCCGTCGCGCCTTCCCGGCGTCCTGGCCGATCAGCTCAAGGCCGGCGGACGCATGGTCGTTCCCGTCGGCCGGCCGCGCGCAACCCAGACCCTGGTGCTCGGCGTCAAGCAGGCGGACGGCACGCTGAAAACCAAGAAGACCCTGCCCGTCGCCTTCGTGCCCATGGTCAAGGGCGCCGAAAAAAAGCCCTGAGCGCGGGACCGCGCTAGCCCGCCCCGCCCCCTTGCAATCGGCCGCCCGAGGCGCGATCCTCGGGCCATGCAGATCACCACGTCGCGGGCCCGCGTGCGCGCCGTTCTCGGCCCCACCAACACCGGCAAGACCCATCTCGCCATGGAGCGCATGCTCGGGCACGCCAGCGGCATCATCGGATTTCCGCTGCGCCTCCTGGCCCGCGAGAACTATGAGCGCGCCGTCGCCGTCAAGGGCAAGGGCCGCGTCGCGCTGATCACCGGCGAGGAGAAGATCGTGCCGGCGGGGGCGCGCTACTTCGTGTGCACGGTCGAATCCATGCCGGTCAAGCGGCACGCCGCCTTCCTCGCCGTCGACGAGATCCAGATGTGCGCCGACGCCGAGCGCGGCCACGTGTTCACCGATCGCCTGCTCAGGGCGCGCGGCGAGGAAGAGACCATGTTCCTCGGCGCCGCCACCATAAGGCACCGCCTGCGCCAGTTGGTGCCCGACATCGAATTCATGGAACGTCCGCGCCTGTCGACGCTCGCTTACGCCGGCAGCCGCAAGATCACCCGCCTGCCGCCGCGCAGCGCCGTGGTCGCCTTCTCGGCGGCCGAGGTCTACGCCATCGCCGAACTCATGCGCCGCCAGCGCGGCGGCGCGGCGGTGGTGATGGGGGCGCTGAGCCCGCGCACGCGCAACGCCCAGGTCGCCATGTATCAGGCCGGAGAGGTCGATTACCTGGTGGCCACCGACGCCATCGGCATGGGCCTCAACCTGCAGCTCGACCACGTCGCCTTCGCCGAGAAGCGCAAGTTCGACGGCCGCGCGCCGCGCGACCTGACGGCCGCCGAACTGGCGCAGGTTGCCGGGCGCGCCGGGCGCCACATGAACGACGGCACCTTCGGCACGACGGGCGAGGTCGAACCCTTCGATCCGGAGATCGTGGCGCGCATCGAGAACCATGACTTCGAGCCCCTGCGCACCCTCATGTGGCGCAACTCGGACCTCGATTTCGCCTCGATCGAGGCGCTTCTGGCCAGCCTGGCGGCGCCACCCCCGGCGCCCGGTCTGGCCAGGGCCGGAGACGCCGACGACGCGCGCCTCCTCGCCGCCCTCGCCCGCGAGCCGGACATTGCGCGCCTCGCCGGGGGCGCCGACGCCGTGGCGCTGTTGTGGGAAGTGTGCCGCGTCCCCGACTTTCACAAGGGAATGAGCGAGGCCCACTTCCATCTCCTGGGGCGCGTCTACCGCTACCTGATGGGGCCCGCCGCCACCCTGCCCACCGACTGGGTGGCCGAGAACGTGGCGCGCGTCGAAAGCACCGACGGCGACATCGAAACCCTGGTCCAGCGCATCGCCAACGTGCGCACCTGGACCTACGTCTCGTTCCACAGCGATTGGGTCGAGGACGCGGCCCACTGGCAAGAGAGGACGCGCGACGTCGAGGACCGGCTGTCGGACGCGCTGCACGCGCGTCTCACCCAGCGCTTCGTCGACCGCCGCACGGCCCGGCTGGTGCGCCGCCGGGGCGAACGGGAAGCCCTGGCGGTGGCGGTCGGCTCGGAAGGCGAGGTCCACGTCGAGGACCACTTCGTGGGCGCCCTCGAGGGTTTCCGATTCATTCCCGACGTCACCGGGCCCGACGGTAGCGGGCGCGGCAGCGCCGCCAGGACCGTGATCAACGCCGCCGAACGGGCGCTTACCGGCGAGATCGCCGGGCGCCTGCGGTGCCTCGAGGCGGACGGCGACGACGCCTTCGCGCTGGCCCCCCATGGGGTTCTTTGCTGGCGCGGCGCCGAGGTCGGCCGGCTCGCCCCCGGGCGCGGCGTGCTGGAGCCCCGGGTCGAGCCCGCCGCAAGCGGCCTGCTGGCGCCGGAGCAGCGCCAGCGCCTGTGCCGCCGCCTGACGTCGTGGCTGGAAGACGCCATCGGTGCGCGCCTAGGGCCGCTTGTGGAGGCGCGGAGAGCGAGCCTCGCCGGGCCGGCGCGCGGCATCGTCTTCCAGCTTGGCGAGGGGCTCGGCTCGGTGCCGCGCCGCCGCGTCGAAAGCCAGATCGCGGCCCTCGGGCGGACCGAGCGCAAGGCGCTCAGGGAGCTCGGCATCCGGCTGGGCCGACATACGGTGTTCATGCCCGCCCTCGTCAAGCCGGCGGCGGTCGACATGCGCGCCCTCCTGTGGGCGGCCCACGCCGGCATCGCTGCCGTGCCGCCGCCGCCGGGCCGGGTGTCGCTACCGACCGAGGACGGTATGCCCAGAGAGTTTTACGAGGCCGCCGGCTACCGCGTCCTGGGGCCGCTGGCGCTACGCGTCGACATGGTGGAGCGCCTGGCGGCACGCGCCTGGGCGCTGTCGCGCGGCGGCCCGTTCGCCGCCGGTCCCGAACTCCTGTCCCTGGCCGGGTGCGGCAGCGGCGAGATGGCGGAGGTCCTGGCCGCGCTTGGCTACCGCGGCACCGGCCCCGACGACGCCATGACCCCCGGCAACGCCGTGACATACGTGCGGGCGCCCCGACGCAAGGCCAGGGCGGAGCGGAGCGGAGCGGCGGCGGCCCGCCACAAGGCGGACTCGCCCTTCGCCAAGCTGCGCGACCTCGCCGTCCCGCGATGACCGGAGATACCCGGCGCCTCGACAAGTGGCTGTGGTTCGCACGGTTCTTCAAGAGCCGCTCCCTGGCCACCCGATTCTGCGCGGCGGGCCGGCTCAGGATCAACAACAAGCCGGTGAGCAAGCCCCATTACGCACTGAAGACGGGCGACGTGCTGACATTCCCCCTCGGCCCCCACGTGCGCATCATCCAGGTGGCCGCCCTCGGCCAGCGCCGCGGCCCGGCTCCCGAGGCACGCACGCTCTACGAGGACCTGGACCCGCCGCCGCCGCGCCGCGCCGGCGCGGCGAAACCGACCGCCCCGGCAAGCCGGGTGCGCGGCGCCGGACGCCCCACCAAGGCCGAGCGCCGCGCCCTCGACAGACTGCGCGAGCCGGAATAATACCAACGGCCTTAAACTAGGGCCGTTGGTATAAGTCGGGCGGAGTCAGCCTTTGGCGAAAACCACCGACAGGTTGTTGGCCGGCATCTCGACGGTCTCGGCGAGCGCCATGCCGTGGACCGCCGCCAGGGCGGCCACGTCGTCGAGATCACGCACGCCCCAGCCCGGGTCGCGGCGCCTCAGCGATTCGTCGAAGGCGGCGTTGCTCGGCGCCGTGTGGCGTCCGCCCTCCTTGAACGCGCCGTAAAGATAGAGGACGCCACCGGCGGGAAGGATGTTGCCGGCGCCCTTCATCAGGCCGGCGCAGGCGTCCCAGGGGGCGATGTGGATCATGTTGATGCAGACGACGGCATTTGCGGCCGCCGCCGCCGGCCACGTCCCGGTGTGCGTGTCGAGATCGAGGGGCGGCCTCAGGTTGACGGCCGCCGCGCGCGCCGCCCAGGCGGCGATGCTGTCGCGGTGGTGGGGCTCCGGGTCGCTCGGCTGCCAGACCAGGTGGGGCAGACGCTCAGCGAAGTAGGCGGCATGCTCGCCGCTGCCGCTGGCCACCTCGAGCACGGTGCCCGAGGCCGGAAGCACGCGGCCCAGCACGGCCAGGATGGGATCGCGGTTGCGCGCCGTGGCCGGGAAGCTCAACGGGGTTCGTGGCGACGTATCCATGACCGCCGAGGCTCAGAGTCCGGCCGACAATTTATTTTTTTTTTTAAAATACATTTGTTCGTTTAACCCGGAGGAGAGGCGGGCGCCCTGATGCTGGAGGATCACAAGGGCGCCTCCAAGC
>JASLQF010000007.1 GCA_030744625.1 Rhodospirillales bacterium
GTAGGAGAGGCGGCCGCCGTGATGCTGGAGCATCACAAGGGCGCCTCGACGCATCGGGGCGCGAACACAAGGCTCCCGCAGGGCGAGCTGGAAGGGCGCCCCTGCGGCGTCAAGACGTCTCGCCGATGCTCCAGCATCGCCTTCGCCGCCTTTCCTGGCATGGGCACCCTTCCAACTCGTTGAAAACACGCAATACATTGTCGGCAGGACTCTAAGGCCGCGCCTCTCGTCCGGGCAAGAAAAAAGCGGCGCCTGTTTGGTGCCGTTATTGGGTTGTTCGGGCCGGGGGCGGTGTGCTACGCAAAGCCATGATCGAAAGGATCAAGGCATTGCTGCTCGGCGGTGGCGCGGAAGGCTCGCCGGGCGGCGAGATCGACCGAGAGGACGACGCCCGGGTGGCGGCCGCCGCATTGCTGGTCGAGGCGGCCTGCATGGACGGCACCGTCGACGACAGCGAACGCGACACCATCGCCCGGCTCCTGCGCTCGAGTTTCGGGCTCGAAGCGGAGGAGGTGGTGGAACTCATCGAGGCCGCCACGCGCTCGGTCAAGGAATCCAACCAGCTTTACGCCTTTACCCGCGTCATTAACGACCGCTATTCCCATGAAGAGAGGGTCGGTATAATCGAGATGTTGTGGGAGGTGGCTTACGCCGATGGCCATCTGCATCATTACGAATCGAATCTGGTGCGCCGCGTCTCGGGGCTCATTCACGTGCCCGACCGGGAAAGCGGCGAAGCACACAAACGGGTATTGGCGCGCGTCGAGCTCGCCGTGGCCGCCTCTTCTTGAGATTGACCTCAACCCCCCGGCAAACTAAAACCCCGGGCAAATCAAAAACGGCGAGAAACGGAGAAAACCATGACCTACATCGTCACCGAGCCCTGCATCAAGTGCAAGTTGCAGGATTGCGTCGAGGTGTGCCCCGTCGACTGTTTCTACGAGGGCGAAAACATGCTCGTCATCCACCCCGACGAATGCATCGATTGCGGTGTGTGCGAGCCCGAATGCCCGGTCGAGGCCATCGTTCCCGATACCGAACCGGATCTTGAAAAATGGCTGCAGATCAACACCGAGTACTCGGAAAAATGGCCCAACATCTTGCGCATGGGCGAGCCCCCCGCCGACGCCGACGAGTGGCGCGACGTCAAAGACAAGCTGCAGCATTTCAGCTCCGAACCCGGACAAGGAACGTAACGGGATCGCAACGACCGCGTTCCTCTCCATGGGTTCCCGGCCCCGTTAACGATCTTCGTTAACGGGGGGTGTATTCCACATTAGAAATATGTTACATTGTCCGGGCCGGCCATCCGTGGCCGGCTTTGGGTTGTGTGGGCCGGCACCTTAGCCGCGCGCACCCGGAGCGAGGGAAACCGACACCATCTGTTCAGCAGCGGCGTGATGAAGCCGGCGGACGTAGCGCGTGGAGAATCCGCGCGCTCCCCGAGGAAATACCGTGTAATCAAGAAAGAAACGTGAAATGGCCGAAAAGAAACAATTCTCCTACAAGCCCGGAGACTATGTGGTTTACCCCACCCATGGGGTGGGCAAGGTGATCAGCGTCGAGAAGCAGAAGATTGCCGGTCATCTCCTGCAGCTATTCGTCATCTCGTTCGACCGCGACCGAATGACGCTCAGGGTCCCCGTCACCAAGGCCGAATCCTCGGGCCTGCGCAAGCTGAGCACGCGCAAGGTCATGGAAGACGCCTTGACGACGCTGACCGGCCGGGCCCGCGTCAAGCGCAGCATGTGGAGCCGCCGGGCGCAGGAGTACGAGACCAAGATCAACTCGGGCGACCCCATTTCCATCGCCGAGGTGGTACGCGACCTGCACCGCAACGCGGGCCAGCCCGACCAATCGTTCAGCGAGCGTCAGATTTACGAATCGGCGCGCGACCGGCTGGCGGGTGAATTGGCGGCCCTGGAGAAAGTCGACGTGGAAACCGCCACCGAAAAGCTGGAGGGGCTCCTCTCGGCGGCGGCCTGAGCGGTCCCGCGGATCGCTGGCCGTCCGGCCGTTTCGGGACGTGACGCCGCATCACTGAATTCCCTCGAATCGGAATCGACGCGCTGTTCGGATGCCGGAAACAGAGGTAATCGCGACATTGCCGGCGCCGCGCCGGACCTGGGCCGTGGCCTCCGTTCACGGCGAGGCGGCACGCTTGCGCGCCTTGCACGCCAAGCTCTCCGAGCGCATCCGTGCCGACGAGAACCTCGTTTACCTGGGCAACATCCTGGGCCACGGCGACGCCGTCGGCGACGCCGTCGAGGAGCTGCTGTCTTTCCGCCGGGCCCTTTTGGCACGGCCCGGCGGTGAGTTTCGGAGCATCGTCTATCTGCGCGGCAGCCAGGAGGAAATGTGGCAGAAACTGCTGCAGATCCAGTTCGCCACCGATCCCCGGGAGGTCCTGCAATGGATGCTGGACCGCGGCGTCGGGGCGACCCTGGAGGCCTACGGCGGAAGCGCCGAGGAGGGCGTGGTGGCCGCCACCAAGGGCCCCGTGGCCCTCACCGAATGGACGGGAAACCTGCGTGACGCCATGCGCGCCCGTGACGGACACAACGCCCTCATGAGCGCCATTTGCCACGCCGCCCGCACCGAGGACGGCACCTTCCTGTTCGTCCACGCCGGCCTCGACACGGAACGTTCCCTTGCCCAGCAGACCGACAACTTCTGGTGGGGCGCCGGCGGGTTCGAGGAGATCACCGCGCCCTATGGCGGCTTCAGCAAGCTGGTGCGCGGCTTCGACCGGCGCCACCCGGGCATCGAGGTCGCCGCCTTTACCGCCACCGTGGACGGCGGCTGCGGGTTCGGCGGCCCCCTGCTCGCCGCGTGTTTCGACGGCGACGGCGAGCTGGTGGACACTCTGGAGGCTTGATACCAAGGACCGTTGGTATGAGGACGCCGTGGCACGCCCATCGACGCTGGTGAAAATCGTTTCCGGTGGCCAGACCGGGGTGGACCGGGCGGCCCTGGACGTCGCCCTCGAACTCGGCATCGCGTGTGGGGGCTGGTGCCCGCGCGGCCGTATCGCAGAGGACGGCGTCATCGCCGCTTCCTATCCCCTGCGCGAAACGGAATCCTCCGACTATGCCGAGCGCACCCGCTCCAACGTGCGCGATTCGGACGCTACCCTGGTGCTCACCCGCGGCCGGCCCAGCGGCGGCACGGCGCTCACCCTTGATTTCGCCAGGATGCTGGGGCGCCCTTCCATGGTCATCGATCTCTCCGTGCCAAGCACCGGCGCGGCGGACAGCGCCGGCACGTGGATCGAAGCCGAGGGCGTCGCCATCCTGAACGTGGCCGGGCCGCGCGAAAGCACGTCACCGGGAATCCACCAGGAGGCATCGGCGTTCCTCAGGGAGCTGTTGGGGTGGGGAGGACACCGGCAAAAGCCGGCCCTCGGCCCTCAGTAGCCGACCGTCTTGACCACGCTGCCGACGACCAGGGGCTCGCCCCTTTGCAGGCCGTTGAGGGTCTCGAACCACTCCAACGCGAACTTCTCGAAGGGCATGCGCGCCGCCAGGCTGGCCGCCGTGTCGCCGTCCTCGACGACGACGAAGCGCAGGCGCAGCGGGCGTAGCGCCGACGCCTCTTCCGGCGACAGGCGCCGGAAGCTGTAGGTGGTGCGTTGAAAATCCTCGGCCAGGCGCGCCGTGGCCGCCGGTGGCGTGATGAAGGCGAAACGGAAGATGCGCTCCCGCGTCAGGTGGATGGCCACCAGGCGCACGTCCCGGGTGCCTTCGCGCATGGAGGCGCGGCCAAGGCCGGTGGCGCCGTTCAAGCCATTGACCTCTATCCTCTCCACGTCCTTCAACGACAGCCCCTGTCCCCAATGGCGCGTCAGGTAGAGCAACACGTCGTCGAAGGTCTTGGCCTTTTTCGGCACCTCCATGTCGAAGACGATGACGGCGTCGTCCGGGCCCCGCGCCACCACCCGCGCCGGGCTGTTGAACATGACGAAACCCGGCGGCACCTCGAAGCGGAACCCCATCCCCGGATGGGTGAAGACGCGCCCGGCGCGCACGCCCTGCTTGGGGTCGTCGCCGAACAGCATGCCGTCGACGCGGGCGATGTAGTCGCCGCGCCCGGTTCGCGGGTCGGTCACCGGCGCCACCTGGGCCAGCCGGATGGCCTGTTGGATGCGCTCCGTGGTGCGCGGGTGCGTGGACATGATGTTGAAGCGCTCCGCGTCCTCGGGGTGCCCCGCCAGGGCCGCCTCCAGCTTGGTGTGGGCCTTGAGTTTTCCCAGGAAACGGACGGCGGCGTTGGGGTCGAAGCCGAGCCGCGACATGTAGCGGACGCCGAGCATGTCGGCCTCCAGCTCCTGTTCGCGCGAGAAGCCTTGCAGGTAAATCTGGGTACCGTATGAAGCCAGTCGGCCGAACTCGGAGGGCACGCCGGCGGCGCTGCCCAGAGCGCCAAGAAGAGTGAGCCCGATGTTGGCCGCCATCGCCTTGGAGTAGCGCTGGGCCGTGTGGCGCGCCGTGACGTGGCCGAGTTCGTGGGCGAGGACAGCGACCATCTCCGCCTCGTCGTCGGCAAGGGCCAGCAAGCCGCGTGTCATGTAGATGTAGCCGCCGGGAAGCGCGAAGGCGTTGACAACATCGGAATTGAGCACGGTGAAGGTGTAGGGCATGTCCGGCACTTCGGACACCTGGGTCAGGGCGACGGCGATGTTCCTGACGTAGTCGGCGAGGTCCCTGTCCGCGTAAGCGCCGCCGAACCCCTTGAGGATCTTGGGGTGCTCCTTCTTGCCGATTTCCATCTCGTCGGCGCGCGACATGAAGGCCGTGAAGCTCTGCTCGCCGGTCGCCGGGTTCACCGAGCAACCGGCCAGCGCCAGCAGTGGCCCGGCCAGCGCCAGCAGTGGCAATGAGAGGACGATGACGCGCGTCAGGGCTTTCATGGGACCATCATACAGGCCCCGTCATCGCGCCGAAATGCCGCTTTGCCGGTATTGTGCCGGGACCCCCGGATCGGCGAGGCATCAGCGCGGCAGAACCTCGATCTGCTCGGGATGGCTGGCGTCGATGAGGGGGCCGTTGAAGCGCTTGATCCATCCCCGTGCACGCACGCGGCGCTCTTTCAGGGCGAGGGGGTCGAGCCCGGCCTTCTCGAACAGCCGGCGCGCCTTCGCCGACAAGGAAACGGTGAAGTCGGTGCGCCAGTCGGCACCGAAGTTCAGGTAGACGCGGCCCTTCACCCGCGCCGCGTCGAGCACAATGCCTTCGACGATTTGGAAGGTGTCGATGAATCGCCCCGCCTCCCCGGGCACGCGGATGGAGTAGAAGGGATGCGCCCATATTCCGCGCCCGGCCCCCCGCGCCGCGCTTTCCACAGACAGCATCTCGGCGGCCAGCCTCCGGTTGTCGGGAAATGTGTAGACGCGGGCCATGCCGAGACGCAGCAGTTCGCCCTGCACCCAGAGGCCTTTCCCGCCAACTTTATCCTCGACATGGAGATGGGCGAGCAAGCGGCCGTGGCGGTCGAGGCGCTGCCCACCGTGGCCAAAACGGACGGCGCGCCCCCGCACCATGGCCTCGAGCGCCCACTTGGACTCCCTGGCCAGCGGCCAGGCCACGAACCCGGGGCGGCCGAGGGGCAGCTTGGGCGCCTGGATGCCGACCAGGCGCACCTGGGTGGCACCGGCGATGGCGCTCTCCAGCCTCACCGTATCGCCGTCCACCACCTCGCGCACCACGGCTCGGCCCCCGTCTTCCAGGCCGCCGTCTTCCAGGCCCCCGGCGGCGAAGGCCGGCGCGGCCGGTGAAAGGACGGCCAGGAAGAGCGCGGTAATGGCGTGGCGGCGGGTGGTCATGGTCGGCGGAGCATAGCGGAGCGGCGCGCCAGGTTGCAAAATGGCCGCCGTCGGGCGGAGGCGTTCCCCTGACCACGTGATTTACATATAGTGGGCGGCGCCGCGCCGCATGACGCGGTTTGGCTGGATGGAATGTGACGGATCGGCCATGGACACGCACACGGAACGCCGGGACCTGTTCCCTGAAATTGCGCCGTTCGAACACGGCGAGATCGCCCTCGACGGGCTCCATAAGATGTACTGGGAGCAATCGGGCAACCCCGACGGAGCGCCCGTTCTGTTCCTGCACGGCGGCCCCGGCGCCGGAGCGACGCCGGCCCACCGCTGCTTTTTCGATCCCGTCCATTACCGCATCATCATCTTCGACCAGCGGGGCGCCGGCCGTTCCAAGCCGCTTGGCGAGACCGCCGGCAACACCACCGACCACCTGATCGCCGACATCGAGACCCTGAGGATCCGCCTCGGCGTCGAGCGCTGGTTGATATTCGGCGGATCGTGGGGCGCCACCCTGGCCCTCGCCTACGGCATCCGCCACCCCGAGCGCTGCACGGGTTTCGTGTTGAGGGGCGTCTTCCTCGGCCGCGCGGCGGAGCTCGACTGGTTCCTCCATGGCATGCGCACCTTTTTTCCGGAGGCTTGGCGCGCCTTCGCCGAATTCCTTCCCGAGGACGAGCGCGGCGATCTGCTGGGCTCCTACTACGCGCGGCTGACCGACCCCGACCCGACGGTCCACGGGGCGGCGGCGCTGGCCTGGAGCCGCTACGAGAGCGCCTGCTCCAAGCTGGCGCCGGGCTACGACGCGCCCGGCAATCACGCCTCCGGTCCGGCGCTCGGCCTGGCCCGCCTCGAGGCCCATTACATCAAGAACGGCGTATTCATGGCGGAGAACTACCTGCTGGAAAACATCTCCCGCCTGCACCCACACCCCGGCATCGTCGTGCAGGGCCGCTACGACATGATCTGCCCCATGGTCACCGCCGACGAGCTGTGCCGCGCCTGGCCCAATGCCGAACTGGTGGTCGTTCAGGACGCCGGGCACTCGGCCATGGAGCCCAGCATCCGTTCGGCCCTGGTCGCCGCCACCGAGGCCTTCACGAAGCCGCGCTGATCCCGCCTCGGGTCGGCCGGGGCGGCGCCAAAGAGGTTGCAACTTGATGCCCCTGCCGTAAACTGCAACCAATCGACAATCCCTCGGGGGCACGCCGGTGAGAAAAGGAACAATCAGGGTGATCGCCGCCGCGGCGGCCGCGTGGATGATCCTTCCTTCGGCCTCCGCCTTGGCCGACGACCCCGATTTCGTGGCCTTCGGTGCCGGCTGGTTCGACTGGAACCGTCAGAAGAAGCAGGCCGCCGAGATCAACCTGGAGTACCGCTCGGACAGGAAATTCTGGATTTTCAAGCCCTTGGCCGGCGCCATGGCGACCTCCACCGGCTCGTTCTACGGCTACGCCGGCGTCGGCGTCGACGTCTTCTTCGGGCGGCGCTTCGTGGTCACGCCGAGCTTCGCGCCGGGCCTGTACATCGAAGGCGGGGGCCACGACCTCGGCCACGTCATCGAGTTCCGCTCGCAGGCCGAGTTCGCCTACCGCTTCGACGACCGCTCGCGCCTCGGCTTCGCCATCTCGCACATCTCCAACGCCAGCATCGGCGACAACAACCCCGGCACCGAGCTGTTCACGCTCTACTATTCGGTTCCCTTCTCCAAGCTGTTCGGCCGCTGAGCACGCGTACCGCGTTGGTGGTATAATGGGCGCCGCGCGGCCCCGTAGCTCAGTCGGATAGAGCGTCGGATTCCTAATCCGAAGGTCAGAGGTTCAAATCCTCTCGGGGTCGCCAGTTCTTTCAATAGTTTACCACCATTCGAATCACGCACGAACGGCTCCCCGTGGCGTTTGACAGCCACCTTGACAGCCACCCGGAGTGAATTCGCCGCCCGAAACACCGATTTGGCCCCTTAGCTTCAACTCACCAGAAGCGCATCCATTTGCGCGGCAGCGTCCTCTTGGAGTGCTGGTATCGCGGTCAGTTCGGCCACTATTTCGACTCCAGAAGTGCTTTTGATTGTGCGGTATAATAATACCGTTTCATGCCCCGCCGTGTCCACGTCGGCGAGGAGCCGCCAATAATAGCGCTAGGCGGTGACAACCTCGTTATAGAGGCGATTAAATCTCCTACGCACGAGCCGCACTTTATCCTCGCTCAGGCCTTTGGTCATACGATAGATAAAAGCATTCGTAGTCTTTCCGTTCAGTTTAACAGTTACCTCATGGGGATCGGATGTATGAACGGTCGTTCTATTGTGTTTGCGCATCGCTTGCACCAACCCATCATTTGGGTCAGCGATATAGAACGAAAATTCTTGGATCTCGTGCTCGGACAACTTTTCTCGAAGGGCCTTATTCAATCGAAGATACGTTTCCCTAGGGCCAACCCGGTTAAACAACGACGTTATTAAAAAATAACGCCATTTGTCCTCTTCGTTGTCATATAGCCAGAACGCGCCCTCAGCCGACATCCCTAAAGAATCAGCGGCCCTCAGAACGTCCGCACATAGCCACTAAGAGACATCTTCCTTATGATGGTAGCGGGTCGAGACAGCGCGCTACGCGGGCTCAATCACTACGATAAAGTGCCTCCTGTGAAAATCATGGGTTTAAAAAGACCCTCCAAACGAGGAAGCAGATTGCAAGACGCTCGGTCTATGTTCGAGGCGATGATCAAGGACCGGAATTTTTACAGTCGTGTTGCGATCCTTGCCTTCGTTGTTTCCGGCGGACTCAGTGTCTGGGCATTCTTTTTTATTAGTGATTTGTCTCTTTGGGGCGAGGTCAACGAATATGTTGCGTTAGGGATTATTTCGATGTCTTGGGTTCTGATTTTTCCCATCTGGATTCTGGCCTTTCTGTCCGTTATGTCCGTCCTCCACGCCATGGGGATCAGGGATCTGCGAGCAATCTCCAAGGACCGCTTGCCCCAAAACGGTGCCTAACACTGACGAATTCCAAGGATTAAGCAGGGCTGCGGCATCCCGGAACATGCGACATCTCTGCGTCAACGTCCGTTAAGGGTCATTGGCCGACATACAGCGACCACCTTCCCAACGTCCGCTTTCGGGGGCAAAGCAGACGTAAATCAGGGCGTGGCTGAAGGTCCGCTATTAGCCAAAAGCGGACATAAGGTCTTGTCGCAAGGGTGGTTTCGTCTGTCTTTCACATTTTGATTGGTTCCGGCATGTGCTGGGTCGAGAGAGTGCGGTGCGTTCGCATGCTTCGGGCGTGACCACGCCCTTGGCGACACACTCTCGCCAAAAAAAGAGGAGGCCCGGAGGCCTCCCCCATGGGGAATCGGCGGTTCGCGGTCAGCCCCAGATATCGTTGCTGATGCTCTCGTACCAGCCGCGGGCGTAGTTGGCCTCCTTTTGGTGGAAGTTGGCGTCGGCGCCGGACGGGCTGAGCCCGCCCGAGCCCTTGATCTTGATGATCTTGCCACCTTCGTAGCCGTAGACCATGGCCACCGAGATGCCGTAATTCTCATCAACCAGACTGTAGCAGGTGTTGACGAACTTGGGTGTGCCCGGCATGCGGCCCTTGAGCAGGTTGACCACCGCTTCGGCGCAGACCTTGGCCTGGGTCGAAGCGGCGAATCCCGACTTCGGCATCGGCGAAGCAATGCTGGAATCGCCAATCACGTGGACACCGGGGACAAGGCGGGATTCGAACGTCTGTTGATCAATGGGGCACCATTCCGTGTTGTCGGTGAGCCCCGAAACCTGGGCGATCTTGCCCGCCCGCTGTGACGGGATGAAGTTGACCACGTCGCCCTTGTACTTGCCGAAGTCGGTATGGAGCGTCATCGTCTTTGGGTCTACGCGGCGCACGACGCCGTCGTTGTCGACGTTGTGGTAGTTGATCATGCCCGGATAGAGCTTCGCCCAACCCTCCTTGAAGAGCCCCTGCTTGGAGAACTTCTTCTTCGGATCGAGGACGACGATTTTGGACTTGGGCTTCGCTTTCTTGAAGTAGCTGGCAACTAGGCTAATCCGCTCACCGGGGCCCGGTGGGCAGCGGAAAGGATTAACCGGAGGTGAGATGATGAAGGTCCCGCCGTTGGGCATGGCCTCCAACTGTTTTCTGAGAAGCAGCGTCTGTGGGCCGGCCTTCCAGGCATGGGGGATGGTGCCGGCCGTGCTAGCGTCCAGACCCTCGATTTTCTCCCAGCGGAAGTCGATACCGGGCGAGACGACGCAACGGTCGAATGCGATAGTGCCGCCCCGGGTCAGCTTTACCTGCTTCTTTGCTCCGTCGATGTGGGCAACCAGGTCGTGGACGACCTCGACCCCCATCTTCTTGAGCGCATCGTAGTTCTGGGTGATGTAGTCGATCGTGTTGAGCCCGCCGATCACCGTATTGGAGAACGGACAGGTAATGAAGTGGGTTGACGGCTCCACCAGGGTCACGCTGATGGAGGGGTCGAACCGCTTGATGTATTTGGCCGCCGTGGCGCCGCCGAAGCCGCCGCCGACGACGACGACCTGGGCCTTGGTCCCGGCCGCGAACGGGGCCGAGCCGGGAAGCGCGAGAGCCCCCAACGCCACCGTCGCGCCGAGACTCCGGTTGAATGTCCTGCGTGTGAATCTGCTCATTTTCCTGCCTCCCCTAATTCTTCGCAAAGAACTTCGCGATCGCCGCGATTTCGGCATCGGTGAAGCCCTTGGCGATTCGTTTCATCACCGTTGAATCTTCGCTCCCCATCTTGAAGCCCTTGAGCTTCTTGGCGATGAAGCTTTCCTTCTTGCCGGCGATGGTCGGCATGTCGCCGACACTCTTGCCGTCGGTTCCATGGCAGGAAAAACAGGTATTGGCGAGGACGGCGCCCGACGCCATGTCCGCCTGGGCGGGACCCGTCAAAAGACCCGCAACCGTGATTCCTACTACGGCTGCGGGTATTACAAATGATTTCATTCTTACCTCCCTAGATTAAGTGCCCCCGGTTTACCACTCCGTTCCACCCCACGTAATTTCGGGAGGCACACTCTCGAAAATTCTAAATTATAAATCCCTAATTTGATAGGGGCTACGGTTGCCTAGTAGGGGATTTCCTTGCGCACCGGCAATCCCCAACTGCGAACGGCCGGCCTAAACTGAAAATGTCCGCTTCTTTAATCGGGCATGAGAGTCAAGCTCCGTTGTTTGGGTCTCGGTGATCTTGCCGCTGCGTGGGTCACGCTTCTTTACGTGGTCAGCACCGTGCGGGTGTGCCGGCCTCGAACCCAACTGATTTGATCTCTTTGCCAAAGCTGCGCAGACAGGCAACGATCTCGTCGACCTCCGACGCCAAGCTCTTCCCGAGCTTCACCTTACCATCACCATCGACAATGCTAAGCGCCAGCGTGCGCACACCGACATCCAAAGCCGCATAGTAGGCCATCGTCTTCTCCCTCTTGGGCTCCTCACGGATCGTGAGCCTAAAGAGAGCTCGACCAGCAATCAGGTCAAAGCCCGATTACGAATGCTTTGGGTCAGGAGCAGAAGTGCTGATGACCCTGCTCCAATGTCCGCTGTTGGGTATAAAGCAAACATGAACGGCTAAGAAGTGGACGTTCATGGGTGAAGTCGCGCGGTGACAAGAATCCACTTTGACGGCGAACGCTCCGGCATGTGTAATTCGTGTGAAAGTGTGCGCGGAAAGAGCGGGAACAAGCGGCAAAGCCCGGCGCATCCATCATGTACCTGAACCCTCTCTAATGAGTTGATTTCAAAGGTTTGTTTCTCATATAAGCAAGTTCAGGTAGATTAGGCCCTGATTTTTCTAATCCGAAGGCCGCAGGTTCGAATCCTGCCGGGGTCGCCAGAATCAATGCTGTTTCGCTTGGCAATGCCATGGACGAGATGCCCGTCACCACCGTCGTCGCCGCGCTGGGCTTCCTTCTCGGCATCGTCTTCGGGGCGATCGCCCAGCGCTCCTGCTTCTGCGCCATGGGGGCGGTTTCGGACATCGTCTTGATGGGCGAGTGGAACCGTTTCCGGGCCTGGGTGCTGGCCATCGCGGTGGCCACCCTCGGCAGCCAGGTCTTGCACGGGACGGGTGCCGTCGACCTCGGCGAGTCGATCTATGTCTCGGGCAATCTCGGCTGGGCGGGGGGCATCGTAGGCGGCGCCCTGTTCGGCTTCGGCATGACGCTCACCGGGGGCTGCGGCAACCGGACCCTGGTGCGCCTGGGCGCCGGCAACCTGAAGTCGGCGGTGGTCATGCTGTTCCTGGGCATCTTCGCCTACGTGACGCTTTCGGGGTTGCTCGCGCCGGCGCGCATCGCCTTGGACGGTGCCACGCGCATCGACGTTACCTCTCTGGCACTGGAAACCCACGCCATCCCCGACATCCTCACCGCCGGCGGGCTGGCCGCCGGGACCGCGCGCTGGGTCGCCGTCATCGCCGTCGCCGGGGGCATGCTGGTGTTCTGCTTCAAGAGTGCGGCGTTCCGCGCCTCGCCGGTGAACATCGCCGCCGGGCTGGTCATCGGCGCGCTCGTGACGGCGGCCTGGGCCGTCACCGGCATCGCGGGGTTCGACGACTTCGAGCCGACGCCCTTGGCATCGGTCACATTCGTGGCGCCTGTGGGCGAGGCCATCCTCTATCTGATGACCTTCACCGGAGCTACCATCAGCTTCGGCATCGCGGTGGTGGGAGGCGTCGTCGTCGGCTCCTTTCTCGTGGCCAAGGCGGCCGGCACCTTCCGCGTCGAGACCTTCACCGAGGCCTCGGACATGGTCCGCAACATGATCGGCGGGGCGATGATGGGCGTGGGCGGCGTCCTCGCACTCGGGTGCACCATCGGCCAGGGGATCACCGGCATGTCGACGCTGGCGCTGGGCTCGGTGATCGCCTGGCTCTCAATCATCGCCGGCGGCATCCTCGGCGTGAAATTCCTGGAGGAGGGGAGCCTCGGCGGGGCCTTTCGGGCCCTCGTGGCCCGGGATTGAGCCGCCGCAGGCGACTTGCGGCGCCCGCAATAGCGGCTATAGTTGAATCAACGGGGATTTACGGGGCCGGGCTCGAAGACCGCCCCTTTGTCCTTGGAGGATGGGCATGGGCGAACACTGGAAACCCTGGACCCGCCGCGACGCCCTGAAGGCCGCCGGCGCCGTCACCCTCGCCGGCTGGGCGTTGTCGCCGGCCGCGGCGTTGGCGACGCCCGACGAGGCGAAGGCCGTGCTCGACAGGCTCACCGGCGGCGCATCCATGAAGGAAGGCCGCATCACCGTCAAGCTTCCCGCCATCGCCGAGGACGGCTCGAGCGTGCCCATCACCGTCACCGTCGCCAGCCCCATGAGCGAGGCCGACCACGTCAAGGCCATCCACATCGTCTCGGAGGAGAACCCGAACGCCGAGGTGGCGTCCTTCCACTTCTCGCCAAGGAGCGGCAAGGCCGAGGTGGCGACCCGCATCCGCCTCGCCAAGACGCAGACGGTTCTGGCGGTCGCCGTCATGAACGACGGCTCGATCTACATTGCCCGCACACCGGTGACGGTGACGGTCGGCGGCTGCGGCAACCAAGACGGTTAGCGTGGCCAAGAAACCCAAGGTGCGGGTCCCCAAGACCGCCAAGAAGGGGCAGGTCGTTCGGATCAAGACCCTCTTCCCCCACAGGATGGAATCGGGACAGCGCAAGGACCCGAAGACTGGCGAGAAGATCCCGCGTTTCATCGTCAAGGAGTTCGTCTGCGCCTTTAACGGCGAGGAGGTGTTCCGCGCCGACATGTACCCAGGCATGGCGGCAAATCCGTTTTTTTCCTTTTTCACCAGGGTATCGGAAAGCGGCACCTTCGAGTTCACCTGGACCGATGACAGGGACGAGACCGTCACCGTGCGCAGAGACATCAAGGTGGACTGAGGGGGCGCCCGGACTGTTTCGTCCTGCGTTCGATGTTGGCCGGTTCCGGTGTGTGTCCGAGCGCTCGCGCGCCGCGCCCGACGGAACCTTACGACCTGGCGACGCCCCTGGACGGCAAGGAAGAGCGGGTGCGGGTGCGAGTGCGGGTGCGGGTGCGGGTGCGGATCCTGGTCAAGAGCCCCATGATGGTCGGCGGGTGAGCGGCGTTCAGACCAGATCGACGAATTCGTCCAGGCCGATGTCTTGAAGCGTCTGGGGCCGCGGGTGGCTGGTTTCGCGGTTCCAGCCGTGGATGTCGTAGTATTCGTCGAGCAGCCGGTCCCAGGTCTCCCGATCTATTCCCGTTTCCTCCCGCGAATCGGTGGCCGGTTCGACCATCATCCGTTTCGGGGGATAGTCGTCGGCCCTGGCGAATCCGCCGCGGCTGACATTGAACAGTTTCTGCAGGGTGTGGACCTTCTCTCCCATGGCCATGAGTTCCCCTTCCGAGAGATCATTGCCCGTGGCCAGGGAATAGAGGGTGGCAAAGTGTTTCGGACCCAGCACCTGATGCCCGTACCAGTTGGTCGAGAAGAAACAACTCCCCAGGCATTCGAGCACGGCGTGGAACCTCTGGAAATAGGCCACCAGTTGGGCCTTTCCCTCGTAGGTATGGGGATTGAAGGCCGTCCGGATGCCGAAGAATTCCTCCGACACGTCCTCGCTGACCTTCATCTTCTCGGTGATCGGCGCCCCCGTGGTATGGGCGCCGCCCCGTTCGGAGACCACGACGCCGAAGCCCCAGCCCTTGAACACCCGAAGCTCCTCCGCCAGTTCCTGCCCCTTGACGTGGATGGCGAAGTCCTCGGAGCCCTTGCCCAGGGTCCGAGCCGCCTCGCGGCTTCCCTTGGCGAGAAGCTCGCCGATCCCCTCCCGGCGCGCGATCCTGCCGAGAAGCTCGATCAAGGCGGGGTGGTTGCCCCATTCCAGTTCCAGTCCGCCGGTGTCCTCGGTGGTCAACAGCCCCCGCTGGAAGCATTCGAAGGCCCAGGAGATCGCCCCGGAAACGTTGTCGATGTCGAGGCCGAGCTGGTGGCACAGACTGCTTCCCTTGATGATCGCCGGCAGGCTGTCGATGCCCAGCTTGGTGCCGAAGTCCCACAGGTTCTCATGTTCGATCTTCTCGCCCTTGGTGCCCGCGTAGGGCCCGTCCTCGACGGTCTGGTAGTGGGTGCAGTGGATGGGGCAGGCGAAACACCCGAAGTTCCGGGTTATGTGATCCCGCCTGAGGACGTCGGGTTCGATATTCGCCGCCAATTCCGCCGGCATCCGGGTCTCCTGGAAGTTCCGGGTCGGTACGGTATTGAGTTCGTTCCACCGGTTGAAGGAAACCGGCGTTCCGTACCTGCGCAGCTCTTTGGTCGTGACCGCCTGCATGAGAACCTTCGTCATCTCCAAGGAGGCGTCCATGAACCCCTCGGGATCGGCGACCGCGACGTGACCGGAGCCGCTGACCGCCATGGCCTTCAGGTTTTTGGCCCCCATGACGGCGCCGACCCCGCATCGGGAGGCCGAGCGCGAGCGGTTGACCACGATATTGGCCAAGGTCACCAGGTTCTCGCCCGCCGGTCCGATGGACAGGACCTCGGGTTCGTGGCTGCCGGCCTTATTCCTCAGGAAATCGTCGGTCTCCCAGGTCGTCTTTCCCCAGATCGGGGAGGCGTCCTCGATGGACACGTCGTCGTCGTCGATGCGGACGTAAACCGGCTTCGAAGCCTTGCCGATGACGAAGACTTGGTCGTATCCGGCGTACTTGAGTTCGGGGGCGAAGTGGCCGCCGGCGCTCGCCGATCCGAAACCGCCGGTCATGACGTTGCGCGAGAGGACGCCGAGACGGCAGGCAGTGGGCGCGATGGTGCCCACCAGGACGCCGGCGTTGAAGGCGAGGACGGCCCCGGGATCGAGGGCCGAGACGCCGGGAGCGTGGTCCTTGAGCAGCTTCCAGGCGCTGATTCCCATGCCCCCCAGGAACCGCTCGCCGTGGGGCGCCGTAGGTTCGGTGGAGATTTCCCGGCTCGTGAGGTCGATATGCAGGATCTTGCCGCCGAGAGAGAAGTCCTTGCTCATGGCCGGGCTCCCCTCCCCACGATGGCACTGACCGGACACCATATGATGCATAGCGGTTTCGGCTCGCCCTCGCAGGCGTCGCAGGCCCGACGCAGCCCGGCCCCGGCCTCGTGGATGGCGATGGCGACCTTTCCCGTCGGCGCGTCCTTGCGGATCTCGACGCTGGACAGCCGGCGGCCGAACACCCCCTCGTGATGAAAGGAACACGCCAGTTCGCAGATGTAACAGGCCGCGCACCGTTCGGGGATGGTTTTGAGGGCGGTCATGTCAGGCACCCGGTTCCGTCGCCGGGATGCCCCGGCCATGCTCCAGGGACCGGTCCCCGTCTTCGCGTCGAATGTTCGCCATTGCGGAACACTATTTCTTCAATGCGTACAAGAATATTTTGTTATCGTGACTTCATCCGCGAGTCAAGTCCCGGGATATCCTCGTTTTTCAGGCAAGGATTCGATTCGCTCGGAAAGAGCTTTACGCCATCTCCCGCTTGCGCAGCCACAAGCTCCACTCGTGGGAGCTGTCGGGAACGTGCAGGCGTTTCAACGCCGATCGCGCCACCGCCTCGGCCATGCGCGCCAACCAGCTACGCTTATTGTTCCCCTCCTTCGCCCAGGTGCTGATCGACGCCCATCAACGCTAACACTTCCGCGCCCCGATCACTTTGGCAACGGCCCACGGTACCGGCGACCACCGTTCTTCTTCATGCTCGGCGAGCCAACGAACGACCTCTTCCGTGGACTCGCCAAGGGTTTTTGTCCGAACGCATCTTGTCCAGGCTCGAAGTTTAGGGTCTTGCACGCCGTACGACACATACGACATGCCGTCCAGGACGCCTCCGATATAAAGAGCCTGGAGCTCAGTCGGTAATTTCAAGAATACACTTGTCTTTAACGTCTCCAGAGGGCGGTCCTGGGCGTTCACTGGAACCGCGTGGGATAAGAACCATACGCACGCCATGGCCAACGACAACTTGTGAAACATGGTCCCCTCCGGTGGCGGCTTATTGGTAGAGGTGCCCACCATATCGGACTGGCGTCACTAGTGCATTATCCGGCCAAGCGGCACCAATCCAACACCCCCACCCAACCCTCCCCTGCAAGGGGGGAGGGAGAATTTCGCCTTATTTCCAAATAGATAGCCCTCCCCCTCGATGAGGGAGGGTTGGGTGGGGGTGGCAACGAAATGACTCCAACTGATCGGATAAGGCACTAGGTCCTGAGCACGCCCCCGGTCGCCTTTTCGACGGCAGCCACCACCTTCCCGGCCACCGCCTCGATGTCGGCGTCGGTGAGGGTCTTTTCGGTGGGCCTGAGGGTGACGCCGATGGCCAGGGACTTCTTGCCGGCGCCGACCCCCTCGCCGGCGTAAACGTCGAACAGGCGCACCTCGGCGATCAGGGCCTTGTCGGCGGCGCGGGCGGCGCCCAGCACCTTGTCGGCCGGCACCCCGGCATCGACGACGAAGGCGAAGTCGCGCTCCACCGGCTGGAAGGGAGAGAGCTCCAGATGGGGGCGGGTGGCGCTTTTTTTCGCCTTCAGGCGGGGCAGGTTGGCGAGCAGGACCTCGAAGCCGGCGATCGGCCCCTTGACGTCCATGCGGCGCAACACGCCGGGGTGAATCTCGCCGAAATGGGCAAGCACCGTCTTCGGGCCGAGGCGCACCGCGCCCGAACGTCCCGGGTGATACCACGGCGGCGCGTCCGCCGTGACGTGGACGCTTTCGATCGGCACCTCGAGCGCCTCGAGCACGGCAAGGGCGTCGTCCTTGGCGTCGAAGGCATCGACCGCGCGGGTCTGCTCCGCCCAGTTGCGCGTCACGGCGTCGCCGGCGCGCACCCCGGCCGCCACCGTAGTCTGGTCCTCCACCCCGTCGCCGGCGTATTGGGGGCCGACCTCGAACAGCGCCGCGTCGGAAAAGCCGCGGTCGGCGTTGCGCCCGCAGGCGGCGATCAGGTTGGGCAGGATGGAGGGCCGCATGACGTCGAGGTCCGAGCTGATCGGGTTGACCAGACGGAGCGCGTCGGGCACGCCCCCGAAGAGCGCCGCCTGGACGGACGGCATGAAGGAATATGTCACCGCCTCGGTCAGCCCGCGCCCCGCCAGCACGCGCCGCGCCCGGGCGTGACGCCGTTGTTCGGGGGTCAGGGCCGGGCGCGGCAGGGACGTCTCGTTGGCCAGGGGCACCGCCGGCACGCGCTCGTATCCGTGAACGCGCACCACTTCCTCGACGAGGCAGGCCTCGCCGACGATGTCGCCGCGCCAGGGCGGCACCTGGGCCACCAGCGCGCCGTTCTCCTCGCCGAGCTCGAAACCGAGATCGCCGAGGATGCGCTCGACCTCTGGGCGCGGCACGTCGACACCGCCGAGGCCCTGCACGCGGTCGGGCCGCAACGTTATGGCCCGTTGCCACGGCGGCGCGCCGCCGACAACGACCAGTTCCGAGGGCTCGCCGCCGCACAGCTCCAGCACCAGGCGGGTGGCGATCTCCATGCCGTCCTCGAGGAACGTCGGGTCGATGCCGCGCTCGAAGCGGTAGCGGGCGTCCGAGGTAAGGTTCAATTTGCGCCCGGTGGCCGCCGTGCGCACCGGATCGAAGAGCGCCGATTCGAGGAACACGTTGTGAGTGTCGCCGGTACAGCCGGTGTGCATGCCGCCCATGACGCCGCCCAGGGCCTCCGCCGTGTCGTCGTCGGCGATGGCGGTCATCTCTATGTCGAGCTCGTACTCCTTTTCGTTGAGGGCCGCCAGCTTCTCGCCGGGGCGCGCCATGCGCACGTGGATGTCGCCTTGCACCTTGTCGGCGTCGAAGGCGTGCAGCGGCCGGTTGAGCCCGATGGTCATGAGATTGGTGATATCTACCAGCGCCGAGATCGGCCTCAGCCCGACTCCGAGGAGTTTGTCCTTGAGCCACTTCGGGCTGTCGGCGTTGGTGACGCCGCGGATGTAGCGCCCGACGAAGTAAGGGCAGGCGTCGGCGTGCTCGGCCTCCAGGTCGAGGTGCACGCGGATGGGGCTTTCGAAGGCGCCGGCCACCGGCTGGACGTCCAGGGGCTTGAACTTGCCGAGGCCGGCCGCCGCCATGTCGCGGGCGATGCCGCGCACGCCCAGGCAATCGCCCCGGTTGGGGGTTATGTCGATGTCGAAGACGGTGTCGTCGAGCCCCATGACGGCCACCGCCGGCGATCCCACCTCGGCGTCGTCGGGCAGATCGACGATGCCTTCGTGGTCGTCGCTGATGTTCATCTCGCGCTCCGAAAGCAGCATGCCGTTGCTCTCGACGCCGCGGATCTTGGTCTTCTTGAGCTTCATGCCGGTGCCCGGGACGAAGGAGCCGACGGGCGCGAACACCCCCTTCATGCCGGTGCGCGCGTTGGGGGCGCCGCACACCACATCGACGGTGCCGGAACCGGTATCCACCGTGCACACGCTGAGCCGGTCTGCGTCGGGATGGGGCTTGGCCTCCACCACCCGGCCGACGGTGAAGCCCCGGAGGCCCTCGGCGCGGTCGATGGCGGTGCCGACCTCGAGGCCGAGCATGGTCAGGCGCTCCACCATCTCGGGGACGGCGACCTCGGTCTCCAGGTGCTCGGCGAGCCAGGAAAGGGTGAACTTCACGAACCGAGCCCCCCCACCAGGCTCGGCACGTCGAGGGAGGCGAACCCGTAGTGGCGCAGCCAGCGCAGGTCGGACTCGAAAAAAGTGCGCAAGTCGGGGATGCCGTACTTGAGCATGGCGATGCGCTCGAGCCCCATGCCGAAGGCAAACCCCTGGTAGCGCGTCGAATCGACACCGCAGTTCTCCAGGACCTTCGGATTGACCATGCCGCAGCCCAAGATCTCCAGCCAATCGTCGCCGTGGCCGATGCGGAACCCGCCGCCCTGGCGCGTGCATCCGATATCCACCTCGGCCGAGGGCTCGGTGAAGGGGAAGTAGCTCGGCCGGAAGCGCACCGGCAGGTCGTCGACCCCGAAGAAGGCGCGGCAGAATTCGATCAGACATCCCTTGAGGTGGCCGAAGTGGGTGGTCTCGTCGACCACCAGGCCCTCGACCTGATGGAACATGGGCGAATGGGTGGCGTCGTAGTCGCAACGGTAGGTGCGCCCGGGAACGATGAGGCGATGGGGCGGCGCGCCCGCCTGCATGGCGCGTATCTGCACCGGCGAGGTGTGGGTGCGCAGCACGGCGCGCTGGCCGTCGCGCTCGCCCGGCAGATAGAAGGTGTCGTGCTCCTGGCGCGCCGGGTGCTCGGGCGGGATGTTGAGGGCCGTGAAATTGTACCAGTCGTCCTCGATGTCCGGCCCCTCGGCCACCGTGAACCCCATCTCGCCGAAGATGGCCACCACCTCGTCCACGGTCTGGCTGATCGGGTGGATGTGGCCGCACTGCCCGGGGCGCGCCGGCAGCGTCACGTCCACCCGCTCGTCGAGCAGGCGGGCGTCGAGGGTGCCGTCCTCGAGTTCCGCCTTGCGCGCCTCGATGGCGGCGGCAATCTCGTTCTTCAGCGCGTTGAGGGTGACGCCGGCGTCCTTGCGCGCCGCCGCGTCCATGGCGCCCAGGCCCTTCATGAGCTCGGTGATCCGGCCCTTGCGGCCGAGGGCGGCGAGGCGCGCCTTTTCGAGCTGGTCGAGGTCGGCGGCCTCGGAGATGGCCGCCTTCAGTCGAAGGCCGAGGGAGGCGAGGTCATCCATCCGTCTTCCCCCAAACGCCCGCGGAGACGGCGGCGCCTCACGCCGGCTGGGCGAGAGCGCTCTCGGCCTGTTCCACCAGTGCCTTGAACGATTCCGGCTCGCGCACGGCGATATCGGACAGAACTTTTCTGTCGATTTCGATGCCGGCCTTCTTGAGCCCGTTCATGAACTGCGAATAGGTCAGCCCGTGCTGGCGGGCGCCGGCGTTGATGCGCTGGATCCACAGCCTGCGGAAAGAGCGCTTGCGGGCGCGCCGGTCGCGGTAGGCGTACTGCAGGCCCTTCTCCACCCGCTCGATGGCGGCCCGGAACGTGTTCTTGGAACGGCCCCGGTAGCCACGGGCCATGGCGATGATTTTCTTGTGACGGGCGTGGGCGGTTACGCCCCGCTTGACGCGTGCCATGATCAGTTACCCCTCAGCCGTTCGGCATGTAGGACTTGACGATGCGCGCGTCGGAGCGGCAAAGAATCATGGTGCCACGCGCCTTGCGCTTCATTTTCTGGGTGCGTTTGCGCAGGTTGTGGCCCTTGTAGGCGAAGTTGGCGCGAACCTTTCCGGACGCCGTCAGGCGGAAGCGCTTGCGGGCGCTCGACTTGGTCTTCAGCTTGGGCATTTGATTTCCCTTTCTTATGGCGCGTCGAAAGCGGCTGGGCATGCCCGCGCCGCACCGCTTATGGCGCATGGAAGGCGTGGGTTATAGCGCCCGCCGATCGCCTTGGCAAGGTGTCCGGGGGCGGCCAGGGCGGCACGCCAGGTTGTTCTTCGGGGGGGGCCGGCGGCGGCCTAGCGCACCGCGATCACCATGGTCATCATGCGGCCCTCGACCTGGGGGAACTGCTCTACCTTCGCCACTTCGTCGAGTTCGTCGCGCACCCGGTCCAGCACCTTCATGCCGAGTTCCTGGTGGGCCATCTCGCGGCCCCGGAAGCGAATGGTCACCTTGACCTTGTCGCCATCGCCCAGGAAACGGCGCGCGTTGCGCATCTTGACCTGGTAATCGTGCTCGTCGATGCCGGGGCGCATCTTGATTTCCTTGACGTCGATGACTTTCTGCTTCTTGCGCGCCTCGTGCTTTTTTTTCTGCGCCTCGTACTTGAATTTGCCGTAATCGAGCACCTTGCAGACGGGCGGCTCCGCGTTGGGCGAAATCTCGACCAGATCAAGGCCGACCTCCGTCGCCATGTCCAATGCTGATTCGATGGGGACTACGCCGGCCATGTTGCCGTTTTCATCGACGATTCTTACTTCGGCCGCCTCTATTTGCTCGTTGACCCGCGGCCCTTGACGGGCGGGCGGTTCAAAACTCCGTGGCCTTCGTATTTATACCTCCTTCACTAACCCCTGCCGGGGGTCCAACGGGCGCGGCCATCCACTGCGTCCCGGGCTCCTCTCTACATATCTTGCCGGCGGCGCGTCAGCGGATCGGCCGATTCCTCTTTAAGTCTAGCGACTGCCTCTTCAAGCGCAAGGACTTCTTGGGCCTTGCCTCCCAGGCGGCGCACGGCGACGGAGCCGTCGGCGGCCTCGCGGGCGCCGACGACGAGGAGGGCGGGCACCTTGGCGGCGCTGTGCTCGCGCACCTTGAAGTTGATCTTTTCGTTGCGCAGGTCGAGGACGCCGCGCAAGCCGGCGGCGGCGACGGCGCCGTGAACCCGGCGCGCGTAGTCGTCGGCGTCGTTGGTGATGGTGGCAACCACCACCTGGGTCGGCGACAACCAGAGCGGCAGGCGCCCGGCGTGGTTTTCGATCAGGATGCCGAGGAAGCGCTCGCAGGAGCCCAGGATCGCCCGGTGCAGCATGACCGGGCGGTGCTTGTGGCCATCGACGCCAACGTAAACGGCGTCGAGGCGCTCGGGCAGCACGAAATCGACCTGCAGCGCGCCGCTCTGCCCGTCGCGCCCGATGGCGTCGCGCAGCACGAAATCCAGCTTCGGGCCGTAGAAGGCGCCGTCGCCGGGATTGAGTTCGGTCTCCAGGCCGGTGGCGTTGGTGGCCTCCTGGAGCGCCGCCTCGGCGCGGTCCCAGGTGTCATCCGATCCGGCCCGCACGTTCGGCCGATCGGCGAATTTGACGATCACGTCCTCGAATCCGAAGTCCTTGTAGATGCTCAGGAGCAAGTCGCAGAAGGCCTGGCTTTCCGACGTGATCTGTTCTTCCGTGCAGAAGATGTGAGCGTCGTCCTGGACGAAGGCGCGCACCCGCATCAGCCCATGCAGGGCGCCCGAGGGCTCGTAGCGGTGGCACGAGCCGAATTCGGCGAGGCGCAACGGCAGGTCCCGGTAACTCTTGGTGCCCTGCTTGTAGATTTGCACGTGGCAGGGACAGTTCATGGGCTTCAGCGCCAGCATGCGCTTTTGCGTCTCAGGCCCGTCTTCGCCGGCCTCGTATTCGCCGGCACCCGACTTTTCATCGACCTCCGCCACGAACATGTGCTCGCGGAACTTCTCCCAGTGCCCCGAATCCTCCCACAGGCCGCGGTCGACCAGTTGCGGGGTGTTGACCTCGTCGTAGCCGGCGTCTCGCAGGCGGCCACGCATGTATTCCCGAACCGCGCGGTACAGCGTCCACCCCTTGGGGTGCCAGAAGACGGCGCCGGGGGCGGCGTCCTGCAGGTGGAAGAGGTCCATCTCGCGGCCCAGGCGCCGGTGGTCGCGGCGCTCCGCCTCCTCCAGCATGTGGAGGTGGGCCTTGAGGTCCTTCTCGGTGGCCCAGGCGGTGCCGTATATGCGTTGCAGCATCTCGTTCCGCGAATCGCCGCGCCAATAGGCGCCGGCCAGCTTCATCAGCTTGAAGGCCTTGCCCAGCTTGCCCGTGGACGGCAGGTGCGGGCCGCGGCAGAGGTCCACGAAGTCGCCCTGGCGGTAGACCGTGATGTCCTCGCCCTCGGGCAACTCGTCGATGATCTGAGTCTTGTAGTCCTCGCCCAGGCCCTTGAAGAACTCGATGGCCCGGGCCCGGTCCCACACTTCGCGCCCGATGGTCTCGTCGCGCGCCACGATCTCGGCCATGCGCGCCTCGATGGTCTCCAGGTCCTCGGGCGTGAACGGGGTGGGGCGCGCGAAGTCGTAATAGAAACCGTTCTCGATGATCGGCCCGATGGTCACCTGGGTCTCGGGGAAGAGTTCCTTGACCGCCTCGGCCATGACGTGGGCGGCGTCGTGGCGCAGGATCTCCAGCCCGTCGCCGTCCTTGGCGGTGACGATGGCGATGGGGGCGTCCCCTTCGATGACCCGCGACAGGTCGCGCAACTCGCCGTCGACGCGCGCCGCCAGCGCCGCCTTGGCCAGTCCGGGACCGATGTCGGCGGCGACCTCGGCGGCGGTCACCGGTTTATCGTAGGTTCGGACGCTACCGTCGGGCAGTGTGAGGGCGACCATTCGGCGGGCCTTCTCAAGGGCTTTGCAAGGGGGGCGAAATGTAGAGCGATTCGGCTCCCTGTCAAGGCGCGCCGCCACAGGAAGCTAAAGGAAGCTAAAGGACGCCACAAGACGAGTTCAGCGCGGCTCGAGGGCCGCCTTCACCTCGTCCGGCGCCAGTTCGTCGAGCCGCCGGCGCCGGAGGATGGTGACGTCGGGGCCGCGCTGGGCGCACAGCGCCGGGTCGGAGTCGTGGGAATAGAGGACCACCGAGGGACATCCGGCCATGGCGATCAGGTGCATGGGCCCGGTGTCGTTGCCGACGGCGCAGGCGGCGCCCCGCGCCAGCGCCGCGATATCGAGCAGCCCCGTCAGCCCGGTCAGGTCGCGGGCGGCCGGGCAGCCGGCGCCAATCCCGGCCGCCACCGTGCGGTCACCGGCGGCGCCCAGCAGGACCGGCTCGATGCCCTCGGCGCCGAGCATTCCGGCCAGTGCCACGTAGCTGCCGGCCGGCCAGCGCTTGGCCGGGCGGTGCGGCGCGCCCCCCGCCACCAACAGTGCGTAGCGCGCCGCCAGTTGAAAGCGCCCGGTATCGGCCTCGACCCAGGACAGGTCGGGGCCCGGCACCTGGGCAATGCCGGCCATGCGCAATTGCTCTTCCTGGCGCTCCTGGGTGTGCATGAAGTCGCGGCGCGGGTTGGCGTGGGGATGGGAACAGCCCCGGGCTATCCCCGACCACTCAGGCGTCGGCCCGGGCCAGAACAGGCGGAAATAGAAGGCGCTGCGGTCCGAGGTCTGGAGGTCGTAGACCCGCTGGAAGCGGGCGCCGCGCAGGCGCCGGCGCAGGGACAGCCAGGCGCCCACCCGAAGGGCCGGCCGGCGGGCGTCGATCCACACCTCGTCGAACCAGCCGCCGGCCTCGGCGAAAGGGGCGTAGGGCGCCGTCGTCAGGAGCGTCACATGGGCATCGGCGTGGTGCCGGCGGATGGCCGCGAAGGGACCGATCGCCTGCGCGATATCGCCGAGCGCGCCGAGCTTGATGACGAGGATACGGGACGCCGGCGGCTCGACCATCAGGCCGGGGGCTCGATCGCCAGCACCTCGTTGTAGACGTCGAGGGTCTTGGCGCACATGGCGTCCTTGGTGAAGTTGCCGCGCACGTTGGCGAGGGATTTTTCCGCCAGCCGCGAGCGCTGCGCGGCCGAGAGGCCGAGCACGCGCTCGATGGCGGCGGCCAGGGCATCGGTATCGCCGGGGGACGTCAGCCATCCGGTCTCGTCGGGGATGACGGTCTCGCGGGCACCGCCGTGGTCGGTGGCCACCACCGGGCGGCCCAGCGCCTGGGCCTCGGGGATGACCCGGCCGAAGGCCTCGGGGTCGGTGGAGGCCGAAACCACCACGTCGGCCATCATGTAGGCCGCCGGCATGTCCTTGCAGTGATCGACGATGCGCACGACGTCGCTGAGGCCGTGGCGCTCGACGAGGGCCTCCAGTTCGCCGCGGTAGGCGGCGCGGTTCTGTTCGGAACCGACCAGCAGGGCGCGGATGTCGTGGCGGCCGAGCTTGGCGATGGCCTCGATGAAGACCGTCTGGCCCTTCCACCTGGTGAGGCGTCCGGGAAGCATGACCACCGGCATGCCGTCGGGCAGGCGCCACTGGTTGGCCAGCGCCACCACCCGCTCGGCACTGACGCGCGCCGGATCGAAACGCTCCAGGTCGACGCCCCGGTGGATGACGCGAATGCGCGAGGCCGGCACCCCGTAAACGCGGCGCACGTGGCCGGCGATGAACGCGGAAATGGCGATCACCCGCTCGCCGCGGATCATTACCGAGTTATAGCGCCGCTTGACCCAGTTTCCGGTGGAATAGGTGCCGTGGAACGTGGTCACGAAGTGCCGGCCCGTGCGCCGCGCCGCGAAGTAGGAACTCCACGCCGGTGCCCGCGATCGCGCGTGCACGATGTCCACGTCCTCGGCGTCCATGAGATCGGCGAGGCGCTGGATGTTGGCGCGCATGACCAACGGGTTCTTGCTGGCCAGTGGCAGGGTGAAGTGTTGCGCCCCGACGCGCGTGAACTCATGGGTCATGGGGCCGCCGCTCGAGGCCACCAGGGAGCGCCCGCCAGCTCCGACGATGGCCTGGGCGATCTCCACGGTGCCGCGCTCGACGCCGCCGCCCGCCCCCAGCGCCGGCAGGACCTGCAGGACCGTGGGATGGCGCGCCTGGATGGCGGTCCGTTTCGCGCCGGGCGCGGGGGTGCTATTCTCCTGATCCAAGTGCTTTTCCCTGAAACCGTTGCGGCCGATAAGATGACCCCCGCCGATACCGCTCCCAGGATACTAACACGCGACGACGGTGCCACAATCGCCTACCACGTCACCCCCGGCAAGGCGCCCGGCGTGGTCTTCCTGACCGGCTTCATGTCGGACATGACGGGCGGCAAGGCGTTGGCGCTGGAAGCCTTCTGCCGCGCCCGCGGCCAGGCCTTCCTGCGTTTCGACTATACCGGCCACGGCGCTTCCTCGGGCGCCTTCGAGGACGGCACCATCGGGCGCTGGGCGGACGACACGCTGACGGCGCTGGACAAGCTCTGCGAGGGACCGCAGGTTCTGGTCGGCTCTTCCATGGGGGGCTGGATCATGCTGCTGGCGGCGCTGTGGCGTCCCCGGCGGGTCGCCGGCCTCCTCGGAATCGCCACCGCCGCCGACTTCACCGTGGACCTGGTCCCGCGCGGCCTCACCGAGGAACAGAAGACGGCGCTGGAGCGCGACGGCGTCGTCTACGTGCCCAGCGACTACGGGCCGGAGCCGACGCCCCTCACCAAGAAGCTGCTCGAGGACGGCAGCAACCACCTGGTGCTGAGGGACGACATCGCCCTCGACGTCCCGGTGCGCCTCATCCACGGCATGAAGGACCCGGACGTGCCGTGGGAGACGGCGATGCGCATCGCCGACAGGCTGCGTTCCCGCGACGTCGAGATCACCCTGGTCAAGGACGGCGACCACCGGCTTTCGGAACCCGCCGACCTGGAGCGCCTGTGCGCCACCCTGGATGCCCTGCTCGGACACATCGAGGACACGCCGCCATCGTGAAGCCGCGTCGGCGCGTCATCCGCCCTCGGCCAGGATCGCCCCGAGGCCGGTTCGGTAGTCCGGGTAGCGGAGGCTGACGCCGAGCTCTTCCTTGATGCGGCGGTTGTCCACCCGGCGGTTGTCGTGCCAGAAGCTCAGGGCCATGGGCGACATGTCCGCCGCCGCATCCTCGAAAGGCACCGAGGGCGGTGCCTCGACGCCGAGGAGCTCGCAGGCCAGCGTCACCACGTCCGCCGCCGGCGCCGGCTCATCATCGCATACGTTGTAGACGGCCCCGGGATCGGGGTGGGCGATGGAGGCGCGGAGCACGGCCGAAATGTCGTCGACGTGGACGCGGGAGAAGGCGTGGCCGGGCCTGTCAATGCGCCGCGCCGTGCCGGCCCGCACCTGGTCGAGGGCGCTGCGCCCGGGACCGTAGATGCCGGCCAGCCGGAAGACATGGACGGGGACGCCGTGGGACGGCCACAGGTCCCGCCAGGCGCTCTCGGCGTCGGCGCGTCGGCGCGCTCGCTCCGAGGTGGGCGCCAGGGGCGCCGTCTCGTCGACGCTGGCGCCGCCGGTGTCACCGTAGACGCCGGTGCTCGACAGATAGCCGACCCAGTGGAACCCCCCGGTCGTCGCCAAGCCGGCGCCGTAGGCGTCGAGAACCGGGTCGCCACCGCCATCGGGCGGTACCGAGCTCAGCACATGGGTGGCCGCGGCGAGGGCGGCCTCGGCGAACCCGAGACGATGATCGCGATCGAACATGAAGGCGTCGATGCCGTGGCGCGCCAGTTCGACCTGCTTCTCGGCGGTGCCGCAGGTGCCGCCCACCGTCCATCCCTCCGCCATCAAGGCACGCGCCAGCCGGTGGGCGCTGTACCCCAGGCCGAAGCAGAACAGGCGGTTGGCGGGCTCGGACACGGGTCGATACCTAGTGTGCGTGCGATCGTTTTGATCTTGGGACGATATGACTCTATACCCAAACCTACCGGGGGGAGCGCATCGGGAACAAGGCCATGATCCGACGTCTGGCGGCCTTCGCCGCATCCACCGTTCTCGCCACGGCGCTAGCGGCCGCTCCGGCGCCGGCCGCCGAGATCGACAACGCCGCCCAATACCGGGCCTGCATGGCCCTCGCCGCGCAAGACCCCGAGCAAGCCTTGGAGAAAGCCATGGCGTGGCGCGACTTGGGCGGCGGCGACGCCGCCAGACACTGCGTCGCCAAGGCGCTCATGGGCCTCGGGCAATATGACGAGGCGGCGCGGCGCTTCGAGGTGCTGGCCCAGGACATCAAGGCGGAGCCCGCCTTCAAGGCGCGAATCCTCGGGCACGCCGCCCAGGCGTGGCTCATGGGCGGCAGTCCCCAACGCGCCCGGGGGGTGCTGGCGGCGGCGCTTCGATTGGAACCCGATGACGCGGACCTGCTGGTGGACCGGGCGGTGGTGCTGGGCACCCTGGGAAAATACCGGGACGCCATCGACGATCTCGACCGGGCCATCGCCGGCGCCCCGACGCGCGCCGAGGCCTTCGTCTTCCGGGCCGGGGCGCGGCGGCTTCTTGGCGACCTGGTGGGCGCCGAAGCCGACGTGAGGCGCGCCCTGACCCTCGACGCCAACCACCCCGACGGCCTCCTGGAGCGCGGCATCATCCGCCGCCTGCGCGGCGACGACGTCGGCGCGCGGCGAGACTGGCTCAGGGTGCTTGACCTGGAGGCCAACGGTCCGATCGCCGACGCGGCGCGCGCCAACATCGAGAAAATGGACGTGAAGGCGCGCTGACAGCGCCGATTTCATTGGCCAGGGGCGCTTTCCCACGGATTTCCAGATCATTGAATTGTGATCGAACGCGGCAAGAATGCGTTTCCGGAAATAAGTGGAATCGTTACAATCCCATGGCAAGCACGGATCGACGCCGCAGGTCGGGGAGGCCAGATCGATGCCGCGGGAACCAGTACCGGACGAACCCCAAGATTCCAAGAACAGCGATTACGAAATTCAATTCGTTACGAGCCCGAAACGGGTTCGGGTCGAGTTCAACGGAACGTGGGTCGCCGATTCGTCGCGGGCCATGGTCGTCCATGAGACACGCGTCCCACCCATGTATTACTTCCCTCAAGACGACGTCCGTATGGACTTCCTGGAAAAGACGGACCACCAAACCCACTGCCCGTTCAAGGGCAACGCCAGCTACTGGACGCTGACGGTAGGCGGCGAGGTCGAGGAAAACGCGGTCTGGGGTTACGAGGACCCGTACGCGGACGGAGAGGAGCTTCGCGGCTATTTGTCCTTCTACCAGGACAAGATGAGCGCCATCTATGAAGGCGACGAAGAAGTTCCGTTCCTCGACGAGAACGTCGAAAGCATGCACGCCAACTCGGTGGCCGGATGGCTGCTGCGGGACGCCTGGAAGGCGGCGACGTTCGACCAACTGGTCGGCGAGTTTTGCGGGTTCCTGCACGACAACGGCTACCCCATCTCGCGCATGACGGTCATCGTCCCCACCCTGCATCCGCAGATCTTCGCCACCGTGCTGGTGTGGCGCGAAGACGACCGCGATGTGATGGTCATCCTGGAACCCCACGACATCCTGCAACAGCCCAAGTTCGCGGACAGCCCGTTCGCACCCATCATCCGCGGCGCCGGGGGCGTGCGGCGGCGCCTCGAGGGGGACGACCCCAAGCTCGATTTCCCCGTCGTGCGCGACCTTCACGAAGAAGGCGCCACCGATTACGTGGCCATGCCGTTCCGCTTCTCGGACGGCCAGATCAACGTCATGTCCATGACCTCATTCGCCGAGGGCGGCTTTACCACCGCGCACCTCGGGCAACTGTACGAGGTGATGCCCATGCTGGGCCGTCTTTTCGAGGTCCACGCCCAGCGGCGAACGGCGATCAGCCTGCTCGAGACCTATCTCGGCCGGCACACCGGAAAGCAGGTTCTGGACGGCCATGTCAAGCACGGCGACGGCGAGCACATCCATGCCATCATCTGGTTCTGCGACTTCCGCGATTCGACGGCGCTCTCCGAAAGCATGGATCAGGAAACCTACCTCCTGCATCTCAACCGGTTCTTCCATTGCATGGCGGGCGCCGTCATCGAAAACGGCGGAGAGGTGCTGCGCTTCATCGGCGACGCGGTGCTGGCCATCTTTCCCATCGCCGAATCGGCGGGCGATGCCTGGGAAAGCGCCACGGGGACGCCGGAAGCCTGCCGCCGCGCCATCAAGGCGGCGCAACTGGCCGACCAGCGCATCGTGACCACCAACGAAAGCCACCCCGAGCTGCCGCCCCTCAAGTACGGCATCGGCCTTCACCTGGGGGACGTGACCTACGGCAACATCGGAATCCCGGAACGGCTCGAGTTCACGGTCATCGGCTCGGCCGCCAACGAGGCGGCGCGCATCGAGAGCATGACCAAGGAACTGCAAAAGACGGTGCTGATTTCGTCGACCTTCGCCGACAACTACCCCGGCAAGGTGGTCTCGGCGGGACACCATGCGCTGAAGGGACTGGAAGGCGAGCACGAACTTTTCACCTTGCCCGACGAGTAACGGACCGGCCGAAGCCCCCCGGGGGGCGCCGCCTTTTCAGAAATCCAGGTCGTCGTAGTGCTTGGGCGGCGCCATGCCGGGAATGCGGTCGGCCAGGATGGCGCGGAAGCTGGGCCGCGACTTCATGCGCGCGTACCAGTCCTTGGCCTCGGCGTGCCCGTCCCACGGCACGTCGCCCAGGTAGTCCACCACCGAGAGGTGGGCGGCGGCGGCGATGTCGGCCAGCGACATTTCGTCGCCGCCCAGCCATTTGCGGCGCTCCACCAGATAGGCGATGTAATCGAGGTGATGGCGGATGTTCTTGAGGCCGGCGCGGATGGCCCCGGAAGCGGGCTCGCCGAGGCCGAGGAAGCGCTTCATGACCTTCTCGCCGACCAGGTTTTCGGTGACCTCGCCATCGAACTTTCGGTCGAACCAGGCGACCAGGCGCCGCACCTCGGCGCGCTCCACGGGATGGCGCCCGATGAGCCCCGGCTCCGGGTGCACTTCGTCCAGGAACTCGCAGATGGCGGCGCTGCCGGCCAGCACCGCGCCGTCGGGCTCGACCAGGACCGGAACGTCGCCGGCCGGGTTGAGGGCGAGGAAACGCTTGTTGCGCTCCCACACCTTCTCGACGCGGGGCGCGAACTCGATGTCCTTTTCGGCGAGGACGACACGGACCTTGCGGCAGTGCGGCGACAACCAGAGGTGATAAAGAGTGCGCATTGCCTGCACGTTACACTCGAAACGACGCCGGCGAAACCACGAAGGCTCGCGGGGCCATCCCCATCACAAGAAATTTATATATATTTATTAGACGGCTACGCCACAAATGTGAAAGGATCAAAAATGTTTTAGGGGCCCGGCGCCCGACAGGACGAGGTAGCCACGATGCCAACCAAGGAATGGACGTTCCCGGGGAAGGTGGCGATGGCTGCGTTCGTCGCCGTCACGGCGGGGCTTTTGATCGTGGCCGGCGCGGCGCGCGCCGATGGCGTCATCAACACCACGTTCATCGGCACCACGGCGATCGAGGGCCATGACCCGGTCGCCTATTTCACCGAGGGCAAGCCGGTCGAGGGATCGAGCGCCCACACATACCAGTGGAAAGGCGCGACCTGGAAATTCTCGACCAAGGAAAACCGCGACTCGTTCGCCGCGTCGCCGCGCAAATTCGCGCCCCGGTACGGCGGCTATTGCGCCTGGGCGGTCGCGCAGGGATACACGGCGGGAATCGACCCGGAAGCGTGGCGCGTCGTCGACGGCAAGCTCTACCTCAACAATTCGAAGAGCATTCAGAAACGATGGGCACAAGACATTCCCGGCAACATCGCCAAGGGTGACGCCAACTGGCCGAAGATCGCCGCCAAGCTCGCCGAATGAAGAGGCGCGCGGCGGCGGCGCGACGACTGGAAAGGATCACTTCATGCTGATCAAGATTGGTCGGCCGAACGACGTGAAATCCTCCGAGATCACGCCGCAATCGGTTTTCATGGACCGCCGGCGCTTCATGATGGCCGCCGCGGCGGGGGTCGGCCTGGCCTCCGTGTCGCTGCCCGGCGGGGCGCCGGCGGCCAAGTTCGAAGGCGTGGTCAAGGGGCCTTTCGGCACCGACGAAGAGCAGACGCCGTTCGAGGACGTGACCCGCTACAACAACTTCTACGAATTGGGCACCGGCAAGGGAGACCCGGCCAGGAACGCCGCCGGTCTCAAGACCCGGCCGTGGAGCATCGCCGTCGGCGGCCAGGTGGCGAAGCCCGGGACCTACGACTTCGACGACCTGGTCAAGCCCCACATGCTGGAAGAGCGCGTCTACCGCCTGCGCTGCGTCGAGGCGTGGTCGATGGTCGTGCCCTGGGTCGGGTTTCCCCTGGGCGACGTCATCAAGCGCCTGGAGCCCACGTCCAAGGCCAGGTACGTGGCCTTCCAGACCCTGCACGACCCCGAGCAGATGCCGGGGCAGCGGCGCGCCGTCATCGAATGGCCCTATGTCGAGGGCCTGCGCCTCGACGAAGCCATGCACCCGCTGGCGATCCTCGCCGTCGGCATGTACGGTGAGATGATGCCCAATCAGAACGGGGCGCCGATACGCCTGGTGGTGCCGTGGAAATACGGCTTCAAGAGCATCAAGTCGATCGTCCGCATGGACCTCGTCGAGCACATGCCGCCCACCGCCTGGAACAAGCAGGCTCCACGCGAATACGGGTTCTATTCCAACGTCAATCCCACGGTCGACCACCCGCGCTGGAGCCAACGCACGGAACGGCGCATCGGCGAGTTCCTGCGCCGCGAGACCCTGATGTTCAACGGCTACGCCGAGGAGGTCGCGTCCCTCTATGCCGGCATGGACCTGGCCAAGAACTATTGACGGTGACGCCGGGCGCGGGATCTTGAGCGGCGATCATTCCATGGGGCCCTTCATGGGGCGGGCGGCGAAACCGGTGGTCTTCATCCTGTGCCTGCTGCCGCTCGCCTGGCTGGCATGGCGCGCCACCAGCGGAGGGCTCGGCGCCAACCCCATCGAGGCGACCAACCGCTACCTCGGCGACTGGGGCTTGCGCTTTCTGCTCATGGTGCTGGCCGTGACGCCGTTCGCCGGGCTGAGCGGCTGGAAGGGCGTCTTTCGCGTGCGTCGCATGCTCGGCCTCTTCGCCTTCACCTACGTGCTTCTTCACCTGACCAGCTACGTGGTGCTCGACCATTTCTTCAGTTGGCGGGACATCTGGGCCGACATCGTCAAGCGCAACTTCATCACCGTTGGCATGGTCAACGTCGTGTTGTTGACGCCCCTGGCGGCGACGTCGACCAACGCCATGGTGCGCCGCCTCGGCGCCCGGCGCTGGCGCATGGTGCACCGGCTCGTCTACGTCATCGGCATCCTGGGCGTCGTCCACTTCTACATGATGGTCAAGGCCGACGTGCGCGAGCCCCTCGTCTACGCGGCCATCCTCGCCCTGCTGCTTGGATGGCGCGTGGCGGCGGCGTGGCGCCGCCGGCGCGGCCGCCGCCCGGCGGCCTCGGCGCGACCTTAGTGGGCCTCGTCCCAGTTGTCGCCGAAGCCGGTGTCGACGACCAGCGGCACGCGCAGATGGGCCGCCGATCCCATCACGTCGCTGACCACTGCCGCGGTGGCGTCGGTTTGCGCCTTCGGCACCTCGAAGATCAGCTCGTCGTGGACCTGTAGCAGCATGCGCGCCTCGAGGCCGGCCGCCTCCAGCGCGCCCGGCAGGCGCACCATGGCGCGCTTGATGATGTCCGCGGCGCCGCCTTGCAGCGGCGCGTTGATCGCCGCGCGCTCGGCGAAGTTGCGGCGCGCCGGGTTCCTTTCGTTGATGCCCCGGACGTGGCACTTGCGCCCGAAGGGCGTGGTGACGAATCCCTTGGCGCGCGCCTCCTGCTTGGTCCGTTCCATGTAGTCCTGGATGCCGGGATAGCGCTCGAAGTAGGCCTCGATGTACTCGCCCGCCTCGGTGCGCGAGATACCCAACTGCCGCGCCAGGCCGAAGGCGGAGATGCCGTAGATGATGCCGAAGTTGATGGCCTTGGCCTGGCGGCGCACCATGGGGTCCATGCCCTCGACCGGCACGCCGAAGACCTGGGACGCGGTCATGGCATGGATGTCGAGGCCGCCCAGGAAGGCCTCCACGAGGGCCTCGATGCCGGCGACGTGCGCCAACAGCCGCAATTCGATCTGCGAGTAATCGGCGGACAAAAACCGCCAGCCTTTCTCGGCCACGAAGGCGCGCCGGATCTTGCGGCCCTCCTCGGTGCGCACGGGGATGTTCTGCAGGTTGGGATCGCTGGAGCTGAGCCTTCCGGTGGCGGCCACGGCCTGGGCGTATGAGGTGTGGACGCGCCCGGTGTCGGGGTTGATCTCCTGGACGAGGGCATCGGCGTACGTGCTCTTGAGCTTGGCCAGTTGCCGCCAATCGAGGACCCGGGCCGGCAGGTCGTGGCCCTGGGCGGCGAGGTCGTCGAGCACGTCGGCGCCGGTGACATAGGCGCCGGTCTTGCCCTTCTTGCCGCCTTCAAGCCCCATCTCGTCGAACAGCACCTCTCCCAGCTGCTTGGGCGAGCCGACGTTGAACTGACGGCCGGCGAGGCCGTGGATTTCCCCCTCGAGGTCGGCCAGGCGCTGAGTGAAATCGGCGCTGAGCGCCTTGAGGGCGCCGGCGTCGACCCGGATGCCGGTGCGCTCCATCGCTTCCAGCACCGGCATCAGGGGGCGTTCCAGGGTCTCGTAGACAGTGACCATGTGCTCGGGAGCGAGGCGCGGCTTGAGCAGCCGGTACAGGCGCCCGGTGATGTCGGCGTCCTCGGCGGCGTAGTCGCGCGCCGCTTCCAGGGGCACCTGGTCGAAGGTCACTTGCGCCTTGCCGCTTCCCGCCACGTCCTTGAACTTGATGGTGGCGTGGGCCAGGTGGAGTTCCGCCAGCTCGTCCAGCCCGTGCCCGTGGAGGCCCCCTTCCAGCACGTAGGAGAGCACCATGGTGTCGTCGATGGGCGCCACTTTGACGCCGTGGCGCGCCAGCACCTTCATGTCGTACTTGATGTTGTGCCCCACCTTGAGGACATAGGGGCTTTCCAGGAGGGACTTGAGCGCCTTGAGCGCCGTCTTCATGGCGATCTGCTTGGGCTTTTTGCCGCCGCCCTTGCCACCTGTGCCACCTGTGCCACCGTCGCCGAGATCGAGCGCGCCCTGCGCCGCCGGCGCCGCGTGGCCGAGCGGGATGTAGCAGGCGCGCCCCGCCGCCACCGACAGCGAGACGCCGACGAGATCGGCGCGCATGGCATTGAGCGAGGTGGTCTCGGTGTCGACGGCGACGATGCCGTCACGGAAGGCATCGGCGATCCAGCGCTCGAGGGCCGGGGCGGTCTGCACCAACTCGTAGGCGGTCTCAACGGGCGCCGGCTCGGGGGTCTCCAACGCCGGGGACACCCCCCCATCCCCGGCCGCCACGGCGTGGCTCCGCACCTTGGCGACCAGGGACTTGAAGCCCTGCTCTTCCAGGAACGCCAACAGGGCCGCCGGCTCGGGCTCCCTGACCGCGAAAGCGTCGAGAGGTTCTTCGATGGGCACGTCATCCTTGAGGGTCACCAGGTGGCGCGAGACGCGGGCCATCTCGGCTTCGTCGAGCAGGGACTGGCGGCGCTTCGGCTGCTTGATCTCGCCGGCGCGCGCCAGCACGGTGTCGAGGTCGCCGTACTCGTTGATGAGGAGCGCCGCCGTCTTCACGCCGATGCCGGCGACGCCGGGCACGTTGTCCGACGAATCGCCGGCCAGGGCCTGGACGTCCACCACCCTGTCGGGGCCGACGCCGAACTTCTCGACCACTTGGTCGGGGCCGATGGCGCGGTTCTTCATGGCGTCCCACATGACCACGCCGGGGCCGACGAGCTGCATGAGGTCCTTGTCTGAGGACACGATGGTGACCTCCTTGCCGGCCTCGCGGGCGCGCCGCGCGAAAGTCGCGATGAGGTCGTCGGCCTCGAACCCCGCCATCTCCACGCAGGCCACGTTGAGGGCCTGGGTGGCGTCGCGCACCAGGGCGAACTGGGGGATGAGCTCGTCCGGCGGCGGCGGCCGGTTCGCCTTGTAATCCGGGTAGATTTCGTTGCGGAAGGTGCGCCGCCCCTTGTCGAGGATGACCGCCACGTACTCGGCGTCCATGTCCTCGACGACCTTCATGAGCATCTTGATGAAGCCGAAGACGGCGTTCACCGGCGTGCCGTCGGGGCGCGTCATGGGCGGCAGGGCGTGGAAGGCGCGGAAAATGAAGCCCGAGCCGTCTATGAGGTAGACGTGGTCGGGCTTGGACGCGTTCAGTGTCCCGGCGCCGTTTCGGCGCCCTCGGCGAGGATGAACTTAGCACTGCAGTAGGGACAGACGATCTCGGCCTCGCCCTTGAACTTCAGGTAGACCGCGGGATGGCCGAGCGGCCCGCCGCCGCCGTCGCAGCGGACGCTCTCCGTTTCGACGCGGATGGTTTGCTGTGCTTCCATGGCGCACCCTCAAAGACCGTTGACCGGGCGGATCGACGGATGATACCGATTGCCACCGGACAATCAATCTCCGCAAAGAAAAACCGGCGGCGCCCGAGGCTCCGGCGCGCCGGCTTGTCACCCAGGAACCTGGCCCCACCGCCCATGTCCCAGATCCTTCCCGAAAACGCCGTCGAGACCACCGTGCTCTGCAAGACTTACGGCCGCGACCAGCCGGTGGTGGCGCTCGCCGACGTCGACCTGGCCATACCCAGGGGCTCGTTCTTCGGGCTTCTCGGGCCCAACGGCGCCGGCAAGTCGACGCTCATCAACATCCTCGCCGGCCTCGTCATCAAGACTTCGGGCACGGCGAGCGTGTGGGGGTTCGACATCGTGAGCGAGATGCGCACGGCGCGGCGCGCCATCGGCATCGTGCCCCAGGAACTCAACATCGACCCCTTCTTCACGCCGCGCGAGCTCCTCGACGTGCAGGCCGGGCTTTACGGCGTACCCCAGGCGCGGCGCCGCACCGACGAGATACTCGAGACCGTCGGCTTGAGCGCGCAGGCCGATGCCTATGCGCGCAGCCTGTCGGGGGGCATGCGCCGGCGCCTCCTGGTGGGCAAGGCCATGGTGCACTCGCCGCCGGTCCTGGTGCTCGACGAGCCGACCGCCGGCGTCGACATCGAGCTGCGCCACCATTTGTGGAACCACGTGCGCGACCTCAACCGGCGCGGCACCACGGTGCTCTTGACCACCCATTACCTGGAGGAAGCGGAAGAGCTGTGCGACCGCATCGCCATCATCAACCACGGCCGCCTGATCGCCTGCGAAAGCACCGAGGCCCTGTTGCGCCGCCTCGACGCCAAGGAGATGACGGTGGGCTTGGCCGAGGATTTGGCCGCGGTGCCGGAAGCGCTCAACCGATTTCGCGTCGAAAGGAAAGGCAGCCGCGAGCTGGTCTTCCACTACCCGCCCAGCAAGACGCGCAGCGGCGAGATCCTGGCCGCCATACAAGACTCCGGCCTGACCATCACCGAGATCGCCACCCGCGAGGCCGAACTGGCCGATATTTTCCTGCGTCTCACCCGCCGGCCCGACGAGAGCCCCCGCTGATGGCGCCGGCCGGAGGCGGAAGCGGCGCCGCTTCCCTCATCCGGCGGCGGAGCCGCATGGCCGCCCTGGCGCTGATCGCCGCGCTCGCCGGCGGCTGCGCCCCGATCGTCGTCGCGCCCGGCCCCGCCGTCACCGCACCGGCGCTGCGCGCCGACCGTCTGGTCGCCGCCGACGGCACCGGGCTGACGCTGCGCTCCTGGCTGCCGGCGAAGGGCGCGCCGAGCGCCGTGGTCGTCGCCGTGCACGGCTTCAATGACTACGGCAATTTCATCGCCGCCGCGGCGGCCTACCTGGCGGACCGCGGAATCGCCACCTATGCCTACGACCAGCGCGGCTTCGGCGAGACGCCGGCGCGCGGCATGTGGCCCGGCGTCAAGGCCCTGGTCGACGACCTTGGCGCCATGACCGGGCGGCTACGGGCGCGCCACCCGCAAACGCCGCTCTACCTGCTGGGCGCCAGCATGGGCGGCTCGGTGATCATGGTCGCCATGACCGGCGCGGCGGCGCCCGCCGTCGATGGCCTGATCCTTTCGGGGCCGGCGGTGTGGGGCCGCGCCACCATGCCGTTCTACCAGCGCTGGGCGCTGGCCGTGGCGTCGCACACGGTGCCGTGGCTGACCGTCACCGGGCGCGGCCTCGGCATTCTTGCCTCCGACAACATCGAGATGTTGCGGGCATTGGGGCGCGACCCGCTGGTCATCAAGGAGACCCGCGTCGACACCATCCATGGCCTGGTCAACCTCATGGATGCCGCTTTCGACGCGGCGCCGCGCCTCCGGGCGCCGGCGCTGATCCTCTATGGCGAGAATGACGAGGTGATCCCCAAGGAGCCCACCGAGATCATGATCGGGCGCCTGCCCGGGGGCGGGCGCGGCAGCCAGCGCATCGCCCTCTACGAGAAGGGCTACCACATGCTGCTGCGCGACCTGCAGGCGGAAACCGTGTGGCGCGACATCGCGGACTGGATCGAGGACCCCGCCCGGCCCCTGGCCTCGGGCGCCGACAGTCACGCCCGCCAGGCGCGGGGCCGGCGCTAGCGCTAGCTCCGCACCCTGGACCGCGCCGGCCTCCTTGCGCTAAGCTCGGCCCCCAAGCACCCGTAGCTCAGCTGGATAGAGTGCTGCCCTCCGAAGGCAGAGGTCACAGGTTCGAATCCTGTCGGGTGCGCCAATTTTTTCAGTGACTTAGTAGATTCGAGCTGAGTCCTTGTTTTTCCTGGGTCACCTATGGGTCACCCCCAGAATCGGTTTCCAGGCGTATTTCGGAAGCAGTCCAGGCCCCATGACACTTCGCCCGTCGCGACGTATTGATCCACCGCACCGAAAATCCCATCTCCACTTTGCCCCACGTGCCGCCCTTCGCCAAGGCCTCGGCAACATCGCTGAGAGGGGTGAGCGGACTTTCGACTGGGCTGCGATTTACGTCCGCTTTACCCCCGAAAGCAGACATATCTCAGGGTCGACGATTATGTCTGCTCCTGACTGTCTGACGTCAGCGCCTTTGGGACAGATTGAGGTGTTTTCATAAGGGAGGATTTCTGGCCCATCGTAGTGACCGAAGGGAACGAAGATGAGGCAGAAATCCATGAGCAAGAAGGCCCCAGCCGAGCAGGCTGTCCGTGA
>JASLQF010000008.1 GCA_030744625.1 Rhodospirillales bacterium
CGGTGCATGGCGGGATGGTAGGGGTCACCAAGTACTCGGAGAAGTACGGCTTCGCGGTCTTGGAAAAAATGGTGCGGCACAAGGCGACGGACATCAACCCGCCGCTCGGCATGAAGACGATGGATTGGGTGAAGAGCATCAAATAATAAAATTGCGAATCATCAAAAAATAAGGCATATCCCAGTCAGCTAAGAGGTAGCGTGAGGGGGGGGTCCCCCTCACGCCCTCGTTCGACCTGCTGCCCCGGGGCCAATAAGAAGAGTTCGCGCTATCATGGACACCCGCCTTCTCACCATCATCTTCTTCGATGGAATGAGCTACGCCGCCACTCTCTTTCTGCTCTCGGTTGGCTTGACCGTCGTCTTCGGGGTGCTACGCATCCTGAACATCTCGCACGGCGGCATCTACGCGCTCGGTGCGTACATGGGCACCTGGCTGGCGCTATGGGGCCTCGACGTGGGGCTCCCGCCCGCCATGACCTACCTCATGCTCGTCGCCGGGGCGCTGTTCATCGGATTTACCACCGGACCGTTCATCGAACGGGTGTTGTTGCGGCGCATCTACGGCAGCGACATGCACATCCAGCTGCTGCTCACCTTCTCGATCCTTCTGATTCTGGACGACGGGATGAAGTTGATCTGGGGGATGGAGCCGATGTTCGTGAGCGAGCCCTACGCCCTCCTCGGGACATTCTCGGTGGGCGGAATCATTTACCCCTATTACGACTTCGCGCTCGTCGCGGTGTCGATCATGTTCGGGGCCGCGTTGGTGTGGATGGTGCGCGGCACCAGTTTTGGCAAGCTCATGGTTTCGGTGATCAACGACCACGAGGTCAGTCTCGCCATGGGGATCAACGTCAACCTCATCTACACGGTGGCATTTACGGTGGGCGCCGTGGCCGCGGCCCTCGGCGGGGCGGCCATCGCGCCGAAGATCGCGGTGGTCCCGCAATTCGCCCTGGAAGTGGTGGTGTTGGCCTTCGCGGTCATCGCCATCGGGGGCATGGGAAGCATCGAGGGCGCCGCCGTGGGCGCGATTATCGTGAGCATGGCGCGGGCCCTGGCCATCCATCTGGCGCCGGAGCTTGACCTCGTGTCGATCTACCTGATCATGATCATCGTGCTGGCGATCCGGCCCCAGGGGCTCTTCGGCGAAGTGGAACTCAGGAGAATATGAGATGAGCCTGCTGGCCATCCCGCGCATGGCTCTGGTTGCTTGCGCCCTGCTGTTCGTGATCCCGCTGATTGTGCCGGGCTGGATCATGTTCGTCTTGACGAAGGCGCTGTTCATGTTCATCGGGGTGCTGGGTGTGGCCGTTCTCCTTCGGGGAGGGCTGCTCACCTTCGGTCACGCCCTGTTCTACGCCACCGGCGCTTACACCGTCGGGTTCTGCGTCAAATGGACAGGCGTTCACGAGTTGCTTCTGCTGATCCCCTTGGGGGCCCTGGCGGGGTTCATCATGGCCGTGCTCGTCGGGCTCATCATGGCGAGATACCGGGAAGTCTTCTTTGCCATGCTCAACCTGGCCTTCTCGATGATCCTGTTTGGCGCTCTGCTCAAATTCTACTGGGTAACCGGCGGCACCGACGGACTGGCAACGGGAACCGCCACTCTTCTTGGAAACCCGCTGCTAGCGGGCAGCTTCGGGTACTACTATTTCACGCTGGCGGTCGCGGGTGTCGTCACCTTCGTGGTGTATCGCTACATGGCGTCGCCGATCGGCTATTTTCTCAGAGCCGTGTATGACAACGAAATTCGCATCGAGTACTCGGGCATGGCCGTGCGGCAGGTCGTCTACAGGACCTTCATCCTTGCCGGTACCCTGGGCGGCGTGTCCGGCGTCATGGCGGCCTTCACCATTGGCCACATCGTCCCCGAGGACGCCTTCTGGATCCAGTCCGGCGAATTCGTCTTCATGGCCTTGCTGGGCGGCTTCGGGGGCCTGCCTGGGCCGCTGATGGGGGCGATTGCCTTCGAGTTCATCCAGACCTACGCATCGAAGTATTTCCCGTTGGCCTGGCAGATGACCCTGGGCATCATCATGCTGGGCATCATCCTGTTTCAACCCGGTGGGCTGTGGGCGATGTACCAGTCGGCGGTAAAATGGATCGGCCGAGGGGGGCGCGGTGGCGAACAATCCTGAGAACTCCTTTGTCCTGCGAACGAAGGACGTATTCCTGTCCTTCGGCGCGGTCACGGCCGCCGACAACCTCAACATCGAGGTCAGCGCGGGCGAGCTGGTCGGCATCGTGGGAGCCAACGGGTCGGGCAAGACCACCTTCTTGAACCTCATCACCGGCTATCTCAAACCCGAGCATGGCAGCATCCTGGTCATGGGCCAGGAGACGACCGGCATGCCACCCCGATTGGTCACCAAGCTGGGAGTGGCCCGCTCCTTTCAGGTCCCCCAGCTCTACACAAACCTCAGTGTCCACGAGAGCATGCTGCTTTCCCTGGCCGCCGAATCGGGGAAGGGGGGCGGCTTTTGGAAGCCCCTCCACCGCGATCCGTGGGAACAGCAGGGGATGGAGACTCTGGAGCGTTTCGGCCTCGAGACCTACGCCGACCGGCCCGTCAGTGAGTTGCCCGGGGGCGGCCGCAAGCTCTTGGACATCGCGTTGTCTTTCGCCTTGAAACCGAAATTGCTGCTGATGGACGAGCCGACAAGCGGGGTCAGCGTCGAGAACAAGTTTCAGGTCATGGACACGCTCGTGAATGTCTTGAAGGAAAGCGACATCACGACGATCTTCGTGGAGCACGACATGGAGGTCGTCCAGCGCTACGGACGGCGCGTCCTGGCCTTCGATAACGGCAGCGTAATCGCCGATGGGGAGCCGGAGCACGTCCTGGCCGACCCCGAGGTCAGAACAGCCGTGCTCGGTCGGGTGTGATATGCTGAAGATCGACGACATCAGGGTGACGATCAAGGGCTTCAATATCCTGCGTGGGGTCAACATGCATATTCCCACCGGCGGGACGGTCTTGCTGGCCGGACGCAACGGCGCGGGCAAGACAACCACCCTGAAAAGCGTCATGGGAATCATGTCGCTGACGGCCGGGAGCATTCATTTCGACGGCCAGGACCTTTTGCAGGTCGCGGCGCACCACAGGGCCCCGCTGGGCATCGGGTACATGCCCGAGGAACGCCGTCTGATCGGCACCCTGACGGTTCAGGACAATATTATGCTGCCGGCATGGGCGAGCAAGATCGAGAAGGCCGAAGAGCGGCTGGACTACATCTACGGCCTGATGCCCGAGCTGTTGCCGTTCGTGAAACGCCGCGCCACGATGTTGAGCGGCGGACAGCAGAAGATGGTGGCGCTGGCCCGTGCGCTGATGAGCGGCACCAAGCTGTTGCTGTTGGACGAGCCGTTCGAGGGACTGTCTCCGGGGCTGGGGCAGAAAATCGGCGAGAAGATCCAGCTTCTTCAAAAGGAAGGCTTGACCGTGCTGATGGCTGAATCGGACGTCAAGCGGATCGACTTCGCCGACAAGACCTACATGATCGAACGGGGCGAGACCGCCGAGGATACCGGGAGCTAGGACTCCGCCCCATGGCGCCAGGCCGACGTCGGCATGGCGGCCAAACCCCCAATCAAAACGCCGCTTGCGAGTGCGCGAACTAGAGCTGGTCGAGTATGGCCTCGGCGCTGGTGTCCTTGAAGGAGCCCGGCGGGTCGATGGCGATGGACTTTACCTCTCCATCGTCGACGACCATGGCAAATCGCTGCGCCCGCGTGCCCATGCCGAACCCCGAGGCGTCGAGGTCGAGCCCCATGGCGGTGGCGAACTCGGCGTTGCCGTCGGCCAACAGCCGCACCTTGCCGGCGGCGCCCTGCTGATCGCTCCACGCCTTCATGACGAAGGCGTCGTTGACGGAGACGCACACGATCTCATCGACGCCCTTGGCCTTGAGGGCCCCGGCATTCTCCACGAAGCCCGGCAGGTGTTTGGCCGAACACGTCGGCGTGAAGGCGCCCGGCAACCCGAACACGGCCACCTTGCGGCCCTTGAAGAGATCGTCGGTGGGAACATCGCCGAGCCCGTCGGCGCCGATTTCCTTGAGGGTCGCCGAGGGGACCCTGTCGCCTACGTCGATGGTCATGGTGATGCCTCTCCCGTTTCGTTCAATCGTTGCCGGCCCGAAAGCCATGGCCGCTGGCGTAGAGATAGTCCATGGCGCCGCCGCGTCCAGGGGCGCCCCTAATTCGACGAGACGGCGGCCGGGCCGGCGGCGCGCTCCAGCGCCTCGAGGACGGCGTTTTCGGTGAGCAATTCGGGGAGCGCCTCGCCGCGCGGCGTCCCCGGCCCGTATACGGCGTCGAAAGGAATGCCGTAGCGCCCGAAGGAGGCCAGGTAGCGCGATATGGCATCGTCGGGGCGCGTCCAGTCGGCCTGCATGGCGACCACGCCGTCGCCGGCGAGGCGCCGGTACACGTCGCCCCGGGTGAGCACAAGGGATTTGTTGATCTGGCAGGTCAGGCACCAGTCGGCGGTGACGTCCACGAAGACGACCTTGCCGGTGGTGACGAGGCGCCGGATGGCCGCCTTCTCGAAGGGCGACCACAAGGAGTCGAGCCTGGCCCCGGGATTGGCCCAGGGCCTGCCGGCGCCGTCTCCCGCCGGCACCAGGAAAGCGGCCACGGCGAGCGCCGCGCTCACGGCGCCGGCGGCGCCCCCCATACCGGCCATGCGGTGACGCAGATAGAGCGCGGCGGCGGCCGCCGCGGTGAGGGCGCCGACGGCGAGCGCCGGTCCCCCTCCCGACTGGCGGGCAAGCACGGTGAGCAGCCACACCGCCGTCACCGACAGGGCGCAGCCGAGGATCCAGCGTACCTTGACCATCCAGGGCCCGGGCCGGGGCAGGCGGGTCGCCAGGCCGGGCGCCGCCGCCACCACCAGATAGGGTAACGCCAGGCCGACGCCGAGGGCGGCGAACACGGCGAATATCTCAACGGCGCCGCGGGACAGCGCGAAGCCGACGGCGGTGCCCAGGAAGGGCGCCGTGCAGGGCGTGGCGAGCACGGTGGCGAAGGCGCCGGACAGGAAATGTCCGCCCAGCCCGTGCACGTGGCTGGCGTGCTCGCCCATGTCGGACGCCCATTGGGGCAGGCGCACCTCGAAGAAGCCCCACAGGTTGCACGCGAAGAGGGCCACCACCAGGGTCATGGCGATCAGGAACCACGGGTGTTGGAACTGAAGGCCCCAGCCGACGGCGGCCCCCGCCGACTTGAGCGCCACCAGGGCCGTCGCCAGCACCATGAAGGAAAAGACGATTCCCGCCGTGGTGGCCAGGAAACCGAGCCGCACGGTGCGCGCCTCACCCCCGCCGTGGCCGATGACGCCGAGGACCTTGATGGAGAGGACGGGCAGGACGCAGGGCATGAGATTGAGGATGAGCCCGCCAAGAAGGGCGAGGCCGAGAATCAGCACCAGTTCCGTTCCACCGGCCTCCGACCCGGCGGCCTCGGCGCGCGCCGCGCCGCCATCGCCACTACCGCCAAGGCCACCAAGGCCACCATTTGTAGCAGCCGCCACCGTCAGGGTGCGTTCGGCGGCGCGCGCGCCGTCGGTCAGGGTCAGGGTGAGCGCCGCCCCGGCCAGCGGGCGTCCGAAATCGGCGATGCCTTCAACCGATACCTCGATGACCGCCTTCCCGCCGCCTTCGCCGAGACGGACCCGGGGCGGCGAGAACCAGAGCTCGGCGGGGCCCTCGACGAAAAGATCGGGCTCGCGCAGCGGTATCGCCGAGGCGGCGGTGACCCGAAGCACGGTGCCGTTGCCGACTTGGCCGGCCTCGGCGCTCTCGATGGCCATGCCGTGACCCTCGCCGGAACCCGGAATGCGGACGGAGAAGCGGTTGATCAGGTGGGCCTCGGCACTGGGCCGTGCCGCCCCGGCCGGCAGGTCGAGGGCGAGGTCCGCCTCATAGGGGATGCAGATGTTGCTGCACGCCAGGTACTCGACGCGGGCGCGCAAGGAGAGGGGGGAACCGGGCTCGCGCACCTCCGCCGTGACCGGCAGCACCACCTCGCCGGTGTAGCCCAGGGTCTCGAAGCCGAGGATGGAAAAGCGCTCGGGAATAGGCCAGCCGACGCTGGCCGAGGCCAGATTGTCCGACCCGGACCAATCGGCGCGCGGCGGTAATCCGGCGTCACCGGGCGAACGCCAGTACACCTTCCAACCCTTCTTCAGGCGGAAGTGCAGGCCGAGGACGACGGTGTCGCCATCGCCGACGGCTTGGCTGGCGGAAACCAGGCGCAGCGCCGTTTGTTCGGTCTCGGCCCAGGGCGAGGCGGCGGCCCGAACCCCGTCCGGCCACAATCCCGCCAACAGCGCCAGCGCCACGAACAGGGCCGATGGCGCTTGCGCGCGCCGCTGCCAACGCCCCATGTCCGGCTTCGTCAAACGCATGCGATTTCCAAATTGTGCCGTGGTGGCCGTAACCGCCGAATGCGGCGGATCATAGCGTCCTTTCGCCGGCGATTCGCCAAAAGTTGAGGCGCCTCACGAACACTTTACCTTTTGCCGGTTACCTCCATGTGCCAGAATGGATAGGTTATGGACAGGTTCGCGAACCGCCCCGGCCATCCATAGGGCCGGCGGCAAGTTAAATGTGTCTGGCATGACCGATGTTCAAGATTTTGACGGCGCGGAAGCGTACCTGACAGGGCATATGCTGATCGCCATGCCGGGCATGCAGGACCCGCGCTTCGACAAGTCGTTGATCTACATGTGCGCCCATAGCCCCGAGGGAGCGATGGGGCTGGTCGTCAATCGGGCGTTGGAGTCGCTCACCTTCCCCGATCTCCTCGAGCAGCTCGAAATCGATTGCACCGCCGGCGACGAGCGCATCAACGTGCATTTCGGCGGGCCCGTCGAATCGGGGCGCGGATTCGTCCTCCATTCGGCGGACTACGTGCAGGAAGCCACCCTGGTGGTGGACAGCGAAGTCGCGCTCACCGCGACCCTGGACATCCTCAGGGCGATGGCCGCCGGAGACGGCCCGCGCCAGAGCCTGCTGGCGCTCGGCTACGCGGGCTGGGGGCCGGGCCAACTGGATAGCGAGATCAAGGCCAATGGCTGGTTGCACGTGGCGCCCGATACCGACCTTCTTTTCGGTGCCGATCTCGACGGCAAATGGGAGCGTGCCATCCGCAAGATCGGCATCGACCCGAGGATGCTGTCCGAGGACGCCGGCCACGCGTGAGAAGAAGCGGTGAGCGGTCAGCGGTCAGCGGTCAGCGTAGATAAAGGCTTGCTGGCTGATAGCTGAACGCTCTCTTATCCCACCCGCGCCGCGAAGGAATCGAAACCCTCCACCCCGGCGATGGGGCCCAGGGCGGCGAGGACGGGCTTGCCGGCGGTCATGCGCCGCGCCGTCGCGGCGACGGCGGCGGCGTCAACGGCCTCGATCTTGGCGACGGTTTCGGCCACCGGGATGGGCCGGCCAAAGACCATCATCTGGCGGGCCAACTGCTCGCAGCGCGCCGACGTGCTTTCCAGGGACATCAGAATCGACGACTTGATCTGGGCGCGGGCGCGCGCCAGCTCGTCCTCGCCGACGCCGTCCCTGACCTTGAGGATCTCGTCGGCGACCACGGGGATGAGCTCGTCGGTCTCCCGCTCGCCGGTGCCCGCGTAGATGCCGAACAGTCCGCCGTCCCGGTAACACGAGAGGAAGGAATAGACGCTGTAGGCGAGGCCCCGTTTCTCGCGCACCTCCTGGAACAGGCGCGACGACATGCCGCCGCCCAAAATGGTCGACAGCACCGAGGCGGCATGGAAATCTGAGTCCTCGTAAGACACCCCCTCGAAGCCCAGGACAACGTGGGCCTGTTCGAGGTCGCGGTTCTCGCGAAAATCTCCACCTGCGTAGCGGGTGGGCTCGGCCGCCGGCGCGGCGCCGGACGAAAGCCCCGAGAAGGCGTCGGCGGCGAGGGCGGCGAGGGTCTCGTGCTCGATGCGCCCGGCGCCGACCAGGATCATGCTGCCGGCGCCATAGTGCCGGCCCATGTAGTCGATGATCACGTCGCGTTCCATGGCGCCGACCAGCTCGGCGGTGCCGAGAACGGGGCGGCCCATGGGCTGGTCGGGATAGGCGGTTTCCTGGAAGTGGTCGAAGACGACGTCGTCGGGGGTGTCGAGGGCCTGGTTGATTTCCTGGATGATCACCGAGCGCTCGCGTTCCAGCTCCTCGGCTTCCATCACCGAGTCCTGGAGGATGTCGGCGATGATGTCGACGGCAAGTGCCGTGTCCTCTTTCAGGACCTTGGCAAAATAGGCGGTGCTCTCGCGCGACGTGTAGGCGTTGAGATGGCCGCCCACGTCCTCGATCTCGGCGGCGATTTCGAGGGCGCTGCGCCGCCCGGTGCCCTTGAAGGCCATGTGCTCCAACAGATGCGAGACGCCGTTGATCTCGGGGTGCTCGTGGCGGGTCCCCGCTTCCACCCAGACGCCGACCGATACCGTCTCCACCGTCGCCATGGGGTCGGAGACCACCCTCAAGCCGTTGTCCAGGGTCGATACCCGTACATTGCGCCCATTGTCACCGTCGCCGCCGTTCACGCCGCCCTCCTTTCAGCCATGCGCCGCGCCACGAAGTCGCCGACGGCGCCGAGGTCGTTGGGCAGCACCTCGCACCGTTCAGGGCGCCCTTGCAGGTCGGCCAGGCGCGGCGGCAGGGCGGGGCGGGCGCCGGTTGCCGCCTCCACGGCGTCGGGAAACTTCGCCGGGTGCGCGGTGGCGATGCACACCAGCGCCGCGCCGCCAAAGCCTTCGTCGCCGCGGCAGGCCTCGCCGGCGGCGATGCCGACGGCGGTATGGGGATCGACGACAACGCCCGTCGTCTCGTGAATTCGGCGCATGGCGGCCGTGGTGCCCGCGTCGTCGAGGCGGTGGCCGGCGAAGACCTTGCGGATGCGCCGCCAGCGCGCCTTGCCGAAATCGGCGCGGCCGTCGCAGCGCAAGCGCTCCATAGCCCTGACGAGGGCGGCGCCCTTGCCCCCGTAAACGTCGAAGAGCAGGCGTTCGAAGTTGCTGGCGATCTGGATGTCCATGGCCGGGCTCAGGGTCGCCGCCACCGGCCGCGTCTCCATGGCGCCGCTTTCCATGAAACGCGTCAGGATGTCGTTGGCGTTGGAGCCGATGGCGAGGCGCCTCACGCCCAACCCCATCTTGCGCGCCGCGTAAGCCGCGTAGACGTTGCCGAAGTTGCCGGTGGGCACGGCGAAGGCAAGACGCCGGTCGGGCGCGCCGAGGGCCACGGCGGCGGCGAAGTAATAGACCGTTTGCGCCATGATGCGCGCCCAGTTGATGGAATTCACCGCCGAGAAGTTGTAACGGCGGCTGAGGGCGGCGTCGTTGAACATGGCCTTGGCCAGGTCCTGGCAGTCGTCGAAGGTGCCCTCGATGGCGGCGTTGTGGACGTTATCCGAGAGCACGGTGGTCATCTGGCGGCGCTGCACCTCGGAGATGCGGTCCTTGGGGTGCAGCATGAAGATGTCGATGGCCTCGCGGTCGCGGCAGGCCTCGATGGCCGCCGAGCCGGTGTCGCCGGAGGTGGCGCCGATGATGGTCACGCGCTGGCCGCGGCGCGCCAGCACGTGATCGAAGAGGCGCCCGACGAGCTGCAGGGCGTAGTCCTTGAACGACAGGGTCGGCCCCTGGAAGAGCTCGAGCAGCCAGGTGTCGGCGCCGAGCTGGACGAGCGGCGCCACCGCCGGATGGTCGAAGGCGGCGTAGGCATCATCGACCATGGTCGCGAAATCGTCGTCACCCACGCACCCGCCGAGGAAAGGGGTCATGACGCGCCGCGCCAGCTCGGCGTAGGGGAGCCCGCGCAAGCCCCGGATGTCGGCGCGCGAGAAGCGCGGCCACGCCTCTGGCACGTAGAGGCCGCCGTCGGAGGCCAGGCCGGCGAGCAGCGCCTCGTCGAAGGGCAGTGCCGGTGCCTGGCCGCGGGTGCTGACGTAGTTCACGGAATCATGTCCACTGACAGTCGGAAGGGCGGTAACCTATCACGACATCGCCGGCACGCAAGCGGACCATGATCAGGGGCGCCACGGAACTTTTAACGATGAGACGAAACGCGAGGCCGCACAACACGATGAAGGTCCCCGCCAAAGGAGGATCGGCTTGACTTTGTCGCGAAGCCGACGGCGCCGCCTCGTACTTTATGGCGTCCTCATTGTTTGCACCGAGCTGGCGGCACTGTTCTACGTGCGGCTCGCCGCCGGCTCCCCGGTGCCGCACCCGCCGCTTTATTCCCACGGTGCGTTCGCCGGCTTCGTGCTCGGGGTCCTGGTGTGGGGGTTCGAGCTGTACTTCCTGCGGAGCCGGTGGGGCGCACCCATCCGCCGCGCCCACTTCCTGGTCGCCATGGTGGTCAAGGTGGTGATCCTGAGCGGCGTGGTCTTCGTCACGGTGCTCGTCGAACAGCAGGTGCTGCACGGCGGAGTGGGGGAGTTCCTGGCCCTGGATCAACCGTTCCTCAGGCTGTATCGCCTGTTTGGCTACGTTTTGTTCGTCGTCGTCGTGTTCAGCGCCGTCGTTTCGGTGGTGCGCATCATCGGCGCTCGCGTTCTCGGCAACTTTATCCTCGGGCGCTATCACCGGCCGGTCAGTGAGGGGCGAATCTTCATGTTCCTCGACCTGGTGGGCTCGACGGCGCTGACCGAGCGCCTCGGCGACATCGGCGTGCAGACCATGATCACCCGGTTCTTCTTCGATATCACCGAGCCAATTCTGGAATGGGGCGGCGAGATCCACCGTTACGTGGGCGACCAGGTGGTCGTCACCTGGCCCTTGCGTGACGGTGCTCCGAACGCGCAAAGCGTGCAATGCTATTTCGCCATCCTCGATCGCGTGCGCGAACGCGCCGCCGCCTACGCACGGGACTTCGGCACCACGCCCGAGTTCCGCGTCGGTCTACACGGCGGGCCGGTGGTGGTCAGCGAATGCGGCGACGCCAAGCAGGAGATCGTCTACTTCGGGGACACCGTTAACACCGCTGCGCGCATCGAGCAGGAATGCAAGCGCCTGGACCGGCCTTTCCTGGTCTCCGGCCCGCTTCTCGAACGCATGTCCCTGCCGCCCGAGTACGCGGTAGAGAGCCTGGGCGCCATCCGGCTCAGGGGCCGCGGACAAGACATTGAATTGTTCGCCATAGAGCGCCCGGGCGCGGTGCCGCTCACCCCAGATAGCGCCTCCGCAGGTGGTTCTTGAAGACTTCGGCATCGAGGGGGCGGCCGGTGGCCTGGCTGAGAAGCTCGTGGGCCGGCAACAGCGCGCCCTTGGAGTGGACGTTGGCCCCGAGCCAGGCGAACAACGGCTGGAAGTCGCCGCGCCCGATACCGTCCACGATGGCGCCATCGGCGCGCTTCGCGGCGTCGAACAATTGCGACGCCGTCATGGCGCCCAGGGTATAGGTCGGGAAATAGCCCCACGCCCCGTCGTACCAGTGTAGGTCCTGCAGGCAGCCCTCGCGGTCCGAGGGCGGAGTGAGGCCGAGTAGGCGTTGCATCCCCTCGTTCCAGGCGGCGGGCAGCTCGGCGAGCTTCAACTCACCGGCGACGAGAGCCTTTTCCAGCCGGTAGCGCACCATGACGTGGGCTGGATAGGTCACCTCGTCGGCATCGACGCGGATGAAACCGGGCTCGACGCGGGCGTAGAGGCGGCGCAAGTTCTCGGCTTCCCACGCCGGGCCCGACCGGCCCAGGACCTCGCCCATGACGGGCGCCGCGAAGGCCATGAACTGGGCCGAGCGGCAGACCTGCATCTCGATGAGCAGGGACTGGCCCTCGTGCATGCTCATGCCCAGCGCTTGGCCCACCGGCTGGCCGCGCCACGCCTTGGGCAGGCCGCGTTCGTAGAGGGCATGCCCGGTCTCGTGCAGCACCGCCATGAGGCTTTTGGTGAAGTCATCCTCGTCGTAGCGGGTGGTGATGCGCACGTCGTCGGGGGTGCCGCCGCAGAAGGGATGGCGGCTCTCGTCGAGGCGCCCGTGGTCGAAATCGAAGCCGAGGGCCTCGATGAGCCGGACGGCGAGGGCGCGCTGGCGCTCGGCCGGGAACGGCCCGTCGGGGACGATGACGTCGGGCTCTCCTTTCTGGCGCTCCAGGACCTGGCCCAGGAAATCAGGCAGGAAGGCCTCGAGGTCGGCGAAAAGGGTATCGATTTCGGCGCTTCGGGCCCCCGGCTCGTAGCCGTCGAGCAGCGCGTCGTAGGGGCCGAGGCCGAGCCGCGCGCCCTGGGCGGCGGCGGCCTCGCGGACCAGCTCCAGCACCCGCTCCAGGCTGGGCAGGACAGCGGCGAAATCGCCCTTCGGGTGGGCATCGCGCCACGCCGTCTCGCACGCCGCCTGTGCCCTGACCATGGCGGCGACCAGGTCTTCCGGCAGCGCCACGGCGCGCGACCACTGGCGGTCCATCTCGCCGAGGTTGGCGCGTTGCCATTCGTCGAGGCCCCCCCCGGCGCGCGCCGCCTCCATGAGTTCCTCGACCTCGGGCGCGACAAGAAGCGCGTGGCGCACCGCCGCCAGTTCGGCCAATTGCCCGGCTCGTCCCTCGGCGCCGCCCGGCGGCATCATCGCCGACCAGTCCCAGTGCAGCACGGCGATGGCGTCGCCGATGGCCGACAGGCGCCGGAAGCGCTTCTCGAGCCGATGGTAGGGGGACGGTTTCTTCATGGGGTGTTGGGGCCAACCCTGCTCGATGGCGACCGTCGGGCCGCGGTGCCTCAGGCGTAGGATGGGAGGGCGGCGTCGAGGAGCAGGGCGGCGAACAGCAGGAACAGATAAAGGATGGAATACAGGAACATGCGCTTGGCCGTGGCCTCGGCATCGCCCTCGTCGCGCCACACGCGGACGGCATGGAACACGAGCCCGGCGCCGAGTGCAACGGCGACGGCGCCGTAGGCCCATCCGGCATGGCCCAGAGCCAGTGGCGCCAGGCTCGCCGGCATCAGCAGCGCGGTGTAGATCAGCATCTGGCGCTTGGTGGCGGGCGCCCCGGCCACCACCGGCAGCATGGGTACCCCGGCCGCCTCGTAGTCGCCGCGGCGGAACAGCGCCAGGGCCCACGAATGGGGCGGCGTCCACAGGAAGATGATGGCGAAAAGGGCCACGCTTCCGGCGTCGATGCCGCCGGTCACCGCCGCCCACCCGATCATCGGCGGAAAGGCCCCGGCGGCGCCGCCGATGACGATGTTCTGCGACGTGCGCCGTTTCAGCCACACCGTGTAGACGAACACGTAATAGAGGATGGTCACGGCGAGGAGGGCGGCCGCCGCGACGTTCACCAGTGCCACCATGCACGCCACCGAGCCCACCGACAGCACCGTGCCGAAAATCAGGGCGGCGCGCGGTTGCAGGCGCCCCGCCGGCAGCGGCCGGTTGCGGGTGCGCGCCATCCACGCATCGATGTCGCGGTCGTACCACATGTTGATGGCACCCGACGCCCCCGCCCCTACCGCGATGAACAGCACGGCGAGCGTGGCGCGCCAGACCTCGATGGTGCCGGGCGCCACCGTCAGGCCGACGAAGGCGGTGAACACCACCAGCGACATTACCCGCGGCTTCAAAAGCACCGCGTAGTCGGCCAGCCGGAAACGGGGCTCCCGCGCCTCGTCTGCCGTCAGGTCGACCGATTGTTCCATTTCCGGGGTCCGTGAAGTCACTCTCGCCAAACCTCGCCGCTCCCGTTGGTGCGCCAATTGCGCGCCGATCATACCGCCGACATGCTACACGCAAAGCCGGCGCCGTTCAGGCCTTTTCTTTTCCGGCCTCGCTTGTCTGTGGTTCCTGTGGTTCCTGTGGTTTGCGCAGGAGCGCCGCCGCCACCGTCCAGATGAACAGGACGCCGCCGAGCACGGCTAAGAGGGCGCCGACGCCGTTCAGGGCCATGCCGGCGATGGCGCCCACGTCGTCGAGCCCCTGGGCGGCGCCGGCGGTCTTGCGCGGCGCGCCGTATCCGCCCGCCCAAAAGAGGCCGAGAGCGGCGACGGTCTGCCCGCCGGCGAACAGCCAGACTTGTGCGTAAAGCAATTTCCCGCGCCGTGGCGGCCGCCCCAGAAGCGGCAGGAAGACCACGAAGAACAGACCCATGAACGCCAGATTGATGCCGGCGATGACGCCGTGGTAGTGGGCCGGCGTGCGGGTGTCGGCGCCATCGACGAAAAGTCCCAGCACGCCACCCGTGGCGAATACCGCGAACGACAGAGCCAGGCACAGGAAAGCCGGGTCCTTCCAGGACGGCGCCGCGCCGGCCCGCCATCTCCGCGCGGCGCCGAGTCCGATGACCGCCGCCACCACCGCCGCCGGCGGGGCGAGGGCGTACTGAAGGTCCGTGAAGGCCTCGGCCTGGACGCCGGAAAAGGGCTCCAGGGTGAAGTACAGGAACGGCCCCGGCAGGGCGAAGAGCGCGATCCACGCCGCCGCCCCCGTGAGCGGCCATTCCCTCGCCGCCCTGCCGCCCGGGGCGGCGGCGAGGACCCACCAGGCCGCCACGAGGAGCCCCACGTTGACGAACTGCAGCACGTGGCCGCCGCCCCAGAACAAGTCCTCGTTGAAGGCGTGGGAGGGCGGGTCGTCGGCGAGCCGCCAATAGGCCAGCCCGAAACAGAGCAGCGCCACCAGATAGGCGAAGCCGCTTGCCGCGATGGCGTGGACAAAGGGGTCCCAGGCGGCGCGGCGCCCCGCCAGGTTGACCAGGAGGCGCAGGACGGCCAGTGCCAGGGCCCCGGCCAGCGCCACCAGTCCGGCGTAATAGAGCGGGTCGACGATGGCCGGCACGTAGTCGTTGAGGGTGGGCTCGCCGCGGTCCAGGAAGGCCGGCGCGAACAACAGCACCGACGCCCCCACCGCCATCCAGACGGCGAGGATGCCCAAAGGCGCGAGACGCGGCGCGCCCCCGGCCAGGCGCGCCGTGGCGAGGTGCAGGAGCGCCCCGAACACGGCGAGGAACCAGACGACGAAGGAAAACACAACGTGGATGACCAGGCCCTTGTGGAAGAAGGCGGCCGGCCATGAAACAACCTCGCCCAGTCCCGGCGTGCGCGACAGCGCCAGCAGGAGCGCGAAGACGCCGGCCACCGCCAGTGACGATATGGCCAGGGCCGACCATCCCCAAAGCTCCCGCCGGGCGGCGGCGGTGGAGACGGCGTCGGCGAAACCCGGTGGCGGCGGGGAGGGGTGCGTTTCAGGCATGGGGATAAATATGCACCGCCATTACGTAGACGACGACGCCGGAGACGCCCACGTAAACCCACAGCGGCCACGTCCACCTGGCGATGCTCCGGTGGTGCGCAAGCCGCCCCTTGAACGCCCGCAAGACGGTGAGTGGGACCAGCGGCACGATGGCGATGGCGCCCAGGATGTGGAGGATGAGAATGGAGAAATAAACGGGGCGAACCAGTCCCTCGCCGCCGAACTTGGCGAAGCCCGAGTTGGCCTTATAGATCAGATAGACGACGAGGAAGGCGGCGGAGACCGCCAGCGCGGCGATCATGCACGCCCGATGGTGGCGCCATCGGCCCTGGCGGATGAAATGGTAGCCGGCGCCGAGAAGGACGACGCTGAGGCTGTTGAACGCCGCGATGACGTGTGGCAGGTCGTTGATTTCCATCGTTCGGCAATGAGGTGCTAGCCCGACATCTTGAGAAAGATGGCGGCGTACATGAAGAGGGCGAAGCACGCGAGAATAAGCGCCAGTACCCAGTTTTTCATCGATGGGGTTCCGGAATTGCGCCGCGCGGCAAGGAAACCGCGACCCTCGTCCGCCGGCGAAAGGTGGCCGGCGGTGGGCCGCATCATCGCCATCGGCGCGCCGAAAATCAAGACTCGGCCCCACGGTGCCGGGCGGCGGTGTCCGGGAAGAACATTACAAATCATTGATTTTCAGTCGCAATTACCCAAATAAAACTTTGAAAGCACCTTATTCTCATGTTAGCAAGCGCGGGCCGGCATCGCCATCGCGCCGGGGAGAGCTTTCGGGGAGAGTTTTGGCGCATTTACTTTTCGAACAGCATTGGATGGATCCATGTTGAAGAGACTTATGGTCTTGGCGCCGCTCGCGGCGCTGGGGGTCGTCACCGTGGGCGGAAGCGTTGTGGCGGGAATCGCGCGGCCTTGGCAGTTAGGCTTGCAGGAGCCCATGTCGCCGGTCATGGAAAAGGTGGACGGGTTCCACGACTTCCTGTTGGTGATCATCACGCTGATCGCGCTTTTCGTTCTGGCGCTGGTGCTTTACGTCGCCGTTCGCTTCAACGAGAAAGCGAACCCTGTTCCCTCGAAGACCACCCACAACTCGTTGCTCGAGGTGCTGTGGACGGTGATCCCGGTGATCATCCTGGTGGTCATCGCGGTGCCCTCGTTCAAGCTGCTCTATTACCAGGACCGCGTCGAGGAAGCGGACATGACGCTGAAGGTGATCGGCCACCAGTGGTACTGGTCCTACGAGTATCCGGACCACGGGAACTTCGGCTTCGACAGCATCATGGTGCCCGACGACGAGCTGGAGGAAGGGCAGCCGCGGCTGCTGGCGACCGACAACAAGGTGGTGTTGCCCGTCGATACCAACATCCGCATTCTCTACACGTCGGAGGACGTCATCCACGCCTGGGCGATTCCGGCTCTGATCCAGAAGATGGACACGGTGCCCGGCCGCACCAACGAGAACTGGATGCGCATCAACAAGGAAGGCACGTACTACGGCCAGTGCTCCGAGCTGTGCGGCGTCAACCACGGTTTCATGCCCATCGTCGTCGAGGCGGTCTCCAAGGAAGCTTTCGCTGGATGGGTGAAGAAGGCGAAAGAGGAATTCGCGTCCTCCGAGGTGGAGCCGCTGAACATGGCGCACGCCGCCGGCGCCGCCCAATAAGGGTCCGGCGCGCCGTTAGAAAGAGGTAACACGATGGCTTACGGAGCTTCGGAAGCGGCCCACCACGACCACACGCCGAGCGGCTGGCGCCGGTGGCTTTATTCCACCAACCACAAAGACATCGGCACCATGTACCTGGCCATCGCCGTGGTCGGCGCGGTGGTCGGTGGCGCCATGTCGTGGATCATCCGTCTCGAGCTGACCGAGCCGGGCATCCAGTACATCACGGACTTCCAGTTCTACAACGTGCTGGTGACGGCCCACGGCTTCATCATGGTGTTCTTCCTGGTCATGCCGGCGCTGATCGGCGGCTTCGGCAACTGGTTCGTGCCGCTGATGATCGGCACCCCCGACATGGCCTTCCCGCGCATGAACAACATCAGCTTCTGGCTGCTGGCGGCGGGGCTGGTGCTGCTCATCCTGTCGGCGGTAGTGGGCGAAGGCCCGGGCACGGGGTGGACGGTCTATCCGCCGCTCGCCGGCATCGATTACCACCCGGGGCCGTCGGTCGACTTCGGCATCCTCGCCCTGCACCTGGCCGGCGCATCCTCTGTGCTCGGCGCCATCAACTTCATCACCACCATCGTCAACATGCGGACGCCGGGCATGACCATGCACCGCATGCCGCTGTTCGTGTGGTCGATCCTGATCACCGCCGTCCTTCTGCTTCTGGCGATTCCGGTGTTGGCCGGCGCGCTGACCATGCTGCTCACCGACCGCAACTTCGGCACTGCCTTCTTCGTCCCGGAAGGCGGCGGCGATCCGATTCTCTGGCAGCACCTGTTCTGGTTCTTCGGGCACCCCGAGGTCTACATCATGATCCTGCCGTCCTTCGGCGTGATCAGCCAGATTGTCTCCACGTTCTCGAAGAAGCCGGTGTTCGGCTATCTCGGCATGGCCTACGCCATGTCGGCAATCGGCTTCATCGGCTTCATCGTGTGGGCGCACCACATGTTCACGGTGGGCCTGGACGTGGATACCCGCGCCTACTTCGTCGCCGCCACCATGGTCATTGCCGTGCCCACGGGGGTGAAGCTGTTCAGCTGGATCGCCACCATGTGGGGCGGCTCCATCCGCTTCGACACGCCGATGCTGTGGGCGGTGGGTTTCATCTTCCTTTTCACGGTCGGCGGCGTAACCGGCGTCGTGCTGGCCAACGCCGGCATCAACAAGGCGGTGCACGACACCTATTACGTGGTGGCCCACTTCCACTACGTCCTCTCGTTGGGCGCCGTGTTCGCCATCTTTGCCGGCTATTACTACTGGATCGGCAAGATGACGGGCCTGCAGTACCCGGAACATCTAGGCAGGGCCCACTTCTGGCTGACCTTCCTTGGCGTCAACGTGATGTTCTTCCCGCAGCACTTCCTGGGGCTGGCCGGCATGCCGCGCCGCATTCCCGATTACCCGGACGTCTATGCGGGCTGGAACATGGTGAGCAGCATCGGGGCCCTGATCACGGCGCTGGGCACCGTCTTCTTCTTCTACGTCGCCTGGCGCACGTTCTCGTCGGGCGAGAGGGTGGCCGCCAACCAGTGGGGCGAGGGGGCGACGACGCTGGAATGGATGGTCGCGTCGCCGGCCCCCTTCCACACCCACGAGGATCCCCCCGTCGTCGGGGCGGAGCAGCCGGCCGAGTAGCCGGCGCGCTTTCCGGGAAAGGCGCCCCATGGCCAAGCATCGCCGCAACAACGGAGCCACCGCCGCCGTTCTCTTCTCGGTGGCGGCGGGCATGGTCGGCCTGGCCTTCGCCTCGGTGCCCTTGTACCGGATATTCTGCGAGGTCACCGGCTATGGCGGGGCGCCCAAGGTAGGGGTAAGGGCGGCGTCGGGCGGGACTTCGGAGCGCCTCGTCACGGTGCGCCTCGATGCCAACGTCAATTCGAAGCTGCCCTGGAAATTCGCGCCGGAGCGGCGCCAGATCACGGTGCGCGCCGGCGAGGAGGTGCTCGTCCATTACACGGCGACCAACCTGTCGTCGGTGCCCATGACCGGAACGGCGACCTTCAACGTGACCCCCTACAAGGCGGCGTCTTACTTCGGCAAGGTGGACTGCTTCTGTTTCACCGAGCAGACCTTGAAGCCCGGCGAGGAGGCCTCGATGGCGGTGTCCTTCTACGTCGACCCCGAAATCTTCGTGGACCCGGACACCCGGGACGTGAGCACGATCTCGCTTTCTTACACATTCTTCCGCGCCAAGGACAGGACGGCGGCGGCGCCGACGCGGTCGCAAGACAACGGCTAGCGCGGCACGGCGCGGCAGCCCGCGAATGGAGAGGCAGCAATGGCAAGCGATATAACCAAGAAACACCCCTGGCACCTGGTCGACCCGAGCCCGTGGCCGATCGTCGGCACGGTGGGAGCGCTAACCATGGCGCTCGGCGGCATCTGGTTCATGAAGGACGGGCCGCTGTGGGGATTCCTGGCCGGCGTCGCCATCGTGCTCTACTGCATGTACGGGTGGTGGCGCGACGTGGTGCGCGAGGCGGAAAGCGGCGCCGACCATACGTCGCCCGTGCGGCACGGCCTGCGCGTCGGCATGCTGCTGTTCATCGTTTCGGAGGTGATGTTCTTCTTCGCCTTCTTCTGGGCGTACTTCAATTCCAGCATGCCGATTCTCAGCTTCGCGGCCCACGAGACGTGGCCGCCCGAGGGGATCGAGCCGCTCTATACGTGGAGTATCCCGTTCCTCAACACCCTCATCCTGCTCACCTCGGGGGGCACGGTGACGTGGGCCCACCACGCCGTACGGGCCGGGGATCGCAAGGCCCTGCTCATCGCCCTGGCGCTGACCATTGTCCTTGGCGTCATTTTCCTCGGCTTCCAGGCCTACGAATATGCGCACGCGGCTTTCGGGCTGACCGACGGCATCTACCCGTCGACCTTCTTCATCGCCACCGGCTTCCACGGCTTTCACGTGTTCGTCGGGGCGTGCTTTTTGACCGTGTGCTTCTTCCGGGCGCGGGCCGGACACTTCTCGGAAACCCAGCACGTGGGCTTCGAGGCGGCGGCTTGGTACTGGCATTTCGTCGACGTGGTGTGGCTGTTCCTGTTCACCTGGGTCTACTGGTGGGGCAGCTACGGCTACCAGTGGTAGGAGAGCCGCCCGCGGCATGGGGGGGCTTGGCGCCCCTGCGACCGTCGACGTCATCGGGCGCGGACTGCGCTGCCGTTGTCCCCGTTGCGGACGCGCTAATCTATTCGACGGCTTCCTCAAGGTAACCGAGCGTTGCGCCGCCTGCGGGCTCGGCTTCGGCGGGCACGACGCCGGCGACGGGCCGGCGGTGTTCATCGTCCTCGTGGTTGGCGCGGTGGTTACCGGGCTGGCGCTGCTTACCGAGATCGCCCTGGCGCCACCGCTGTGGGTGCACGCGCTCCTGTGGACGCCCCTGATCGTCGCCTTTTCGTTGGCCGGCTTGCGGCCTCTCAAAGGGGTGACGGTGGCCCTGCAATACAAGTTCCGCTCGGTAGAGGAACCCGCCGAGCCGGGCGGGCAGTGACGGCCCAAGGTCGCCGCCCGGCGCGCGCGCCCCTCACGCCTGCGTCTTCAATATCAGCAGCTTGATGATGTCCTGGTACAGGAAGCGCCGTTCGACGAGTCTCAGCCCGGCACCGGGAACGTAGCGCTCGGTTTCGCGGTCGAACGCGGCGCCGTAGATTGCCCGCACCCAGGGCGCCCACAGGCGCATGACGAGGCGGCGGACGGGGTTTCGGGAGTACGCGTACTCGATGATCCTGATCTCTCCATCGGGCTTGCACAGGCGCGACAATTCCTTCAACGCCGGAAGCTGCTGGTTCTCGTCCAGGACGCAGAACAGGAAGGTTGCGACGACCGCGTCAAAGTGGTTGTCGGGGAAGGTGGTCCGGCACACGTCCATCTCCAATAGCTCGACCCTGAGGCCGAGCCTGGCGCGCCGCTTGGCGGCCCTGTCGAGCATGCTCGGGCTGAGGTCGATGCCGGTTACGCTGCATTCTTGGGGATAGAACTCCATGTTGCGGCCCGTTCCGACCCCGGCGTCGAGGATGTGGCCGGAAAGCCCGGAGAACAGATGCGCACGGAGAGGCCTGTAGCGGCCAAGCTCGAAGGGAAGATCGAGGATGTCGTACAGGCGAGCGGTGAGCCCATAGACTCTTTTCCTGGTCATCATTCGACACTCCTCGCTCGAAGCGGCACGACTTGGGAACCGCTCATTCGGAGTTGCCGTGCCGGCCCTCTTGAACCGCGCCGCCGGCAAGGATACGCCTTCGATCTTGAAGAGGGCGGCACGGGGCGCCGCGTCATTGCGGACCATCAATGAATCGTTCGATGTCCTCCGCAATTTCTTCGGCCGCCATGCCGTTGGGGTAGCGGCTTAGCCCACCGCCGTCCGGCCCCACGAGGTAGATCGAGGCACCGTGATCCACGACGTACCGCAAGTTGTCCTGGTTCGCCCCAATTTGGCTTTCATCGGCGTCATCGAGTTCCAAGGGGAAGAATTTCATGCGGCGCACGCGATAGCGCTTGGCTGCCGCAGCGACATGTTCACGCGCGCCCGTGAGACCGATTAACCGTGGGTCGAAACGTCGAACATAAGCGGCCATCACCTCGACCGTGTCACGCTCGGGATCGACGGTGATCAAGATCGGCTGCACTTTCTCACCTTTCTCGCCCAGAATTTGAATCGCCTCGATCATGACCCGAAGGTCAATGGGGCACAGGTCGGGGCAGTGGGTATAGCCGAAATAGACAAGCATGAATTTCCCGAGGAAGTCCTTGTCGGTGACATCGTACCCCCTGTGGTCGACCAACGAAAACGGACCGCGATTGGCCGACTGTGAAACCGGACCGCTCTGACCCGCCTCGTGCGCCCAGGCGGGCGTGGAATAGAGACCACCCAGCGGGAACACTGCCAAAACGATGACCAGTGCAACGAATGCGGTCGGGAAACGACCTTCGTTCATGTCCACCACCTAGCTAAAATGACTTCGGACCAGTCATAGCCTCGTACATCGTTGATGACATTGATTTGACGTACGTTAGTGCGAGAGGCGAGCCGACCTCGTACTGTCCGCGGGTATGCAGCGGGAAGCCGTTCCACGCAGCCATGCGGGACAAATCCTCGCCCAAAATCTCCATGGTGTCCGTGATGGTGGTCAGGGCGTTGATGTGCACGACCATGTTGACCGGGTCGAACTTCGGTCCGTGGTAGCGGGCCCTCAGGTTTCCGCTTTTGTCGATCAGGTGCGTGACCAGGCCGTGCATCTGAAAGCCGTCCTTCGTGGGGCTGAATTATAGGCCGTAACGTTCCGCCAGCTCTTGCGTCGCCTTCGGTTTTTCGGGACCGCTGGTGAAAAACGTCCAGTTGGCCGGGTCGAGACCGTGTGCCGTGCCGTGCTTTTGTAATACTTGCGGCGTGTCCCGCTCGGGGTCGGTGGTGATGGCGATGAACCTGACAAGCTCTTTCATCGGGGTATCGTTCACCATTTCCTGGATCTCCGCGATCCTTTCGCTGTGCAGGGGACATACGTCGGGACAGCTCGCGTAGATAAACCACAACACCACGATCTTGCCGCGCAGGCCGGAAAGACTTCGGGTCCGTCCCTCGGCGTCCCGCAGCGCAAAATCCGGGGCCGGCCGCTGGACGATCTCCACGTATCTCTCCCTTTCGCGAAGCTGGTCCTCCAGGTGCTTGAGGGAGTGCGCCGCGACCGGTGCCGCCCCCGCCCCCGCAAGCAGGGCAGCGAGGGCGAGCGCGGCGCACGACCTTTTGGTCATCATCGGTTTCTTAGCCGCATTTGCGGCGGATGAAGGGACTGATCTCGTCAGGCGTGGAAAAAATCACGGAGGCCCGATCCCCCCGCATGCCTGCCGGTATGAGCACCGGGTCCCCCTTGGCCGGACCGTTGTCGCTGGAATCGGACTTGAAGCGTAGGTTGAATTCCCAGAACTGGTGGGTGTCTCCCGTCCCCGTCGTCACGTCGTAAGTGTCCGCGCAGTAGGTGATGGACGTGACCTGGTTGTTGGCTCCAAGCTCCTTCAGGTTCAGCGGGCGCCCACCCATCATGCCGCCCATCATTCCGCCCGTTCCCTGGGCAGACCCGGTTTCCGCTCGCGAGGATTCCTTCAGGAAGGCGATCAGGTCTTGACGCATTCCCGGAACGTCGATTCCGCGGAATACCATTCGGTTTCCCGGAATCATCGTTTTTGGGTTCTGGAGCCATGCATCCAGGGATACCCCGTGCCAAATGACGTTTGATTCCCTAAGGGCTTTCGAATAGCGCCTGAACCCCTCGATCGTGCCGGCCTTGCGGTTCCAGATGCCGGCGAGGCTGGGTCCCGTGCGATGGTCTCCCGGCTCCATGGAATGGCACGCCGCACACTGCCTGAACGCGCGTGCTCCGCGTTCGACATTGCCATCGCCTGCCGCCGGAACTGCTTGCGCGGCCAACAAGCCGGCCAGGGCGAGGGAGAAAAGAGCAGTCAATTTCAACATGGTTCTATCACCTATTATCGACCCCTCGGACCGGCTGTCATTTCGTGGCTCCGGAAGTCGGTTTCCAACGTATGCTTTATTTGTTCGGCACGCCGGACGCGCTCGATCAAGTCGCGAAAAGCGGTCGGACCGGCGGCCCGTTCATTTGACAGGCCACCGGTCCAACCTAGTCCGTCAGTCCTTGTTCTCCGGCCCTTGATCGTGCTTCGGGAGCTTATCTCGATGATGCCGCATCATGCCCTGCATCATCTGGTTGCAGGTAGCCATCATCTGACTCATCTGCCCCATCATGCCACCCTGGCCCATCATAGAGCCTTGCGAACCGTCGGACTGGTGAGCGTAAAGGGCTGTTCCACTAAGCATGGCGACGGCCAGGGCCGAGGCCACGATGACTGTTTTCAGGTTCTTGCGCATGTTTCTTTCTTTCCTTCGAGGATAGGGTTGATGCATATCTCCGGCGGCGGGTTAATCCACCCAGCCGGATCATGCTCAAGACCGAGACGCCCGGTGTGGAAACGGAAGTCACACCGTGCCAACCGCCCGGGCTGACGCCCGGGGCTATGCGCGGGATAGAAGTTTGGGAGGGGGAGATTCGGTTTCCGCCGACCACAATCGCGCGCCGGGGAGGAGCCGGTCGGAGGCCGTGAAATACCAGGGTAGCGGAACGGCCTCGTAAATCGCCGACAAGGCGGCAAAGGCCGCACATTGGGGGGCGCAGGCGTCGATGGAGATATCCTCCTCTCCGCATTCACTGCAACACCCCTCGGCGGACATTTGGGCGCCCGCGCAAATGCCCAGGGGGACTTCCGTCGTGACCGGGAAATCGAACCGGACCGGCGTCCCCGCGACCAGCGCCAGGACGATCAGGGTGGAAAAAATTCGTTGAGCCGCCAAAAAACTCATAAAATTTTTGTTCTGTTTTCCAGAATCGAAACCTAAACGTTCCCGTCGATGGAATGTCAAATTAAACTTGCTCTTCGCCCTAGGCGCCTGCCCTGGGACCGAGCAGGATGATCGCCGCGCCGACTAGGCAGACGGCACTTCCCGTCACGTCCCAGCGGTCGGGGCGCGTGCCCTCGACGGCCCACAGCCACACCAGCGAGGCGGCGATGTAGACCCCGCCATAGGCGGCAAAGGCGCGGCCCGCGAAGGCGGCGTCGATGCGCGTCAGCAGGAGGGCGAAGACGGCAAGCGCCGCCACTCCTGGCAGCGTCCACAGGGCGCCGTGGCCAAGCCTGAGCCACGCCCAGAACGCAAAGCATCCGGCGATCTCGGCAACGGCGGCGGCGGCGTAGATGGCGAACGATGTCATCCGCCCATTATAGGCTCATCGAGATGTCAGGCGCAGCCGCCCAACGCGCCTACAGGCGCAGTGGCCAGGCCGCCCGCTCACCTGGACCGATCACCCCACAAATCCGTGCGTTGATCGACGGTGCCGGCAAGTCGAGGGGGCCTCTTTTTTCCGCGCGGCAGAAAACCGAAAGAGGGGGGGGTACCCCCCCACGGCGCCGGCGACCCCCCACCCCCTTCCTGTCGGCCTGAGGATTGTCAGAATTTTCTCGGTATTGCGCGATCTCGGAAACTCTCCCTTCCAGGACTGGGGTTGGGGGTGTGTATCCGCTCACCTAGCGCCTCGAGATGGCGGGAGCAGGCATCGACCATCGCCGGGTTACCTAACAGATGTCCGCTTTCAGCCTAAAAGCGGACGGAAATCAGCCGCCCTTCAAACGTCTGCTCCTCGCCAAAAGCGGACATCAAGGCAGGTGTAAGAAGTCCAAAAATTTCCAGTTGATCTATATCAAGGAGGGCGCGCGGCTTGTAACTTAGCCTCGTACGGGCTGCGGAGATCGTCGTGATGCGGGGCCGCGTTGTATGTCCCTTCGGGGCCCAGCATTCCTGAAGTACAACTTTGGCGGCCCTTCTGGGTCGCTGCCTTTTTTTCCGAGGGCTCGCCGGGGCAATTAGGTGGACGGGGTCGGGTGATGTCGAGTGTCACGAAACCAAAGCAGGACCAACAGTTCCGTTCCGAGCCGAAGCTCCGCAAATGCCTCAAATGCGGCAAGGAGTTCACCTCGAATCATCGCGGCGAGCGTATCTGTCCGAGGTGCAAGGCGAGCCAAGAATGGAAGATGTCATAATGACGGGCCATTCGGACAGCCCATAGCTGTCAAGGGCCCGCACCCGCCTTGACTCGAATTCGGGCGCGCCGCACCATCATCGGGCACAGTTTGAGGGGTCATTTGGGGAATGTTGGATAAGAACGGCAGACGCGGCGGGGGGAACAAGAAATGAGCAAAATGCTCCTCGCCATCATCGTCATCATCGTCTTCATGGTTCTCGGCATCATGATAAGAGTTTCACTTAAAAAGAAAGATACAGAACGATCCCGAGCGGCATCAGAGGCTAATAAGAGAAAGGAAAAAAGGGCTGCGCTATCAAAGTCGGTAAAGAAAATTCAATGGGAGGATCGGTTTGTCGTCGATGAGGGAGTTATCGATCGGGACCACAAATTCTTGTTCAACCTAATCAACGCTTTCAACGAGAACCTTTCCAAGTACCATTCGGCCGATCAGATGGCGCCTATTCTGGAGTCTTTGACAAAATATACTCAAACGCATTTTCGGCGTGAGGAAAAGCTTCAACAGATTTCGGGCTTTTCCTTTCATGAATACCATAAGAAAGAACACATTGCTCTGATTGAGAAATTTAACAGCATGGTAAGGAAAGCTGAAAAGGCGAACGAAGACAATGTGACCGATGTTGCCATTGAAATCGGATCGTTTTTGCAGGAATGGCTAATTGAGCATGTGATAGATAATGATCTTCTTATGAAGCCCTATGTGGACCGGATGCGCGAACACGCAGCGGGTATGGACAACCTGTCCTAATGACCTGCCCTCACAAACGATACCACCTTTTTTTTGAGTTAGACTGAACACCGCTGGAGGGATGTGCCGACACGGCTGTAACTTCCATGTAGCGGAGGTCCGAATTTGATCAAAAGCGGTCGTCGATTATCTGACAGCGAATGGTCCGCTATAGCCCCAGGAGCGAACATCGGTTTCGGACATGTCTGCTTTCAGGGGCAAAGCGGACGGAGATCAACGACCTTCAGAACGTCCGCAGATAGCCAAGAACGGACCTTCTCAAAGACGCCTATCCAATCTTACAACCATCAAGGCGGTTCGCGGTTCCCCGCTTCAGTGTTTGCGGCTACTATTTAATCTGATCAATGGTCGACTATTTTTCTAGTCGATAAGGAACGATCAATGCTGTCCTCTGGTAAGATCAGGCCTCTGGCTCTTGCCGTCATCGTACTTGTCCTCGGCAGCATCATCGGATTGAGCACCATCGGGTTTCAAACGATAGGCTTACTGGGGATCGGCCACGAGCGTTGGGAGTCCTTCCAGAAAACGGCCGAGAGCAAGATTATTCTAATCTCAGAACTTCGCGGGGCGCTGGGCTACGGCGGCTTCATCCACAATTTCAAGAATCTGGTCCTGCGTAAGGACCCAAGCCGCATCCCCCTTGTCGAGGAAAACCTATTGCAGGCCTTTCAGGCCATCAGGACCTATAAACAGCTCGATCTTGTGCCGGGAGAAGCCGCGCCACTGGCCGTAATCAGTGAGACCCTGGAAACCTATCAGCACAACTTTATCCGCGTGAAGGGCCTCGTCAGTTTACAGGACATCACTCCGGACGCTATCGACGAAGTTGCGCAGGTAAGCGACGCCAAAGCCATTGCTGCCCTCGACGAACTCAATCGCCTGTGGATTGAGGAGGCGCGACGCAAGCGCATGGCGCTCTCGGAAAGCTTGGACAAAGGCACCCAGTTGATCACGGTCGGAGTCTTTGTGCTACCAGTCCTGTTCATCCTTGGTGGCGGCCTAATCTGGTTCATCTTCCGCTTAGTCAAGGAAATCACCCTGCGTGAGAAGCAAAGTCTCGAACTGGCTGCCTTGGCCGAGGATTTGCACATAGCACATGTCGAATTAGAGGCTATCATGAGTCAAAAGGACAAAATGTTTTCGGTGATCGGCCACGACCTCCGGGGGCCTTTCACGCCGCTTCTCGGCTTTTCAAAAATGCTTGCCTCGGCGCCCGACAAGTTCCCCCCTGACAAGGTCGCCGAATACGCCGATGCCATCTACCGCAACGGCAAGCGTGTCCTTGACCTGCTCAACAACCTGCTCGAATGGGCCAGCTTGCAGACGGATCGTATCCTTTTCGAGCCTGAGGACTTCGGCATGCGGGCCCTAGTAGGGGAAACCGTCGACCTACTGAACCCTGTGGCCGAGGAAAAGGGTATCGAAATTCTCAACGAGGTTCAGGAAATAAGCTTCCACGCCGACCGCAAAATGATCGACACGGTAATCCGCAATTTGGTCAACAATGCCCTCAAGTTCACCGCTGATGGCGGCCAAGTGACCATCTCCGCGGAAACGGTGGACGAACACGCTGTCCTGAGTATCGCCGATTCCGGTGTTGGTATTCCGCCCGACCGGCTGGAGACCCTGTTCAACATGAATGATGTTGATTCGACAGACGGCACTAGTGGCGAGAAAGGAACGGGTCTTGGCCTGCTGATCTGCAAGGAACTGGTCGAACGAAATGGTGGTTTAATTTCTGTCGAGAGCAAGCCCGGTGCCGGAACGGCGTTTCACATTACCCTGCCTAAGGCAACCAGCTAATCACTTCTCAAAAGGGTCATGTGTGGACGGCTCCCATTTGGCAAGGGTTGTTTTGACGTTGATGCAAAGTGGTCGGGTGCAGTCATGTGTCCGGCCTGTTGATGCGGTGCTCATGACCGCTGGCCCTGGAGCAGACATAATTGTCAGCCCTGAAAAATGTCCGCTTTTGGGGGCAAAGCAGACGTAATTCAGGATGTGGCTGAAGGTCCGCTCCTAGCCAAAAGCGGACCAAGTCCGAGAAAGCCCACGGCAAGGTGCAAAAGGCAGGAGGTGCTTGATGCCCACACGTGGCGGGCTCTGCAAACCGCTTTGCAAACCAACGATCCCGGATTAAGCCGGGTCATAACGAATAGAGGCTGCGAGTCCGATATCAAGAACCCAACGAACTCGGGCGATCACGGACAATAAGGTATCAAGGCGGATCGCAGATCCCGACCACCTGGACCGGCGGGCACGGCACGGAGCCGAAGGAGCAGAAGACGCAGCAGTCTCCCTCGTTGGGTTTGAGCAGGGAGCCGCATTCCTCGCATTCATAGAAGTAGATGCAGGCATCGAGCGGCATGGTTTCCGTCTTGCCGTGCCCGCACCGGGGACAGGTGATCTCGGAAAAACGATCGGCCTCGGCGAGTTCCATGGTCAGGCCCCGCGGCGCGAGCGGCGCACCATTGCGTAGCCGGTGATTGCCAGGAAGACCGCCAAGGCCGGAAGCAGCACGCAATCGAGCCAGCCCAGCCACGCCGAGAGGCCAACGGCGCCGAGCCCGATCACCAGGGCCGGCGTGAAACAGCAGATGCCGGTTATCGCCACGCCGATGATGCCGGTCTTGAGCAGCCCATCCGATTTCGCCGCGTCCTTTGCCGCGGTTGGCTCGCCTGTCGATTCCATCATGTCGGCCATGGGCTTACTTCCCCTTCCAAGAAGCGATAGCATCCATCCTAAGACCTGTAGTAACTATAGGTTCAAGGGTTGTTTTTCACGTTGCCGCGAGGAAGCGACATGACCGATACGGTCCCATACTTGGCCATCGGCGCCCTGGCCAAGGCCACCGGCTGCAAGGTCGAGACCATCCGCTACTATGAGCGCATCGGCCTTCTGGCGCCGCCGGCGCGCAGCAGCGGCGGCCATCGCCACTACGGTGACGAGGCGTTGAAGCGCCTCAACTTCATCCGTCGGGCGCGTCGCCTCGGCTTCTCCCTGGACGTGGTGCGCGCGCTCCTGGCCATGGCCGACGGCGAGGAGCGGAATTGCTCCAAGGTCGAAAGGATCGCGGCGGCGCACCTGGACGACGTACACGCCAAGATCGCCGATCTGGAGCGCATGGAATCGGTCCTTGCCGCCATGGTCGCCGAGTGCGCGGGGGGCACCACGCCTGAGTGCCCGGTCATCGAGGCCCTTTACGACAGCGGGCCGGCCGGGGCCGGGCGCCATGCCGACGCCTAGCCCGCGCACCCGCTGGGGAGTCGTCCTCCTCGGCCTCGCCGCCGGGGTCACCGCCGCCGCCTACATCGGCAAGATGCCGCCGGCCCTGCCCCTGATACGCCCCGAGCTCGGTCTCGGCCTGGTGGGGGCGGGATGGGTGGTGTCCATCTTCAACGCCATGGCCATGGCCACGGGAATGGTGGCCGGGCTGTTCGCCGATGGGCTCGGCCATCGCCGCGTCGTCATCGCCGGGCTGGCGCTCCTGGCCCTCGGCGGCGCGTTGGGGAGCGCCGCCGAGACTTCCGGCGTGCTGCTGGCGACGCGGTTCCTGGAGGGCATCGGCTTCGTATCCATCATGGCGGCGGCGCCCTCCCTGATCGCCCGGGCGGCGGCGCCCGGCGACCGCGGGCTGGCGCTCGGCATCTGGAGCACCTTTATGCCGGTCGGCATCGCCGGCATGCTGGTGACGTCGCCGCCGGTGCTGGAGAGCTTCGGGTGGCGCGGGCTATGGCTCGCCGGGGCCGCGCTCGCCCTGGTTCTGGTGGCGGCCGGACTGGTCAAGGCGGGGCGCCCCGCCGGGGACCGGGCGCCAGCTGCCGCCTCGCCATGGCACAACATACGCGTCACCGTCACCCGCCAGGGGCCGTGGCTTCTGGTCGCCACGTTCTTCTGTTTTTCCCTTCCCTGGAGCGCCGTCATGGTGTGGCTTCCGACCTTTCTCGTGGAGCAGCGCGGCGCCTCCATCCCCGAGGCCGCCATGTTGACGGCCCTGGTCGTCATCTCCAACGTGCCCTCCAACGTCGTCGGCGGCTGGTTGATCAACCGGGGCGTGCCGAGTTGGACGCTGATCGCGTTGCCCAGCGCCATCATGGGCCTTTCGGCCTTGGGGATGTTTTCGGACGCCGTGCCCGACGCCGTCCGTTTCGGCCTGTGCATGCTGTTTTCCGCCGTCAGCGGGTTCGTTCCGGGGACGTTGTTCGCCATCGTCCCCGTGCATGCGGCCTCGCCGCAACAGTTGGGCACCATGAACGGTTTCATCCTGCAAGGCGCCAATATGGGTCAGTTCGTGGGGGCGCCCGCCATCGCCTTCGTGGTCGCGGCGACCGGCCAATGGCATGCGGTTCAGTGGATATTGCTGGGCGCCGGTGGCCTCAGCGTCGTCTTCTCCTTGGCCATCCGCGCCGTCGGGCGTCGGAGCTCCGGGGAGGGGTTAACGACGGCCCCTTGACTCCGTATCATGGTACGGAGCGCAGAATATGCGCATGGAGGAAGGGGCCATGCACCGAACGACCATCGCCAAGGCGGCCCGCCAAGCCGACGTCGGCGTCGAGACCATCCGCTTTTACGAGCGCAAGGCCCTGATCGAGCGCCCGCCGCGGCCGGCCTTCGGCGGCTATCGCGAGTATCCGGCGGCGACCATCGAGCGCGTCCGCTTCATCCGCCAGGCGCAGAAGCTCGGTTTCTCGCTCGGCGAAATCGGCGATCTCCTGTCCCTCAGCGCCGATCCCTCGGCGGATTGCGCCGACGTGCGCGAGCGCGCCCGGGTCAAGCTCGGCGAGGTCGAGGACAAGATCAGCCGGTTGATCGAAATCCGTCACGCCCTCGACGAACTGATCGACGCCTGTCCCGGGAGCGGCGCGCTCGGGGCGTGCTCGATCATGGAATCGCTTATGGGGCAGGGAACGCAATCGGCGGGCACGCGCCCGGGAAAGGAGAAGAGACCATGACTTCCAAGCGCAAGATAGAGGTTTTTAGCGCCGGCTGTCCGGTTTGCGAGGACGTCGTGGCGCGCGTCAACGAACTGGCGTGCCCGTCCTGCGAGGTGAGCGTGCTCGACATGAAGGAGCCTGGCGTGGCGGCGCGCGCCCGCGCCCTCGGTATCGGCTCGGTGCCCGCCGTGGCCATCGACGGCAAGCTCGCCGAGTGTTGCGCCGGGCGCGGCCCCGACGAGGACACCCTGCGCGCCGCCGGCCTCGGCCAGCCCTTGGGCTGAGGCGGAACCGCCGGCGCCGCGCGCTGGCGCCTTCCACGCGGCCCCCGAAGTGACCTAATATTGGGTCGTTCCGAGCTGAACGGAGCGCGGTATGGCCGAGCGACCCACATTCAAGCCCCCAAGTGCGGCCGATGCGGCCGAGGCGGCCCGCGTCATGGCCAGCCTGGCCGGGCGCGGCTGGCGCGTCGCCCAGGCGCTACAGACGCGCCGCGGCGGCGATGACGGCTTTCAGGTTTCCGACCCTTCCGTGGTGGGCAAGGCCTTTCTCAGGCTGGGCGCCCGCGTCATGGCGGATCCGCTCAAACTGGCCGGATCCCTGGCCGAGCTCATGCGCGACTTTGCGGCGCTGCGGCGGGCGGCGGCGCGGCGCTTGGCGGGGGCCGAGGCGGCGCCGGTGGCGGTGCCGGCCAAGGACGATCGGCGCTTCCAGGACGACGCGTGGACCGACGAGGTGGTGTTCGACGTCATCAAGCAGGCGTACCTCCTGGTGGCGGGCTGGATGGAAGAAACGGTGCAGGGCGCCGACGGCCTGGACAAGGAGACCGCCGGCAAGGCGAATTTCTACACCCGCCAGTTGGTTGACGCCGTGGCGCCGTCGAACTTCGCCATCACCAACCCCAAGGTGCTGGGCGCCACCCTGGAAAGCGGCGGCATGAACCTGCTCAAGGGACTCGACAACCTGCTCGCCGACGTGGAGCGCGGCGGCGGCCGGCTCAGCATATCGATGACCGATGCCGACGCCTTCACCCTCGGCGAGAACGTCGCCGCGACGCCCGGCAAGGTGGTCTACCAGAACGATCTCATGCAGCTCATCCAGTACGCGCCGTCCACCGAAACCGTTCATGCGCGGCCGCTTCTCATCATGCCGCCGTGGATCAACAAGTACTACGTGCTCGATCTGCAGCCGCGCAACTCCTTCATCAAGTGGGCGGTGGACCAGGGCCTGACGGTGTTCGTCATGTCCTGGGTCAACCCGGACGAACGCCTCGCCGACAAGGGCTTCGACGACTACATGATGGAGGGGCCGCTGGCCGCCCTCGAGGCCATCGAGCGGGCGACCGGACAACGCCAGGTCAACGTCATCGGCTATTGCATCGGCGGCACGCTTCTGGCCTGCACGCTGGCCTACATGGCGGCTAAAGGGGGGCGCAAGTGGAAGGGGCGCGTCAAGTCCGCCACCTATTTCACCGCCATGGTCGATTTCGAAGAGGCCGGCGAGCTCTCGGTGTTCGTCGACGAGGATCAGCTCGCCCGTCTCGAGGCGCACATGAACAAGAAGGGCTACCTCGAAGGCCACCACATGGCCACCGTCTTCAACATGATGCGCGACAAGGACCTGATCTGGTCGTTCGTCATCAACAACTACCTCTTGGGCCGCGCCCCGGCGCCCTTCGACCTGCTCTACTGGAACTCGGATTCGACGCGCATGCCGGCCATGATGCACGGCTTCTATCTGCGCAAGATGTATCTCGAGAACAAGCTCGTCGAGCCCGGCGCCATCAGCCTCGACGGCGTGCCCATCGACCTCGGCAGGATCGAGGCGCCGACCTACATCCTGGCCACCCGCGAGGACCATATCGCGCCCTGGAAATCGGTCTATGCGGCGACCGGGCTCTACGCGGGGCCGGTCAGGTTCGTGCTCTCCGCCTCGGGCCACATCGCCGGCGTCGTCAACCCGCCGGCTGCCAACAAGTACGGCTATTGGACGAACACCAGGAAACCCAAGGACGCCGATGCCTGGCTCAAGGGCGCCAAGCGCCACGACGGCTCGTGGTGGCGCGACTGGGGCCGCTGGGTGGCGCGCCACGCCGGGCCCAGGACAACGCCGGCGCGCTGGCCCGGCGGCGGCAGGCTCAAGGTCATCGAGGACGCGCCGGGGACCTATGTGAAGGTCAGGGCCGGCGTCGAGGCGTTGAGTTGATGAGCGGATGGGAGAAAGGGTGACGCGCCCATCCATGGCCCGAAAGGACTGTAAGACTACCGACGAGCGGCGGTTCACCTACTCCGTTCCCTGCACGCGACCAGACGCCGGACAAACCTCGAGACAGGGAGTACGCTCGTGACAGATCGATCAAAGGGACGCCAAGAGCGCGCGGAAAATGGTGACGTCGGCCGGCGCGCCCTGATGACGCGGCTTGTCGGGCCGTTTGCATTGGCAATTCCCTTTTCAATCCTGGCAATGCGCCGCCCCGCTGCCGACGACGCGACAACAATCAAATTAAACCCATCGGGAGGGACGCCAGCCGCCTTCATGGAGCAGGCCCGGCGCATGCGAAACCTGGCTCTCGAAACAGGCGACCAGGGGTATGGCGCGGTAATCGTCAAGGACGGGCGCATCGTCGGACAGGCGCCGAGCCGCGTTGTCGTTAATCGTGATCCTACCGCGCATGCGGAAATAGAAGCTATCCGCGATGCGGCGCGCAACTTGGGAACACGCGACCTCAGCGGCTGCGTGATGTATGGCACGTCGAGGGCCTGCCCGATGTGCGAGGCGGCGGCCTATTGGGCCAACCTCACGGGTATGCGTTTCGGATCATCTGTCTCCGACGCTGGAGAACCAAGATTGCGCCGTTGTTGAGGCGATTGTCCGCCGCCGGGCCGATGCCGCCGTCCGTTGATTGCCCGTATCGCGATTTCCGGGCATCATCCTGCAATGGCTGAACGCAAATCCGTGGAGTCCCTGCTGGCGGCGGGTGGAGGCAACATCTCCGACCACCTGCGGCTGCTCGCCGATCTCGGCCACGACTTCGCCGCTTCCCTCGACATCGAGGAGACCCTGAGAAGCGCCATCGAGCGCATCACCACGTACCTGGATGCCGCCGGCGGGGCGCTGTTCATGCTCGAGGAAGGGGGCTCCACGCTGTGCTGCCACGCCTGCCATGGCGCCACCGAGATCACCGGGCTTACCTTGAGCAGCGACCAGGGCATCATCGGGCGCTGCGTGCAGACCGATTCGGGCGCCATCGTTCGCGACGCCGCCGATGATCCCGATTTCGACACCACCACCGACGAGCAGACCGGGTTCACCACCCTTTCCATCCTGTGCGCGCCCCTGAGCGTGCACGGCGAGAGGATCGGCGCCATCGAGCTGGTCAACAAGCTGAGCGAAGACGGGCAGTTCACCGAGGCCGACCTCGCCGTCCTCCAGGCCCTGAGTTCGGCGGCGGCGCTGGCCATCATCAACGCCCGCATGGCGGCCGAGCTGATGGAGCAGGAGCGCGTGCGCCGCGAACTCGAACTGGCCGCCGAGATCCAGCGCAGCCTCCTGCCCGAGGACCGCGGCGACGGCTTTCCCGTGCACGGGATCAACCGGCCGGCGCGCACGGTCTCGGGCGACTTCTACGACTATTTTGGGCTCGACGACGGGCGCATCTGCTTCAATCTCGGCGACGTGTCGGGCAAGGGCATGAACGCCGCCCTGCTCATGGCCAAGACGGCGAGCCTGTATCGCTGCCTCGGCAAGACCATTCATGAGCCGGGGCTCCTGTTGAGCAAGGTCAACGCGGAAATCTGCGAGACCGCGACGCGCGGCATGTTCGTCACCATGGTGGGCGGCATCTACGACCCGGCGGCGGGTGTCGTGCGCCTCGCCAACGCCGGACACGAGCCGCCGCTGCATCGCGCCCCGGACGGTTCTTTCGCGGCGCTCCAGGCCGAGGCGCCGCCGCTGGGCATCGTGCCGCCGGTGATGCCGGACGACGCCTATCCCGAAACCGAACTGCACCTTGACGGGGGCGCCCTCTACGTTTTCACTGACGGGGTGACCGAAGGGTACCTGGACGATGGCACGACCCTCGAGGTGGAGGGCCTCAAGGCGCTGCTCGACGAGGTCCGGGACCGCGGCCTGAGGGAGCGCTTGGCGGCCGTCGTCTCCCGGCTCGACCCGGGAGACGCGCCCTTGCGCGACGACGTGACGATATTGGCCATAGACGATGCATGAGGCGCGCCCGCAATTGAAAACACAGCACCCCGATGAAGCCGACGGAGAGGTCCTGGTGGCCTTGCGCGGCCCGGCCCGGGCGGAGCGCTTGAAGGACATCCGCGCCGCCGTCGGCGAAGCGGCCTTGAGGTGCGGCTGCGCGGAAGAAGTGGCCCAGGACATCGTCCTCGCCGTCGACGAGGCCTGCCAGAACGTCATCCGCCACGCCTATGGCGGGGCACCCGGAGGAGAAATGATCGTCCAGGTGCGGCGCACCGGCGACGGCATGGAAGTGTCGCTGACGGATTTCGCCGAGACCGTCGATCCCGCCACCATCAAGCCGCGTTCCCTGGACGACGTGCGCCCGGGCGGGCTGGGCACTCATTTCATCAACCAGATCATGGACGAGGTGCAATATCTGGTGCCCCCCGGGGGACGCGGCAACCAGCTCAGAATGGTCAAACGGATTGCGTGAGATATTCCCATGAACCATGAAGTCACCGAAGAAGGAAAGGCGATCGTCGTCGCTCTCGAGGGGGACGTGGACCTCTCCAGCTCGCCGGACGCGCGCAAGATCCTTCTCGAATGCGTGCGCAAGGGCCGTCCCGTCATCGTCGACATGGCGGGCGTCTCCTACATCGACAGTTCCGGCGTCGCCTCCCTGGTCGAGTCCTTGCAGGGCGCGCGCAAGGCGGGCTGTGAATTCGCCCTCGCCGCGATCAGCGAACCGGCCCTTCGGGTGCTGCATCTGGCCAGGCTGGATACGGTCTTCACCATCCATGAGAGCCGCGAGGCCGCCCTCGCCGAACTGGGCTGACGGGGAGCCCCATGGCATCGACGCAATCCGGCAACGCCGCCGCCCACTTCGCCGAACGGGTGGGCCGCGCCTGGCTGGCGGGGCTGGCGGGGCTCGGCTATTGCGGGAGCCTGGTGGTCGAGAGCCTGTACTGGCTTTTCCTCGGGCCTCGCGTCAAGCAGACCGTGCGCGTCGGTGCCGTCTTCGCGCAGATGATGGAGATCGGCATCGGCGCCATTCCCATCGTGGCGCTGCTGGGCGCCGCCATCGGCGCCATGCTGGCCATCCAGGGTATCTACAGCCTCAGCATCTTCGGTGCCGAATCGCGGGTCGTCTTCGGCATCGCGCTATCCATGACGCGCGAGTTCGCGCCCCTGATCACCGGCATCCTGGTGGCCGGCCGCTCGGGCTCGGCCCTGGCGGCACGGCTCGGCATCATGACCATCAACCAGGAGATCGACGCCCTCACCGTCATGGGCATCAACCCGGTGCGCTACCTGGTGGTGCCGGCCTTCATCGCCCTCGTCGTCATGGTGCCGGCCCTGACCTTCCTCAGCAACGTCGTCGGACTGTGGGCCGGCGGCCTTTACGTCGGGATCGAGCTCGACATGAGCATGGCCGCCTATGTCGATCAGACCATCGAAACGTTGTCCGTGGACGACCTCATGCACGGCATTTGGAAGAGCCTGATCTTTGCCGTCCTCATCACGGTCATCGGGGTCGCCAACGGCGCCTCGGTCACCGGCGGCGCCGAGGGGGTGGGCCGGGTGACGACGCGGGCGGTGGTGCAGTCGATCATGGCGATCGTGGTCACCGACATGATCTTTGCCTTCGTGGCGACGCGCTGACCATGGATACATCCCCGGAACCCGCTGAAAGCGTCAAGGTGCTCGAGGTCGAGAACCTGGTCGCCCAATACGGCGAACGCATCATCCTCGATGGCGTCAGCCTCGACGTCCACGAGGGCGAGATCATGATCATCATGGGGGGCAGCGGGTCGGGCAAGAGCACGCTTTTGCGCCACCTCATGGGCCTCGAGCGGCGCGCATCCGGTACCATCAGGATGCTGGGCCAGGACACGGCCGCCTTGACCGGCCAAGAGAAGCTGGAACTGCACAAAAGGATCGGCGTCGCCTTCCAGGGCGGCGCGCTGTTCTCCTCGATGACGGTGGGCGAGAACATCATGCTGCCGCTCCAAGAGCACACCGACCTCGACCTGCGGACCATGGAGATCATGGCCCGCATGAAGCTCGAGGTGGTGGACCTCGCCGGTTTCGAGGACCTCATGCCGTCCGAGCTCTCGGGTGGCATGATCAAGCGCGCCGCCTTTGCCCGCGCCATCGTCATGGACCCCAAGATCCTGTTCTGCGACGAGCCCTCGGCCGGTTTGGACCCGGTCGTCGCTTCGGCGCTCGACGACCTCATCCTGCGCATGCGCGACGCGCTCGGCATGAGCATCGTCGTGGTCACCCACGAGCTCGACAGCGCCTTCAAGATCGCCGACCGCATGACCGTGCTCGACGCGGGTAGGATCCTGTTCATCGGCACGCCGGACGAACTGCGCGCCGAGCAAAGCGAGCGCATTCAGAACCTGCTCCACCGACGCACCGAGGAAGAGACCGGCGATCCGGAAGAGTACCTGCGCCGCCTGTTGGGCGAGAGGCTGGATAAGGAAGGGCACCCATGAAAAGCAGCCGCGTCAACTACGTCGTCGTCGGCGCCTTCGTCCTCGCCGTCCTCGTCGGTCTGGTGGTGTCCGTGGCGTTGCTCACGGGCAGGACGGGGACCACCGATTCCTACTACGCCACCTACCGGAACGTCACCGGCGTCAAGTTCGGCAGCCAGGTGCTCTACGAGGGCTTTCCCATCGGCCAGGTGGAGGAAGTGACGCCCGAACCCTGGAAGGGCGGCATGCGCTTCCGAGTCGATTTCAGCGTCGTCGAGGGCTGGCGCATTCCCGCCGACAGCGTTGCCGAGATCGCCGCCCCCGGATTGCTCGCCGCCATCACCATCAGCATCCGCGCCGGCGCGAGCGCCGCCGCCCTGGCCCCGGGCAACGAGTTGAAGGCGCGCGAGGCGTCCAACGTCTTCGCGGTCCTGTCCTCGGTGGCGAGCGACGTCACCGAACTTACCGAGGGCAGCCTCAAGCCACTCCTGACGAACCTCAACGAGACCGTCGGCACCATCGGCGGAATGATGGACGACGAGATCAAGACGTTGCTCGGACAAATCACCGAAATCGCCGCCGACGTCGCCGAGCGCACGCCGCGCATCGCCGACAAGATAGAGGCGGTGGCCGGCAAGCTGGACCGCTCGAGCGAGGAGATCGCGGAGCTCCTGAAGCCCGAAAACCGAAGGAAGCTCGAGACGTTTCTCGCCAACATGGACGAGACGGCGGGCAATTTTGCCAAGCTCACCGCCGACCTCGAGGAAACCCGTCTCAAATTGGACTCGCTGATCGCCTCGGTTGACGACATGATCATCGAGAACAAGGAAAGCCTTGGGAAGTCGCTCGACGACTTCGGCTACATAGCCGATTCGACGGCCCGCCATATAGACGCCGTCAACCAGAACCTGGAAGGGGCGGCCCGGAACATGTATGAGTTCACGCGCCAGATCAGGCAGAACCCGGGCCTCCTGCTCGGGGGGCAGCCGCCGGCCGGCGAAGCGGCCCGCTAGTGATGCGATCGGCCGGAGGAATGCTGTTGAGAAAAGCGTCTTGGTCGTTGTTCCTGTTGCTGGTCCCGGCTCTCGGCGCGTGCGCGCAGCCGCCGGTGCCCCAGGACACGTTCTACCGGCTCGAGGTGGGGGCGCCGGAAAAGGTGCTCTCCGTCCCCCACCTCCAAGGGACGCTCGAGATCGAGCGCCTCTCAGCCGATGGCCTGACCGCCGGACGCCCCATCGTCTACAGCAGAAGCGACCGTCCCCGGGAGTTGCAGGAATACCATTACCACTTCTGGACCGAACCGCCGCCGGTCATGCTGCGCGATCAGCTGGTCGCCTACCTGCGCCGCGCCAAGGTGGCGTCCGCCATCGTTACACCGGAGATGCGCGTTGCCGTGGACTATGCGCTAACCGGAAAGATCAAGCGCCTGGAAAGGGTGATCGGCGCTTCGTCCGGGGCCGCGAAAGCCATCGTCGAGTTGGAACTGGGGGTGAGGCAGACGGCCGGCGAGCGGCTCCTGTTCCTCGACACCTATCGTGTCGAGACGGCGGCCGCGGCCGATACCGTGAGCGCCGCGGTCGACGCCCTAAACGAGGGACTGAACCGCGTGTTCGCTCTTTTCGTGGCCGACTTGTCGAAGAATTGACGCCGTCCGCCGCCCACCCCGACGATGCGTGTGGACGAAAGACGCAAAACGGGCCAACCTGTGAACAGTAGCAAGGCCGGTGGCTGATCGATGACCGTCAAATCGACCAATATCACGCGCGTCCAGCATCGGATGGCGCGGGAATCCCGGTGGGCCGCCAACAGCCACAGCGGCGGGGTCCTCTGGTTGACCGGCCTTTCGGGGTCGGGAAAGTCGACCCTGGCCTTCGAGGTGGAAAAGCGGATGTTCGAAGAGGGGTATCAGGTTTACGTCCTCGACGGCGACAACATCCGCCACGGGTTGAGTTCCGATCTCGGCTTCTCGCCGGAGGACCGGGTGGAAAACATCCGCCGCGTCGGCGAGATCGCCGCCCTCTTCGCCGATGCCGGCTCCGTCGTCGTCACGGCCTTCATTTCCCCCTACCGCCGCGACCGCGAGCTGGCCCGACAAGCGGCGTCCGACCAGTTTCACGAGGTCTACCTGTCGGCCGGCCTCGATGTCTGCGAGGGGCGCGACCCCAAGGGTCTCTACAGGAAGGCGCGGCGCGGCGAAATCCCAGAGTTCACCGGCGTGTCGGCGCCCTACGAGGCGCCGGAGCACCCGGAACTGACCATCGACACCGGGGAGCTGACGGTCGAGGAAAGCATGCAGGTCCTGCTCGAGTACGTGGGCCGCGCCTTCGCCGGACCAGGCCGGACGAAGGCGAGAGGTGCCCTCGGCGGCTAAGGTTAGCGGACTACAGGTCGAGGACCCGTTTGTAGAGGTCCAGAAGTTCCTCCCGCTGGCGGCGTTCGGCATTGTCCATTTTGCGGAGCCTGACGACCTGACGCACGACGGCGGCATCGAAGCCGGCCCCCTTGGCTTCGGAGTAGACTTCTCGAATATCGGCGGCCAGCGCCGCTTTCTCTTCCTCCAGCCGCTCTATCCTTTCGACCACGGAGCGTAGGCGCTCCGTCGCGAAACCGCCAATATCCGCCATCATCGTCACCTCTTGCCGCCGCCTTCGGCACGATCCGGGAAGGGCGCGCCGCGAGGGCCGAACATAGTCGGCGCGGGCGCCGGCGCGCAAGCCGTTGCAGGTTCTTGATGTGGAAAGGCTGAGAAACTACCCTCTCTCCGAAAGGGGGGTGCCTTGGCGATCTATGATTTCGAACGCTGCAGCGTCTATCTGGTCGAAGACAATGCGTATATCCGCAAGGTTGTCGAAAGCCTGCTGCATGGCATCAAGTTCGGCCGCGTATCGAGCGCACCGGACGGGGCGGAGGCCATAGAATTCTTCAAGACCCTGCACGCGGGCGCGCGGCTGGGCGGCGGCCCGGCGTTCGACGTGGTCATCTCCGACCTGGTGATGGCGCCCATCAATGGCCTCCTGTTCCTACGCTGGCTGCGCACCGCCAAGGAGTCGCCCAACCGCTTCATTCCCTTCATCATGCTTTCTGGTGCCGCCGACACCAAATACGTCAACGCGGCGCGCGACCTGGGCGTGACGGAATTCCTGAGCAAGCCGTTCTCGGTCACGTCGGTCTACAAGAAGATACTCGAGGTGATCGACTATCCACGGCAATTCGTCGCCACCCAGAGCTATTTCGGACCCGACCGCGGGCGCCAGGAGAAGGGCCCACCGGACGAGGACCGGCGCAAGATGAAGTCCGACGACATCACCATCGTCTATTCCGCCGACAAGGTGGTAAAGCCGAAGGATGGATCGGACGTCTGGTATTTCCGCCTGTCCAACCATCTGAAGGAAAAGGTCGGCGGCATGGGGTCCGGCGAGCCGGGGGAGATACCGACGGCGCTCCTCGATGAGGCCGAGGAGGAATTGGAGCGTGCCGCCCTGGACTTTACCGATTGGGCCGCCGACTACCTGGCCAAGTTGTCCAAGCTGTGTGACCGGGCGCTTGAGAAGGAGGGCACGCGGAGCGCCGAGTTCGAGGAGATCAATCTGCTGGCCCACGAGCTGAGGGGCCAAGGTGGCACCTTCGGCTATCCTCTGATCACCGTCTTCGGCAAGATGCTTTTCGACGTGACCGGCGAGGGCTGCGTCGAGGACGACAACGCGGTGGAGATCGTCAAGGCGCACATCGACGCCATGCGCGCCGTGATCCGCGAAAAGGTGGCTGGCGACGGCGGCAAGGTGGGCCGCGCGCTTCTGAAGTCGCTCGAGGTGGCGATCGAAAGGCAGACCAAAGTGACGTGAGCGGGCCGCTCAGAGGCCCTTGACCGTTTCCTCTATGAGCATGTCGACGACGGTCGCGAAGGCTTCCTCGCGGCTGGCGCCGGCCGCTTCGGCGGCGGCGAAGGCCTCGAGTTGGCGGTGGGCGCAGGTGCCCCCCTTGACGATCTCGCCGATGTGATTCAGTTCATCGGTGCACCCCAGGGCCTCGGCGTCCTCGCTGGTAAGGGCGATCAGCTCTTCGATCAGGTCGGCGCAGGGCACGATCTCCCCCTTTCCGAAATCGACAAGGCCGTCGTCGAGGCCGTAGCGTTGGGCCCGCCAGCGGTTCTCGTTTATCAGCATGGGCGCGTAAGTGCGCCAACGCTGATTGTCGCGGCGCAGCCGATAAAGCATGCGCACGATACACATGAACAGCGCCGCGATGGCGGCGGCGTCGTCGAGCCGTGTACAGACGTCGGTAATGCGCATTTCGACGGTCGGGAAACGATGGCTTAGCCGTACGTCCCACCACAGCATGGAGGCGTCCTCGATCAGTCCGGCGTTGGTCAGGACCTCGATGTGGCGCTGGTATTCCCCATAGGAATCGAAGCGCTCGGGAAGGCCGGTTCGCGGCAACTCGTCGAAGACGCTGAGCCGATAGGATTTCAGCCCCGTGTTTTGGCCCTGCCAGAAAGGCGAAGACGTGCTCAGCGCCAACAGGTGGGGCAGGAAATAGGCGATCTGATTGACCAGGTCGATGCGCAACTCGTCGTCGTCGATGCCGACGTGCACGTGCATGCCGCAGATCAAGAGCCGCCGCGCCACCGCCTGCATGTCGCGCGCCAGGACGTGGTAGCGCTCCTTGTCGGTGTGCTTCTGCTCCGTCCACGACGAAAAGGGATGGGTGGAGGCGGCGATCGGGGCGAGCCCGTACTTGTCCGCCGTCTCGGCCACGGTGCGGCGCAGCCATGCCAGATCGGCGCGCGCCTCGCGCACGTTCTTGCACACGGGGGTGGCGATCTCGATCTGGGATTTCAGGAACTCCGGCTTGACCAGGTCTTTGATGCGGGCCTCGCATTCCTCGAGCATGGCGGCGGGCGGCTCGCTGGCGACATGGCGGGTGGCGCGGTCGACCAGCAGGTACTCCTCCTCGATACCGATGGTTAAGGGGAGATCGGCATAGGTCATGCTAAAAATGCTCCACTCGGAAGATATCCTCCTTGGCGAGAATGTTTTGCAGTGCATCGGCCAGGATATCAACCCAGCTTTCGACACCGGCCGCGTCCTCGAGCAGGTCCTGGCGGATTTCCACGGCGCAATTGGCAAGGCCCGCGGCGCCGGCGTGCCGGTCGATGGTGTAGGCGAGGTCGACGCCCGAGTAAGGTTCGTTGTCGCCCACGTGCAGGTAGTCGTGGGCCCGCAGCTCGCCGATCAGCGGCTTGGCCAGGCGCGGATCACGGTTCCACAGGACGCCGATATGCCAGTAGCGGTCTTCGCCCTTGAAGGACGGCGTGAAGCTGTGGACGGAGAAAAGGAGCGGCGGCGCGCCCCGCCGCCAGAGATGGGCGAGGGTGTTGTTCACGGCGTGGTGGTAGGGCCAGAAAAAGGTGTCCACGCGTTCCGTCTCATCCGCCTCGCCGAGACCGCGGTTGCCGGGGATCCGCACACCGTCGCTTTGATGGGGAATCGATTCGGGGTCCCCGGGCTGCCGGTTGAGGTCGATGACAAGCCGCGAGTAGCCGGCCAGGACCGCCGCCGCGTCGAGACGGTGCGACAGGCCGCGGGTGACGTCGCCGGCGCCGATGTCCCACGCCACATGCTGGCGCAGGCGAGCCTCGTCGACGCCGAGGCCGTCGAACGTCGCGGGTATTGTCCGGCTCGCGTGATCGCAGGTCAACAGCAGCGGCGCCGCGCCCTCGTGGTTGATGATCTCGCAGACCGGGGGGTCGCCCGGACCGAGCATGAGAGAATCGTGAAATACGAGTTCGGGCGCACTGTCGTTCATGCCCGGACTATAACCCAAATATTCCGGCGATTAAGGCCAAACACGGAGGTTCGCCGGTCGCCGCCGTCGCGCCGGGTTCTCCGTTTCGGCTTGATTCGTGTCAAGGTTCGCCCTTTGCGGGTGGACATAGTGTGCGGTTCGGTATGATCGGCGCGCGGTGGGCCGCCTGGCGGGATGCGCCGTGGGAGAGAACCAGCATGGGGGCCTGCGCGTGAGGCGAGAATTTTTCTATTCGACGACCGCTCCCCGCGCCGTCGAGATGAACGAGATGGCTCGCGACGCGAAGCCCTGGTTCATCTGGATGCTGTGCGCCAATTTCTACCTCTACGCCTTTTTTCAACGAGTCGCGCCGAGCGTCATGATCACCGAGCTGATGCGGGATTTCGGCGTCACCGCGGTGGTCCTGGGCAATCTGTCGGCTTTCTATTACTACGCCTACGCCGCGATCCAAATGCCCGTCGGCGTAATGCTCGACCGCTTCGGCCCCAGGCGCGTATTGTCCGCCGCCCTATTGTTGAGTGGCCTGGGAAGCCTGCTCTTCGCCACCGCCGAGACCTTGCCGCAGGCCTATTTCGGACGCCTGCTGATTGGCGCGGGGGTCGGTTTCGCCCTGGTCGGCACGCTCAAGGTGGCGGCGGTGTGGTTTCCGCCGAAGCGTTTCGCCCTGGTCACCGGGCTCACCTTCATGCTGGCCATGGTGGGGGCGGTCATCGGCCAGGCGCCCTTGGCCCTCGTCGTCGACGCGGTAGGCTGGCGCGGCACCATGATGGGCGCCGCCGCCGTGGCTCTCCTCGGCGTGCCGCTCATCTGGCTCGCCGTGCGCGAGGGGCCGGAGCCCGAAGCGAGGATGACCCCGGTCCCCCATAGCGGTCTGCTGCGCAGCCTGCGCCTGATAGCGACGACGCCGCAGACTTGGGTGTGCTCCATCTACTCGACCACGAATTTCGCGACGATGCTGGCCTTTGTCGGGCTGTGGGGCGTGCCCTACATGATGGAGGCGCATGGCCTGAGCCGTCCGGCGGCGGCCCTGTCGACGTCGTTGGTGTTGATCGGCTTCGGCATCGGCGGCCCCTTGTTCGGCTGGTTCAGCGACTACGTGGGCCGGCGCAGGATTCCCATGCGGGTCAGTTCCGTCGGCGTGCTCGTCACATTCTCGCTCATCATCTACGGGCCCGGATTGCCGCTGTCGGCCATCGATGTCCTGCTTTTCACGTGCGGCGTTTTCCAGGGCGGCGCCGTGCTCGGCTTCGTTACGGCCCGCGAGCACAATCTGCCGGGTGCCGATGGCGCGACGCTCGGTTTCATCAACACCATCAGCGTATCCTCGGGCGCCATCCTCCAGCCCCTCATCGGTTGGCTGCTGGACCTCCATTGGGATGGCCGCATGGAAGGCGGGGCCCAGGTCTTTTCGGTCGGAGCCTACCGGACAGCGTTCCTTTCCCTGCTCGTCGCCTGTGGCATCGCGGTTGTGACCGCCTTTCTCGTTCGCGAGACTTTTTGCCGGCAGGTCCGCAGGGAAGCCTAGCGCCGCCCGCCGCTTGGACGGCGGCCGCCGATGCGTATAATCAGGAACAGCGCGGGAGGATCCGGCAATCGCGGCCGGCGCGCCGGAAGAGGGGGAGGCCATCATGGCAGACGAGGCGAGCGAAGAGCAGGGACTTTACCTGGTCCGCGAGGTCGCGACCGCGGAAGGCTGGTACGTGCGGGAATTCAAGCGGGTTCTGTTCACCAAGTTCGAGGGCGCGTGGTCCCATCGCATCGCCAATTCGCAGTGGCGGCCGCGAGGCCGGACGCTTCCGTGGAGCGACAAGACCCTGGAAGAGGCCAAGCGACGGCTGTTGGACTCCCTTGAAGAGCCCGCCTATTACGAGGAACCGGGCGGCTCCCTTCCAAAATAGGCGGTGGCGGAAAAAGGCCAATCCGGCCGGCAGGGAAATCCCAATTGTCTTTGACTTCGCCTTACTTCGCGCGTTAAAATAAAACACGTAACATGAAACACGCGGGGCCGCAAAGCCGGCGCCGGAAAAGCCTTGCGCGGGAGGTTTCCGGCCGTCACCGCGCCGGAGGAGGAGACTATCGTGAACAGCGACACAGAAGTATCGCCGGGCGACAGCTCGGCCACGGGCGGGGTGGCCAGCGCCTTTAAGGTCGTTTGCCGCATGTGTCACGGGGGTTGCGGGACCATCGTCGAAATGGTCGGCGGCACCGTCAGTCGGGTCTTTGGCGACAAGGAAAACCCCATCAACCGGGGCGCGCTCTGTTCCAAGGCGGGCGTCCCCAGTATCGAGCAGCTCTACCATCCCGACCGGCTTGACTACCCCTTGATGCGGACCGGCGAGCGCGGCGCCGGCAAGTGGCGCCGGGCGAGTTGGGACGAGGCCCTGGATTTCATCGCCGAGAAGATGCTGGCCATCCGCGACCAACACGGCGCCGAGGGAGTGGCCTTCGGCCGCGGCACGGGCGTCAACAACACCCACATCGTCAGCCGCCTGGCCAACCTCTTCGGCACTCCCAACGTCACCGCCATCGCCTACTTCTGTTACGGGCCCAGGGTCGCCGTCGCCAAGGTCACGGCCAGCGGCAATTACTCGCAAAGAGGCTGGGACACGACGCCGATCTCCGACGTCTACGGGAAACCCCGTTGCGTGGTCCAGTGGGGCTCCCAGAAGCGCACCAGCAACGATCACGGCCTCATCGGCCATATCCCGGTGACCGACGCGCTCCGCGAGAACCCGGTCAACATCGTCGTCGATCCGCGCAAGCCCAACGCCGCCGGCCCGGCCGACATCTGGCTGCCGCTACGTCCCGGCACCGACGCCGCGATGGCCCTGGGGTGGATGCGCGTAATCATCGACGAGGGACTCTACGACAAGGAATTCGTGGAAAGGTACTGCCACGGCTTCGACGAACTCGCCGAAAGGGTCAAGGACTACCCGCTCGACAAGGTCGCCGAGATCACCTGGTGTCAGCCTGAGGAAATCGCCAGGGCGGCGCGCACCTACGCGACCACGGCGCCGGGCTGCATCATCTGGGGCAACGGCACGGACCAGCTCGGCAACAACACGTTCCAGGCAACCCGTGCGCTACTCATCCTGATGGGCATAACCGGTAATCTCGACGTGCCCGGCGGCAACGTCTTTTACCCGGCGCCCAAGCTCGAATACCCGGAGCTGTGGGACAAGCTGTCGCCCGAGCAGGAGGCCAAGCGCATCGGCGGCGACCGTTTCAAGGCGCTCAACCTGACGCCCTATGCCTACGCCCACCCGCCCAGCCTCTATCACACGATGATCACCGACAAGCCCTATCCGGTAAAGGCCTACATCGTCACCGGCAACAACACGGTGACATGCTTCCCCAACACGGGGCGCATCATCGAGGCGATGAAGAAGCTCGACCTGCTGGTGGTGATGGACATGTTCATGACGCCGACCGCCGAACTCGCCGACGTGGTGCTGCCGGCGGCGGGGAACCTGGAGCGCGACGAGCCGCGCCTGCACCTGCACACCAAGGGCCCCCAAGCGACCTTCATGGACACGGTGTCCCAGAAGCTGGTGGAGATCGGCGAGCGGCGCTCGGACTGGGAGTTCATCATCGGGCTCGGCCGCAAGCTCGGCTATGGCGAGCATTTTCCTTCCCTCGAGGAATTCGCCGAGAAATCCCTCAAGCCCATGGGCACGACGTGGGACAAGCTCAAGAAGATGGACCACGGCATCGAGTTGCCGGTCCAGTACCGCAAGTATGAGAAGGAAGGCTTCGGCACGCCGACCGGCAAGTTCGAAATCTATTCGACGATCATGGAGGAGTGGGGGTACGACCCCCTGCCGGCCCATGTGGAGCCGGCGGAAGGCCCGGTCTCCACGCCCGAGCGGTTCGAGGAATATCCGCTCATTCTCAATACCGGCGCCAAGCAGCCCATGTTCTGGCATTCCCAGGGGCGCCAACTCAAGTCCTTGCGCAAACTGAACGCCGAGCCCCTGGTCGAGATCAACGCCAAGACGGCCGAGGCATATGGAATCAAGAAAGGCGATTACGTGTGGATCGAAACCGTTCGCGGGCGCCTGCGCATGAGGGCCCATCTCCACGACCAGATCCACGAGAAGGTCGTTTCCATTCCGCACGGGTGGTGGCTGCCCGAGGAGCCGGGGCCGGACCGCGGGGTCTTCGAGGTGTGCTCGAACGTGCTCGTCGACGACGATCCCGATAACTGCGACGTGGTGCTCGGCTCGAGCCCGCTCAAGGGGCTCCTGTGCCGCATTTCCAAGGCGGAGGCGCCGGCCCGCACCATATCGCAACGCTGGAAGGAGGCGATGGCCGCCGAGTAGGCGCCAAGGCGCCGCCGACGCGCTTTCGGGCGCCGAGTTGAGGCGCCGTCGGGCAATTGCTAGAATTGTGGAGGCCGAACGGAGCAAGACCATGAGCACGCAATCGCAAACCGCGGAATCGCCGGCCAACGAGCCCAACAGGGATCCCGTCCTGGTCGACGACTGGCACGTGGTGGCGCGCGCCAAGGACGTGTGGGAAGGGAAGATCATGAAGGTGCGGCTGCTCGGCGAGGACCTCGTCGTGTGGCGCCACGAAGGCCGGGTGATGGCCTGGAAGGACCTGTGCATCCACCGCGGCGCGCGGCTTTCCATGGGATGGGTGGAGAACGGCGAGGTTGTCTGCCCCTATCACGGCTGGCGCTACAATTGCGAGGGGGCGTGCACGCTGATGCCGGCCCATCCCGATCAGACGCCGTCCAAGAAGGCCCACGCAATCGTCCATCGCGTCGAGGAGAAATACGATTGGATCTGGGTGTCGCTGGGCGATCCGCAACACGACGTGCCGCCGTTTTGGCAGTGGGACGACCCCGCGTTCCGCAAGTTCCAGGCGGGGCCGTACTATTATCGCGCCAACGGATTTAGGACCATCGAGAACTTCGTCGACGCCTCTCACTTCCCCTATGTCCACGCCGGCCTCAACGGCGTTCAGGCCAACCCCGACGTCATCAAGCCCTACAAGGTCTACCGCGGGGAGCACGGCCTCTACACCGACGAAATTCATGTATTCCAGCCGTTCGGTGATCACCGTGGACGGCCGGTCAACTCGGGTTACACCTATCACTGCTTCCGCCCGCTCACGGCTTACTTCTCCAAGCACACGGTGCTCGCCGACGGAACGGGCGGCGACGACGACAGGTTCTGCACCTTCACCACGGTGCAGCCGGTCGAGGAGAACGAGAGCGTCGTGTGGCTTGGCATCGCCATCAACTTCGGTCCCGAACTCACCGAGAAGGACATCCTCGAGCGCCAGGACCAGGTCTTCGAGCAGGACCGCGAGATCGTCGAGAGCCAGCGCCCCGAGAAAATTCCCCTCGATCTCCGCGAGGAACTGCACGTGCGTTGCGACAGGCTCGCCGTCGAGTACCGGAAATGGCTCAAGGAACAGGGCCTGACCTTCGGGGCAGCCTAGAAATTATTTCGCGAAGACCTTAGCCGGAACCTAGACGGCGCCGGCGCCTGCCCTCTTTGCCGTTCCATGTGACCCGGCCGGGTCAGAGTGCTAGATTGCCGCCAACCTTGCGGCGACCGCCCCTCCCCCCTCGGAAATTAGGCGGAAATCAGGCGGAAATCAGGGACTGCACATGGGCACCAGGGAAGCGCTCGGCTCGGAAAGGAACCCGTTGCGGGTGGCCATCGTCGGCAGCGGACCGGGCGGATTCTATGCCGCCCAGGCCTTGTTCCGCGCCGATATTGCCGTGCGCATCGACATGCTGGACCGGCTTCCCACCCCGTTCGGCCTGGTGCGTGGCGGCGTGGCGCCCGACCATCCCAAGATCAAGGAAGCGAGCCTCGTCTACGAGGCCATCGCCGAGACGCCGGAATTCACCTTTTTCGGCAACGTCACGGTAGGCAGGGACGTCGGCGTCGAGGAGTTGCGCAACACCCATCATGCCGTGATCTTCGCCTGCGGCGCCGAGGTCGACCGCGAACTCGGCATCCCCGGCGAGGACCTCCCCGCCAGCCACACGGCGACGGAATTCGTCGGCTGGTACAACGGCCACCCCGATTACCGCGAGCGTGTCTTCGATCTGTCGTGCGAGACCGCCGTGGTCATCGGCCAGGGCAACGTCGCCGCCGACGTCGCGCGCATCCTGGCGATGCCCGTCGACGACCTGAAGCACACCGACATCGCCGAGCACGCCCTCCTGGTCCTGGCCGAAAGCCGGCTCCGCGAAATCCACGTGGTCGGCCGCCGCGGACCGGCCCAGGCCAAGTTCACCACCGCCGAACTGAGGGAACTTGGCGAGATCGCGGAGTGCGATCCGGTGCTCGACGAGGCGGTGCTGGCGCTCAATCCCGAGAGCCGGGCGGAAGTGGAAGACAAGCGCGGCAAGGTGGCCGCCAAGAACTTCGGCCTCTTCGAGGGGTTCGCCTCGCGCCCGGCTGCCACCGGCCGCCGGCGCCTGCATTTCGATTTCCTGGAAAGCCCCACCGAGCTGGTCGGCAAGGGGCGCCTCGAGGGCGTCGTCCTGGCCAGGAACCGGCTGCGCGGCGAGCCCTTCGCGCAAGTCGCGGAGGCCACAGGCGAGAGCCGTGTCCTCCCGTGCGGGATCGTGTTCCGCAGCATCGGCTACCGGGGGGTTCCGATCCCCGGGGTCCCCTTCGACGATCGCCGCGGCATCTTTCCCCATCGCGACGGCCGGCTGGTGGACGGCGACGACATCCTGCCCGGCTTTTACGCCGCCGGCTGGATCAAGCGTGGGCCCAGCGGCATCATCGGAACCAACAAGCCGGACGCCGGGGCCACGGTGAAGGGCCTGCTCGAGGACATTCCCCACATGGTCGGCGGCGCGCGTGCCGGCGGCGAGGGCCTGCAAAAACTGCTCGCCGAACGCGGCGTGCGCCGGGTGAGCTATGGAGACTGGCGGAAAATCGACGCCGCCGAGGTGGCGCGCGGAAAGGCCAGGGCAAAACCGCGCGAGAAATTCACCACGATCGAGGAAATGCTCGCCGTCCTCGATTGAGGACCCGGCCCCCGGTCCGTGACGAATCTTTTTGTGCCGTGACGCGGGGAGCGCTGGTATTGTCCTCGGCGGTCGCGCCAGGCGGGCGATCCCGCCGCATGGCCGGATGCTCGTGGCGGCCCGATGACAGGGGGTATCGGTGAAGAAGCTGCGACGCACCAACCTCAGCGGGGACGCGTACTCCTTCGTCAAGGACCTGTTGCTTTCCGGCGAACGCTACCGGCCAGGCGAAAAAATCAGCGTCGAGGAACTGAGCCGCCAGTTGGGTGTCAGCCGGACCCCGGTATGGGGTGCCATCAACCGCCTGGAAGCGGAAGGCGTCGTCGAGATCGTGCCCCGCCAGGGCGTCTACCTCATCGACTTCGAACCGGCCAAGGCGCTCGACATCTATGTGGCGCGTGAGGCGTTGGAGGGCATGGCGGCCCGGCTGGCCGCCGAAAGAGGCAGCGATCGCCAGCTCGGCGCGATGAAGGCGGCGCTGGAGAAGCAGCGCACCTGCCTGGACGCGGGCGACGAGGACGGGTACGCGGCGGCGGCCTTGGCGTTTCACGAGCACATCGTCGACGCCGCCGCCAACAAGCCCCTGGCGCGGCTCCTCGGTTCGGTGTACGCGCAGATTCAGGCCATGCGCGCCCATTCGCGGTCCAAGGACTTTCCGACGCGAATGCCGCCCGGCGTCGAAAACCACGAACGCATTCTCGACGCCATAGCGGCGCGCGACCCGGAAAGCGCCGAGCGCGAGGCGCGGACCCATATTCAGCGGCTCGGCGATGAAATCAAAGGCCGGGTGGCCGGCGCCGCCCCGCGGGCCGGCGCCTGAAACGGCGGCGAGGCGCACTCAAGGAGTCGATGGGCCGCCACCGGGCATGATGTCCAGATAGCGCGAGCCCTCCTCGAAGCACATGTCGAATCCGAACTGCCACCCCTCGCCATAGTCGGCGTCCTCGGCGATGCGCTTCACGTCCTTGAAAGTGATGTCCGAGTAGTGGTCGCGCCCTGCCTCCATGTATCCGTACTCGCAGCCATCAAACTTGCCGGTCCTGTAGGCCGGCGAGGCGTCCGGCGGCGATGCGGGGAAGGGCGGGAGCGGCGTGCACGCGGCGAAGACACCGCCGACGAACACCATGATCGCCAAGTTTTTGCCGAGATTAGGACGCATGGCTGCAATTCCTTCTTCGGCGGGCCCCCACCGCAGTATCCACCACGATCAAGGTAACCCACCGACACGGCGATTTAAAGACGTGGCAGGGGCGGCTCACGCAGGGTTTATCGGCGACGACAAAGGCCTGACCGCGCGAGGGCGCGCCAGCATCGGCAATGCTCCGTCGGCGTCCCGGTAATTACCGTACAGCCGTGAAATCAAAAGGGTTTCAGAAGGTTGCGTGCCTTGCCATCGGCCCCGCCGAAGCCTTACTATGGCGCGGTCGGCCTTTATGACAAGGTCCGCGAAAGGCAACGGCGCGCCGAATCGTCGAATGGACGACGGCGCGGCGATCTCGAAGCAATCGACGCAAGGTGGGGAAGGACATGGCAGACATACGGCAAAAGCGGGTCGTCGACAGCGGCGCCCTCCAGAAGACCATCGACAGCTTGAACGTGCCGCTTTCGGCGGTGGTAACGGACGGCACCTACGTTTACGTCTCGGGTTTGCCGCCTTTCGATTCGGAGACCCAGACCATCGTCGGCGGCAGCATCGAGGATCAGACCGAGCAAGTGCTCAAGAACCTAGAGTTCGCGCTGGAATCGGCCGGCTCGTCCCTCGACAAGGTTCTCAAGACCACCGTCTACATTACCAACGCCGTCTATTTCGCACGCTTCAACGACGTTTACCGCAAGTACTTCCCGATCGATCCCCCGGCCCGCACCTTCGTCCCCATAGCGTCGTTCCCCCTGGAGTTCGACCTGGAGATCGAGTGCGTGGCGCTCCTGTGACACGGCGCTAGCCAGCCGCCCGGGAGGAGCGCGATGGCCAAGGACAAATCGAGCGCCGCGAGTTCCGAGAACCTGGGGACGGCGCATCCCGACAAGCTCTTGCGCGTCGGGGACCCCGCCTTCCAGCGCCTTCTCGACGCCGCCGAGGCGGCGGAGCATGGGGGTGGCGCCCGCCCGCCGGCGGCGAAGGCGCAGGTGCCGGTCTCGCCACCTGCGGCCAAGGACGCCGCCGTCGAAGTCAAGCCGTGGCGCGTCGTCGGCGATTGGTTCAGCGCGTGCAGCGGTGCTCTCGGGTGCCCTTGCCTGTGGGGTGACATTCCGCCGGAGGGGTACTGCCAGCGAACCATGTGCTGGAACATCCGCGAAGGCCATTACGGTGACGTGGGGCTCGACGGCCTCGCCGTCGCCGCCGTCGGCCACCTCACCGGGAGCCCCCTGGCGATTAGCCGCAGCGTCGGCTTTCTCATCGACGAGCGCGCCGGGAAGGACCAGCGCGAGGCCCTGTACACGATTTTTTCCGGACGCGCCCGCGGCAGGTTCGCCATCGCCGCCGACCTCACGGCCGAGTGGCTCGGGGTGACGTACGTGCCGCTCTCGGTTTCCATTGCGGACGACGCCTGGAGCGCCGAGTCGCCAGGGCTTCTGAAAGCGGCCGGCGCCCCCTTCCGTGAACTCATGGTGCCCGCCGACCAGACCTGCGAGATCATCAACCCGCCGTATCCGGAGGCCGGCCCGGGGCCGGCGACCCTGGGCCGCGCCGAGGCCCACGAGGTCGATGCCTTCGACTGCAAGTGGAACTGGTCCGGCAAGTCGTCCTTGCGCATGAGGCTGGACTTTTCCGGCCCCGGCGACTTCCGCTGGACGGCGCACCGGGCAGCGGATTATCGCTAGGAGCTGGGGGAAGACGTCGCATGGGTGATCGGAAATACGGTCTCTTCAACCTTCGCGACCTGCGCAACATGCACCCGGACAAACTGTTTCGGGCCGGGGACGCGACCGTCCAGGACCTTATCGCCGCGGCCGGGGACGCGGTGCCGGTGGAACCGCCGCCGGCGGCCGGGCCACCGCCGGCCGTCTCGGAAGCCACGGACGCCGGCGGCATCGACGACGAAACCCGCGTTAGGGATGTGGTCGATCCGTGGGACACCGATCCCGAGCACCCGCTCTCCGAGGTCGAGGTCAAGCCCTGGCGTATCCTCGGCGACTGGTTCGACGTCTGCAACTGTTCCTTCCTGTGTCCATGCGAGTGGGCGGAGATGCCGACCATGGGCTATTGCGAGGCGCTCATGTGCTGGCGCATCCGCGAGGGGTATTACGGCGACGTCAGGCTCGACGACATGGCCGTCGTCGGGGTCGTGCATTTCATCGGCACCGTCATGGATCAGAACCGGGAGTTCGGTTGGTGCATGCCGGAGCGCGCCACCCGCGCCCAGCGCGAGGCCCTGCGCATGATCTTCTCGGGGCGCGCCGGCGGGCGCTTCCGCCTGTGGCACGATTTCACCATCAAGACCCGCGGCGTAAAGTTCGTCCCCCTCGAGATGTCGGTGACGACGGACGAGTGGAAGGTCAAGGTCCCCGAGCTGCTGGAGGGGTTGGCCGTTCCCTTCCGCGAGCTCATGGTGCCGCGCGGCCAGGTCAGCAAGATCATCAACGTGCCGCGGCCCGAGGCGGGGCCCGGTCCGGTCATCGTCGGCCGCGCCCACAAGAACGTCTGCGACGTGTTCGGCCACAAGTGGAACTGGGATTTCAAGTCCTCCAAGATGATGCCGCTGGACTTCTCGGGGCCCGGCGACTTCTCCTGGAGGGAGCCGCACAGCGAGACCAATAGATAGGAAAGGTCGTGAGCGGCGGAACCATCCTCGAGGCCATGTTGAAGCGCGACCGCGTGGTCGTGTTGGCCGCCCTTGGGGTGATCGCCGGCCTGGCCTGGGCCTATATCGGATATCTGGCCTGGGACATGCAGAGCATGGACGGCGGGGGCGCGGGAGGCCTCGGCCTCGAGGCCGCGATGCCGCGTACGCAGGCGTGGACCCTGGTCGACCTGGCGACGCTGTTCGTCATGTGGTCGGTGATGATGTTGGCCATGATGCTGCCCTCGGTGTCGGACATGCTGCTCGCCTTCGCCACCATCAACCGGCGCCGCCGCGAGCGCCAGGAGCCCTATGTCGCCACCGCCGTGTTCCTGCTCGGCTACCTGGCCGTGTGGATCGGCTTCAGCGCGGTGGCCACATTGATCCAGTGGGGACTGCAGAGCGCCGCGCTGCTGTCGCCGATGATGGTCGGCACCAGCCCCGTCCTTGGCGGCGCGTTGCTCATCGCCGCCGGAATTTTCCAGTGGACTCCCTTGAAGGACGTGTGTCTCGCCCACTGCCGCTCGCCGATGGGGTTCATCCTGTCCGATTGGCGCGAGGGCACCGGCGGCGCCGTGCTCATGGGGCTGCACCATGGCGCTTTCTGCGTCGGGTGTTGCTGGGTGCTCATGGGGTTGCTGTTCGTGGCCGGGGTGATGAACCTGCTGTGGGTCGCCGCCATTACCGTGTTCGTGGTCATCGAAAAGCTGGCGCCGCGCGGCGACATGGTGGGGCGGGTCACGGGGGGCGCCCTGGTCGTTGCCGGCGTGGCGCTTTTGGTCCAGGCTTGAGGTGGGCGTGCAAGGGCTTTTCGGCGGGTATCGCGGCCGCTGCCATGGTGGCCGCCTCCTGCGCCACCTACGAATGGAGAAATCCCAATGTGCCGGAGCAACTTTGGCGGCGCGACGAGGCCGATTGCGTGGGCCGGGCGGCGGCCAAGGTGGAGGAGGAAGCGGCCCGCGAGGAACGCTACGGCGGCGGCGGGGCGACGGCGCGCGACGATCGCGGCACCGCCCGGGAAATCATGATGGTCCGCTTCGAGATGAAGAAACGCCAAGCCCGCCTCGTCGAGAACTGCATGAGGGCCAAGGGCTACGGCAAGGCCGAGGCCGAATGAGGCCGGGCGTGGTCCAAGTATTGATAACCAGCCGGAAATCCCCAACATGGTGCCGGCGCGGCGGTGAACGCGGAAATTGTTTTAATTCGGCGCCAAATCCCCATATGAATTCCTGACATGACTTCTTGTACGTAAGGCCACCGGCCAGTTCGCGGCGGTCCTTGCAGAGTCCGGTGAGAACCGGCCGATGCCTTGGTGGCCGAGAGAGGATATGCGGTGAATTTGAGGCGACGATTGGAGCAGTGGTCGGTGCCGGTCGCGGTGGCCCTGGCCGGCGGAATATTGCTCTCCGACTTGTTGTTGCCTCTCGGCGTGGCGGGCGGCGTGCCTTACGTCCTGCTGGTGTTCCTGGGCTGGGTCTTTCCGGATCGCGGCGCCATTTTCGTCCTGGCGGCGGTGGCCACCATTCTCACCGCCGTCGGCTACCTGTATTCGCCGCAAGGCGGCGTCCCGTGGATGGTATTGGCCAACCGCGGGCTCGCGTTGCTGGCCATCTGGGGCACGGCCATCCCCCTCGCCCTGGTGAAGAAGATGCAGGAGGCCTTGAGGGAGAGCGGAGAGCGCTACCGCAAGTACTACCATGATACCCCGGCCATGCTGCACTCCATCGATGGCGAGGGACGGCTGGTCAGCGTCAGCGACCATTGGCTCGCCGTGATGGGTTATGAACGCGGCGAGGTGATCGGGCGCAAGACCGCGGAGTTCTTGTCCGAGGAGTCCGGCCGCCGCGCCCGCGAGTCTGTGCTGCCGGCGCTGTTGGAGATGGGCCGCGTCACCGACATTCCCTACCAGTTCGTCAAGAAGAACGGCGAGGTCATCGATACCCTGATCTCGGCGGTCATGGAGATGGACGAAGCGGGAAAGCCGTTCCGCTCCCTCTCCGTCGTCACCGACGTCACCGAGCGCAAGCGCGCCGAGGAGGCGGTGAGCGAGAGCGAGAACCGGCTGCGCGCCGTCCTCGACAACGTCGTCGTCGGAATCATCACCATCGACCAGCGGGGCACGGTCGAATCCTTCAATCCGGTGGCCGAGCGCATGTTCGGCTATCGGGCGTCCGACGTCATCGGGCGTAACGTCAGCATGCTCATGCCCGAGCCCCATCGAAGCGAGCACGACGGCTACCTCGCCCGCTACATGAGCACCGGCGAGGCCAGGATCATCAGCCATGGCCGCGAGGTCGAAGGCCGGCGCCAGGACGGATCCACCTTTCCCCTGGAACTCGGGGTCAGCGAGGTCAACCTGAAAGGGCGGCTGATCTTCACGGGAATCGCGACCGACGTCACCGAGCGCAAGCGCGCCGAGGCGGAGCTGCGCCAGGCCCAGAGGCTCGAGGGGCTGGCCAACATGTCGGGCGGTATCGCCCACAATATCAACAATCTGCTGTTGCCCATCATCGCGCTCAGCGGCATGACCGCCAGGGAGCTTGCCGAGGGAAGCGCCGCCCGCGAGAGGATTGAAATGGTGGTCAAGGCCGGTGAAAACGCCAAGGATCTGGTGGGCCGGATCATGGCCTTCGCCCGCCAGGAGAAGCCGGGACGCGCCACCGTCGACATTTACGAGGTCGTCCACGGTGTTCTGGAGCTGCTCCCCACCATGGTGCCGCCGACGATCAATACCAAAACCCACCTCGACGAGGTGGCCGGGTCCATTCGCGCCGACGCCGCGGAAATTCAGACCGTTCTGATGAACTTGGTTTTCAACGCCGTCGATGCCATGAATGGACAGGCCGGCGACCTCGATGTATCGCTGTCGCGTGTCTATTTAGGAGAGGAGGAAGAGGCTCCGATTCCGGGGCTCGGGACCGGCGCCTACGCGCTGATCACAGTCGTCGATACCGGCGAGGGGATGAACGAAACCACTCTCGATCATATCTTCGAGCCGTTCTACACCACCAAGGAGGTGGGAAAGGGGACGGGGCTCGGCCTGTCCAGCGCCTACGGCATTGTCTCCGCCCACGGCGGAACCATCAGGGTCATCAGCACGCCGGGCGAAGGATCGCGGTTCTACGTCTACCTGCCGCTCGACGATGTCAGTCTCCGACACCGCTCACGAGGTGCGCCGCCCCGCCAAGCGGCTACCACGACTACTCATTTGTGACACATTGAGGACGACGTTCATGGCACGCATCCTGGTTATAGAAGACGAAAAAATGGCCCGTTACACGGTGCACCAGATACTCGACCGCGCCGGCCACGAGATCGAGGAAGCGGAGAACGGCGCCATCGGGCTCGACCGGCTCGAAGCGGCGGCCTTCGACCTCGTCATCACGGATATCTTCATGCCGGTCATGGAGGGCATCGAGACCATACAGGAGATCAAGCGGCGCCACCCGGACCAGAAGATCCTCGCCATGTCGGGCGGTGGACGGACCCAGGAAATAGGCGTCCTGAGGGCGGCGCAGGCTTTTGGCGCCGTGCAGCACATCGCCAAGCCCTTCTCGGAAGATCAATTGCTGGTCATGGTGGAGGCCAGCCTGGCGGGTTGAATGAAGGGTGCGCCGCCGTGGCGTCCTTCAGGCGAGCAGGGCGTGGCGCACTTCCCACAGCTCGACAAACAACGGCTGGCGGATGCTTTCCGTCGCCACCTCCAGCAGGTATTCCACCCCCGACGAGCCGCCGGTGCCGGCGTCGAAGCCAATGATCCGCGACACCGTGGTCAGGTGGCGGAAGCGCCACTGGCGGAATGTGTCCTCCACGTCGACCAGCTTCTCGCCGAGTTGAAAGAGGTCCATGTGGCCCTCGGCGTCCTCGTAGACGGCCTTCCAGGCGGTGAAGACCGGCGCCGAACGCGCATAGGACTGGGAAAAGTCGCGCTGCGGCTCGATGCCGAACTCGGGAAACCTGCTGGCCAGCAGGCTGACCGCGGCGTCATAGACGGCGGGGCCCTTCCACGCCAATTCGAGGTCTCGCGTGGCGTCCGCGTCGGCGCCGTGAATATCGAACACGTCGACCGTCGCATGGCTTCCGTCGGGCCTGAGAAAACGCCGTTGGCGCTGCTTCACGCCGAGGATGAATTCCAACATGCGGTACTGGTAGGACTGGAACCCCGAGGCGCCCTCGCGTCCGACCACGGGGCGAAACTCCTGGTATTCGTCGGGGGTGAGGGTCTGCAGGACGTCCCAGGTGTGGACCAGGGTGGTCTCGATGCGCGAGACGCGGGTCAGCATCTTGTGGGCGGCCAGGGCGTGGCCCTCGAACAGGGCGGAGGTGGCCTTGCGCAGTTCGTGGATAAGCAGCTTGAATCACAGCTCCTTGACCTGGTGTATGGTGATGAACAGAAGCTCGTCGCGTGAATCGGACTGCGGTTCCTGCGACGAAAGCAGCCGCTCCAGGCGTAGATAGCTTGCGTAGGTGTGGGGGTGCTCTGTCTCGTCGGCGGAACCGCCCATGGGCTTCTCCGGTATTCCCCGGAGAACAGGAGGCAATGGCCCGGGGAAGGTTATCGCAAGCAGTGTACCCCAACGGCGGGGCCGTCCAAAGCGGCGCGGAGACTGCCATGACCATCGAAAAAGCCTTGATCCCCAAGCAGCACTTTTCCCGCTTCCTGGCCGCCCGGGAGAAAAGCGGCGCTCTGCACTTCGCCGCCCACAGCCACCACCTGTGGCCCGACGTGACGCGCGCCGCCGCCATGGCCTGTTGGGACGACGCGGCGGCGCGCCGGGACGGCAAGTGGGACCACATCTTCGGGACGGTGGTGCCCGAGGCCCAGGGCCATATCGCCCGGAGGCTTGGCTTGAGCCGGCCCGCCGACGTCGCCTTCGCCCCCAACACCCACGAGTTCGTCAACCGCCTGCTGTCCTGTATCAACGGGCCGTCTCCGCTGCGCGTGCTGAGCACGGACGGTGAGTTCCACAGCTTTCGCCGCCAGTCCCGTCGGCTCGAGGAGGCCGGGCTGATCGAGTTGATGCGCGTCCCGGTGGAGCCCTTCACGGATTTCGAGGGACGCTTCGAGGCGGCGCTGGCGGGCGGCCGGTTCGACCTCGTTTTCTTCAGTCAGGTTTTTTTCGATTCCGGGCACGCCGTCAAGGACCTGGGGCGGCTGTGCCGGGCGGCGGCCGATCCCGAGACTATGATCGTCATCGACGGCTATCACGCGTTCATGGCGCTGCCGGTCGATCTTGGCGCCATCGAGGGGCGCGCCTTTTATCTCGGCGGCGGCTACAAATACGCCATGAGCGGCGAGGGCGCGTGCTTCCTTCACGTCCCGCCGGAATGCCGCTTGCGCCCGCTCAATACCGGCTGGTACGCCGAATTCGGCGCCCTGTAAAAGACACCGGAGGATGCCGTCGCCTACGCTACCGGCGGCGCCCGCTTTTTCGGGGCGACCTTCGATCCCTCCGGCCTTTACCGGTTGAACGCGGTGATGCGGCTTCTCGACGATCTCGGCGTCGAGGTCGCCGATATCCATGCCCACGTGATCGGCCTTCAGGAGGCCTTCCTCGACGGGCTCGGGCGGCTCGACCACCCGTTGTTCAACGCCGACAACCTTGTCGGCACGCCCGGCGAGGCTTGGCGCGGCCATTTTCTCACCTTCCGGCACGCCGACGCCGCCAAGGTGAACGAGGATCTGCGGCACCAGGGCGTGACCGCCGACGTGCGCGGCGAGCGGTTGCGGCTCGGCTTCGGGGCTTATCACGACCTCGGCGACGTGCGCGCCCTCATCCGGCACATCGCCGCGCTGTGAGGCCTCTTCGATCCATCCAAGGCCGTTGACAAAATATATTTTAAACTTAAAATATATTCCGTTCCCGACGCACTAGCGAGGTTCTTGCCGTGAAGATCGTGTGCATCGGAGGTGGGCCGGGAGGCCTCTATTTCGCGATTTCAGCGAAACTGCGCGATCCCACCCACGACATTGTCGTGATCGAGCGCAACCGCCCCGACGACACTTTCGGCTGGGGCGTGGTGCTCTCCGACCAGACCCTGGACAACCTGCGTGCCAACGACCCGGTCAGCGCCGAGCGAATCGGCCGCGACTTCGTGCACTGGGACGACATCGACGTCCATTTCAAGGGCCGCGTCGTCACCTCGACCGGGCATGGGTTTTGCGGCATCGGCCGCCAGCGCCTGCTCAACATCCTTCAGGAGCGCGCCCGCGAGCTTGGCGTCGGGCTGCAATTCGAAACCGAGGTGGACGGCCTGGAGCCCTATGCCGGCGCAGACCTGATCATCGCTTCCGACGGCATCAATTCCAAGGTGCGCAACGGTCACGCCGAGGTCTTCAAGCCGGATATCGACGTGCGTTCGAATAAGTTTGTCTGGCTCGGCACCCACAAGACCTTCGACGCCTTCACCTTCATCTTCGAGGAGACCGAGCACGGCTGGATCTGGGTCCACGCCTACAAGTTCGACGCCGACACCTCGACCTTCATCGTGGAGTGCACCGAGGACACTTGGCGCCGCTTTGGCTTTGACAGGCTCGACCAGGAGGCCACGATGCGGCGCTGCGAGGAGCTGTTCGCGCGCTATCTGGACGGCCATCGGCTGATGAGCAACGCCGCCCACCCGCGTGGCTCGGCGTGGCTCAATTTCAACCGCGTGTCGTGCGAACGGTGGTTCCACGACAACGTCATTCTCTTGGGCGACGCGGCCCACACCGCGCACTTCTCCATCGGGTCGGGCACCAAGCTCGCCTTCGAGGACGCCATTGACCTGGCCGCCGTGCTGCACTCGGGCAAGGACCGCGCCCAGGCGCTACCCGAATACCAGGAGAAGCGCCGCCTCGAGGGGTTGCGGTTGCAGAGTGCGGCGCGCAATTCTACCGAATGGTTCGAGAACCTGGACCGCTACCTGGGCCAGGAGCCGCTGCAGTTCGCTTACTCGCTGTTGACCCGCAGCCAGCGCATCAGCCACGAGGAACTGCGTCTGCGCGACAAGGCGTGGCTCGAGGGCGCCGAGGGCTGGTTCGCCGAGCGCGCCTTGGGTAGGCCGACGCAACTGCACACGCCCCCCATGTTCACACCGTTTCGGCTGCGCGGCATGGACCTCGTCAACCGCGTCGTGGTTTCGCCCATGTCCATGTACAGCGCCCGGGACGGCACGCCGGGCGACTTCCATCTGGTGCACTACGGCAGCCGCGCCCAGGGCGGCGCCGGGCTCGTCTTCACGGAGATGACCAACGTCAGCCGCGACGGGCGCATCACGCCCGGGTGCGCCGGTATGTACAGCGAAGCGCACGTCGCGGCGTGGGCGCGCATCGTCGATTTCGTGCACGCCGGGAGCGACGCCAAGATCGGGCTCCAGCTCGGCCACGCCGGTCCCAAGGGATCGACCCAGCCGGGTTGGGAGGAGATGGAAGCGCCGCTCGCCGAGGGCAACTGGGAAATCGTCGGCCCCAGCCCCGTCCCCTGGTCGTCCCGCAACCAGGTACCCCGCGCCATGGACCGCGGCGACATGGATCGCGTCAAGGCCGAGTACGTGCGCGCCGCCGAGATGGCCGAGAGCTGCGGCTTCGACATGCTGGAGCTGCACTACGCCCACGGCTACCTGATGTCCTCCTTCATCACGCCCTTGATGAACAAGCGCACCGACGAATTCGGCGGCGGTCTCGAAAACCGGCTGCGCTATCCGCTCGAAGTGTTCGCCGCGGTGCGCGCCGCGTGGCCCACGGACAAGCCCATGTCGGTGCGCATCTCCTCGAACGACTGGGTCGGCGACCTCGGCATCGCGCCCCGCGACTCGGTGAAGATCGCCAGGGCCCTGAAGGAGGCCGGGGTGGACATCGTCGACGTCTCGGCGGGCCAGACCTCGGTCGACGCCCGGCCGGTCTACGGGCGCATGTTTCAGACGCCGTTCTCCGACCGCATCCGCAACGAGGTCGGCATCCCGACCATGGCGGTCGGCAACATCTACGAGATCGACCACGTCAACTCGATCCTGATGGCCGGGCGCGCCGACCTTTGCTGTCTGGCCCGGCCCCACCTGTCGGACCCCTATTGGACGCTGCGCGCCGCCGCCGAGCAGAACTACGGCGCCGTCGACTGGCCCAGGCAGTATTTCAGCGGTAAGGAACAGCTGGAGCGGCTGGCCGGGCGCGCGCGGGAGATGGTGAACCTTGTCTGAATCTCCGGATTCCCAGCTTCTCGCCGGCCGCCACGCGGTCGTCACCGGTGGCGCCGGCGGCATCGGCCGCGCCATCGCCGAACGTCTCGGGGGACTCGGGGCGCGGGTCAGCATCATGGGGCGCAACCAGGACCGCCTGGCCGCCGCCGCCGAGGACATGGGTGCCGCCGCCATCCCCTGCGACGTCACCTCCGAGGCCGCCGTCGAGAAGGCCTTCGCCGAGGCGGCGGAGCGCTCCGGCCAGGTGGCCATCCTGGTCAACAACGCCGGCGCCGTGCAAAGCGCGCCCTTTACCAAAGTCAGTCTCGAACAGTTCACGGCGATGATCGAGGTCAACCTGGTGGGGGCCTTCCTGTGCTGCCGGGCGGTGCTGCCGGGGATGGTGGAGGCCGGCGAGGGGCGCATCGTCTGTGTCGCCAGCACGGCCGGCCTCAAGGGCTACCCGTACGTGGCCGGCTACTGCGCGGCCAAGCACGGGGTGATCGGCCTGACCCGCGCCCTGGCCCTCGAGGTGGCGCTCAAGGGCGTCACGGTCAACGCCGTCTGCCCGGGGTATACCGACACCGACTTGGTCGCCGGGGCCATCGACAACATCCGCGCCAAGACGGGGCGCAGCCGCGAGGACGTGCTCGGCGACCTGATCAAGGACAACCCGCAGGGCCGACTCATCGAGCCCGGCGAGGTGGCGTCCACCGTCGCCTGGCTGTGCGCGCCGGCCAGCGCCGCGATCACCGGCCAGGCGATCGCCGTGGCCGGCGGCGAGGTGATGTGATGGCGGGGACCGCAAAGACCGCCGCCGCCGTCCGCGACCCGGAACGGGACCGCCTGCGCCTGTGGATCAAGCTTTTCGACACCACCCACATGATGGAGCGCGAAGTGCGCTCGGGCCTGCGCGCCCGTTTCTCCTGCACCTTGCCGCGGTTCGACGTCATGTCGGTGTTGGTGCGCACGACGGACGGCATCACCATGGGCGACCTGTCGCGCCGGCTCAGGGTGTCGGCCGGCAACGTCACCGGCGTCGTCGAGCGCCTGGTCAAGGACGGGGCGGTGAAGCGCTGGTCGCCGCCGGCGGACCGCCGCACGTCGCTGGTGGCGCTAACGGCGCGCGGGCGCCGCGCCTTCGAAAGGATGGCGGCGGTCCATAAGCAATGGATCGACGAGATGCTGGGTACCCTCGGCGACGACGAAGTGGTGGCGCTGATGCGCCATCTGGACAGGGTGAACGGCTCGGTGGATACCAGTACACATAACCAGGAAGGCGATTTCCATGAATATGAGCGAACATAAGCCCCAACATTTCGAGTGGTCGTGCGAGGACGCGGTCGCCACCATCACCTTGAACCGGCCGGACAAGAAGAACCCGCTGACCTTCGAATCCTACGCCGAGCTGCGCGACACTTTCCGCGACCTCGCCTACGCCGACGACGTGCGGGCGGTGGTGATCACCGGCGCCGGGGGCAACTTCTGTTCGGGCGGCGACGTATTCGAGATCATCGAGCCCCTCACCAAGATGGACATGAAGGGCCTGCTCGCCTTCACCCGCATGACCGGCGACTTGGTGCGCACCATGCGCAACAGCCCGCAGCCGGTCATCGCCGCCATCGACGGGGTGTGCGCTGGTGCCGGCGCCGCCATCGCCATGGCCGCCGACCTGCGCTACGCAACGCCGGAAACCAAGACGGCGTTCCTCTTCACCCGCGTCGGCCTGGCCGGATGCGACATGGGCGCCTGCGCCATGCTGCCCAGGCTCATCGGCCAGGGTCGGGCCTCGGACCTGCTGTTCAGCGGCCGCTCCATGAGCGCCGAGGAGGGCGAGCGATGGGGCTTCTTCAATCGGCTGTGTGCTACCGACGAGCTTCTTGGGGAGGCTCGGAAGTCGGCGGCGCGGCTCGTCGAAGGGCCCAACTTCGCCCACATGATGACCAAGACCATGCTCAACCGCGAATGGGACATGAGCCTCGATTCGGCCATCGAGGCCGAGGCCCAGGCGCAGGCCCTGTGCATGCAGACGGCCGACTTCGAACGCGCCTTCAAGGCGTTCGCGGCGAAGGAAAAGCCCGTCTTCGAAGGCAACTGAGGACACGCCCCGATGAGCGACAAGAGCTTCCTCGACTGGCCCTTCTTCGACGCCGAGCACCACCGCCTGGCCGCCGAGCTCGACGCCTGGGCGGGCCGCGAGCTGGCACCCATCGCCGCCGCCACCGGAGATGACGTGGACGCGGCGTGCAAGGCCTTCGTCGCCAAGCTGGCGCAAGGCGGCTGGCTCGATCATGTGGTGCCCGCCGCTTTCGGCGGCGCGCGCCCGGTGCTCGACGTGCGTTCCCTGTGCCTGATCCGCGAGACCCTGGCCCGCCACGAGGGCCTGGCCGATTTCTCCTTCGCCATGCAGGGGTTGGGAAGCGGGCCGATCACGCTGTTCGGCGAAGACGACCTCAAGTCGGAATTCCTGCCGGCGGTGCGCGGCGGTGCCAAGATCGCCGCCTTCGCCCTCTCCGAACCCGACGCGGGCTCCGATGTCGCCGCCATCGCAACCACCGCCCGCGCCGAAGGTGGCGACTACGTGCTGGATGGCGAGAAGACCTGGATCTCCAACGGCGGCATCGCCGACTTCTATGTCGTGTTCGCGCGCACCGGGGGCGTGCCGGGGACGCGCGGGCTGTCCGCCTTCGTGGTCGACGCCGAGGCGCCGGGGATCGAGATCGCCGAGAGGATCGAGCTCATCGCCCCCCACCCGCTGGCCTGGTTGCGCTTCGACGGGTGCCGCGTCCCGGCCTCGCGGCTGCTGGGGGCGCCGGGCGACGGCTTCAAGATCGCCATGGCCACTCTCGACATCTTTCGCTCGACGGTGGGGGCGGCGGCGCTTGGCATGGCGCGGCGCGCCCTGGACGCGGCGTTGCGGCGCGCTTCCTCCCGCCAACTCTTCGGGGCGCCGCTGGCCGAGCTGCAGATGATCCAGGGCAAGCTCGCCGACATGGCGCTCGCCGTCGACGCCAGCGCGCTCCTGGTCTACCGCGCCGCGTGGGACAAGGACGGTGGCGCCCAGCGCGTCACGCGCCAGGCCTCCATGGCCAAGCTGCACGCCACCGAAGCGGCGCAACGGGTGATCGATGACGCGGTGCAGATCCACGGCGGCCTCGGCGTCGTCGCCGGGCACCCGGTGGAACGCCTGTACAGGGAGATCCGCGCCCTGCGAATCTACGAAGGCGCCTCCGAGGTCCAAAAGGTGATCATCGCCCGTCAGGCGCTGGCCGACTTCGCCGCTGGGCAGGAAGAGGACGGCGATGGCTGAGAAGACGGCCCACGTCGATACCTTCGCCGCCGACAATCTGCCGCCCCGCGACCAGTGGCCGGCTTTCAGCTTCGACCGCCCCGAGTTCCAGTACCCGGGGCGCATGAACTGCGCCACCGAGCTTCTTGACGATCAGGTGGCGGCGGGGTTCGGCGGCAAGGCGGTCTTTTACACGCCCCGCGAGACCTGGACCTACGGCGAACTCCGGGAGCGCGCCAACCGCATCGCCCGCGTGCTGATCGAGGACTTCGCCATCGAGCCCGGCAACCGGGTAATGATCAGGGCCGCCAACAATCCCATGTTCGTGGCGTGCTGGTTCGCGGTGGCCAAGGCGGGCGGCGTCGTCGTCGCGGTAATGCCGCTGCTGCGCGCCGGGGAACTCGCCACCATCCTGGAGAAGGCGCAAATCGGGCTGGCGCTGTGCGACGCGCGGTTGGCCGAGGACATGGAGGAGGCGCGCCGCCGCGCCCCGGTGTGCGAGCGCATCTGTTATTTCAGCGGTTCCGGCGAAGCGGGCGCCGGCGCCGAGCTGGAGGACAGGGCCGGCGCCAAATCCGCCGACCTCGAGAACGTCGACACGGCGAGCGACGACGTCGTGCTCATCGCCTTCACCTCGGGCACCACGGGCCAGCCCAAGGGGACCACGCACTTCCATCGCGACATCATCGCCATGTGCGACGCCTTCCCGCGTTCCTGCCTCAAGGACGCGCCCGACGACATTTTCATCGGCAGTCCGCCCATCGCCTTTACCTTTGGCCTCGGCGGCCAGGTGGCGTTTCCCATGCGTGTCGGCGCCTCCACGGTGCTCCTGGAGGCGGCGCCGCCGGAGGCCCTGCTACAGGGCATCGAGGACTTCAAGGCGACCATCTGCTTTACGGCGCCGACCGCTTACCGGGCCATGTGCGCGCTCCTCGAAGGGTTCGATCTCTCGTCCCTGCGCAAGTGCGTCTCGGCCGGCGAGACCCTGCCCCTGCCCACCTTCGAGGCGTGGCGCGCCGCCACCGGGCACCGCATCATCGATGGCCTGGGCTCGACCGAGATGCTACACATCTTCATCGCGGTACCCGAGGACAAAACTCTTGCCGGCGCGACGGGGAAGCCCATTCCCGGCTACGAGGCCAGGGTCGTCGATGACGAAATGAAGACCGTGGCGCCGGGCACGGTCGGCCGCCTCGCCGTGCGCGGCCCCACCGGGTGCCGCTACCTGGCCGATGCGCGCCAGCGCGAATACGTGGTCGACGGGTGGAACCTGACCGGCGACGCCTACAAGATGGATGAGGACGGATACTTCTGGTTCCAGGCGCGCATCGACGACATGATCATCTCGTCGGGCCACAACATATCGGGGCCCGAGGTGGAAGCGGCGCTGCTGTCCCACGATGCCATCGCCGAGTGCGCGGTGGTCGCCTCGCCCGATGACGAGCGCGGCAACATCGTAAAGGTGTACGTGGTGCCGCGCTCCGGCGTCAGCGGCTCGGAGCAATTGACCAAGGAGCTGCAGGACCACGTCAAGGCCACCATCGCGCCCTACAAGTATCCGCGCGCCATCGAGTTCACCGACGCCCTGCCCAAGACCCAGACGGGCAAGGTACAACGCTTCGTGTTGCGCCAACGCGAACAGACGAGAAGAGGAACATGAACATGCGCATCCTTCAGCCCCCCGGATGGAAACGGCCGAGCGGCTATGCCAACGGCGTTTCGGCGAGCGGCCGCCTGGTCTTCGTCGCCGGCCAGGTCGGCTGGGACGAGAACGAGGTCATGCGCTCCGACGATTTCGTCGACCAGGTACGCCAGGCCCTGAGCAACATCGTGGCCATTCTCGCCGAGGATGGCGCCGGCCCCGAGCACGTGACCCGCATGACGTGGTACTGCACCGACAAGGGCGACTACCTGGACCACCTGGCGGACGTGGGCCGGACCTACCGCGAGATCATGGGCAGGAACTTCCCGGTGATGACCCTGGTCGAGATCTCGGGCCTCGTCGAGGACCGTGCCAAGGTGGAGATCGAGGTCACCGCCGTGGTGCCCGAGGGTGACGCATAGGGGGGCCGCCGATGGACGCCGACAGTTTCAAGGACCTGATCAAGCCCATCGCCGACGCCGTCGCCGGGCGGCCCGTCGAGGCGGCGCTGGGCGATACGTTGAACGAGAAGTTCCCACCCACGGGCGAGACCTTCAAGGCCATCGAGACGGCTTGCCACGGAGCCGTCGCGGCCGGGTGGATGTGCGGGCGCGAGGCCGGTGGCATCGCTTTCGGGCGCGTCATCGAGCCCGATACGGCCCTCCACGGCTTGAGCGTCGACGTGGTGCGCATGGAGGACGTGAAAGGCCCCCATCACAGCCATCCCCTGGGCGAGATCGACATGGTGATGCCTCTCACGCCCGGTGCCGCTTTCGACGGCCAGAGGGCGGGATGGAAGGTGTACGGCCCCGGCACCGCCCACCACCCGACGGTGAGCGGCGGCGCGGCACTGGTGCTCTACCTGCTGCCCGAGGGGAAGATCGAGTTCACCAGATAGATTCGGCACTTCGCCAACCGTCTTTCGGAGGTGGGCGGAGTGGGGTAGTATCGATCGACGACAACCAAGAACCCTGGGAGGTTTCACTTATGTACAAGCATGCAATGTGGTTGTTATCGGTCCTGGCGCTCGCGGTTTCGCCGGCGCTGGCCGCCGAGAAGGTCAAGATCGGGTTCGTCACCACCCTGACAACGCCGGCCGCCGTCATCGGCAACGACATGAAGGACGCCTTCGACCTGGCCTATGAGCACATCGGCGGCAAGATGGCCGGGCTGGACGTCGAGATCATCTACGAGGACGATGGCTTCAAGCCCGACATCGGCAAGCAGAAGACCGACAAGCTGGTGAAGCAGGACGACGTCCACTTCGTCACCGGCTACATCTGGTCGCACGTCCTGCTGGCGTCCAGGAAGTCGGCCCTCGACGCCGGCAAGTTCCTGATCAGCGCCAACGCCGGCCCCTCGCAGCTCGCCGGCAAGCTCTGCCACAAGAACTTCTTCAACATTTCGTGGCAGAACGACCAGACGCCGATGGCTCTCGGCGAGGTGCTGAACCAGCGCGGCGTCAAGTCGCTCTACATCATGTCGCCCAACTATGCCGCCGGCAAAAACATGGTCGCCGGCGTCGAGCGCACCTTCAAGGGCGCCATCAAGGGCAAGGACATGACCAAGTGGGGCAAGGACGCCCAATTGGACTTCTCCGCCGAGCTCGCCAAGGCCAAGGCCTCGGGCGCCGATGCCATCTTCGTCTTCTATCCGGGCAAGGCCGGCGGCGCCTTCGTCAAGCAGTACATGCAGGCCGGGCTCAACAAGTCCATGCCGCTCTATTCGGTGTACACGGTGGACGCTCTGAGCCTGCCCAAGTTCCAGAAGGCCGGCATGAAGGGCGTGCTGGGCTCGCTCATGACCCAGTTCTGGTCGCCCGACATGGACACGCCCCAGAGCAAGAAGTTCGTCTCCGGGTTCCTCAAGAAGTACGGCCGCTATCCGTCCTTTTACGCGGCCCAGAGCTACGACGCCATGTTCTTCATCAAAAGCGCTGTCGAGGGCGTGAACGGCAATCTCGGCAATATGGACGGCATGCGGGCGGCCATGGAGAAGGTCGACTTCCCCTCGGTGCGCGGCAAGTTCAGCATGGGGTCCAACCACTTCCCGATCCAGAACTTCTATCTGCGCGAGGCGGCGGCGGACAGCGCGGGCCGCTGGACGACCAAGATCGTCAGCACCGTCTTCAAGATGCACCAGGACGTGTACGCCAAGGACTGCAAGTTCTAGGCGGCACCGCTGATATTGCCTGGGGGTGGCGAGGGCATCCGGGGCCCTCGCCACTTTCTGTCGGGCACCGGACGGGAAATTCGCAACGGTGGATTGGGCCCTCCTCGTAACCCAGATTCTCAACGGTCTCCAGCTCGGGATCCTGCTCTTCCTGCTGGCCGCCGGGCTGACCCTGGTGTTCGGGATCATGGACTTCGTGAATCTGGCCCACGGGTCGCTCTACATGATGGGAGCGTACTTCTGCGCCACGCTCACCTATGCGCTCGATTCCTTTCTCCTGGCCGTCGCCCTTAGCGTGCCCCTGACCTTTGCCGTCGGCATCGTGGTTGAGGTTCTGGTCATTCGGCATCTCTACCGGCGCGACCATCTCGACCACGTACTGGCCACCTTCGGGCTGATCCTGGTGTTCAATTCCAGCGTGCATATGATCTGGGGCGCCGCGGGAAATCCGATCCCCCTGCCGGAGTTTCTGGACGGACGTGTGGAGTTGCTGCCGGGCGTGGTCATTCCCGTTTACAGGCTGTTGATCATCGCCACCGGGCTGGTGACGGCGGGCGCCATGTACTACCTGGTTCAGCACACGCGCCTCGGCATGCGCATTCGCGCCGGCGCTTCGAACCGCGACATGGTCGGCGCGCTGGGCGTCGACATCAAGACCCTGTTCACCCTGGTCTTCGGGCTGGGCGCCGCCATGGCCGGGCTCGCCGGCATGATGATCGCTCCCATTACCGAGGCCAATATCGGCATGGGCGACGACATCCTGATCGTCGCCTTCGTGGTCATCATCATCGGCGGCATCGGTTCCGTGCGCGGCGCCTTCATCGCCGCCCTGGTCGTCGGCCTTATCGACACCATGGGCCGCGCCTTCCTGGACGGCGTCCTCAAGGTCTTCATGACCATCCAGAACGCCGAGACCGCGGCGCCCGCCCTGTCGGCCATGCTGATCTACATCCTGATGGCGGCGATCCTGTATTTTCGCCCGCAAGGGTTGTTTCCGCCCAAGAACAGATGAGCGCCATGAACCTCCGCCGCTGGTTGACGGCCCTGTGCCTTGCCCTGTTCGCCTTGGTGCCTGTGGTCGCCGGCGTTTTCGGCCAGCCGTTCCTGCTCGATATTTTCGACCGCATCATGATCATCTCCATCGCGGCGGTGAGCCTCAACCTGATCATGGGCTACGGCGGGATGATCAGCTTCGGACACGCCGCCTACCTGGGCATCGGTGCCTATTCCATCGGCATTCCCGCCTACTACGGCTACTACGACGCGGCACTGCAACTGCCATTGGCCATCGCGGCGTCGGCCCTGTTCGCCCTGGTGACGGGCTACATCTGCCTGCGAACCCGGGGTGTCTACTTCATCATGATCACCCTGGCCTTCGCCCAGATGGCGTACTTCGCCTTCATCAGCGTCGAGGAATACGGCGGTGACGACGGCCTGGTGATCGAGGCGCGCAGCCGGGTGCCGGCCGGCGTCGTCGATCTTGAATCGAACGTGCAGCTCTATTACGTGGTCTTCGCCGTTCTTGTCGGCGCGCTCTACCTCGTGCACCGCATCGTCAACTCCCGCTTCGGCTTGGTCATCCAGGGCGCCAAGGACAACGATGAGCGCATGCGGGCCATCGGCTTCAATACCTTCCGCTACCGCCTGACCTGCTATGTGATTGCCGGCGCCATGTGCGGGCTGGCCGGGTGGCTGCTCGGCAACTTCAACAACTTCTTCAGCCCCGAGATGATCGCCTGGACGCGCTCCGGCGAACTTATCTTCATGGTTGTTCTGGGTGGCATGGGCAGCGTGTTCGGCCCGGTGCTGGGCACCGTCGCCTTCATCGTGCTGGAGGAGGTCCTTTCCGGCTTCACCATTTATTGGGAACTGATCTTCGGGGCCTTCCTGATCCTCGTCGTGGTGTTCGTCAGGGGCGGACTCATGGGTATGATTGCCAAGTTCGAGAGGCCCCGTCCGTGAGCGCCCCGTTGCTCGACGTCAAGGGGCTCACGAAGAGCTTCGGCGGCCTCGTCGCCACCGACGGCCTCGATCTCGGGGTGAGCGCCGGCGAGACCCACGCCGTCATCGGCCCCAACGGCGCCGGCAAGACGACGCTCCTCGCCCAACTCGCCGGTCAGTTGCGGCCGGACGCCGGTACCATCCACTTCGATGGGGCCGACATCACCGGCCTTTCTGCGCCGGCCCGCTCGCTACGGGGGCTGGCGCGTTCCTTCCAGATTACCAGCATATTCAGGGACTTCACGGTACTCGACAACGTCGCCCTGGCCATCCAGGCCCATGCCGGGCACAGCTTCCGATTGTGGCAGCCGGCGCGCCGCGACGCCGCCCTGCGCGACCCGGCTGGCGCCATCCTCGAGCGGGTCGGCCTGGGCGGCCGCGCCGAGGTCGTCGCCGGCAACCTGGCCCACGGCGAGCAGCGTCAGCTGGAGATCGCCATGGCACTCGGCACCCGGCCCAAGCTGCTGCTTCTCGACGAGCCCATGGCCGGCATGGGCGGCGAGGATTCGGAACGCATGAAGGCGTTCCTGGGCAGCCTCAAGGGCACCTGCACCATGCTGCTCGTCGAGCACGACATGGACGCCGTATTCACCCTGGCCGACCGCGTCACCGTCATGGTGTACGGGCGCGCCCTGGCCTGCGGGGCGCCCGCCGAGATCCGCGCCGACGAACGGGTGCGGCAGGCCTATCTCGGTGACGAGGAGGGGGTGTGATGCTCAAGGTCGAGGCCCTCGACGCCGCCTATGGCACCAGTCAGGTCTTGTTCGGCATGAATTTCGAGGTCGCCGCCGGCGAGGTGGTGACGCTGTTGGGGCGCAACGGCATGGGCAAGACGACAACGGTGCGCGCCGTCATGGGGCTCCTTGCGCCGCGGGCCGGACGCATTGCATTCGAGGGTCGCCCCATCGCCAACCAGCCGTCCTTTCGCATCGCCCAGGCGGGACTCGGCCTGGTGCCCGAGGGCCGCCAGGTCTTTCCCAACCTGACGGCGATCGAGAACCTGATGGCGACCGCCTCCAACCGCTCCGGCCATCCCGATCCGTGGACCCTGGAGAAGGTGTTCGAGCTGTTTCCCGCGATCGCGGAGCGGCGCGCCAGCATGGGCGAGACCCTGTCGGGCGGCGAGCAACAGATGCTGGCCATCGGGCGCGCCTTGATGACTAATCCCCGGCTCCTCATCCTCGACGAGGCGGCGGAGGGGCTGGCGCCGCTGGTGCGCGCCGAGATCTGGCGTTGTCTCGAAAGCTTGAAGAGGGCCGGGCAATCGATCCTGCTGATCGACAAGAACGTCCACGCCCTGACCCGCATCGCCGATCGCCACTACATCGTGGAGAAGGGCTCCGTGGTGTGGACGGGAACGTCCGCCGAGCTCAAGGCCGATGCCGAGGTCCAACACAGATACCTGGGGGTTTGATGGGTTTAAGGGCGCTGAGAGGCGCCGATCGCCAACACCCTTGAATTTCCCACTGAGGACCAGGAGAATGAATGGTTGTTGAGGTTGCTTCACGGCGATCTTCGCCGCCGATTTCTGAAAGTGAATTTTTTTGGCTGGGTGGTGAATACGATGACCGAAAACTCCGCTCGCGGTGTTCCTTTGAGCGCCAACCGTTTGCTCACCGTTCTTCCCGACGACGCCTTGGCGCGCCTCGAGGAGATTAGCCGGCGCCGCACCTTCGCGGTTCGCGACAAGGTGATCGAGCAAGGCGACAACAGCCGTGACGTGTTTTTCGTATTATCGGGGCAGGCGCACGTGCTGATGTTC
>JASLQF010000009.1 GCA_030744625.1 Rhodospirillales bacterium
GGGCCAGGTTGTGGCCCTCCTTGCGCCACCACGAGCCCTCGACGCGGTCGGGGTGCACGACCACGTCCTTGGTGTGGCTCTCGCCGTCCACAACCATCCGCCCGAAGTCGTAGAGCGTGATGCGCATGCTCACTCCCACTCGATGGTCCCCGGCGGTTTCGAGGTGACGTCGTAGACCACCCGGTTGATGCCGCGCACCTCGTTGACGATGCGGTTGGCGGTGCGGCCCAGGAACTCCATGTCGAAGTGGTAGTAATCGGCCGTCATGCCGTCGACGGAGGTGACGGCGCGGAGCGCGCAGACGTGTTCGTAGGTGCGCGCGTCGCCCATGACGCCGACGGTGCGCACCGGGAGAAGCACGCAGAAGGCCTGCCAGATGGCGTCGTAGAGCCCGGCGGCGCGGATTTCCTCGAGATAGATGGCGTCGGCCTGGCGCAGCACGTCGAGCTTCTCCCGGCTCACCGCGCCGGGCACGCGGATGGCGAGGCCGGGGCCGGGAAAGGGGTGGCGGCCGACGGCGCTTTCGGGCAGGCCGAGCTCGCGGCCCAATTCCCGCACCTCGTCCTTGAAGAGCTCGCGCAGGGGCTCGACGATTTCCAAATCCATGCGCTCGGGCAGGCCGCCGACGTTGTGGTGGGACTTGATGGTGACGCTGGGCCCGCCGGCAAACGAGACCGATTCGATGACGTCGGGATAGAGCGTGCCCTGGGCCAGGAAGTCGGCGCCGCCGGCCTTCTCCGCTTCCTCCTCGAAGACGTCGATGAAGGTGGCGCCGATGATCTTGCGCTTCTTCTCGGGGTCGGCGACGCCGTCCAGCCGATCGACGAACAGCTCGGCGGCGTCGCGGTGGACCAGGGGAACGTTGAAATGGCCGCGGAAGAGGTCGATCACCTGCTCCGCCTCGCCGGCCCGCAGGAGCCCGGTGTCGACGAACACGCAAACCAGCTGCTCACCGATGGCCTCGTGCAGGAGCGCCGCGGCGACCGACGAATCGACGCCGCCCGACAGCCCGCAGATGACGCGGCCCTTGCCCACCTGGCGACGCACCTTGGCGATTTCGTGTTCGCGGAAGGCGGCCATGGTCCAATCGCCGGAAAGGCCGGCCACCTTGCGCACGAAGTTGGCGAGCAGGCGCGCGCCGTCCGGGGTGTGCGCCACCTCGGGGTGGAACTGCACGCCGTAGAATTTACGCCCGTCGTCGGCGATGGCGGCGAACGGCCCGCCGTCGGTGACGGCGACGGCTCGGAAGCCGTCGGGGATGGCGATGACGCGGTCGCCGTGGCTCATCCACACCTGGGCGCGGTCGCCCTTCTTCCAGACGCCGTCGAACAGCGCGCAGTCGTCGGCGATGTCAATGTAGGCGCGGCCGAACTCGCGGTGGGTGGCGGCCTCCATCCGGCCGCCGAGCTGCGCCACCAGGGTCTGCTCGCCGTAGCAGATACCAAGCACCGGCACGCCGAGGGCGAACACCGCGTCGGGCGCCCTCGGCGTTTCGGTCTCGGTCACCGAGGCCGGCCCGCCGGACAGGATCACGGCGCCCGGCGCGAATTCGGCCAGGGTCTCGCCGGTGACGCGGTTGAAGGGGTGTATCTCGCAATAGACGCCGGCCTCGCGCACGCGGCGCGCGATGAGCTGCGTCACCTGGGAGCCGAAATCGACGATGAGGACGCGTTCGCTCATGGGCCGGACATTAAAGGATCGACGATGGCGCGGCCAGCCCCTGCCCGGCGCCGGTCCTCAGATTTCGGACAGCACAAACTGGGAAATCGCGGTGACGGCCAGGGTGGTGACGGCGAACCACATCATGGCGGTGCCCAGCGTCCGTCCCTTCGAGGCGACGCTGGAGCCGGCCAGCCCATGGGCGTGAACCAGGCGCGACGCGACGATGACGATGCCCCAGGCGTGCAGGGCCCAGGCGGGGACGCCGTTGATCTCGACCAGCCCCATGAGGATAAGGGCGATCGGCACGTACTCGATGAAGTTGCCGTGGATGCGGATGGTGCGGCCCAGGCGTTCGTCGCCGCCGTCGAACAGCCCGACCTTGGCCCGGTAACGGCCGCGGATAACATTGAAGGCCAGCACCAGCATCAACAGGGCCAGCACCCCGGCGTACAGCGCCGTAACGGGTAGGGCGACGGCGTTCATCAGCGCTTGCGCAGGAACTTGACGGCGGCGGCATAGCCCATTTCATGGATACGCTTGGTCGCCTGGGCGAGCCGCTCTGGGCTTTGATCGGGGATGCCGAAGCCGTGGATGATGTTGTTCGCCATGTGGAACATCGCGGTGACCATGACCACGTCGTAGAGCGCCTTCTCGTCATGGCCGGCGGCCATGAAGGCGGCCACGTCGTCGTCTCCGAGGTCCTCGGGGTCCGTCGTCAGCTTGCCGGCGTAGGCGAGGGCGGCGCGCACACCGTCCTCGACGTCCGCTGCCTCGAAGTCGTCGACCAGTTCCCCGACCAGGCCCTCGCTAATGCCGAACGCCTCGGCCACCGAAGTGTGGGAAGCGCAACAATATTTGCAGCCGTTGAGGGCCGAGACATAGGCCGCGATGAGCTCGCGCTGGCCCGCCGTGAACGTCGACGGCCCGCGCATGATGGCCTCGTTGAGCAGGTAGAAGGGCTCGGCGATGTCGGGATTGCGCTTCATGACCTCCGGCATGCCCAGGGCGGGCGGTGACTTCAGGAACGGCATCGGAGAACCTCTCGTCGGTTGCGGATCGGGTTGGAAGCTTTAGCCGCCGCCGTCCTATTCGGGCCCCCGGTAGTTGGGCGATTCGCGGGTGATGGTGATGTCGTGGACGTGGCTCTCGCGCAGGCCGGCCCCGGTGAGCCGGCGGAAGCGCGCGTTCTTGCGCAATTCGGCGATGGTGCGGCTGCCGGTATAGCCCATGGCCGCCTTGAGGCCGCCCACCAGCTGGTGGATGACGGTGGCGGCCGGGCCCTTGTAGGGGACACGGCCCTCGACGCCCTCGGGCACCAGCTTCAGGTTGTTGCCGACCTCTTCCTGGAAGTAGCGGTCGGCGGAGCCGCGCGCCATGGCGCCGATCGAGCCCATGCCCCGGTAGCCCTTGTAGGAGCGCCCCTGATAGAGGAACACCTCGCCCGGGCTTTCGTCGGTGCCGGCGAACAGCGAACCCATCATGACGCACTCGGCGCCGGCGGCGATGGCCTTGGCGATGTCGCCCGAGTACTTGATGCCGCCGTCGGCGATGAGCGGCACGTCGGCGGCGCGGCACGCCTCGACGGTCTCGAGGATGGCCGATAGCTGGGGCATGCCGACCCCGGCGACCATGCGCGTCGTGCAGATGGTGCCGGGCCCGATGCCCACCTTGACGGCGTCGGCGCCGGCGTCGATGAGCATCCGCGCGCCCTCGGGCGTGGCCACGTTGCCGGCCATCACCTGGGTGTAGTTGCTGAGCTTCTTGATGCGCTCCACCGCCGCCCTCACGCCGCCCGAATGGCCGTGCGCGGTATCGACCACGATGATGTCGGCCTCGGCGTCGATCAGGGCCCGGGCGCGCTCCACCCCGGCGTCGCCGACGCCGGTGGCGGCGGCCACCCTGAGGCGCTCTTTCTCGTCCTTGGCGGCCTCGGGGTGCTGTTGCGCCTTCTCGATGTCCTTCACCGTGATCAGCCCGATGCAGCGGAAGTCGTCGTCGACCACCAACAGCTTCTCGATGCGGTGCTGGTGCAGGATGAGCTTGGCCTCGTCGCGCTCGATGCCCTCCTTGACGGTGATCAGGGGTTTGTCCGCGGTCTGGCGGGTCATCAGCTCGCTGACCGGCTGATCGGGGTTGGTGGCGAAGCGTACGTCGCGGTTGGTGAGGATGCCGGCGAGCTTGCCGTTGCCCTTCTCGACCACCGGAATGCCCGAGAATCCGTGGTTGTCCATGATGCCGAGGGCGTCGGCGAGCGTGGCCTTGGGGGTGATGGTAACCGGGTTCACCACCATGCCCGATTCGAACTTCTTGACGGCGCGCACCTCGGCGGCCTGCGCCTCGGGTTCCAGGATCTTGTGGATGACGCCCATGCCGCCGGCCTGGGCCAGGGCGATGGCCATGCGGCTTTCGGTTACCGTATCCATGGCCGCCGACAACAGCGGAATGCCGAGTTCTATGGTGCGGGTCAGGCGGGTGGCGGTCGAGGCTTCGGCGGGCAGGACGTGCGACTCGGCGGGGACCAGGGTCACGTCGTCGAAGGTCAGGGCTTCCTGGATTTTCATGCCATCTCCCGGAGAGAGTTGGCACGGCATCATACACGACGCCCGGAAGTTGCCAAGGCGCTTTGCGGGCTACTTGCCGCCCCTGAAGCCCAGCGCCACCACGTAGACCTCGGCGGATTCGGGGCGGCTGGCCGGCGGCTTGGCGTGCTTCACGGTCTTGAAGGCGCGCTTCATCTCGGCCAGCAGCGCGCCTTCGGTGCCGCCCTGCAGGACCTTGGCGACGAAGGCCCCGCCCGGCGTCAGGATCCGCGCCGCGAAGGCCAGGGCCGTCTCGCACAAGGCCATGATGCGCAGGTGGTCGGTGGCGGCGTGGCCGGTGGCCGGCGGTGCCATGTCGCTGAGCACCACGTCGGCGGGGCCGCCCAGGGCGTCCTCGATCTCGGCCGGCGCGTCCTCGTCCAGGAAGTCGCGCTCGATGATGGTGGCGCCGGCGACGGGTTCCATCGGGGTCACGTCGACGGCGACGACGCGCCCGCCGGCCGCACCCGCCACCCGCTTCGCCGCCACCAGGGTCCAGCCCCCCGGCGCCGCGCCGAGGTCGACGACGCGCTTTCCCGGGGCCAGGAAATGGAAGCGGTCATCGAGTTTGATGAGCTTGAAGGCGGCGCGTGAGCGGAAACCCAGGCGCTCCGCCTCGGCGACGTAGGGGTCGTTGAGCTGGCGTTCGAGCCAGCGCGTCGAGGAGGCCTTGCGCCGACGCGCCGTCCTTACCCGCACGCCGGGCCGGCGGCTGCCGGATCCCTTGCCGCCCCGGCGCCCGCCGGCGCTGGCCTTTTTCATGGGCCGGGGCCGCCGGCCAGTTCCATGGCCGGCGCCCCGTTCGCCCCGTCCGCGGCCATCATGCCGAGCAGCAGGCCCTCGCGGATGCCGCGGTCGGCGATGGTCAGGGTTTGTGCCGGCCAGCGGCGCCAGACCGCCTCCAGGATGGCGCACCCCATGACCACCAGGTCGGCGCGTCCGCGCCCGATGCATGGATGGGTGCTGCGCTCCGCCCAGTCCATGGCGGCGAGCCGGGCGTTGATGGCCATGACGTTATCGAAATCGACGACCAGGCCATCGACACGCGAGCGGTCGTAACGCTCGAGCCCGAGGTGCAGGGCGCCCAGCGTCGTCACCGTGCCCGACGTGCCGAGCATGTGCACCTGGCCTTCGGCGATACGTTGCGCCACGCCGTGGCGCTCGCAGAAGGGGGCGAGCCTGGCGTTGATGTCCTCGATGATGCGGGCGTAGTCGGCGGCCCCGACGTTGCCGTCTTCGTAGTGCTCCGAGAGGTTCACCACGCCGATGGGCAAGGACAGGAAGTCGATCAGCCGCGGGCTGTTTTCCGCCTCGTGCTCGATCCACATGACTTCGGTGGAGCCGCCGCCGATGTCGAAGACCAGCGCCAAGCGCCGGCCGCGGTCGATGAGCGGAGCGCATCCGGCGAGGATCAGGCGCGCCTCCTCGAGGGTCGAGATGGTTTCCAGGTCGAGCCCCGTCTCCGTCTTGACCCGGGCCAGGAAGTCGTCGCCGTTGCCGGCCCGCCGGCAAGCCTCGGTGGCGACGCCGCGCACGCCCGCCATGGCGCGCTCGCCGAGCTTCAGGGCGCACACCTTGAGGGCGCCGAGGGTGCGCTCGATGGCATCCTCCGACAGCCGGCCGCTGGCCGACAGCCCCTCGCCGAGGCGCACGATGCGGGAAAACGAATCAACCACGCGGATGCCGCCGCCGGCCGGCCGCGCCACCAGCAGGCGGCAGTTGTTGGTGCCGAGATCGACCGCCCCGTAAAGGAACGCCGCGCCACGCCGCCGCCGCGATGGCCGCGACCTTCGCCGCGTTTGCCCCGTCTGGCGCACCTCGCGAGCCTCCCTGATTGCGACGGCACCACCGCCGTTTTCAAAGAGGATAGCGCACATGGCGGCGGGTGCGAAAGGCTTTGGGGAAGCGGGGTCGCCGGGCCAAGCCCGGCCATCGGTCGGAGCGGGGAATTTGCCCTGTCAATCGCAGCGCCAGTCTTGTAATTTTGCCTGCCGCGGGCCTGGTGGGGCGTCGTATAATGGTAATACGCTCGGCTCTGGACCGAGTAATCGGGGTTCGAATCCCTGCGCCCCAGCCATTGCTTTTCCGTACATGAAAATCAACCCGCTATGCGCCGCAAGCCCGAGAGTTCGACGGCATGAGCGAAGCCGACACCGAAAACACCGAGGCCCCCCGCGACTTCATCCGCGAGGTCGTCCATGGCGACGTGCAGGCCGGGCTGACGGAAAGCGTGGTCACCCGCTTCCCGCCCGAGCCCAACGGCCACCTGCATATCGGCCACGCCAAGTCGATGTGCCTCAACTTCGGCATCGCCGACGAGTTCGGCGGGCGCTGCCACCTGCGCTTCGACGACACCAACCCGGCCAAGGAAGAGCACGAGTACATCGAGTCCATCCAGGACGACGTGCGCTGGCTCGGCTTCGATTGGGGCGAGCACCTCTATTTTGCCTCCGGCCACTTCGAGACGCTGTATGCGTGGGCCGAACACCTGATCGGCGCCGGCAAGGCCTACGTGGACGACCTCTCGGCGGAAGAAATCCGCGCCCACCGCGGCACCCTCACCGAAGCGGGGCGCGACAGCCCGCATCGTGATAGGCCACCGGACGAGAACCTCGAGCTGTTCCGCCGCATGCGCGCCGGCGAGTTCGAGGACGGCGCGCGGGTGCTGCGCGCCAAGATCGACATGGCGTCGGGCAACATCAACATGCGCGATCCGGTGCTCTACCGAATCTTGCGCGCCCCCCACCCGCGCACTGGCGAGGACTGGTGCATCTACCCCACCTACGACTTCGCCCACGGCCAGTCCGACGCCATCGAGGGCGTCACCCATTCGCTGTGCACCCTGGAGTTCGAGGACCACCGCCCGCTCTACGACTGGCTCATCGACAACCTGGCCGTGCCGTCGCGCCCCCGCCAGTACGAATTCTCGCGCCTCAACCTGACCCACACCGTGCTTTCCAAGCGCCGCCTCGTCGAGCTCGTCGACGGCGGCCACGTCCGGGGCTGGGACGATCCGCGCATGCCGACGCTGTCGGGCCTCCGCCGGCGCGGCTTTCCGGCCGCCGCCATCCGCGACTTCGCCGGGCGCATCGGCGTCACCAAGAGCGACAGCGTCGTCGAGGTGGCGCTCCTGGAACACTGCGCCCGCGATCTCCTGAACAGGACGGCGCCGCGTCGCATGGCCGTCCTCGACCCCCTCAAGGTGGTCATCGAGAACTACCCGCAAGGCGAGGCGGAAGAACTGGAGGCTGTCAACAACCCCGAGGACGCCGCCGCCGGCACGCGCTCCGTGCCCTTCTCGCGCGAGATCTATATCGAGCGCCAGGACTTCATGGAGGACCCGCCCAAGAAGTTCTTCCGCCTGGCGCCGGGCCGCGAGGTGCGCCTGCGCTACGCCTTTTTCATCACCTGCACCGGCGTCGTCAAGGACGCCGCCGGCGACGTGGTGGAGTTGCGCTGCACCTACGACCCGGAAACCCGGGGCGGCAACGCGCCGGACGGTCGCAAGGTCAAGGCGACGCTGCACTGGGTATCGGGGGCGCACGCGGTCTCGGCCGAGGTGCGCCTCTACGATCACCTGTTCACGGAAGCGGAACCGGGCGGCGACCTCGGCGCCGCCCTCAACCCGGGATCCCTCACCGTGCTCGACGATTGCCGCCTGGAGCCGGCCCTCGCCGATACCGCCGCCGGCGAGACGGTGCAGTTCGAGCGCCTGGGGTATTTCTGCCCCGACGCGGATTCAGGTCCCGGAAAGCTGGTGTTCAACCGCACGGTCGCCTTGCGCGACACCTGGGCCAAGGTCAAGGCCAAGGGAGGGGCGAAGGCTTAGGCGGCGCGTTTCTTGAGAAGCTCGATCAAGCTTCCGATTCCCCGCCGGCCCAACACCGAGGCGAATTCGTGGCGCAGGGTCATCGCCATGCTGATGCCCTCCACCGACAGATCGAGGATGCGGAAGGTGCCGGCGATCTCGCGCATGCGCCAGTTGGCGCGCACCGGCTTCTTTTCGGCGCGCGAAACCTCGCAGCGCACCAGCACGTCTTTCTTGCCCACCGGATTGGTGCCGAGGATGTCCATGCGGTCGACCTCGATGCCGCCGAGCCTCATGGCATAGGTCTTGACGACGAAACCGGTGAAAGCCCTGAGGTAGTCCTTGCGCTGCTCGACGCTGGATTTGTTCCAGTAGCGCCCCAGCGCGAAACGGGCGATGACGGGGATATCCAGGTTTTGCGTCAGCAGCTCGCGGAAGCGCGCCATGCGCCGTTCCTCGGACAGGGTCACGTCCGACAGCACCGAAACCACCTCCTGGCCGAGGCTGTCCATGTAGCGGGCGGCGGGGTTTTCACGCTTCTCGGGCGCCGGTCCCGCCGCCGTCACGAAATCCGTCAGGGTCGTATCGGAAAGGACCGCGATGTCTTCTTTTTGGATGTCGCCGGCACTGTCGGCGCGCCACAGGGCCTCGGCGATGTCGTCCCAGATCTGCGCGCAGCCGCCCGTCACCAAGCCGCACACGGCCACCACCACCGACAATCTGGAATACGCGCCCATCCGTCCCCCTGCAATCCGTGAGCAAAAAGAGACTCGAACCGCCTTGAGCTTATATGGGTGCTCTGTCTCGCCTTTTCATGGTTTTTCTGGTTGGCGGAAGGCGAACCCGGCGATCCTGAGGAACAAGGTTCCCGGTCCGGCGCCGGGATGTCAAGAAAATACCGCGCCGCCAGCCGATCCCCGGATTCCAGAAGCCTGTCGGCGTAACCAACGAACGGCTTAGTCCGGGGGAATAGCACCTCAGGATGGCTGTACGGGGTTCGCCGCAGCCCCATATGTGAAGGGAAATCCCGTGGCGTACACCGGGATTAGGACAGCGAGGCAAAGGAGAAGCCGTGATGGATAAGCAAATTTCGAAGGTTTCGAAGGTTTGGCTTCCGATCCTCAATACCGCGGAGCTCGAGACCGAGCTCCAGGACATCAGCTCGGCGGTGCGAAGCGGGTTTATCAGCGACCGCACGGGCGACCACCTGCGGCTGGCGCTCCTGATGGGCGCGGAATTTCCGGACGTCGTCCCCTTCGGCGGCCACGCGGCGTAGGCGCTGCGGGACGTCCATTCCACTTGAATTAGAACGCCGCCGACTCGGCGGCACGCGGGTCTGCTACACTCGCACCTTGTTTTGCCGCGAGCGTGGCGGTTGACGGCATGGGGGATGAGCCTTGGTCAGGGTCGACGGGGTCGGAGATCGGCGCGTCGATTCGCGGGTTCGGTACCGCCGGCCGATGCGCGCCAAGGCGGCGAAGGTCGAGGTCGAGGCCGAGTTGCTCGATATCTCGGGCAGCGGCGCGGCGTTGCAGTCCAATGTCTTGCTCGACAACAACACCTTCGTGGAACTGCACATCGAAGGCGTCGGCAATATGGAGGGCCGCGTGGCGCGCAGCTACGAAGGCGGCTTCGCGGTCAAGTTCGAGGTCAGTGCCGAGCAACGGGGACGCCTCAAGACCGCCATCGCCGACTACACCCAGGCGGCGCGCATTCTCGACGACGATAAAAAATAAGTCCGCCGCCGCCAGGCCGGGCTAGCGGCCCTCGAGGATGGTCAGCATGCGCTCGGCGTTGCCGGCGACGTGGGCCAGGGCTTCCTGGTACTCGGGCGAATCGTAGCAGGCTTGCGCCGCCTCGACGCTTTCGAACTCGACGACGACGTTGCGCGGGAATTCCTCGCCTTCCAGGGACACGTAGCGCCCGCCGCGGGCCAGGAAGCGCCCGCCGTGCTTGTCGATGGCCGGGCCCGCCAGCTTGGCGTACACGCCATAGCCTTCCTCGTTGATCACCTTGATGTGTCCGATCCAATACGCGGCCATGGCCGTTCCTCCCTTCCCTGAATTTTTTCGCCCTTCGGGCACCCGCCATCGACCATATCACAGCCACGGTCGTGCCGACCTCAAGCGTTTTCGATGCTCCGCCCGATGGCCGGAAAAAGGGCGCCGAGGGTGATGGCGCGGGCCACCATGAACACGGTAAAGGCGAGCCACAGGCCGTGGTTGCCGAGCCAGGGGACGAGCACGGCGAGCGCCGCGATGTAGGCGAGGGCGGAGAGCACCATGGCGTTGCGCATGTCCGGCCCCCGCGTGGCGCCAATGAAAATCCCGTCGAGCTGGAAGCTCCACACCGAGATCAAGGGCAGCACGACCGCCCATGGCAGGTAGTCCCGGGCGGCGGCGCGCACGGGCTCGATGTCGGTGATGGCGTCGATCACCGACGCACCCACGAGGGCATAGAAGACGGCGAAGCCAGCGGCGAAGACGAGGGCCCAGACCGAGGTCACGCGAACCGCGGTGCGATAGCGCGCCCGGTCCCCGGCCCCGATGGCGCTGCCGACCAGGGTTTCGGCGGCGAAGGCGAAAGCGTCAAGCGCATAGGCCATGAAGATCTGGAAGTTGAACAGCACGGCGTTGGCGGCCAGCGCCACGTCGCCGATGCGGGCGCCGACGCTGGTAAAGACGGCGAACGACCCCATCAGGCAGAGGCTGCGGATGAAGATGTCCCGGTTGAGGCTCATCATTTTTCGGATGCGCCCGGCGTCGAGGATCAACGCCCGTCGCCAGTGCCCGCCCATGGGCCGCAGGTTGCGCATGACCAATGCCGCGCCAAGGACCACCGCGCCGACCTCGGCGATCAGGGTGGCGATGGCGACGCCCTCGACCCCCCAGCCGAGGCCGAGCACGAACCACAGGTCGAGGACGATGTTGACGCCGTTCATGACGATCTGCAGCACGAGGGCGGCGCGGGTGTTGTGGATGCCGATGAACCAGCCGAGAAAAGCAAAATTGGCGAGCGCCGCCGGCGCCCCCCAGATGCGGATCGAAAAGTAGAGGTCGGCCAGGGGCTCGACCTGCGGGCTTGCATTGATGAGGGGCAGCGCCGCCCAGGCGATGGGCCGCTGGACGGCGATCAGGGCGACGCCCAGCAGGACGGCGACGATCAGCGCCCGGGCCAGGGTGGCGCGCACCTCGTCGGCATCATTGGCGCCAAGCGCTTGGGCGGTGAAGCCCGTCGTCCCCATGCGCAGGAAGCCCATTCCCCAGTAGACGACGTGGAAGATGACGGCGCCAACGGCGACGGCGCCAATGTACTGGGGCCCCGGCAGGTGCCCCATCACCGCCGTGTCGACGATGCCGAGGAGCGGCACCGAGACGTTGGAGAGGATGATCGGCCCGGCCAGGCGCCAGACGCGCCTGTGCCAGTCGCCGCCGTTCGCGTCCATCATCTGGGGGGCGTCGGACAAGGGCGGTCAACCGCCGTGGAGGCCGTGGCGCTTGTGCCAGTCCTCGATGGAGTCGGGCGGGAATTCGGCGAAGTGCACGTCTTTCGAGCCGTCCGGCACCTCGGCCCAGGGGACCGCGGAATCGAGCATGATGTGGACGTACTCGGGCGGCGTCGGCAGACCCGAATCGATGGCCGAGGCAAAGGGATGCACCAGGTCGGGCCAGCGCGGATCGGAGACGTAAAGCGCACTGCCGCAGAGCTTGCAGAAATGACGGTGGGCGTCGCTTAGGTGCCCGTCTTCCTTTTTCACCCGGTAGACGGCCACGTTGCCGCCGCCCTCGACGCTGAGGGTGTCGGCGTTGCCCATGACGTTGACGGCGAATCCCCCGCCGCCGCCTGTCTTGCGGCAGATCGAGCAGTAGCAGCGCATGTAGGGGTAGGGCGTCTCGGAATCGAGGGAAAACGTCACCGCGCCGCAATGGCAGGATCCTTCGAGGTGCATGGGGGCCTCCATTGGAAAACGAGACGGCATGCTATCCGCTTTCGCTGCCGCGATGTCCAGGAAATCTACGCCGTCACCCTCACCCCGTATTCGGTACCCGCGTCCTCCAGCCAGGCCCACAGGTATTCGGCGAAGCTGCGCTGCACATAGAGGTCGTAGTCGGGGGCTTGCGTGATCTGGTGCACGATGACCTGGGCGCGGGCCAGCAGCGTGCGCGTGCACCGCCCGGGCCCAAAGGCGCGCCGGTGCACGTCCAGGGTACACCCCTTCATCAGCACGTCGCGGGCACCGGCGCCGGCGAGCCCGATGACGGCGCGGGCGTCGCTCAGATCGACGACGTGGGCGTGCTGGCGGGCCAGGGCTTCGCTCAAGTCCGCCACCGTGGCGGCGTCGTCGTCGTCGGTCACCACCAGCCATTCGTCGGGGCCGAGCCACAAGGCGCGCGGCAAGCCCGTGCCGCCGGCGGCGGTCGTCGCCTTGGCTGGCGGGGCGAAGCCGAGGACGCCCTTGACGGCGGCGCGGAAGGCGGGGCGCCGGGCATCGCCGCGCAGCCCGATCTGGTGGCGCGCCGGGCGCTCGCACAACACCACGCCTGCCTCGGTACCCTCGATGTCCTCCGGCGGAATGGCGGCACGCGCCGCGAGGCCGAGGTGGGCGAGGGGGCTTTGGCGCAGATAGGCGTCAGCCATGGAGCCGGCTCCCTTGCACATCGAAGAACACCGGATCGCGAATGACGGCGCGCGCGGCGCCGCCTTCGAGCGCCACATGCACGGCCTCGCCCATGCGCCCGCGCCCGCCCTTGACGAGGGCCAGGGCGATTGAGCGCCCCAGGTTGGCGCTGTGGTAGCTCGACGTGACGTGGCCGATGGTGGGCACGGGCGGCTCCTGGCCGGGGTTCTCCACGAGGTGGGCGCCCTCGGGCAGGACCAGGGCGGCGTCCTCGGTCTCCAGGCCGACCAGCTGCTTGCGGCCGGGGCGCGCCGTGTCGGTCCGCCCCAGGGAGCGCCGGCCGATGAAATCCTTCTTCGAGCTGACGATCCAATCCATGCCGAGGTCGGCGGGGGTCACGGTGCCGTCGGTCTCCTGGCCGACGATGATGTAGCCCTTCTCGGCGCGCAGCACGTGCATGGCCTCGGTGCCCAACGGCGTGATGCCGTATTTCTCGCCGGCGTTCATGAAGGCCGTCCACAGGCCAAGGCCGTAGCGCGCCGGCACGTTGATCTCGAAGGACAGCTCGCCGGTGAAGCTGACCCGGAAAAGGCGCGCCGCGATGCCGCCGACGGTGGCGGCGCGCCACGCCATGAAGGGGAAGGCTTGCGTCCCGAGATCGACGTCGCCGGTGAACTCGGCGAGCAGGCGGCGCGCGTTGGGCCCGCACAACGTGATCGTCGCCCACTGTTCGGTGACCGAGGCGACATACACCCTGAGCTCCGGCCATTCCGTCTGCAGCCATTCCTCGAGCCAGGCGAGGACGCGCGCCGCGTTGCCGGTGGTCGTGGTCATCAGGTAGTGGTGTCGGCCGAGCCGCGCCGTGACCCCGTCGTCCATCACCATGCCGTCCTCGCCGAGCATCAGGCTGTAGCGGCAGCGCCCCACCTCCAGCTTGCTCCAGGCGTTGGTGTAGACCCGGTCGAGCAGTTCGGCGGCGTCCGGTCCCTGGATGTCGATCTTGCCCAGCGTCGTCGCGTCCATGATGCCAAGCGTGTTGCGCGCCGCCAGGCACTCGCGCTCGACGGCGCCGGCCATGTCCTCGCCGGGGTGCCGGTAGTACCACGGGCGCTTCCATTGACCGACGTCCTCGAACCGGGCGCCGGCGCGCTCGTGCCAGTGATGCATGGGGGTGCGCCGCGCCGCGTCCGAAAGCGCGCCCACGTCGCGCCCGGCCAGCGCCCCGAAGGTGACCGGCGTGTAGGGCGGGCGGAAGGTGGTGTGGCCGGTCCCGGCAACGTCGGTGCCGCCGAGGCGGGCCAGGATGGCGAGGCCGGCGACGTTGGCGGTCTTGCCCTGGTCGGTGCCCATGCCAAGGGTCGTGTAGCGCTTCAGGTGCTCGACCGAGCCATAGCCTTCGCGCGCCGCCAGCGCGATGTCGGCCGCCGTCACGTCGTTTTGCAGGTCGACGAAGTGCTTGGGACCGCCCTCGGGGTGGCCGGGGGCCGGCACCACCCCATAGTCGCCGGGCGGCTCTTCGGGCGTGACGGTGGCGCCCGGTGCCTTGGCGGCGCGCCCGCGGGCCCGGGACCCGACCTCCGCCGCGGCCGCGGCGCCCGCCGCCCAGCCTTCGGCCAGGCAGCCGTCGAGGGCGAAGGTGCCGTTGCCGGCGCCGGCCGGGCGCGTCGCTTGAGCGGCCACCGCCGGCACCAGGCAGGCGCCGGTCGCGTCGAAGCGCAGCCGCCCGCCCGACTGGGAGAAGAGATGGGCCGTCGGGTTCCAGCCGCCCGACACGGCCAAGAGATCGCACGGGATGCGCCGCGCCTCGCCCGAGACTTGCCCACCGCCGTCGCCGAGCGCCATGACCTCGATCGCCGACAGGCGCTTGCGCCCGTGGGTCGCCACCACGGCGTGGCCGGCGATGAGCTCGATGTCGGCGCTCTCGGCCTCGGCCGGCAGGTCGCCTGTGGGCTCGGGGCGGGTATCGACGATGGCGGCGACCTCGACGTCCGCCGCCCGCAGGTCGAGGGCGGCGCGGTAGGCTCCGTCGTTATTGGTGAACAGGACGGCGCGGCGTCCCGGCCTGGCGGCGTAGCGGTTGACGTAGGTGCGCGCCGCATGGGCCAGCATGATGCCGGGCCGGTCGTTGCCGGCGAAGACCGGGGGACGCTCGATGGCGCCGGTGGCGAGAATCACTTTCCTGGCGCGGATGCGCCACAGGCGCTGGCGCGGCAAGACCCCGGCGTCTTGCGGACCGAGATGGTCGGTGACGCGCTCCAGCGCCGCCAGGAAGTTGTGGTGGTAGTAGCCAAAGACCGTGGTGCGCGGCAGGCACCGCACCTCGTCCATGGCATCCAGCCGGGCGGCGGCCTCGGCGGTCCAGTCTTGGGCCGGGGCGCCGTCGATCTCGTCATGGCCGTCGAGCAGCGCGCCGCCCATCTCGTTCTGCTCGTCGGCCAGGATGACCCGCGCGCCGGTGCGCCCGGCGGCCAGGGCGGCGGCCAGCCCGGCCGGCCCGCCGCCCACCACCAGCACGTCGCAGTGGACGTTGATCTTGTCGTAGCGGTCGGGGTCGGGGCCGTCGGGGGCGCGGCCCAGGCCGGCGGCGCGGCGGATGACGGCCTCGTAGGTCATCCACAGCGACGCCGGCCACTTGAAGGTCTTGTAATAGAAGCCGGCGGGCAGCAGGGGCGATAACAGGCCGAGCGCCGCCGCGAAGTCGTATTCGGCGCTCGGCCAGCAGTTGACGCTGGTCGCAACGAGGCCGTCGTAGAGCTCGACGCGGGTGGCGCGGGCGTTGGCCAGGGTATGGGCGCCGGTCTCCAACTGGACGACGGCGTTGGGTTCCTCCGATCCCGCCGAGAAGATGCCGCGCGGGCGGTGGTACTTGACGCCTCGCCCGACCACCGAGACTCCGTTGGCGAGGAGCGCCGAGGCCAGGGTGTCGCCGGCGAAGCCGCCGTAACGACGGCCGTTGAAGGTGAAGCGAAGCGGCGTGGCGCGGTCGATGCGTCCGCCTTCGGCCAGCCTGTGGGACTGTTCCCTCATGAAGCGTCGCCCGGCGGCTTTTCGCCGACTTTGTAGGCGGCGGAAATATCGTGGGTGACGGTGTGGCGCGCCACGTTGAACCAGCGCCCGCAGCCGTGGACGTGCACCCAGCGCTCGCGGTGCGCCCCCTTCGGGTTGGTGCGCATGAACAGATAGTCGGCCCACTCGGCGTCGGAGACGGCATCGGGATCGGCGGGGCGCGCGATGTGGGCCTCGCCGCCGCAGGCGAACTCGCTCTCGTCGCGCCGGCCGCACCAGGGACAGGGGATGAGCAGCATGGCGCGCTAATGCCCCACCGCCGCGGCGCCGTGCTCGTCGATCAGCGCCCCGGTGGTGAAGCGCTCCAGGGAGAAGGGCGCGTTCAGGGGGTGGGGCCGGTCCTCGGCGATGGTGTGGGCGAAGGCGAAGCCCGATCCCGGCGTCGCCTTGAAACCGCCGGTCCCCCAGCCGCAGTTGAAGTAGAGGCCGTCGACAGGCGTCTTGGAGACGATGGGGCTGGCGTCGGGGCAGACGTCCACGATGCCGCCCCACTGGCGCATCATGGACAGCCGGCTGAAGATGGGAAAGAGCTCGACGGTGGCCCCCAGCATGTTCTCGATGACGTGCGGGCTGCCGCGCTGGGCGTAGGAGTTGTAGTTGTCGATGCTGGCGCCCATGACCAGCTCGCCCTTGTCCGACTGGCTGACGTAGACGTGCACGGCGCCCGACATGACGACGCTGTCGATGACCGGCTTCAGGGGCTCGGAGACCAGGGCCTGCAAGGGGTAGCTGTCGATGGGCAGGCGCAGCCCGGCCATCGCCGCCAGCACGCTGGCGTGGCCGGCCACGACGACGCCAACCTTGGGCGCCTTGATGGACCCGCGCGTCGTCTCGACGCCGGTCACTTTCCCGCCTTCGCGCGAGATTCCGGTGACCTCGCAGTTCTGGATGATGTCGACGCCGCGGGCATCGGCGGCGCGCGCCAGGCCCCAGGCGACGGCGTCGTGGCGCGCCGTGCCGCCGCGCCGCTGCAACGACGCGCCAAGCACTGGATAGCGCGCCTCGGGCGAGACGTTGAGGATGGGCACCATGGCTTTGATGTCGGCCGGGGCGAGGATTTCGGAATCGATGCCGTTGAGCTTGATGGCGGCGACCCGGCGCGCCAGCTCGCGCATGTCGTGGAGGTTGTGGGCGAGGTTGATGACGCCGCGCTGGCTGACCATCAGGTTGAAGTTGAGCTCCCGGCTCAAGCCCTCGTAGAGCCTGAGGGACTTGTCGTAGATGGCGGCGCTTTCGTCCCACAGGTAGTTGGAGCGGATGATCGTCGTGTTGCGCCCGGTGTTGCCGCCACCGAGCCACCCCTTTTCCAGGACCGCGACGTTGGAGACGCCGTGCTCCTTGGCAAGATAATAGGCGGTGGCCAGGCCGTGGCCGCCGCCGCCGACGATGATCACGTCGTAGGCGGGCTGGGGCTCGGGGCTGCGCCAGGCCCGGGGCCAGCCCTCGTGGTAGCGAAGCGCGTTGCGCACCAGGCTGAAGATGGAATAGGCGCCCTTGGCCACGAAGGTCCTCCCTGGTTGGCGACGCGCATTCTGGCACCGAAGCCGGAGAGCGACAAGGCGGGCGGCGGGGCGCGGGGTGGCGTCTTATGCTGGCCGGCGCCAGGTGTTATTATGGCCAGCCAACCGACAAGGGGGAGACATCATGAGCCTCGACGACGTGAAGGCCCTGACCTTCGATACCGGCGGAACCATTCTCGACTGGCATACCGGATTCAGCACGGCTCTGGCCGAGACCGGCGCCAAATACGGCGTTGAAAAGGACTGGGGGGCGCTGGCCAACGAGATCAGGCGCCGCTCCCTGAAACGCATGCTGAACCTCGGGGAACACGAGCCTCCGGCCTATAATTTCGACGATGCGCACCGCGCGGCGCTCGACGAGATCCTCGCCGAGAACGGTCTCGACGCCGTCACCGCCGAAGACCGCCGCAAGATCTGGTGGGACAAGGCGCACAGCTTTCAATGCTGGCCGGACTTCCCGGCCATGCTGCCCAAGTTCCGCGAAAAATTCATCTGCGCCTCGTTCACCATCCTCAGCTTCCGCATCATCATCGACACCGCCAAGCGCAACGGCCTGAGTTGGGACGCCGTCATTTCCTGCGAGGCGATTGGCAAATACAAGGTCCTGCCGGAAGCCTACCTGAGCGCCGCCAGGTTCCTGCAGCTCGATCCCGGCCAATGCTGCATGGTGGCCTGTCACAACTTCGACCTCGACGCCGCCAAGGCGGCCGGCTTCAAGACCGCCTTCGTGCGCCGCCCCGACGAGTGGGGCGCCGAGGGGCCGCCCGATCCCACCCCCAACCCGATCCATGACCTGGTGATCGACGATTTCCCGGAAATGGCGCGCAAGTTGGGCGTCGGGACTTAGAGCCTATCCGATAGGCTCTTAACGGTGGGGAGCCGGCGCCCTCGTCTTGATGGGGTCCACGGCGCGCCTGGCCACCCTGCCCCCAGCATCGAAAAGGGTTTACAATCGCGGTATTCGGATCGAGGAGGGAAACATGGACGATCACGTCAAGCCACGCGAACCGGCCATCATCAAGGTGGGTGACATCGATCCCCGCTATCACTGGGACCGCGCCTTGCCGGCGCCCGGCCATTCCGCCGTCGATTTCGAGGAGCGGGTGGATTTCCGCCGCCTGCACGCCTACCGCCTGGGCCGCACCCGCCAGGCCATGAAGGACTCCGCCCTTGGCGCGCTTCTCTGTTTCGACAACAACAACATCCGCTACATCTCTAGCACCACCATCGGCGAATGGTCGCGCGACAAGATCGCGCGGTATTGCCTGCTCGCCGGCGACGGCGATCCCCATGTCTGGGACTTCGGCTCGGCGGCGGCCCATCACCGCCTCCATGCCCCATGGCTGCCCCAGTCGTGCTGCCACGCCGGCATGATCGGCCTGCGCGGCACGGTGCCGCCAAGCGCCGGCTTCATGAAAAGCGCGGCCGAGGAGATCAAGGCGATGCTCGTCGAGGCCGGGCTCGCCGACCAGCCGGTCGGCCTCGACATCGTCGAACCGCCGCTGCTGTTCGAGCTGCAGAAACAGGGCATCGAGGTGCGCGACGGCCAGCAGGTGATGCTCGATGCCCGCGAGATCAAGAGCATGGACGAAATCACCCTGCTCAACATGGCGGCGTCGATGGTCGACGGCACCTATCACATGCTGTTCGAGGAAATGAAACCCGGAGTGCGCGAATCGGACCTCGTCGCCATGGCCAACGCCATGCTCTACGAGATGGGCTCCGACGACGTGGAGGCCATCAACGCGGTCTCCGGCGAGCGCTGCAGCCCGCACCCCCACAACTTCACCGACCGCATCCTGCGTCCCGGCGACCAGGCCTTCTTCGATATCATCCAGGCCTACATGGGGTACCGCACGTGCTACTACCGGACCTTCAACATCGGCCGCGCCACGGACGCCCAGCAGGACGCCTACAAGCAGACGCGCGAATGGATCGACGCCTCCATCGACCTGATCAGGCCCGGCGTCGGCACCGACCAGGTGGCCGCCGTCTGGCCCAAGGCCGAGGAGTTCGGCTTCGCCGACGAGATGGAGGCCTTCGCGCTGCAGTTCGGCCATGGCCTCGGCGTCGCCCTGCACGAACGCCCGATCATCTCGCGGCTGGTGTCGCTCGATGATCCCATGGAGATCAAGGAGGGCATGGTCTTCGCCCTGGAGACCTACTGCCCGGCCACCGACGGCATGTCGGCGGCGCGCATCGAGGAAGAGGTCGTCGTGACTGCCGACGGCTGCCGGGTGATCACCCTTTTCCCCTCCCAGGAGTTGCCCATCGCCAACCCCTATTGACGGCGCATGCCTCGGGGCGGGCGTTTGAGCGAAGTCAAGGATGGCTTCGAATTTCGCGGCTATACGCTTGCCACGAATGGTGCCGGATCAATGACCAACTAATAACGAGGAGAACGACGATATGAAGCTAACCGATGCCCTGCTCGGCGAACACGGCGTGCTTTACGCTTTGTTCGAGCACGTGAGCCACGTGGTGGCGACGAGCAATGAAATAGGGGAGGTTCGAAGCGCCGTCTCCGTGCTGGAAAAGCTTCTCCTGTCGCACGCCAGGCTGGAGGAAGACCTGTTGTTCCCGAACTTGGAACCCCGTCTCGGTCCGATGGGACCCCTTGCCGTCATGCGCGCCGAGCACCGCGAGATCGATCAATTTTTCGAGACCGCCAAGCAGTCGGAGGACATCGGATCTCTCAAGAAAGTGGTCGGCGATCTCCTGGATGTGGCCCACGATCACTTCCAGAAAGAGGAGATGGCACTGTTCGCCATGGCCCGACAGGTCCTCGACGAAGCGACGTTGAGCCGGCTGGGCGACGAATGGGCGGCAAGCCGGAAGGTCAAAGTCGACAGTCAGGGCTGCATGGGTGCCGCCTAGGCTCAGGCCCTGAGCGCGCCAGGCCCATATCCAACGCCATGCCGTTCTAGGCCACGCGGCCTAGTGCGTTATCCGTTCAGATGTAATCACCGCTAGCGGGCCGGTCCGGGACCGGCCCCTACGCCGTTTGCTGAATGTTGGGGCGGGTCTCAGAGCCGACCAAGTCGAATAGGCATTACGCTGCGTAAAACTAACCGGGGGTTGCGCTAGTCCTCCAGGCCGGTGCCGACGTCCACGTCCTCGGCCACCAACTCCAGGTTCGATGCCTTGGCCTGCAATTCCAGGAGCGTCGCGAAGTCGGTGTCCCGGTAGCCGTTGCCGATCAGCGTCTGGATGATTTCCCGCGTCGTCACGGCGAGCGGCATGGGCACTTCGTACTTGCGCGCCGCCGACAGCCCCAGGTCCAGGTCCTTCCTCAGGAGCGGCGGCGTGAACGTGGTGGTGTAATCCAGATTGACCAGGGCCGGCGTCTTGTAGCGGGTGAACATGGACCCCATGACGCTGTTGTTGATGAATTCCAGGAAGGCGTGGCGCGGAACGCCCGCCTTCTCGGCCAAAACGGTGATTTCGACCAGGGACTGGATGACGATGCCCAGCAAGACGTTGTGGCTGATCTTGCAGAAGCGGGCCAGTTCGCCTTCGCCGACGTAGCTGGCGCCACGGCCGAGAATCTCCAGGTATCCCTCCACTTCGTCGTAGGTTTCCCTGGGCCCGGAAGCGACGATGCTCAGCTTGCCGGCTTTCACCACATGATCGTTGCCGCTGACCGGCGCCGCGAGGAAGGCGGCGCCCACGCGCCCGACGTCGGCGCGCGCCTGGGCCGAGGCTTCCTCGGATACGCTGGTGCAGTCGATGAATATCGCTGGCGGCCCGCCGCTCCCGGACAAGACGCCCTGGGGGCCCGATATGACCTCCAGGAGGTCGTCGGACGCCGCCACCATGGTAAAGACGATGTCGCGCCCGGCAAGCAGGGCGGGCGCGTCGACGATCACGGCCCCGGCATCGGCCAGGGGCTCGGCCTTGGACCGGGTGCGGTTGTAGACGGCGATGTCGCAGCCGGCCTTGGCCAGGCGTTCGGCCATGGCGTAGCCCATGCGCCCGGCGCCGATCCAGCCGATGGAGTGGCGGGTGGGGTCGAAGTCGGTCATTGTTCTTATTCCTTCGGGTAGGTGGCGATTGCGTCCAACTCGACGCGGGCGCCCGGCGTTGAAAGCTGGTTGACGCATAGGGTCGTGCTGGCCGGTTTCCAATCACCGAAAATCTCGCTCAGTGTGCTGGCCATGTCTTCCAGGTCGCGGATGTCGGTCAGGTACTTGGTCACCTTGACGACGTCGGTGAGCGCCAGTCCCTCGTGCTCGAGGATGGAGATCAGTGATTTCATGGCCAGGCGCGTCTGCTCGATGATGGAAACGGGGTGATCGTGCTCGGCGAAGTCGTGCGGATGGGTGTGATAGAGGGGCGACGGCGTGCACCCGGATATGAACAATAAATCGCCCGATGACTGGATGCGCATGGCCGGCGCGTAGGGCATGTCCATGTGCCGCTCAGGCGTGGTTTGTATCTCGCCGAGGTTGGGATTGGTCGGCGATACCTTGAAAGGCGCGGCGCGTCCTGTCATGAGCCTTGCTCCCATGGTTTTGGCAATAAGTAAAAGCCGTTCAGGGGCGTTTCACGGGCACCATCGTATGATGACCGGACGCCGTCAATTCATAACGCGTAGACGATGACGCGGATGGGCGTCGGCTTCATGCCGGCGGCGTTGTTGAGTGCCTCGGGACAGTTGGAGAGGACGGCCAGCACGTCCATCTCGGCCAACAGGTCCACGTAGTCGCCGGCCTTCGATACCCCGGGCGCGATCGCCACGTCCCCGTTCGCCTCCACGGGCACGTACATGAAGAGGTTGATGTTGGCGGCGATGTCCTTGGCGCCCATTCCGTGCTTGGCGAGCTCGGCCTCGAAATTGCCCTGGCATCCCCGGCCATCGTTGTTCTTGCCGAAGCGCACGTCGTCTATCTCCACCGAGCAACAGCCGTAAAGGGTGTCGTGGGAGCCGCAGGTGTCCTCGATGAAGGTCATCAACTTGCGGGCGCGCACGGACCATATGCCGAAGTCCTTGCCGAGATAGATGTTGCCGTTCAGCTTGATGGTGTTGGCGGCGTTGTAACGGTCCGACGGGTCATCGGCGTTGTAGCACAGGAAATCGACCGCCTGCTGGCCCTCGAGATCGATGATGCGCAGGATTTCGCCCTGGCGCATCTTGATGCTCCACGGCTCGCGCGCCGGGACGATGACGTCCTCGCGAATGGTCGCCCCTGGGATGGAAAGGTCCGTTTGCGTCGCCATCTATTTGCCCCCGTTGTGCCATTTCGATGATTGGCCTGGTCCGAATCGAAGCCAGTATACAGAAACGGGGAGCGCGCCGTGATAGTGTGGTTTCCATGATCGTACGCTGTCTCGTCTGCGTGGTTCTCGCCGCGGCATCGGCCTTCATGGCGCGGCCGGCGGCGTCCGACGCCATGACCTGCGTCCTCGATCGTCCGGTGATGTTCGCCGAACTCGACTGGGACAGCAACCGCCTGCATACGGCGCTGGCCCGCTACATCATGGAAATGGGCTACGGCTGCGAGACCGACGCCATCCCCGGCTCGACCATCCCCTTGCTCACCGGTCTCGCCCGCGGCGACGTCGACGTCATGATGGAAATCTGGAAGGACAACGTCACCGCCGCCTGGAACAAGGCGGAGGCGGCGGGCAAGGTGGTGTCGCTGGGCACCAACTTCCCGGACGCCGTCCAGGGCTGGTGGGTGCCGCGCTATCTGGTCGAGGGCGACGAGGCGCGCGGCATCGAGGCGGCGGCGCCCGGTCTCCGCCACGTGCGCGACCTGGTGCGCTTCAAGCACCTTTTCCGCGACCCCGAGGAGCCCGCCAAGGGGCGCTTCTACAACTGCATCCTGGGCTGGAACTGCGAGGTGGTGAACACCAACAAGCTCAAGGCCTACGGCCTCGACCGGCACTTCACCAACTTCCGCCCCGGCACCGGCGCGGCGCTGGCCGCCGCCATCGCGTCGAGCTATGCGCGCGCCAAGCCGTTCGTCGCCTACTACTGGGGGCCGACCTGGGTGCTCGGCAGGTTCGACCTGGTGATGCTCGACGAGCCGCCCTACGACAAGGCGGTCTTCGAGGCCCTGGCCAGCGGCGCCGACACCACCCGCGCCACCGCCTATCCCCTGGTCGAGGTGGTGGTCGGGGTCAACGCGCGTTTTCGCGACGCGGCGAAGGGACTGGCCGGGTTCCTGACCCGCTACCGGACGACCAGCGCCCTGATCAGCGCCGCCCTGGCCTACATGAACGACCGTGAGGGGGCCACCATCAGGGACGCCGCCCTTCACTTCCTGAAGACGCGGCCCGAAGTGTGGACGGCGTGGGTGCCGCCCTCCATCGCGGCGCGCGTCACGGCCACGCTCGACTAGGGCGTGTAGTCTCCGCCCGTCTGCCCGTTCAGCCGCTTTCCTGACGCGCCTTGAACGCGGCCTCCCAATTTCGGCCATCGAACAGCCTGACCTCGTAGTCCTCGCTTTCGAGATCGAAATCGTCGAGACAACGAACGTTTATGAGGCATAGCTCGGGAGCCGAGCGCGGATGGCCAAAGGTGTGAATGCCGCAATGGCTGCAGAAATAATGCTTCGCTATCTCCGTGTTGAACCGATAGAGCGTCAAGTCGTCTTCACCCTGCAACCGGCGGAACCGATCCGGGGGCACACGGCAGAACAGGGCCCCTTTTTTCGAACAAATTGAACACGTGCAACGTTCAAGTTGCGACAACTCCGCGTCGACCTCGAACTTGACCGCGCCGCAGTGGCAGCTCCCATGATAGGTCTTCATCGTTGTCTCCCCTAAGCATCAACAATGAGGCTAGCAGCAATATCCGAATATTGTGGAAAGGAATGCGAACATTCGCAGGTTAATCCCAGTCCGTCGCCCGTTTATGAGAACATGAGCTGGCGCGATCCCGATGTATGGTGGCGAAGCGCCGCGCCGTTCCCGTGCGTCCGATTACCATGTGAGGGAGGGTAGCCATGTTCCCCGAAGACCTGCGATGGCCCATCGCCGGCTCCATCAACCGCGCCGTCGAATGGCTGGTCGCCAACCACGGCGACGCCTTCGAAGCGGCGGCGGGCGGCGTCCTCTTCGTGTTGGTCCACCTGGAGCAGTTCCTGCGCGGCCTGCCCTGGTGGCTGGTGGTATTGGCCGTCGCCGCCGCCGCCTACCACGCCAGCCGCCGCGCCGCGCTGAGCTTGGGCCTGGCCGCCGCCATGGTGCTCATCGGCGTGCTCGGGCTGTGGGACATGGCCATGCAGACCGTGGCCCTGATGGTGGTGGCGACGGTATTGGCGGTGGCCATCGGCCTGCCCCTCGGCATCGCCTTGTCGGGGAGCCGCCGAGCCCGCGCCCTGGCCCTGCCCGTGCTCGACGCCATGCAGACCCTGCCCAGCTTCGTCTATCTGGTCCCCGCCCTCATGCTCTTCGGGCTCGGCAAGGTGCCGGCCATCTTCGCCACCGTGATCTACGCCATGCCACCGGTCATCCGCCTCACCGACCTCGGCATCCGCCTGGTCGACGCCGAGGTCGTGGAGGCGGCCGACGCCTTCGGCGCCAGCCGAACCCAAAGGCTGTTCGGCGTGCAACTGCCCCTGGCCCTGCCGACCATCATGGCGGGGGTCAACCAGACCACCATGATGGCGCTCTCCATGGTGGTCATCGCCTCGATGATCGGGGCGCGCGGGCTCGGCGAGCAGGTGCTGCTCGGCATCCAGCGCCTCGACGTCGGCGCCGGCACGGAGGCCGGCATCGCCATCGTGGCCCTGGCCATCGTGCTCGACCGCATCACCCAGTCCTATGGCCGGGGCGGCGCGGCCGCCCGCCGGGCGGCGGGCTGAGGGCCGGGGGGCAGGTCTCGTGGCCAAGATCGAGCTTTCCGCCGTCACCAAGGTCTTCGGCCCGCGGCCAGAAAGCGTGCTGCCTCTGGTGGCGCAAGGGATGGGCAAGGCCGAGGTCCTGGAGAAGACCGGCCACACGGTGGGTCTGCGCGATATCTCGCTCCATGTGGAGGAGGGCGAGACCTTCGTCGTGATGGGGCTTTCGGGCTCCGGGAAATCGACCTTGCTGCGCCTCCTCAACCGCCTCGTCGAGCCGACGGCGGGCTCGGTGCGTGTGGACGGCCGGGACATGGTGGAGCTGGGCAGGGCCGAGCTCGTCCACTTCCGCCGACACGCGGCGAGCATGGTGTTCCAGGGTTTCGCGCTGCTGCCGCACCGCACCGTGCTCGCCAACGTGGCCTTCGGGCTGGAGGCACGGGGCATGAAGCGCCGGGCGCGCCAGGCCGAGGCGCGCGCCTGGATCGAGGCGGTTGGCCTGACCGGCTACGAGGGCAGCCTGCCGGGCGAGCTTTCGGGCGGCATGCGCCAGCGCGTCGGGTTGGCCCGGGCCCTGGCCACCGGCGCCGGTATCCTGCTCATGGACGAGCCCTTCGCGGCGCTCGACCCCCTGATCCGCCGCGACATGCGGGACCAGTTGGCGGCCCTTCAGAAGAGGCTCGGCAAGACCATCGTCTTCATCACCCACGACCTGGACGAGGCGCTCCGCCTCGGCGACCGGGTCGCCATCCTCAACGACGGCGAGGTCGTGCAGGTGGGAACGCCCACCGATATCGTGCTCGGGCCGGCCGATGGCTTCGTCGCCGACTTCGTCAGCGGCGTCAACCGGGCCCGGGTGCTGACGGCGGCGGCGGTGGCGGCGGAGGCGGAGGCGGAGGCCACTGTGATCCCGGTGAGTTCCCCTTCAGAGGCGGCGCTGGAATCCATGCGCCGGGACGGTGCAAGCTGCGCCTACGCGGTCGACGCGGAAGGAAAATTTGCCGGCGTCGTCACCCGCAAGGACGTGGCGCACTTGCGAATAGTGCCAACCCTGAAACCCGATGTCGCGCTCGAAGACCTGCTCGCCGTGGTCGCCGGCGCCGAGTGGCCGGTGCCGGTGGTCAACGACGCCGGGGTGCTGGTGGGGACGATCGACGGCGAGGCCATCCTCGCCGCCCTCGCCGGGAGGGGCGAATAGGGGCGCCGGCGCCGTCAATCGTGCTTCATCCAGCCCGGCGATTGGGGCAGGCCGTCGGTGATGGCGTAGTAATCGGCCTTGTCGGCGACGAAGATGTGCTCGGCGGTATCGAGCCCGCTGGGCTGGTCCAGGCTGCCGGCGGCGATGCTGATGCCGGAGCGCTCGGGGGCATTCCAAAAGAGGCTCGAGCCGCACTCCGCGCAGAAGCCGCGGAGCGCCTCACGGGAAGACTGATACCACTTGAGGCCGCGCTCGTCGGCCAGGGTGAACTGGTCGTCGTCGACGTGGGTGTAGGCGCCGAAGTGGCCGCCGAAGCGCCGGCACTGGCCGCAGTGGCAGTTGATGACCGGGCGCACCTCTCCCCGCACTTCGTAGCGCACGGCGCCGCACAGGCAGCCGCCCGTCGCCACGCTTTCCTGGCCCGTGTTCATATCTTTCCTCCCTCGTTGTCGCCCATGTCCGAGGCCGGTATTTGGCGCCGGCGGCGCGTCCGGCGCAAGGCCTAAATCGCCGTTAAATCGCCGCGGCGGGTTGACTTTTATATATCAATATGATATATATCATAACGATATAAATAGACCTTGCCGGAAACCCGACCGAAGGATTTTTTCATGGACGCGCGTACGCTTTGCCTCGGTGTGCTCATGCTGGACGACGCCACCGGATACGAGATCAAGAAATCCTTCGAGGAAGGGCCGTTTGCGCAGTTTTACCATTGCGGCTTCGGCTCCATATACCCGGCGCTCGGCAAGTTGCGCGCCGAGGGCCTGGTGACGTGCACGGAGCTGGCGCAGCAGGGCCGCCCCGGCAAGAAGGTCTACAGCATCACGCCGGCCGGCATCGACGCCCTGAAAGAGGCGGTGGCCCAGTCGCCGGCCGACGACAAGATCCGCTCCGAAACCCTGTTCATGTTCTTCTTCGCCGACCTCCTTGGCGAGGCGCGACGGCGCGCCATTTACGACGGCTATCTGGACCACTACCGGGGCCTGCTGCAAAGCGTCCGCGAGCTCGACAACACCGGGGTTCCGCGGGGCCGGCTGTTCGTGCGCGGCTTCGGTCTGGCCATCTACGAGGCGGTCGTCCGCTACATGGAGGAACACGGCGATTTGGTGCTCGGCGGCGACGCGAGCGCCGAGCCGGAGCCCAGGCGCGGAGCCGCCGAATGAGACGCTCATACGTCATCGCCGCCGGCATCGCCATGGCGGTCACCGGCTGGATCCTGTCGGGCCAGGTGGGGGGGCGGCAATCGCCCGATACTGCGCCGGCCGCCGCCGCCGAGCCCGAGGCCAAGCTGCCCCAGGTGCGCGTCCGCCGGCTCGTCGCCGAGGAGCGTATCGGGGAACTCGTCCTCTTCGGGCGCACCGAGGCGGACCGAATGGTCAAGGTCAGGGCGGAAACCGCGGCGCCGGTGGCCAAGCTGGCCGTCGAAAAGGGCGGGCGGGTCGCCAAGGGCGACGTCATCGCGCGCCTCGCCATGGACGACCGGCGCGCCCGCCTCGCCGAGGCCGAGGCCACCGTCGAGCAGTATCGCATCGCCTACCAGGCGGCCCTCGATCTGTCGAAGAAGTCCTTCCGCTCCAGGGTCAGCCTGGCCCAGGCCAAGGCCGAACTGGAGGCGGCCAAGGCGGCCCTCGAGCGCATCCGCCTCGATATCGAACATACCGTCATCCGCGCCCCCTTCGGCGGCGTCGTCGACGACCTGCCCGTGGAGGTCGGTGACTATGTCAAGGTGGCCGACACGGTGGCCACCCTGATCGACCTCGACCCCATCGTCGTCGTCGGCGAAGTCGGCGAGCGCGACGTGGCGCGGATCAGAACCGGCGGCGGCGCCCGCGTCCGTCTGGCCACCGGCGAGCGGCTTGTCGGCGCCGTGCGCTACATCTCCAAGATGGGCTCCACGGCGACGCGCACGTTTCGCGTCGAGGTCGCCATCGACAACCCGAAGGGCGCCGTCGCCGAGGGGGTGACCGCCGAGTTGAGGCTGCCGACGGAGCGCGTCAGCGCCCACCGCCTGTCACCGTCGGTGTTGACCCTGTCGGACGAAGGCGTGGTCGGCATCAAGAGCGTCGATGCCGACGGCCGGGTGGCCTTCCACCCTGTCCACATGATCGCCGACACGCCGGACGGCATCTGGCTGGGCGGATTGCCCGACCAGATTACGGTGATCACCGTCGGCCAGGAGTACGTGCGCACCGGTCAACGGGTGCACCCGGTACCCGAGGAAGCCGGCGCCGAAAAGGGCCCCGTAAAGGGCAAAGGGAAGGGTGGAGGATCGTCGTGAAGGGGCTCATCGATTCGGCCTTCGCGCGCTCGCGCACCATCATCTCCGTCCTCGTCCTGATTCTCGTCGCCGGCACCGTCGCCTACATCGAGATTCCCAAGGAATCCGACCCCGACATCAACATCCCCATCATCTACGTGGTGATGGAGCACGAAGGCATTTCGCCGGAGGACGCCGAGCGCCTGCTCGTCCGCCCCATGGAGCAGGAATTGCGTGCCATCGAAGGGGTCAAGGAAATGCGCTCCAGCGGCCGCGAGGGAAGCGGTTCGGTGACCTTGGAGTTCGAGGCCGGGTTCGACGCCGACACGGCCATGGACGATATGCGCGAGAAAGTCGACGTCGCCAAGGGCGAGCTGCCCGGCGAGAGCGAGGAACCCGAGCTCAACGAAATCAATTTCAGCCTGTTCCCGGTCATTCTGGTGGCGCTTTCGGGCAACGTTCCGGAGCGCACGCTCCTCAAGCTCGCACTCGGTCTGGAGGACGCCGTCGAAGGTATTTCCACGGTGCTCGAGGTGGAGATCGCCGGCGAGCGTGACGAAATGGTCGAGGTGCTCATCGACCCGGTGAAGGTGGAGAGCTACGGCATCGCGCCCCAGGACGCCATCGAAATCGTGCGCAACAGCAACCTGTTGGTGGCCGCCGGCGCCCAGGACACCGGCATGGGACGATTTTCTCTCAAGGTGCCGGGGCTGTTCGAGACCGTCCTCGACATCATGGCCCTGCCCGTCAAGGTCGACGGCGACGCCGTGGTCAGGCTGGGCGACGTCGGCGAGGTGCGCCGCACCTTCAAGGACCCCGGTTCGTTCGCCCGCTTCAACGGCCGTCCGACGCTGGCCCTCGAGGTCAAGAAGCGCACCGGAGAGAACATCATCGAAACCATCGAGGCGGTGCGCCGGGTGGTCGAGGCCGAGCGCGCCGCCTGGGAGCCGGGGGTCCGCGACGCCGTGCACGTCGCCTACTCCCAGGACAAGTCCGACGACATCCGCACCATGCTGAAGGATTTGCAGAACAACGTCATCAGCGCCGTCATCCTGGTCATGATCGTCGTCGTCGCGGCGCTTGGCCTGCGCACCGCGGGTCTCGTCGGGATCGCCATCCCGGGCTCGTTCCTCACCGGCATACTGGTGTTGTCGGCGCTTGGCCTGACCATCAACATCGTGGTCCTGTTCTCGCTGATCCTCGCCGTCGGCATGCTGGTCGACGGCGCCATCGTGGTCACCGAATACGCCGACCGCAAGATGGCCGAGGGCGAGCCGCGCCGCCTCGCCTACGGGCTCGCCGCCAAGCGCATGGCGTGGCCGATCATCGCCTCCACGGCGACCACGCTGGCGGCGTTCCTGCCCCTCGTCTTCTGGCCCGGCGTGGTCGGCGAGTTCATGAAGTTCCTGCCCATCACGCTGCTGGCGACCCTGTCGGCGTCGCTCCTCATGGCGCTTGTCTTCGTGCCCACGTTGGGATCCTTCGTAGGGCGGCCGGGAGCGGCGGATTCCGCCACCATGCGCGTCCTCGCCGCCGGCCAGTCGAGCCAGAATCTCCTCGCCCTCGGCGGCTTCACCGGGGCCTACATGCGCCTCCTCGGCCTGGCGTTGCGCCATCCGGCCAAGGTGCTGGCGCTTGCCGTCTTTCTGCTGGTCGGCATTCAGGTGGTCTACGCCAACTACGGCAAGGGGATCGAGTTCTTCCCCGACATCGAGCCCGACCTCGCCAAGGTCCAGGTCAAGGCGCGCGGCAACCTGTCCATTCACGAGAAGGACTCCCTCATGCGCGAGGTCGAGGAGCGCATCCTGGGCATGGGCGAGTTCGAGACGGTCTACGCGCGGACCGGCCGCCAACGCAACAGCCGCGAGGCCGAGGACATCATCGGCACCATTTCGCTCGAATTCATCGATTGGAAGATACGGCGCCCGGCCAAGGAAATCCTGGCCGAGGTCCAGGAGAGGACCCGGGACCTGTCCGGCATACTCGTCGATCTGCGCGAACAAGAGCACGGGCCGCCCATCGGCAAGCCCATCCAGCTGCAACTGACGTCGCGCTACCCCGAGCTGCTGGCGCCGGCGATGGCCAGGATCAGGCGGGGGCTGGAGGGAATCGACGGCCTCGTCGGCATCGAGGACAGCCGTCCGTTGCCGGGCATCGACTGGGAGCTCGAGATCGACCGCGCCCAGGCCGCCAAGTTCGGCGTCGACGTGAACCTCCTGGGCAGCGCCATCCGCATGGCCAGCACCGGCATCAAGCTCGGCGAATACCGCCCCGACGACAGCGACGACGAGATCGACATCCGGGCGCGCTATCCGCGGCCCTACCGGACCATCGAGCAACTGGACAACATCCGCATCAACACCGGGCGGGGCCGCGTCCCCATCAGCAACTTCGTGACGCGCGTCGCCAAGCCCCGGGTGGCGAGCGTCGAGCGCGTCGACGGCAAGCGCGTCATGACCATCAAGTCCGACATCACCGAGGGGGTGCTCGCCGACGACAAGGTGCGCCAGGTACAGGCGTGGCTGGAGGGTGCCGCCATCGACCCCCGCGTCGAGATCGCCTTCAAGGGCGAGGACGAGGAGCAGAGGAAGGCCGAGGCCTTCCTCGGCAAGGCCTTCACCGTGGCGCTGTTCATCATGGCCATCATCCTGGTCACCCAGTTCAACAGCTTCTATTCGGCGCTGCTCATCCTCACCGCCGTGGTCATGTCGACCATCGGCGTCTTCATCGGCCTGCTTGTCACCGGCCAACCGTTTGGCATCGTCATGGGCGGTATCGGGGTCATCGCCCTGGCCGGCATCGTGGTCAACAACAACATCGTGCTCATCGACACCTACGACCGCCTGGAGAAAACGGCGTCGTCGGCCGGCGAGGCCATCCTGCGCACTGGTTGTCAGCGCCTGCGTCCCGTCCTCCTGACCACGCTGACCACCATGCTCGGTCTGACCCCCATGGTGTTCGGCGTCAACATCGACTTCGTGACCCGCGAAATCGCCGTCGGCGCCCCCTCCAGCCAGTGGTGGACGCAGATCGCCACGGCCATCGTCTTCGGCCTCGGCTTCGCCACCGCGCTCACCCTGGTGGTGACGCCGAGCGCCCTCATGGTGCGCGCCAACGTCCGCGCCTGGCGCCGCCGGCGGGCCGGCAAAGTGGCGCCCGGCGGTGTCGAGGCGGCGCCCTAAGTCTCAGCCGCCGGCCGCCTCGCCGTCGTCGTCTTTCTCCCCGTCGTCCCGGTCGAGCAGCGCTTCGGCCTTCGTTTGCAGGCCGCGGTAGGAGCGCACGGCGAAGGGAATGCCGATGATGTAGACGAAGATCACGGCGGTCAGCGTCGCCCACGGCGCGCCGACGATGGAAGCGACGAGCAGGCCGACGAACAGCATGGTCGGCAACACCCATTGGTGGGGCACGCGGAACGACTTGAAGGCGTACGTGGGGATGCGGCTGACCAACAGCCCCGAGACGACGATGAGGAAGGCCCCCACCACCGCCGGCTCGCGGAAGAAGGCGTCTCCCGCCTGGAAGGACAGGATCATCGGCAGCAGCACCAGGCCGGCCCCGGCCGGCGCCGGAACGCCGCTGAAATAATTGTGCGCCCAGGAAGGCCGGTCGGGCTCCTCGAGGGCGGTGTTGAAGCGCGCCAGGCGGAGCGCGCAGCATACGCTGAACAACAGCACCAGCACCCATCCGAAGTTGCCGGCGTCCTTCATGCTCCACAGGTACAGCATGACCGAGGGCGCCACGCCGAAACAGATGAAGTCGGAAAGCGAATCGAGCTCGGCGCCGAACTTGCTGGTGCCCTTGAGCATGCGGGCGATGCGCCCGTCGAGGGCGTCGAGGATGGCGGCGGCGGTGATGGCGACGACCGCCGGTTTCCACTGGTCCTGCAGGCCGAAGCGCACCGCCGTCATGCCGGCCGAGAGCGCCAGCATGGTGAGGATGTTGGGGATCATCCGGTTGAAGGGAAGTCCCTTGAGGCGGCGGCGGCGGCGAATGCGGGCCATGGGTTGTTCCTAACGCACCTGGCCGGGGCGCGCCGCTTCCTGGGCGCGCATGTCGGCGATCACCGTCTCGCCGGCGATGGCCCTTTGGCCGACGGCGACCAGAGGCGCCACGCCCTTCGGCAGGTAGACGTCGACCCGGCTGCCGAAGCGGATGATGCCGAGGCGTTGGCCGGCGCGCACCGCTTGCCCTTCGGAAAGCGTGCACAGGATGCGCCGGGCGACGAGGCCGGCGATCTGCACGCAAGCCACGTCGGTGCCGTCGGCCAGGGTCAGGCGCAGGCCGTGGCGTTCGTTGAACTCGCTGGCCTTGTCGAGGGAGGCATTGAAGAACCTGCCCGGCCGGTACGACATCCGCGTGACCTTGCCGTCGGAGGGCACCCGGTTGACGTGCACGTCGAAGACGTTCATGAAAACGCAGACCCGGGGGCGGGCCTCGGCGCCCATCTCCAGCTCGGCCGGGGGCACCGCCTCGTCGACGGCCTGCACGCGGCCGTCGGCCGCACTCACCACCAGTCCCTCGCGCACCGGCGTCACCCGGGCCGGGTCGCGGAAGAAGTAGACGCACCACGCCGTCACCACGAAGCCGGCCACGCCGAGCGGCCAGGCCACGAAGGAGAGGCCGACGGCGGCGGCGGCGAACAAGCCGATGAACGGCCAGCCGGCGCGGTGGACGGGGACGAAGACCGTATCAAGCAAGGCAAATCCCTTCGTGGCGAATGCCGGCGGGCGGAGGCCCCGGCATTCTAGAGTGCGATCGTTTTAATGTGACACAATTTGCGGCGTCAATCGTCCTCCAAGACTTTAGTGCGCGGAAATTGCTTGACAATTCCCCAGGCGCGCCCGTCACGCACCTGTGGCCGGCCATCTCGGATGATGACATTTTGTCAGCATTTGTCATCATTCCTGCGATTCGCCAACGGCGGCGGCGCCCGAAAAAGAGGCGTAGGAGTGGTGTAACGCCCTCTGGCGGGGGGGTAGGGGCCTTTCGCGGGGGGAAATAGGCACGTCGCGGGGGCCGGGCATGAGGGTCATTCCTGGGTTCGAGACAAACAGGAATAAAGATCACGGAATGGGTGGAATGTCAAGAACAAAGAGGGAACATCGAATATTGAGAACATCGAATATTGATATGGCGACCGCCGCGATGCCCTTGACAGTGGCGGAAACCGGGGATTCCGGGGGCCTTGATACCGGTCAAGGAAAATTGGCCGGAAACCGCGTATAATGCGCTAAAATTGGGCCCGCGAGAGAAGCCCGGAATGGTGCGCTAAGCGACGAAATCAAATGGGCCCGCCGGCCGATGTTCGGTGAGGCGAGTTTACTTAGGCAGATAATCCCGGGAAGGGAGCGGAGCGTGTCCCCACCATGGGTGGGAAGCGCCGATCGCGCCGTTGGCCGTTGCAAGGCCGATTGAAACGGAGAAAGACCATGACCACACCCATCGATGATGTCGGATCCCCGGAAACTTCCGGCGCCGCGTCGGAAGACCTTGCCGAGGGCGTCGGCGGGGCGGAAGGTTTGCCCATCGGACGGGTCGAAACCGCTAGCGGCCTGGTCACGGTGGTTCGCGTCGATGGCGCCCGGGAAACCCTGGAGCCCGGCATGCCGGTGCATCAGGGCGACACCGTGGAGACCGGCGAGGGCGGGAGCCTGGGTGTCGTGCTTGCCGACGACACCACTTTCTCCATGGCCGGGAACGGCACCATGGTTCTCGACGAGATGGTCTATGATCCGGCCACCCTGGAGGGTTCGATCTCGCTCTCGGTGACGGAGGGCGTGTTCACCTTCGTCAGCGGCGAAGTGGCCAAGACCGACCCCGAATCCATGCTCATCCATACCCCCGTGGCCACCATCGGCATTCGCGGCACCCAGGCCGGCCTCGATGTCGGCGCCGGGGAGACCGTCGTCGTGCTCATGGAGGAGGCCGACGGCTTCATCGGCGAGGTCGTCGTCACCAACGAGGCCGGCGTCCAGGTGATCAACGTGGTCCACGAGGCCGTGTCGATCGCCAGCGCGACGACGGCGCCGACGGCGCCTTACCACTTCGACCGCAGCCTTTTGCTGAAGACCTTCGGCGGCGCGCTCGAAACGTTGCCGCCGGGTCACAACGCCAACAAGTACGGGCTCGATGAAGCCTCCTTCGAGGATTTGTTGGAGGAGGCGGCGGCCGAGGAAGCCTTCGGCGGCGAGGAATTGGCCGAGGAAGTCCTGGCCGAGGAGAAACTCGTCGAGGAGGACCTCGCCGAGGAGGAGATCGCCGAGGAGGAGCAGGTCGACGAGGAGCTCGCCGAGGAGCTGCCCGCGGAAGAAACAGAAGAGACCCCGGAGGACCTCGCCGAGATGGACACCGCGGCCGGCGGCGAGGAAGAGGCGGGCGTCACCGAAACCATCCGTACGGTCGAAGGCGACTACACTGGAGGCGTCGAGACGCCTGGCGTCGAGGCGCCCTCCTTCGTCCTTGACGACTTGGGCGAGACGGCCGCGGCGCCGGCGCCCGCCGTGGAGACGACGGAAACCATCGTCGAGGAGCTGGCGCCGGTTGCCGAACCGGTAGCCCAGGCACCGGCGCTCGTGGTCACGGCCGTAGCGACCGCCGAGGACCAGCCGTTTGCTCTGAACATCGAGGCGTCGCTCGCCGATACCGACGGGTCGGAGAGCCTGGAGATCACCGTCGCCGGCGTCCCGCAAGGGGCGGTCCTGTCGGCTGGCGCCGACAACGGCGACGGCACGTGGACTCTGTCCGCCGATCAGCTTGAGGGCCTGACCCTCACGCCGCCGCCAGGCTCGGGCGCCGATTTCGAATTGACCGTCACCGCCACGGCGACGGAGGCGAGCGGGGATACGGCGTCGACGGCGGCGGCCCTGGCGGTATCCTTGGCGGCCATGGCCGAGGCGCCGGAGGTGGCGGTCTCGGCGGCGGCCACCGCCGAGGACATCCCGGTTGGCCTGGAGATCGAGGCGGGCTTGGCCGGGGCGGCCGGCGACGAGGAGATCAGCGCCGTCACCATCAGCGGCGTTCCGGAAGGCGCCGTGCTGTCGGCCGGTACCGACAACGGCGACGGATCATGGACGCTGGCAGCCGATGATCTCGAAGGGTTGACCATCACGCCGCCCGCCGGTTCGGGTGCCGATTTCGCCCTCCAGGTGAGCGCGGCGACGGTGCAGACCGATCCCGACACCGGCGAGCAGACGACGGCGACGGCGGGGCCGGTGGCCCTGGCGGTCAGCGTCGCCGCGGTTGCCGATCAGCCGACGCTCGAAGTTTCCGACGTCACCGTCGGCGGCGGCGGCGGCGAGCCCGGAGATCAGGTCCTGAGTGGTACCGGTGGTGCCGATACCCTGATCGGCGGCGGCGGCGACGATGTGCTGAAGGGCAAGGGCGGGGACGACGTGCTCTATGGCGATGGCGTTGCGGTGGGCCGAGCCACGGTGCCCATCGACGTCATGGCGACACTCGCCGACAGCGACTATTCGGAAAGCATGATGGTGACCATCGCCGGTGTTCCCGAAGGGGCCGAGCTGTCGGCCGGCGCCGATGGCGGCGACGGCACATGGGCCCTGACCTCCGAAGAGCTCGAAGGGTTGACCATGACCCTGCCCGAGGGCTTCGACGAGGACTTCCAGATGCAGGTCACAGCCACCGCCACCGACATCGACGTGGATACCGGCGCTGCCGATACGGCGGCCGTGTCCGCCGTCATCGACGTCACTTTTGCGGAAGGCGGCGAGGCCGGTGACGACGTCCTCAAAGGCGGCGGCGGGGACGATGTCCTTTATGGCGGTGGCGGCGACGACGAACTCAAGGGCGAGGGCGGGGATGACATCCTCCACGGCGGCGCTGGCGAGGACGTGCTCAAGGGCGAGGGCGGCGATGACATCCTCCACGGCGGTGGTGGCGAGGATGAACTCAAGGGCGGCGGCGGCGCCGACGTTCTAATGGGCGGTGCTGGCGACGATGAGCTTGAGGGAGGCGGTGGCGCCGACGTTCTAATGGGCGGTGCCGGCGACGATGAGCTTGAGGGAGGTGGCGGCGACGACAGGTTCGTCTTCGAACACGGTGCCGGGTCCGACACGGTCAGCGACTTCAAGAAGGGCGATGCGCTCCAATTCAAGGGGGATGAATTCTCCCTCGAAGACCTGTCCATCGAGCAGGTCGGGGACCACGCGGTGATCTCGTTCGAGGGCCGCGATTTGGAGGTGACCCTGAACGATACCGATGCGGCGAGCCTCCAGGGGTATCAGATCACCCCGGCCGATGGCGACTTGAGCGGCGTGACCATAGATTTTCTGGAGTGAAAGCGGCCCGTTTCCCTAAAGCACGCGCCGCGCCGGCTGGCGGCCCGGCGCCCCCTAACCCCCGGCCCGCCCGCTGCCCTTGGGCAGGGCGAAGACCTGCCCCGGGAAGATGAGGTCGGGGTCGCCGATCTGGTCCTTGTTGGCGTCGTAGATCACCGTGTAGGAAAAGCCGCTGCCATACGTGCGCCGGGCCAGGCGCCACAGGCTGTTGCCGGGCTGCACGACGACGAAGGTGCCGGGCCGCATGTCGGCAAGCGGCTGGGCGCGGGAGAAGGGGATGGAAACCCTCGCCAGGACCTTTCCCCCGGCATCCACGCTGTCGGCGCGAAGGGTGTAGAGGCCGGGCGCCACGGCGCTCGCCGGCGTCGACGACCAGCGGCCGTCGCCGTCGCTCTCGGCGCGGCCGATGAAACGGCCGTCGAGGTAGAGGTGCACCCTCGCCCCCGGCGCCGAGCGCCCGCTGATGGCGAGGCGTCCGGCGTCGTCGTAGTCGACGCTGTTGATGAACAGTCCGGGTGTCTTTGCGCCGGTTATCTCTTCCGTGGCTTTCGGCCTTTGCAGCACGGTGCTGGCGCCAGTATCGGCGCGCGGCACCTTGAGGACCAGGGCCCGGGTTTCCTCGGTGGTGGCGCGGCCGGCGATGTCCTTGCCCTTGTCCGGCACCACCAGCACCACGTCGGATTCCGAGCGCACCGCCTCGCGGCCTTCGCTCCGCGTCTCCAGGCTGAGGCGGCGGCTTCCCGCCTGCAGCGGTTTTTCGGGCACGAACACCCATTCCCCGTGGTCGTCGGCGGTGACCCGTCCGATGATCTTGTCGCCGTCCATGATGATGACCGTGCTGCCGGGCCGGGCCCGCCCGGCCATCACCGTGTCCCCCTTGGGGTCGATACGCACCACGTCGAAGCTCGGCGGCCCGTATTCGGCGGGCACCCCTTGCGGCTTGACCGCCGCCGCCGGTGCCGCAGGTGCAGTCGGGGCCGCGTGTGGCGCCTTGTCCGCCACCGCCTTCTCGGCTTGCGGGCCGCTGTCCACTTCCTCCTGCCAAAGGGCGTAGTTGAGGGTAATCGCGGTGGCCACGACGACGGCGCCGATGCCGGCTATGAGGAGAGGTTGGTTCACGTCCCACCCCAAAATGGTGACCCGTGTCCAGACGGGACGACTGGGCTACCCTAATACGGGATCGGGGCGGCGCGCAACGAACAAGCGAAGCGGCGCCGGGCCGCTCTAGCGCTCGCCCTCCTTTTTGCGCCGCACCTGATGGCGAACCGGGGACAGGGAGCGCAGGTAGACGATCACGGCGGCGAGGTCGGCGTCGGTGAGGCGGCTCGTCGTGTTGGCGACGACCTCTCCCATGGCGCCGCCCACGAAATCGAAATCGGGCTTCATGCCCATCTTGAACAGCGACCTGAGGTCGGCGTCCGACCAGCCGCCGATGCCGGTCTCCTGATCAGGGGTGATGTTGGGGATGATGCCGCCCTCCGGGCCGGACGGCGTGCCGGCCAGCTTCATGGCCGGTTTCCTGGCGCCGAGCGCGCCCCTCGGCGTGTGGCATTGGCCGCAATGGGCAAGGGCCTCCACCAGGTAGGCGCCGCGGTTCCAGGCCGCGTCCCGCTTGGGCTCGGGCGCCAGGGGGCCGGGGGTGAAGTTGAGCCATTTCCAGACCGGCACCAGGAAGCGCCAGCCGAAGGGGGGCGGCGCCTGGTGGGGGCGGTTCCGCCGCGCCACCGCCGGCAGGGAGAAGATGTACGCCCCGAGGTCGCCGATATCGGCGTCCGAAATCCCGCTGTAGGAGGTATAGGGAAAGACCGGAAAGTAGTGGTCGCCTCCGGGGGAGACGCCGTGACGCAGGGCGCGCGCCAGGTCGTCTTCGCTCCACGTGCCGATGCCGTGCTCGGCATGGGGCGTGATGTTGGGGCTGAAGAAGACGCCAAACGGGGTCTTCAGGGCCCGCCCCCCGGCCCCCAACGGCCCCTTGTTCTTGGAGTCGGTGTGGCAGCCGGCGCAGCCGGCGGCGTCGAACAGGTACTTGCCGCGTGCCACCGCCGCCTCGTCGGCCGCCGCCGGCGGCGCGGCGAGGACAAGTGCGATCACGGCGTAGACGGCAATCCTGTCCATGGACACCATGTCGACGAATCGGCCCCGGGAAACGTGGAAAGCCCCGGGGCCGATTTTCCCGAATGCGGGAAGGAAAGCAATAAGGGTCAGTTTTTCTTCTTGCGGAACAACTTGTGGCAGCCGCCGCAGGACTTGCCGACGGCCCCGGCGGCGGCCCCGATCTTGGCCATGTCACCCTTGCGGGCGGCTCCAAAAAGCTTGGCCGTGGCGTCTTCGAGCGCCTTGATCTTTTCCTCGAATTCGCCCGGCTTCTCCCAAATAACCGGAAGCGCCTCGGTGTCGCCGGTGCCCGAGCCGGCGGGGAACAGGCCGCCGGCCATCATGGCGACGTTGGCCAGGGCCGAGGCGTGGGCCGCGATGTGGCTCTTGTCGCCGGCTTCGCCCTTGAGGACCATGAAGATGGGGCCGAGGTGGCCGCTCAGGGCCTTCATGTGCGCCTTGCGGTACTTGATGTCGTTGGCGCTGTCGGCGGCGGCGGCGCCGGCGCCGAGCGCGGCGATGATGGCGGCAAGCAAAAAGCTGTGAACGATGGACTTCATGTGATCATCTCCTCTGTGGCCTCCCTGTGGCCTCGCGGCCGCTTCGATGCCATGCGTTTCCGCCGACGGCGGTCGACTCATGCTACTTAATGACGATTCCGGCGCTTCCGCCAAGCGTAGAATGCTTTTAACCTGGGTTGCTAACGGGATTGTGAACATGGCCGAGAGGGTGATGCTGAATTCTTTGTGCGTCTATTGCGGGTCCAGGGAGGGCGACGACCCGGCGCACCGGGCGGCGGCCGAGCGCCTCGGCCTGGTCATGGCGGAGCGCGGCATCCGGCTGGTCTACGGGGGTGGCCGCGTCGGCATGATGGGCGTCATCGCCGATCTCGTCCTGGCGCACGGCGGCCATGTGACGGGCGTCATCCCGGAGTTTCTGATGGATCTCGAGCACGGACACCCCGACGTCGACGAACTCATCGTCGTCGACAGCATGCACGAGCGTCAGCGTCGCATGGCCGAGCTCGCCGACGGATTCCTGGCCCTGCCCGGGGGTTTGGGGACCCTGGCCGAGACCATCGAAATGGTCAACTGGCGGAAGATGTCACTCCACGAGAAACCGGTGGCGGTGGTCAACATCGGCGGCTATTGGGACCCCCTGGCCGCCATGGTGAAGGGGTTCGTCGGCAACGGTTTCGCCCATCCGGCGAGCGCCGAGCTGTTCACCATGGTCGACAGCGTCGACGCCGCCATGGCGGCCCTGGAAGCGGCGCCGGGGCGATCTCCGTAGGCGGTTTCCCTTCTATGCCGTTCGATGGGCGCTCCTCGAGGTTGACCGCGTTGCCGGCAACGATGGCCGGACGGCGCCGGAGGCGTAAGGGGCACATTTGATCGGGGTGTGAACGCGGGCCACGCCAGCGGCCTTGTCAAAGCGCCCGGCATTCACTATTTCTCCTCAAAGTCCTTGCCGTAATTGAATTTTTTTTCCGGGTATCGGGCGACGGCCGCCCCGGTCCCCGGCCTTTCGGGAGAACAGCGGATGTCGAAGATCAAGGTCAAAGGCTCCATCGTCGAACTCGACGGCGACGAGATGACGCGCATCATCTGGGCCTTCATCAAGGACAAGCTGATCCTGCCCTATCTCGATGTCGACCTGAAGTACCATGACCTGTCGATCGAGAGCCGCGACGCCAGCGACGACCAGATCACGGTGGACGCGGCCAACGCCATCAAGGAGCACGGTGTCGGCGTCAAGTGCGCCACCATCACCCCCGACGAGGCGCGGGTCGAGGAGTTCGGCCTCAAGAAGATGTGGCGCTCGCCCAACGGCACCATCCGCAACATCCTGGGCGGTACCGTCTTCCGCCAGCCCATCATCTGCCACAACGTGCCCCGCCTGGTGCCCGGCTGGACCAAGCCCATCGTCATCGGCCGCCATGCCTTCGGCGACCAGTACCGGGCCACCGATTTCAGGGTTCCGGGCGCCGGCAAGCTGACCGTGCGCTTCGAGCCCGCCGGCGGCGGCGCCGCCATCGAGCACGAGGTCTACGACTTTCCCGAGGGCGGCGTCGCCATGGCCATGTACAACCTCGACGATTCCATCCGCGGCTTCGCCCGGGCCTGTATGGGCTACGGCCTCGATTTGGGGTGGCCGGTGTACCTATCGACCAAGAACACCATCCTCAAGGCCTACGACGGGCGCTTCAAGGATCTCTTCCAGGAGGTCTTCGAGGCCGAATACAAGGAAAAATTCGAGGCCGCCGGAATCATCTACGAGCACCGGCTCATCGACGACATGGTGGCCGCCGCCCTCAAGTGGGAAGGCGGCTTCGTGTGGGCCTGCAAGAACTACGACGGCGACGTGCAATCGGACACGGTGGCCCAGGGCTTCGGCTCGCTGGGCCTGATGACGTCGGTGCTGTTGACGCCGGGCGGCAATACCGTGGAGGCGGAAGCCGCCCACGGCACGGTGACCCGCCACTACCGCCAGCACCAGCAGGGCAAGGAAACGTCGACCAACCCCATCGCCTCGATCTTCGCGTGGACCCGCGGCATCGCCTACCGCGGCAAGTTCGACGGCACGCCGGACGTGGTGGACTTCGCCGAGAGCCTGGAGCGCGTGTGCGTCGAGACCGTGGAATCGGGCTTCATGACCAAGGACCTGGCGCTCCTCATCGGTCCCGAGCAGGCATGGCTCAACACCCAGGCCTTCCTCGACAAGCTCGACGAGAACCTGCAAAAGGCCATGGGGTAGGGACGTCCCGCTATCCCCGACGTTAAATCGGCACGGTAGATTCGCGTTTACGCCTCTCGAAAAATGTTATAACATACGTTATAATAATTTGATTGGAGAAGGCCCATGGGAATCGCCATGAAGCTGACCACCGTAGGGAATTCCACGGGGATGGTCTTGCCAAAGGATGTCTTGGCGAAAATGCGGGTGAAGAAGGGTGATACCGTGTATCTCACGGAAACGCCCGATGGCTACTTGATGACGCCTTACGAGGAGAGATTTGCCAAGCAGGTTGAAGCCGCCGAGGATTTCGCCCGGGATTATCGCGATGTCCTCCGTGAACTCGCTAAATGAAGGAGCCGAATTGGCTGCTGATCGAAGCCGTGGTGGCCTTTCACAAAAGGCTCATCGCGGAACATGGCGGAAATCCGGAAATTCGTGACCCCGGACTTTTGGAGTCGGCGTTGTCGAGGCCGGTAAACCGATTAAACTACGACCCGCAAGCGAGCCTTTTCGATCTAGCCGCGTCTTATGCCTTCGGCTTGTCGTCCAATCATCCGTTTATTGATGGAAACAAGCGCATTGCCTTCACGGCGATCGCCATGTTTCTGGGTGACAATGGGTATCGTTTCATGCCGGACAAGGGCGATGCCCTGCAAGTGATCCTTGCCCTTGCCTCCGGCGAAGTGGATGAGCCCGACCTGGCCCGCTGGATCGAGGCCAACGCGGAACCCGCCTGAACCGCTTCTCCCCTTGACGCCGGGCCCCCGTCCCCTTAGACACTCTTCACTTCAGGGGCGGCGCCCATGCGGTCCGCCAAATCCAATCACCAAGGCGACGGGAAAATGGCACGACGCTGCGCGGTGACCGGCAAGGGTGTGCAGGCCGGCAACAACGTGAGCCACGCCCACAACAAGACGCGGCGGCGCTTCCTGCCCAACCTGCAGGCGGCGTCCATGATGAGTGACGCGCTGGCCACCACGGTACGCCTGCGCGTCAGCATGGCGGCGCTGCGCACCATCGAGCACAAGGGCGGCCTCGACGCCTACCTGCTGGGCACCAAGGACGCCAAGCTTCCGGTCGAGGCGCGGCGCGTCAAGCGACGCATCAAGAAGGCGTTGGCGACGAAGGCGGCGAAGGCGGCCTGAGGCGTCCTCCACGGCGCCCTCGGCGCCCTCCGGATCATTTCAGAATCATCGGCGGCCAAGCGCCAACATCATGAGCAGCGTGCGCTGGCGCGCCCTGAAATTGTCGTCGGAAATGATGTAGATCAGGTCCTCGCCGCCGTCGCCCGGGCGCGCCGCGACGCCTTCGAAGTTATCGACGCTCAAGGGCGCCCCGAGGACGGCGATCTCGACCCCCGAAAGCCGCGCCCCGGGCACGATGGCGTCCCCATCGAGGCGCACGAGGCGCGCCGCGTCGGTGCCTAGCTGAGAGAAGGCGCGCTCGAGCACGACCACGTCGCCGTCGCCGAGTGTCGCCGCGCCGGTCGGGTGGAAACCGGCAAGGGTGGCATAGGTGAGCACCGACCATCCGCCGGCGTCGCTCACCCAGCCGACCAGGGCCCGGCTCGACCCGAAGGCCTCGGTCAGCGCCAGGAGCCGCCCGTCGCTTAGCAGGGTGAGGGCCTCGATGCCGCCGTTCGAGGGCGCCCCATCGAGCTCGGCGGGCGCCGCCAGGGGCTCGGGCGTGGCGCGTCCGGGCAGGTAGCGCCGCAGCCTGTGGCGCCGTTCGAAGGCGACGATGATCTCCCCCTCGACGCCGGCGCTCATGGCCTCGGCATCGGTCGAGAAGGTGCCCTCGAGCGGCGCCCCGTCGAGGCCGCTCATGGCGCCCATGTCGGTGTTTCGAAGCCCCGCCAAATGGCCCCGTTCGTCATAGGCGAGGCGGGCGCTGAAGCGCGCCCCCCTGTCGGTCAGCGCCACCATGCGCCGGCCGTCGGCGCTGACGCCGAGCGCCGAGAAGCCGCCGAAACGGGGATCGGGCGAGCTCAGCGCCAAGCCGCCCCGGAAATCGAGCCGGCCGACGGTGGTCTGGCCGGCGTCTTCGGCGTTGAGGGCGATGGGCCGGGCGTCGACGCGCACCGCCTCGGCGCCCGCCGTCGGGGCGTCAGCGCACCACGCGGCGGCAAGGAGACATAGGAACAAAGGCTTCGAGACCCGCATGGCCGACCATCCGCGCCTAGGTTAATCCCACGGCCCCTTGCGGCTGTCGGGAAGGATCGAGCGGCGTTTGCGGCGTCGGCGGCTTGGCGCGGTCCGGCCACGGCGCCCCGGCAAGCCGCCGCCGTCGAACAGCGGCACCGTCTTGTGGCGGAACGGCACGATGAGCGCGGCGCCGGCGATGAAGCCGCCGATGTGCGCCCACCACGCCGTGCCGCCGCCCGGGGCGCCGCCGATCATGGCCGCGTTGACCACTTGCAGACCGATCCACAGGCCGAGCACGACGAAGGCGGGCAGGCGCGTCACCATGTACATGAACAGCACCAGCACCTGCGTCCTCGGATGCAGCACGAGATAGGCGCCCATGACGCCGGAAATGGCGCCGCTGGCACCCACCATGGGGACGATCGAACCGGCGTTGAGGGCGGCATGCGCCAGCGCCGCGGCGACGCCGCAGGCCAGGTAAAACACCAGGAAGCGCAGGTGGCCCATCGAATCCTCGATGTTGTCGCCGAAGATCCACAGGAACACCATGTTGCCGATGAGGTGCATCCAGCCACCGTGCAGGAACATGCTGGTGACCAGGGTCAGCGGCGCCGGCACCAGGACCAGCTCGGGGGCCAGCTCACGGCTGCCGAACAGCACGGCGGGGATGGCGCCGAGCCCGAGGATCGCGGTCTCGCCCTCCGCCGCCAGCGACACTTGCCACAGGAACACGGCGACGCAGACGCCGACGAGGACGGCCGTCACGTACTGGAACGGGATTCGGGTGAGCGGGTTGTCGTCCTTCAGGGGGAACAGCGCCATGGGGCGGCTTTCCTCAGCGGCGCCCCGCGTGGCGCCGCTGGCCGGGAAATTCCACGTCCTCGTCGAACAGTTCGGTGAGATTCTGCATCACCGTGCCGCCCAGTTCCTCGGGGTCGATGATGGTGACGGCGCGGCTGTAGTAGCGGGTAACGTCGTGGCCGATGCCGATGGCCGTAAGCTGGATCGGCGAGCGCGTTTCGATCCATTCGATGACCTGGCGCAAGTGGCGCTCCAGGTAGTTTCCCGGGTTGGCGGAAAGGGTTGCGTCGTCGACCGGCGCGCCGTCGGAGATGACCATCAGGATGCGCCGCTGCTCGGGCCGCGCCAATAGCCGGTTGTGGGCCCACAACAGGGCCTCGCCGTCGATGTTTTCCTTCAGGAGGCCCTCGCGCAGCATCAAGCCCAGGCTCTTGCGGGCGCGCCGCCAGGGGGCATCGGCCGCCTTGTAGACGATGTGGCGCAGGTCGTTGAGGCGGCCCGGATTGCGCGGCTTTCCGTCGGCCACCCATTTCTCGCGCGAGGCGCCGCCCTTCCAGGCACGGGTCGTGAAACCGAGGATCTCCACCTTGACGCCGCAGCGCTCCAGGGTCCTGGCCAGGATGTCGGCGGAAAGCGCCGCCACGGTGATGGGCCGCCCGCGCATGGAGCCCGAGTTGTCGATGAGCAACGCCACCACGGTGTCGCGGAAGTCGGTTTCCAGTTCCTGCTTGAACGACAGGGGGTGGAAGGGATCGATGACGACGCGCGCCAGGCGCCCCGCGTCGAGCAACCCTTCCTCGAGGTCGAACTCCCACGACCGGGTCTGCTTGGCCATGAGGCGCCGTTGCAGGCGGTTGGCGAGGCGCGCCACCAGGCCTTGCAGGCTGGCCAGTTGCTGATCCATCTGGGCGCGCAGGCGCGCCAGCTCGTCCGGCTCGCAAAGCGACTCGGCCTCCACCGCCTCGTCGTACTCCGTGGTATAGGGGCGGTATACGGGGCCCCGCGCCCGGCGGTTGTCGGGCCACGTGTCCCTTCTCTCGGAGCGGCCCGAGGGATCCTCGTCGCCCTGGCCGGCCATGTACTGCTCATCCGATTCGCCGTCGCTGGTGTCGTCGCTGTCCTCGAATTCGTCTTCGCCTTCGTCGGCGGAAAGCGCGCCTTCGGTTTCCTGGTCGCCACCCTCGGAGCGGTCGTCCTCGGACTGTTCCTCGTCCTGCTCGCTTTCGTCGTCGCCGTCTTCGTCGTCGAGGGCCTCGGTGTCGTCGATCAGCGCCAGGTGATCGATCAGTTCGGCGAGGGCCTCGGAAAACGATTCCTGGTCGTTTACGCGCTCTTCGAGGCCCTCGATTTCCCCGCCGATCCGTTCGTTGACCCAGTCCCGCCACAGATCCACCATGCCTGCCGCATTCTCCGGCGGCGTGGCGCCGGTCAGCCTTTCCCGCACCAGGAGGCCGATCACCTCGGGCAGATTTTCCTCCTCGCGCTCCGTGACTTCGTCGTAGCCGCGGTGCCGGCAGCGCTCCTCGAGAACCGCCTCCAGGTTCTCCGCCATACCGGCGAAGCGTTCGCAGCCCAGGGCCTCGACGCGAACCTGCTCCACGGTGTTGTAGATCTCGCGGGCTTCACGCCCGCCCGGCAGGCGGCTCTGGTGCACCTTCTTGTCGTGATGCCGCAAGCGCAGCGCCATGGCATCCGCCGAGCCGCGCAGGCGGGTCATTTCCCGTGGCGCGAAATGATGAGGCGGCATGGGGAGACGGGCGGCGTCGCCGGACAGGCTCGGCGCCTCGTGGGCAAAGGACACGGTCAGCTGCGGAAACCCGGACACCGCCCTCAGGGTCGCCGCGGTCACCCGTTTTAGAAGTTCCTGGCGATCTTCGGATTTATCCACGTTAGCGTCCTTGCCAGGATTCGGCCTCTAATTCATGTATTCAGGGGCTTATTCACGTCCTGGATGATTTTGATCGAGGACGATAAGACCCTAGGACAGCGTGGGGTTGGCCGCCGATTCGGTCAGTTCCTCGCCGAAACAACGTTGATAGTATTCGGCGACCACGGGGCGCTCCACTTCATCGCACTTGTTGAGGAAGGTGAGGCGGAAGGCGAAGGCCTGGTCGCCGACGATTTCGGTATTTTCCGCCCACGTGAGCACGGTGCGCGGCGACATGACCGTGGAGATGTCACCGTTGATGAACCCTGTCCTCGTCAGCGCCGCCAGTTCAACCATGGCGCCCACTTTCTGCCGCCCCTCCGGGGAGTCGTAGGACGGTGCCTTGGCGGTGACGATCCTCACTTCGTCGTCGTGCGGCAGGTAGTTCAGCGTGGTCACGATGTTCCAGCGGTCCATCTGGCCTTGGTTGATCTGCTGGGTGCCGTGATAGAGCCCCGTGGTGTCGCCCAACCCCACCGTGTTGGTGGTGGCGAACAGGCGGAAATAGGGGTGCGGACGGATGATCTTGTTGCGGTCGAGCAGCGTAAGCTTGCCGTCCACCTCTAGCACGCGCTGGATGACGAACATGACGTCGGGCCGCCCGGCGTCGTATTCGTCGAAGCACAAGGCCGTCGGATGCTGCAACGCCCACGGCAGGATGCCCTCGCGGAACTCGGTCACCTGCTTGCCGTCGCGCACCACGATGGCGTCCTTGCCGATGAGGTCGATGCGCGAGATGTGGCCGTCCAGGTTGACCCGGATGCACGGCCAGTTAAGGCGCGCCGCCACCTGTTCGATGTGGGTCGACTTTCCGGTACCGTGGTAGCCCTGGATCATGCAGCGGCGGTTGTGGGAGAAGGAGGCGAGCAGGGCCAGGGTTGTCTCGTGGTCGAACTGGTAGGCTTCGTCCGTATCGGGGACGTGGTCGCTGCCCTCGCTGAAGGCCGGCACCTCCAGGTCGCTGTCGATGCCGAAGGTCTGGCGGACGGAAATGGTGATGTCCGGCGCATCGAGCGGGTGGTGGGCGTCGCCAAAATTGGCGGCATCGGCTGTTTGGGCGGTCGTCATCGAACGATAATCCCGTAATTGTCTGAAGGGCGCCGGGGCGGACGTGTGCTGTTAAAGGATCGAAAGCCCGCAGGTCAAGAGCCAAAGCTGGCCATGATCGTGCGGTAGGCGTCGGCGATCTGCTTGAACTTTTCCTCGGCCGCCTTGTCGCCGCCGTTGGCGTCGGGGTGGTGGCGCTTCACCAAGGCCTTGTAGCGGGCCTTGACGGTATCCGCGTTGATGGGCGGACTGAGGTCGAAGACGATCAAGGCCTGTTCCTCGGGCGTTCCGGCGCGCCGCGCGCCGACCTCGGGCGGCGCGCCGTCGAAAAACCCGAATCCGTCTCGTACCCGGCTCGAATCGAAACGGTAGTTGCCGCCGCCCAACGGCCAGGTGGGCCGCTGCCAGACCGTGTCCCGGCGCACGTCGGCCTCCACCTGTTCGTCGGTCATGCCCGAGAAATAATTCCAGGTGGCGTTGTACTGCCTGATGTGGTCGAGGCAAAACCAGGAATACTCCGTCAGCACTTCGCGAGAGCGCGGCGCCCGGTAAAGCCCCTTTTCCTCGCAACCGGCCCAGGCGCAACCGTTCTCGGTGCCGGCTTCGGCCTGAGACGCCCAATACCGCGACTTTCCTTTTCTTCCGGACATGTGATCAACTATGGTGGGTCGGCGCGTGTAGGGCAAGCGCCGGGCTTCGATTCGGTCGATGCCGTGCCCTCCCGCCAGGAGCTGCCCGGGTATGAGCGTAGCCGCCGCCATCGAGAAGAAACTAAAGCAGGCGTTTTCGCCGCTACGCCTGGAAATCGTCGACGAATCCCACCTGCATGCCGGGCATGCCGGCGCCCGGCCGCAAGGTGAAAGCCACTTCCGGGTTAAGATCGTCTCCGGGGCGTTCGCCGACACGCCGCGTGTCGAGCGCCAGCGCTCCGTTTACCGGGTGCTGGCCAACGATCTGGCGTCCGACATTCACGCCCTTGCCTTGACGACGTTGACACCCGAGGAGGACACTGCGCCCTGAACCCCGCACCCCGAGAAGGGCGCGGGAATCCGGAAAGTAAGCCAGCAAGGGTTGTAAATAAGATAGTTTTAAACGTTTTGCGTTGCGTTGATCCGCATATCTTCATATTGTGGGCGCCTGCTCCACCTAATCGTCAGGATTTGCAACGTGGGCATACGTGAATGAAGCAGGGTTTGGTCACCAAAAACGTCACCGTCGGGAATCTGCGCACCAGCCTGCGCCTCGAACCGGAAATCTGGGAAGCGCTCGATGAAATCTGCGCGCGCGAGGGACTTACCTTCCATCAGCTGTGCACCCTTGTCGATGACTATCGCCGCGGCAAAAGCCGGACTTCCGCGGTCCGCGTCTTCACCGTAACGTATTTCCGCATGGCCGCCGCCGATATCGATCGCGCGGGGGCGCGGCGCGGTCGGCGGGAGGCGGCGTCGAGTGGGAAATCCGCCGACTGGGTCGATCGGACCATCCGCGCCATGATGGGCACCGGAACAAAGGAAGCTCGGAGCCGTTAGCCGCCGGAATGTAAATCGGGCCACAGTCTTTTGGCGAGCGGGCCGTCGGCGGCCAGGGCGTGGCACGAGTTCAACATCGCCGGCTTTCCCTTTTGCGGCTTTTTCTTCCGGCCTATCATGCGGTCGGGCCTGACCGCCTGATAGGCGGTCGCGGCGAGAGGGCCCACCAGCAAATCGGTAATGTGCGTGCAACCCTTGACCCCGCCCAGGCGCTCCAGCACCGCACTGCGCCAGCCGGGCGCGATGCGCAGGCCTTTCAGGAGGGCGTAGGCGGGCGTAATGTCGCCGCACATGGCGAACGGCCCCGCCTGGCTCGACGCTTCCGCCTCCTGGACCACCCTGTCGTCGTCCACCGTCAGCCTGATCGACATTTCGTGGACGGGTTCCCCGGCCCGCACCCCGCCCCGGTCCTGGTTGTCGAACGAATAGGTCTTGGTGTCGGTGATGGCGCCTTCGATATCCCAAAGGCCGTCTTCGCGCAGGTATCCGTGGCACGTGATGCGGCGGGTGTGCAGGTGCTTGCGGGGAACGGGTCGCGATAATTGCATATGTGGCATGGGTGGCCTCGCCGATGAAGCAGTGGGTAAATCCATTGGCGGGGCGAACACCGCTTTCCCGCCGGGAGCCGGGGCCCTGGCGTGGCACACCGAGGCGCCGGACCGGGTCGCCGCTCAAGCGCCGTAACGGTCGCCGAAGACAAATGCCTCCGTTTCCCGGATATCCGCTTCCAGACCCGTCTTGACCGCGGAGTAGAGGTCGCGGATGGACACCATGCCGACGACCTCTCCGTTCTCGACCACCGGCAGGTGGCGGTAGTTGCGTACGCTCATCAGCTCGAGAGCGTCAATCGCCGAATCCCCCGGCGACAGTGTGTCGGGGTCCTTGGTCATGATGTCACCGATGCTCGTCTTCTTCGCGTCCATGCCCTTGGCCAGGACGCGTTGGGTCAAGTCTCGCTCGGTGACAATGCCTGAAAGCTTTCCGTCATCGACGATGATGATGGCGGCAACATTCTTCTCGGCCATCAACTTGGCGCCTTCGAGCACCGATCGCGTCGCCGTCAGGCTGGTGATCGTTTGGTTCTGGATTATATCGGGCATTATCCGGAGCTGCTGCATGTTCGCCCCCTTTTTCGCCATCTCCCCTACGTTTGCATTATTTCGATCTTACAATCAGCGAACGCTCCAAGCAAAGTCATTTGCCGCGTCGCGCTATCCACGCTGTGGTAGACGCCGCCTGAGTTCCATCGGCGGCGTGATGCGCACGGAAGTGATCTGGTGGCGGTGACGGGTGAGAATCTCGAACCGGAAATCGTGGAACATGAACGCTTGGCCGACCTCGGGAATGCGCCGAGATTCGTGCAACACGAGACCGGCGACAGTGGCCGCCTCCTCGTCGGGAAGGTTCCATTCGAACTCGCGGTTGAGGTCGCGGATGGTGACGCTGCCCCACACCGTGAAGCTGCCGTCGGAATGGCCTCGCGCGCCGGTCACCGCGACGTCGTGCTCGTCGGATATGTCGCCGACGATCTCCTCCAGGATATCCTCCAGGGTCACGATGCCCATGAGGCTGCCGTATTCGTCCACCACCAGGGAGAAGTGTTCGTGGCGGTCGCGGAACGCCAGAAGCTGGTCCAGTAGAGTGGTCGATTCGGGAATGAACCACGGTTTGGCCGCCAGCGAGGCGATGTCCACGTCCTCGATGCGCCGATCCTGGGCCCGTACTTCCCGGAGCAGGGCCTTGACGTGCAGGACGGCCACGACGTTGTCGGTCTTGCCCCGCCAAAGCGGAATGCGCGTGTAGGGGCTGGCCAGCACCTGATCGACAATGGATCGCGGCACCTCGTCGGCGTCTATGGCGTCGACGTTCTTGCGGTGGATCATGATTTCCCCGACCTGGACGTCGGCGAGGTCGAGGACGCTGCGCAGCATGGCGCGTTCGTGCCTGACCGATTGATCGTCCCCGGCGTGCAGCTCGATGGCGCCGCGCAGCTCGGCGGCCTGGCCTCCGAGCATCGCCCCGGAATCGAAATCGACCCCGAAAGCCTTGAACATGGCGCGCGTCACCAACTGAATCGCATGGGTCACGGGCGCCAACACGAATACCAGGGCGTTGACCACCGGCGCCACCCACAACGCCGTCCGGTTGGCATTCTTGAACGCGTATGTTTTGGGCAGAATCTCGGCGAGTATCAGGATCATGAGCGTCATGACGATGGTGGCGTAGGCAACGCCGGCCTCGCCGTAGGCGGCAATCATCAGGCTGGTGGCCAGCGCCGAGGCCAGGATATTGACCAGGTTGTTGCCGAGCAGGATGGCCCCGATCAGGCGCTCCGTCTTGGCGTGAAGCCGTTCGACGGTGGCCGCCCTGCGGTCGCCTTTTTGCGCCATTTGATGCATCAGGGGTCGCGATGCCGCCGTCAGTGCCGTCTCCGACCCCGAGAAGAACGCGGAAAGAATCAGCAAGATTGCTATGGCACTCAAGGAAACCAACATGGGAGTTCCTCAACAATAATCAGCGAATGTTCCATTCGGGGCGCCGACGCGGCCCGGCGCCGGATACGTCCTCTTGCGTCAGGCGCCGAGCGCGGCGTCCAAAACGGCGGCCATGTCTTGGGCATCGACGTCGTGGGTGACGAAGGCTTCGCCGATGCCCCGGACGAGCACGAGCCCGAGCTTGCCGCCCAGCACTTTCTTGTCCCGGGCCATGTGGACGAGAAGCCCGTCGGCGCTCCACGACCGATCGGCCGGTCCGCGCAGGCCGACCGGCAGGCCCACTTCCGAGAGGTGGCGGCGCACGCGCTCGGTGTCGGCGGGCCGGCACAGGCCGAGCCGCGCCGACAGCTCGAAGGCGAGCACCATGCCGATGGCAACCGCCTCGCCGTGCAGCAGGGTGTCGCCGAAACCCGATTGCGCTTCCAGGGCATGGCCGAAGGTGTGGCCCAGATTGAGGAGGGCGCGCCGGCCCGCTTCGCGTTCGTCCTCGGCGACGATGGCGGCCTTGGCGGCGCAGCAGGCGGCGACGGCGTGGCGCCGGGCTTCCGTGTCGCCGCCGCAGAGCCGCAAACCGTTGGTTTCCAACCACCGGAAGAACGCCGCGTCCCGTATGAGCCCGTATTTCACTACCTCCGCGTATCCGGCTACAAGCTCGCGCTCGGGCAGGGTGTCCAGGGTCGCGATGTCGCTGAGCACCAGGCGGGGCTGATGGAAGGCGCCGACCAGATTCTTGCCGTGGCGCGTGTTGATGCCGGTCTTGCCGCCGACGGCGCTGTCGACTTGGGCAAGCAGGGTCGTCGGTATTTGCACGAAGTCCATGCCGCGCATGGTGATGGCGGCGGCGAACCCGGCGAGGTCGCCGATGACGCCGCCCCCCAATGCCACCAGCGTCGTGTCGCGTCCCACCTTGCCGGCCAGCAGATCTTCCGCTAGGGCCTCCAGGTGGGCGAAATCCTTGGTCTGTTCGCCGGCCGGCAGGGTAATGGCCGTGCATTCGATGTCGGCCTCGCCGAGGGCCGTCTCCACGGCCGCGAGATAGAGGGGCGCGACATTGGAATCGGTGATCACGACGACCCGGGGGTGGCGCAGCAAGGGCCGGATGTAATGACCCGCCGCCGCCAGCAACCCGGCGCCGACGAGAATGTCGTACCCGCGCGCGCCGAGGTCGACGCGGACGCTGTCCACGTCGGTGGCGGTTTCGTTCCGGGGCGCCGTCATGTGCCGGTTTCGCCGGCCGTCCCCGCCGACCCGGGTTCGGATTCGAGGGCGCCGATTATTTGCTCCACCGTAATCTCCGGCGGCTCGTCGTTGGTGTCGACCACGATGTCGGCTTCGGCGTACACGGGATAGCGCTCCTCCATCAGGTCTTGCAGTATTTCGCGGGGATCGCCGCCTTTCAGGAGCGGCCGTCCGCCTCGCCGCGCCGTTCGCCGCACCAGCACGTCAAGCTCGGCGCGCAGCCATACCGAAACACACCGCTCGAGGATTCCGGCCCGGATATCGGGGTTCATGAAGGCACCACCGCCGATCGCCAGGACGTGGCCACCGTTCCTCAAGAGGCGCGCGATGATGCGCTGCTCCACGTCGCGGAAGGCCTCTTCACCGTAAAGCTCGAAGATATCCTCGATCGAGCAACCCGCGGCCTTGACAATTTCCTCGTCGGCATCAACGAAGTCGAGACCGAGATGCTTGGCCAGCCGCCGCCCGACGCTGGACTTTCCGGCGCCCATCAGCCCGACGAGCACGACGGACTTGCCCCCCACGGACGCCTGCCTTGCCGTCATCGGACGGACGGGTTTCGATCGCAGCGCCGCCCCCAGCCGCGTCGTTGAAAGGGGCTCCCGGAGCCGATAGACTGCCAAAAATTCGCCATAGTCGAAATCTAGTGTCCTGGATCAGACAGATGGTACCCATACGACGGCTCTCCGAGTTCACCCGGCCAGGCGCGTGGGGCGCCGTGATGCGGGAGCATCACAAGCGCCGCGCAACGCCGCCGGTGAGCTCGGAGAGCCGCCCTTCGGGTCGCGTTTCCCGCTTCCTCGGGGCGTCAGGCGCGTTTGCCGATGGGTTGGCATCGCCGGCGCGCGCCTTCCTGCCGAGGAAGCGGTAACCGCGATCGTATGGGTACCATCTGTCTGATCCAGGACACTAGCATAAAGACCGCAGGCTGTCGTCAAGAGCCCCGTCCAACGGCTATCGGCGCGGAGGGTTGGCATGAGGAACGTACCAAGGTTGATCGTGTTCACGGTGCTCGTCCTCATCGTCGGAGGGGCTATTTTCCTGGCTACCTGGGACATTCCGGCGCCCATCGCCACCATGGAAAAAGTTATTCCCGATGACCGCTTCCCCCGTTAGGCCATGGGGCGGCCCGCTTGGGCTGGCCTGCTTCGCCGTCTCGCTGGTGCTGGCGGCCACCGTTGCGGGCACGGGCCGGGCCCAGGAAGCAACCTCGATCGTCGGCAAGCCGCTCACTCTGGCGCCGCCGCGGGAATTGAAAGCCCAGGATAGGAAACCCGAAGCGGCACCGCCGCCTGTCGCCCCGGGGCCCGCCGTTCAGCCACGGGCCCTGGGTCCGTTGCGTCCCGTGCCGCCGGCCTCGACCGTGACCAGGGCGGAGCCGGGAATCCGGGTGGACAGCCTGCAGAACATAGACGCGGACGCGGCGGGCGTGCTCAACGAGGCGCAAGGCGGCCTTGGCTCGGAGATGTGGCGGGGGACGGACCGCGCCGTGGTCGAAGCGCTCTTGCCGCGCCTTCCGGTGGGCGCCACGTCACCGGCCATGCGCGACCTCATGCGCCGGCTGCTGTTGTCGGAGGCCGCCGTGCCCGAGGGCGAGGCCGGGGAGACCAAGCTCATCACCCTTCGTATCAACCGGCTGGCGGCGATGGGCGATCTCATCGGGGTCAACGACCTCCTCAACGTGACGCCGGGACGCGACGACAATGAAGGCTTGACGCGCATCGAGGCCGACGCCCGTTTCCTGACCAACGACAACGCCCGCGCCTGCGCCCTCGCCACGTCGCAGATCGCCCGCCGCCAGAACGCCTACTGGCAGAAGGCGTTCATTTTCTGCCAGGCCTTGGCCGGACAGCACGGACCGGCGGCCCTGGGCGTCGCCCTGCTGCGCGAAACGGGAGAACGGGACCCGATTTTCTTCGACCTGGTCGACGCCGTGGCGGCCGGCAGCGGGGTCATCATCGACAGCATGCCCGATCCCTCGCCGCTGCACCTGGCCATGGCGCGGGTCGCCAAGGCGCAGCTTCCGGCCGACGTCATCGCGTCCAACAATCCCAGCACCCTGCGTACCATTGCCATCAGCCCCAACGCCCCGGTCGAATTGCGCCTGGAAGCGGCCGAGCGGGCCGAGGCGGCGGGGGCGCTTCCCATCGACGATTTGCGCCAGCTCTACACCAGTGTTCCGTTTTCGGCGGAGGACCTGGCAAACCCCTTCTCCAAGGCGGAGGCCGAGGCGGGGGCCTTGAGCCGGGCGCTGCTCTACCGCACGGCGCTGGTGCAGACCGTGCCCACGGCCCAGGCCGAGGCCGTGACCCTGGCCCTCGCGCTGGCCCGCGAGGGGGGGCGCTACGTGTCGACCGTGCGCGCCTTCTTGCCCGTGCTCAAGCGCATTCCGGCGTCCGCCGAGCTGTCGTGGTTTGCCCTCGAGGCGGTGGGCGCCTTGCTGGCTACCGACGAGCACGAGGCGGCGCGCTCGTGGTTCGCCCTGTTGCGCAACAAGGCGGCGTTCGACGAAGCCTCGGCGTCGGCCCTGGCCCGCCTCATGCCCCTGGCCCGCCTCGCCGGCTCGGAGGAGGCCACGGACTGGAACGGCGAGCGGCTAACGGCCTGGTGGGAGGCCGAACGCGGGCGCGACGGGGCGGCGGCGCGCGCGGCACGCCTTTTCACGCTGTTCGAGGCCTTGGGAGAGCCGGTATCCGACAACCTCTGGGAGGCCTTGCTGACAGGGCCGCAGCGGGCTACGGTGGTGATGCCGGGTCCGGCCCTGTGGTACCGGCTGGAGGAGGCGGCGCGCGACGCGCGTAAGGGCGAGACCGTGTTGCTTTCCCTCCTGGCGCTCGGCGACGGCGGCCCTACCCAGGCCGACCCCATCGTCCTGCGCCGCGTCCTCGGCGCCCTCGGCGCCGTCGGGCTGGAGGCACCGGCCCGCGCCCTCGCCGTCGAGGCGGCGGTGGCCGCCGGTTTGTAAGAGCCTGTTTGGGAAGTTGATCATGGGTTGCGTTGGCCTGGGAAGCGCGAGTGTTAGGAGCGGATGCGCCGGCGATGCTGGAGCATCGTCAACCATTCGCGACGCGGCAATCGCGCTTCCCAGGCCAACCCGGAGGGTCGCGTTTTCAAGGCCTTGGGACGTCGTCAGCCGCCGCTTGCGATGCTCCAGCATCGCGGCACGGCGCCTTCCTCGCCCAAGACCTTGAAAACGCGACGCAGCCCGTGATCAACTTC
>JASLQF010000010.1 GCA_030744625.1 Rhodospirillales bacterium
CGCCTCTGATGCCGCCCGTTTTGTTCCACTTGGCGACCAGCCATTCGGTGGTGCCCTTCCCGGAGATGCCAAAGACGGCTGCTCCACCCGAGAAAAAGTCCACGAAAGCAATCTTCAGTGCCTTCGGGGCTCCCTTCGGCGAAGCGGCCATGGTCGGGACGGAGGCGACCATCGCCATTGCCCCAACCGCCAACACGGTCATTAAAGAGAAGATTTTGCATTTGAGTAACTTACGCATGTTTCTACCCCCCCCTCCCGTGCGTTCACACGGGGAATTTGAGTCGGGGGGCCTCGCTGATGCCCCCCACCAGCGAAAACGACAGCGCAACCGATATTTCTGTAGCGCCGCCGAATTTCTATAGCACAACCGAAATTCCGGAGGAAGGGTGGTAATTCGTTCGGGAGTGAGGAGATGGCCTGTGCCTTATGTGGGTCTTGACTGTTCCGCCGCGGCGGCGTTTTCAACGGTCGGCAATGTGGCGGCGAGCAGACCTATGGTTTATGAATACCCAGCTTTCGCGCAGCCGCATCACAGGCGTCGGCGCCCTGCCTAAGGATTTGTTCCGCCCATGATCGGAGAAGCGAGGAAGCGCACCGAGGACGAGCGCCTGATCACCGGGCGGGGCCTCTACGTCGACGACATCGCCTTGCCGGGCATGGGGTTCGTGGCCATCGTGCGCAGCCCCCATGCCCACGCCCGCATCGACGCCATCGACGGCGTTGGCGCGCGGCGTTTGCCCGGCGTGCGCGGTGTCTTCACCATCGCCGAGTTGCCCGAGCTGCGCGACGCCCTGCCGCCGCCGGTGATGAACGCCATGCCCATCCGTGCCTACCGCCAATCGGCGCTGGCCGACGGCGTCGTCCGCTTCGTCGGCGAGCCGGTGGCGGCGGTCCTCGCCGACAGCCGCGCCGCCGCCGACGACGGCGCCGAGGCGGTGGCCGTCGAGTATTCGCCGCTGGCCCCCGTCACCGACGCCGAAGCGGCGCGCCGGGAGGGAGCGCCGCTGGTTCACCCGGAATGGGGCACCAACCTGGCCGGCGACATCGTGGCCGAGGTGGGCGACGTGGACAACGAGTTGGCCGCCTCCGACATCGTCGTCGGCGAGCGCTTCCATTCCGGGCGCATGACGGGATTGCCGTTGGAGCCACGCGGTGTGGTCGCCACCTGGGACGAGGTGTCGGCCATGCTGACCGTGTGGACCGCCTCGCAGATGCCTTACGGGGTGCGCGAATACATCATGGTTGCCCTCGACCTGCCGCGCACGGCGGTGCGCGTCATCGCCCCCGACGTCGGCGGCGGTTTCGGGCCCAAGGCCGTGGTCTACGGCGAGGACCTGCTGTGCGCCACCTTGGCGCGGCGCCACAAGCGGCCGGTCAAGTGGATCGAGTCGCGCAGCCAGGCCTTCATGGCGACGGTGCACGGCCACGACCAGATCCACTGGGCGCGCCTCGGCGTCACGCATGACGGCATCTTCACCGCCCTCGACGACCGCTTCGTCATCGACAACGGCGCCTATCTGCCACGCGGCTCGCGCACCGCCAACAATGTCATCGCCCATTTGATGGGACCGTACCGTTTCAAGGCATTCCGCTGCCGGGGCGAGATCGTCTGCACCAACAAGGCGCCCAACACCCCCTTTCGCGGGGCGGGGCGGGTGCAGTCGGTGTTCGTCACCGAGCGCCTGATCGAGCTCGCCGCCCGCAAGCTCGGGCTCGATCCGGTCGAGCTCAGGCGGCGCAACCTGCTCGGCCCCGACGAGCTGCCGCTGGACCGCGGCATTTCCTACCGGCCGGGCATGCCCGTGATCTACGATTCCGGCGACTACCCGGCGCTGCTGGCCGCCGCCGAGGAGATGATCGGCTATGGCGCGTTTCAGGAGAAGCGCCGTGCCGCCCTGGCCGAGGGCCGGCGCATCGGTTGCGCCATCGCGCTTTATACGGAAGGCACCGGCGTCACCCCGGCGGAAGGGGCGGCGGTCACGGTGAGCGAGCGCGGCCGCGTCCAGGTGGCCATCGGCGCCCCGTCCCAGGGCCAGGGCCACGCCACCATCATCGCCCAGGTTTGCGCCGAGCATCTCGGCGTGCCCTTCGACCACGTCACCGTGGTCGCCGGCGACACGGCGCGCTTCCCGGCGAGCCCGGTGAGCAGCGGTACCTTCGCCAGCCGCATCGCCGCCGTCGCCGGTTCGGCCGTCGCCCTGGCCTGCGAAGACGTTGCCGAAAAGGTCCGTCAGGTCGCCGCCCGGCTCATGGAGTGCGCCCCCGGCGACCTGGTCATCGAAGACGGCCATGTGCATGTGAAGGGCGTGGCGGAGCACGGGCGCACTGTGGCCGAGGTGGCGGTGGCGGCGCGGGGCTCGCAATTGCTCGGCGAGAACGCCGAGCCAGGCCTCAGCGCGACGCGCTATTACCTGCCTGAGCAAGCCACCTGGGCGGCCGGGGCGCACGCCGCCATCGTCGAGGTGTGCACCGACACCGGCCACATCGAAGTCCTCGACTACGCCGTGGCCCACGATGTCGGCCGCGAGATCAACCCGGCCGTCGTCGAAGGGCAAGTCCACGGCGGCGTGGCGCAGGGATTGGGCAGCGCGCTCCTGGAGGAGATCGTCTACGACGCCGACGGCCAACTGACCACCGGAACGCTGATGGACTACGCGGTGCCGCGCGCCGCCAGTTTTCCTGCCATCAAGGGGCGCGCCGTCAATTGCCCGTCCACCGTCAACGAACTCGGCGTCAAGGGGGCGGGAGAAGGCGGCACCATCCCCGGCCAGGCGGTGATCGCCAACGCCGTCGCCGACGCCCTCGGCGCAGACGGGCCGGAGCTCAACCGCATGCCGCTCAGCGCGCAATCGATCCTCGACCTCATACGGAAGGCATAACAATGAGCGCCGACAATCTCGACTACCTGTGGGACACCTATACGCACCGCTTCCTCGCCGAGGGCGTCCACTACCGCGACATGATGGATATTCGCGGCGAGATCGCCTCCATGGACCAGTGGTGTTCCGTGTGGTCGGCGTGGGGGAACCAGGCCGAGGAGCGCGCCGACCGGGCCTTGGATGCGGGGCTGACCCGCACCGCCGCCACCGAGCTGGCGCGCGCCTCGACCTATTATTTTTTCGCCCAGTATCTGTTGTGGGACGACGCCGAGAGCAAGCGCGCCGCCCATGGCAACTGCGTGCGCACCTTCCGCCGCGCCGCCCAGTATCTCGACCCGCCCCAGAGGCCGGTCGACATTCCCTATGGTGACATCACGCTGCCCGGCTACCTGACGTTGCCGACGGGGGCGCGGAAGCCGCCGCTGGTGGTCCTGCTCGGCGGCCTCGACACCACCAAGGAAGAGCAGCTCGTCATCAACAGGCTGTGCGCCGAGCGCGGTCTCGCCACCCTGACCTTCGACGGACCGGGACAGGGAGAGACCTTCGCCCGGGCCAAGCTCACCCCCGATTTCGGCGACGCGGTGGGCGCCGTGCTCGATTTCGCCGAGAAGCTGGCCGAGATCGACGGCCAGCGCCTAGGGATCATCGGGCGCAGCCTCGGCGGCTTCTACGCGCCCAGGGCGGCGGCCCTGGACGGGCGCGTCAAGGCCGCCGTCGCCTGGGGCGCCATGTACCACCTGCGCAACTACGCCTCGATGCCCGAGCTTACCCAGGCCGGCTTCCTCTACGTGACCGGGTCGGAGTCCCTGGAGGACGCGCGCCCCTATTTCGAGAGCGTCGATCTCGACCGCATCGCTTCGCGCATCACGTGTCCGCTGATGATCGTGCATGGTGGTCTCGACCGCATCACGCCGACCGAGAACGCCACCATGATGCGCGACGCCGCCCAAGGCCCGACCGAGCTCTTGTTCTGGGAGGACAGCATCCACTGCGCCCACGACCGCTCCCACATCTGCCGGCCGGCGATGGCGGACTTCATGGGCAAGTGGCTGACCGCCTGAGCGGCGCCGTCAAGCGGCGCCGAAGAACTCGATGACCTCGGCGGGGATCTCGGCCGCTTTCAGGCGACCCGAACCGTCGGGGTGGCGGATGCCCCAGAAACGCACGTCCGTGGCCTGGACGGCGATGGCGTCGGCGTTGGTGAGGGTATGCGTCATGTCCAGGGTCTTGCGCTTGAAGCCGGTGATGCACGTCTCGATCTCCAGGATGTCGTGCAGGCGGCACGGCCCCTTGAAGTTGGCGCGGGTCTCGATCAGCGGCAGGCCGACGATGCCGTGCGCCTCCTCGATCTGGCGCAAGGGCCAGCCGGCGGCGTCGAAGAAGTTCCACATCGCCGTGTCGAACCAGCGGAAGTAGTTGGGGTAGTAGACCGCCCCGGACGGCGCGCAGTCGCCCCAACCGACGGTGACGGTCATCGTGCCGGTGTGTTTCACGACGGGTCCTTGTTGCTCTTGCCGGCGTCGGCGTGGCGCCGCTTGACAGGTGGCCGGGTGGGTCCAATTATGAGCGCACCAAATCAGTATTCGGTCTGCCACGGAGCGTGTCAATCGGCTCTCTCCCGGCGTCGACACCACTAAATCGCCAACGGAGGGGCGCATGATCAAGATCACGGGTTTCGAACACATTTCCATCGGGGCGGCCGACACCGAGCCCTCGGCCGGCGTCCTCGGGCTTTTCGGGATCAAGCCGCTGTACGACGAGGACATCCATCCCCACGGCGTCACCACCACCTATTACGAGCACGAGAACATCGAGGAAACTCGTGTCCGCTTCGAGATCATCCGCCCGGCTAACGAGCAAGCACCGTTGAACAAGTTCCTCGAGAAGAGAGGCCCCGGCATCCACCACATCTGCATGCAGGTGGAGGACCTGGACGACGCCATCAAGCAGATCAAGGACGCCGGCGGCCAACTGGTCGAGCCCATCTTCGACGATTCGCGCGGGCGCCACGTGTTCGTCCATCCCAAGTTCACGGGCGGCTTCCTGCTCGGCCTGATCGAACTCAAACCCGGCCAGAAGCCGTAGGCCGAGCCATGTCCGGAAAGATTTCCCTGACCGTCCTCGAATGCGGCTGCACGGCCCTCGATTTCGAACTGGTCGCCACCGGCCATCCCGACAAGCAGGCCTCCAAGCACCTGAGCTGCGGCCACCCACGGCTCGGCGAAGGGCAGATCGCCCATCCCGTCTACGCCTACATCATCGAGCACCCGGGCGGACGGATACTGGTCGATACCGGCTTCAGCGACGCCGCCAAGAGGGACTGGAAGAACGAGCACTACAAAGGGGTGTTGGACTACGAGCCCGGAGAGGACGGGCTGTTCTCCCAGCGTCTCGAACAACATGGCCTGAAGCCCGAGGACTTCGACGACGTCATCATCACCCACCTGCACACGGACCACGCCGGGAACCTGCCCAAGTTCGCTGCCACCGATGCGCGCATCCTGCTCCACGAGGAGGAGCTGCGCGGCGTCGTCAACGTCAAGGGCGGCATGCTGCGCGACGACCTGATCACCATGTGGGGCGTCACCAGCCCGCAGGGCTTCACGCGCAAGGACTGGGCCTGCCTGATCCCCGATCGCGCCACGCCCGTGTTCGGTGACATGGAGATCTACCGCGGCATCTGGACGGTCAGCCTGCCCGGCCACACCTGGGGCTCCATCGGCGTCGCCGTCAACCTGCCCAATACGGGCTGGGTGCTGCTGGCTTCCGACCACATCTACCTGGCCGCCACGTGGGGCGACCCGTTCGTCGGCAACATCCTCAACCAGAACCCGCCGGTGTGGGCGCAGTCGGCGGTCAAGTGCCGCCGGTTACAGGAAAAATACGACATGCGTATCTTCCCCGGCCACGACAACAAGGTCATCGTCCCCGACAAGCACGAGCCCTTCCTGCTGGAGGACGTGAGGCCGTCCTACGACTAGGGTCTTATCGTCCTGGATCGAATCGATCCAGGACGTGAATAAGCCCCTAGATTAAGACATTGAGGGCGATTCACGTTTCAAATTGATTCAATTTGAAACGATCGCTCTCTGACGGCGAGGCGATCGGGAACAATCATGCCGCGGACGATCCTGTCTCTGCCCAGCCTGGAGAGCCGCCCCAAGGCGGAATGGGAGGCGCGCGGCTGGTGGGGGCGCGAGCCCCTGTGGCGGCGCGTCCGCGACCGCGCCGCCGCCCAGCCCGAAAAAATGGCGGTCATCGACGAGACCGGCTCCCTCACCTATGGCGAGCTCTGGGAGGCGGCGCTCGACGGCGCCCGGGCCTTGCGCGGCGCCGGGCTGCGCCCGGGAGAGATCGTGCTCACCCAGCTTCCCAACTGGCGGGAATACGTGATCGTCTTGCTGGCCTCTGAGGTGAGCGGCGCCGTCTTCTCCTTCTGTCCCATCAAGTGGGGGGCGCGCGAATGCGCCCGCGCGCTGGACCTGCTGCGCCCGAGGCTGTGGGTGACGTGCGCCGAGTTTCTCGGCGAAGGGCGCATCGAAATTATCAATGCCGCCCTCGAGGCGGCGGCGGAGCCCGTGGAGCCGGTGCTGGTGCGCGGTGGCGCCAGGGAATACCGCGCCTGGTCCGAGGTCGTTGACGCCGCCCCCGCCATCACCGAGGAAGAGGCCACGGCGAATGCCGGCACCGGCCTCTATCCGCTGGAGATCGCCGTCACCTCGGGGACCACGGGCTACCCCAAAGGGGTCGTCCACGCCCACGACACGGCGCTCGACACGGTGCAATCGACCATCGACCGCCAGGATATCACCGGGGACGACGTCATCCACCTGGCGCTGCCGGTCGGTCACACCTTCGGGTATTTCTACGGCGTGCGCTGCGCCTTGCAGGCGGGCGGTACGGTGCTGCTGCAGGAGCGCTGGGAGCCGGGGCGCATGGCCGAACTGGCGCGCGCCCACGGGGTCACCGTCTCGCTTGGCACCGCCGCCTTCATCATCGACCTCCTGGGTGCCGGCGCCGACGTCCGCCGGGCGCTGGACGACATGTGGCTGTTCACCCAGTCGGGGGACGCCCTGCCCGGTCCGGTCGTCGAACGCGCCAACAAGGAGCTGCCATTCCGCATCTCCAGGGCGCTCGGCATGACCGAGTTCGGCCACGTCACCTCGACCGACGCCGCCTCGCCCGTCGAGCGCATCTTCGACAGCGCCGGCAGCGCCCAGGCCGAGATCGAGATCCACATCGCCGACGAGAAGGGCGAGCGCCTGCCGCCTGGCCGGGAGGGACGCATCCTGGTTCGCGGCCCCGCCGTCTGCGCCGGCTACCTGCGCCCCGACGGCACCATCGACGACGTGGTCGACGACGACGGGTTCTTCGACACCGGCGACCTTGGCAGGCTCGACGAAGAGGGCTACTTGCGGATCACCGGACGGCTCAAGAACTTGCTCCGCCGCGGCGCCGAGACCTTGCCGGTGGCCGACCTGGAGGACGTGCTGTCCTCCCACCCCAACGTGGTGCATTCCGTGATCGTCGGGCTTCCCGACGCGCGCCTGGGCGATCTGCCGATCGCCTGCGTCGAGCTTCGCCCGGGGGCCAGCCTGACCATGGACGACGTGCGCGAATGGTTCGGCGGCCAGGGGATCACGCGCAAGTTCTGGCCGACCGACATCCACCTGGTCAGCGACTGGCCGACCGGACCCACGGGCAAAAGCGACCGCCGCCTGCTCCTTGCCGAGTACCGGGAGGCCGTTGAGGCGATGTGACGCCGGCTCGCCGTCCGGCGCGGTGCAGTATTCATATGGATGAAACGGGCGTATTAGGCTATTGGTGCCGAGGCCCGAAACCGAGGAGGAACCATGCAAGACGAACCCCCCATCCTGGCCGAGGTCGCCGACGGCGTCGCGGTGCTGACCCTGAACCGGCCGCGCGCCCTCAACGCCATCAACCTGGAGATGCTGCACGCCATGTGGGACCACGTGACCACCTGGCGGGACGACTCTGCCGTCAGCGCCGTTGTCGTCCGCGGCGCCGGTGACAGGGCCTTCAGCGCCGGCGGCGACGTGCTCGCCGTGGTCGCGAATCGCGGCGACGATGTCTTCATGCACGAGGTGTACCGCGCCGAATACGTCTATGACGGGATGATCCACCATTACCCCAAACCCTATATCCCGTTCATGGACGGCATCGTCATGGGCGGCGGCGCCGGCGTCTCGGTGCACGCGCCGGGCCGGCGCATCGTCACCGAAAAGACGATGTTTGCCATGCCGGAGACGGCGCTTGGCCTGTTCCCCGACATGGGCGCCTCGCACTTCCTGGCCAGTGCCCCGGGATCGCTGGGGATGTACCTGTCGTTGACCGGGGTGCGCATCGGCGCCGCCGACGTCATGCACGCCGGTTTCGCCGACCACCACATGCCGAGTGGCGCCCTCGACGACCTGATCGCCGCCCTGCGCTCCGGGGAGGACGCCGACGCCGCCATCGCCCGTCTCCGCACCGATCCGGGCCCGTCGAGCCTGGCCGACAAAGGCGACGCCATCGAGCGCTGCTTCGCCGCCGACAGTCTTGAAGGGGTGATCGCCGCCCTCGAGGCGGAAGGGGGCGAGTGGGCGGCCAAGTCCCTGGATCTGGTGCGCGCCATGTGCCCGTTCAGCCAGGCCGTCACCTTCAAGGACGTGCGCTTGGGTGCCGGGCGATCGATAGAGGAATGCCTGAGCACCGCCTTCCGCATCGCGCTCAGGTTCATGGACCGGGATGACTATTTCGAGGGTGCCCGTTCCATCCTCATCGACAAGGACAATTCGCCGCGTTGGAACCCCGACGCCATCGAGAAGGTCGACGCCGCCGAGGTGGAGGCCTGCTTCGCCCCCCTCGGCGACAGGTTCAAGGAACTGGCCTTCGACTAGATTCCATGCACCAAGGACACCACCAATATGAGCGTACGTAACGGCCGAGAATTCCTGAGCATCCCGGGCCCCACCACCGTGCCCGACGAAGTCCTCGGCGCCATGCACCGCCCGGCCATCGACATCTATTCCGGGGCCCTGGTCGACGTGACGGAAAGCTGCTTCGCCGACCTCGGCGGCATCTTCGGCACCCAAGGCCGGGTCTATGTCTATGCCGCCAACGGTCACGGCGCGTGGGAAGCCGCCCTGGCCAACGTTCTTTCGCGCGGCGAGCGCATCCTGGTCCTGGAAAGCGGACGCTTCGCCAAGGGCTGGGGGGAAACCGCGGCCATGCTCGGCATCGCCGTCGAAAGCATCCCCAACGACGGGCGCCGCGCCGTCGACGCGGCGGCGCTCGAGGCCCGCCTGCGCGAGGACACCGAAGGCGCCATCAAGGCGGTGCTCGTGGTCCAGGTGGATACGGCTTCCGGCGTGGTCAACGATATTGCCGCCCTTCGCAAGGCCATGACCGATGCCGGGCATGATGCCCTTCTCATGGTCGACGTCATCGCGTCGCTCGCCACCATGCCGTTCGAGATGGACGATTGGGGGGTCGACGTCGCCGTCGCCGGTTCTCAGAAGGGCTTGATGACGCCGCCCGGGCTGAGCTTCATCGGCGCCGGCAAAAAGGCGGTGGCGGCCCACGCCAAGGCCGGGTTGCGCACGTATTACTGGGATTGGACCCAGCGCGAGGGTCCGCTGCATTATCAGAAATACTGCGGCACCCCCCCGGAACACCTGATGTTCGGGCTGCGCAAGGCGTTGGACATGCTGCTCGAAGAGGGCCTCGACAACGTCTTCCTCCGTCATCGCCTGATCGCCGGGGCAGTGCGCCGCGCCGTCGGCGTGTGGGCGGAAGGCAGGGCGCTGGAGTTCAACATCGTGGAGCCCGCCGAGCGCGCAGATTCGGTGACCACCATCCTCATGAACGATCCCCCCGGCCCCGGGCGGCTCCTGAAATACTGCGAGGAAAACTGCGGCGTGGTGCTCGGCATCGGCATCGGCGAGCTCGACGGCAAGGCGTTCCGCATCGCCCACATGGGCCATGTCAACGCCCCCATGATCCTGGGCACGCTGGGCGCCACGGAGATGGGGCTGGTGGCGTTGGGCGTCGCCGGCGCCAGGGGCGGTGTCGATGCCGCCATCGACTATCTCGCCCGATCGGTGCCCGCCTAGCGCGTCATCCGGCCTCGGTCTCGCCGGCCACCTTTTTCAAGCGACGCGCCATCTTCCGCGCAAGATTTTGCGCTACCCCGGGCCGGCTCCAGGGGCAAGCCGCGAGGCAGATTCCGCATGTCTGATTCTCGATGAAATAGGGCAGGCACCTGTCGAAATCGACATACCATTTTGGTTCGCCGCGCACCCACTGCCGGGTAGGGAAGATGGCGTCCGGTGGGCATTCGTTGACGCAAACCTGACAGCTTTCGCAAAAGAGGTTGGCCCCGAACACGCCCGGTTGGTCCGGCACCAGCGGCAGGTCCGTCAAGGTCACCGACAATCGAAAGTTGGCGCCGAACTTCCGGTGGATCATGGATCCGTGCTTGCCGAGTTCTCCCAATCCGGCGGCAATGGCGGTCGGGATCATGAGGATGTCTTCGGCGAGGGGGCCGGTTTTCGCTTCGGCTTCCCAGCCCTGGTTTCGAATCCATGTTGTGACGTGCTTGGAAACCCTCGCCGACCGGGTGTATTGATCGATGACTTCCGCATAGGTGGTTTCGTGCGGCGCTTTCTTGAGCGTGTCGTAATCATGGGAAACGGCGAAGACGATGGCCCATTTTAGCTTCGGCACCGGGCGGTCGTCATACGTCCATTCCTCCTTGTAGGCGCATATCCCGACATCGTCGGCTTCGCCGTCCAGCGCCGCCTTTTTGACGAGTTCGGCCCACTCCCCGGGCGTGCGTTCGGTCTTCCGTGGGGCGACGTCGGGCATGGGAAGGGCCAGGGTTTGCAGCCGCCGCTCCCAAGCCGCGTCCACGACCGGCGGATTGCGGGCGGTGCTCCAGAAAAATTCCTGGACCTGTCCGTGCGTGATGGACTCCGAAGGTCTTCGCCAAAATATGACGCGAGGTCTGCGCGCGTCCCTGTCGCCCAGACCGTTGATGTCGTTTCCCGATATCTCAGGCCAAAGCTTCATTTGCTCCGGCCGCGGCTGGTAAGGCGGCTCCCTGTGCCTGTGCCGTTGCTCCGTTGCCGTCGTTTCGTCTTGTGGCATTGCGTCCTCGTTACGGCGCACCGAGCCCAAAGCCGCCCGTGCACCATCTTGCGTTCTGCCATTTGGCCCTTGATCGGGGGGACATCCGTCCCGCCACCGGATTATGGTCTGGCGGAACTCGATGCGACAACCCCCGGGCCGGAATTCCCGCCGGGCGCCGGGCATGACCGGTCGTGGCCGCCCGAACGGATACGGCGCTCGCTCAGAGGACCTTGCCCTCGAAGGGGTGCCAGCCGTCCTGGTGTTCGATCTCGACGACCCAGAGATCGGGATCGCGGGCCACGGCGCGGGCGATGTAGGCGTCGGCCTCGGCCTCCGGCACCAGGTCGCCGGAGAAGGCGGCCAGCCAACCGCGCTTGCCGTCGAGATCGACGGCCTGCGACAACACGCGGCAGCCAAGCTCGAGCTGGTTGAGCTTGAGAACCAGGGTGCCGCCCCGCGCATCGCCCTTGCGCGCCACGATGGCGGGGATGGCGTCGGCGGAACAGCGCCGCACGTGGGCCATGATCCAGACTTCGGCCTTCAGGCGGTCGTCGCTCACGGTGTCCCTTCCAATTCTTCGTGCAGGCCCAACCAGGTTTCCTCGGCGCCCTTCAGGTCCTTTGCCACCTGGCTCAGTCGCTTTCGCAAATCGACCAGCTCTTCGCTCTTCCCCTCGTACAGCTTGGGATCGGCCAGGGCGTCCCGAAGCCTGGACTTGTCGGCCTCCAGCCGGTGGACCGCCGCTTCGGCCTCGTTCAGCCTCTTCTTCAGCGAGGCCTGGGCGGCGCGCTTGTCGGCGGCGGCGCGGCGCCGTTCCTTCTTGTTCTGGGCGTTGCTTGCCTTGACGGCGTTGCCACCGTCGCCACCGTTTCGGCGGCTCAACAACAGGGCGCGGTAATCCTCCAGATCGCCGTCATAGGGTTGCACCCGCCCGCCGTCGACCAGCCAGAAGCGGTCGGCCGTCAGCCCGATGATGTGGGGATCGTGGCTGACCATGACGACGGCGCCAGCGAAGGCGTTGACCGCCTGGATCAGGGCTTGGCGCGACAGCACGTCGAGGTGGTTGGTGGGCTCGTCCAAGAGAAGGATGTGCGGCTTGTCGCACGTCATCAAGGCGAACAGCAAGCGCGCCTTTTCGCCACCGGACAGCTTTTCGTTCCTGGTATCGGCGCGCTCCCGGGAGAATCCGAAGCGCCCCAAATGGCTTCTCAGCCGTTGTTCGCTCTCGCGTGGCCGCAGACGCCCGAGGGCGATGAGCGGCGTCGCCCCGAGGTCCAGCTCGTCGGCCTGGTGCTGTGCGAAATAGCCGACACGCAGCTTCCCCGATTTGCTGACGCTCCCGGCGAGCGGCTCGAGGCGCCCCGCCAACAGCTTTATCAGGGTCGACTTGCCGTTCCCGTTGGCGCCGAGGAGCGCGATGCGGTCGTCGGCGTCCAGGCGAAAGGACAGTTCGCTCAGCACCGCCGTGCCGTCATAGCCGACGGCCACATGGTCGGCGGCGTAGAGCGGCGGGGCGAGGGGGGCGGGGTCGGGAAAGGCGAAGGTGACGGTGCCTTCCTCGTGGTGCTCGGGGATGGGCTCCATGCGGGTCAGCATCTTCATGCGCGATTGCGCCTGCTTGGCCTTGGTCGCCTTGTAGCGGAAGCGATCGACGAACTTTTGGATGTGGGCGCGCTGGGCGTCCTGCTTGGCGCGCTGCTTGGCGTCGTGTTCCAGGCGCATGCGCCGCGTGCGCTCGAAACGGTCATAACCGCCCTGATAGAGGGTCAGCTTGCCGTGCTCCAGGTGCAGGATTTGCCCGACCACCCGGTTGAGCAGTCCCCGGTCGTGACTGACCAGCACGATGGTGCCCGAGTAACGGCGCAGGTAGTCCTCCAGCCACAGGCGCGATTCCAGGTCGAGGTGATTGGTAGGCTCGTCCAGCAACAGGAGGTCGGGCTCGGTGAAGAGCAGCGCCGCCAGGGCGACGCGCATGCGCCAACCGCCCGAATAGTCGCCGCAGGGCTTTTGCTGGGCTTCCTCGTCGAAACCCAGACCGGCCAGGATGCGGGCGGCGCGCGGGCGCGCCGCGTGGGCGCCCCGGTCGTGAAGGAGCGCATGAATCTCGGCGATCCTGTGCGGGTCGCTGGCGGTCTCGGCCTCCGCCGTCAGGCCGGCCAGTTCCTGGTCGGCGCCGAGCACCATGTCGATCAGGCTTTGCGGCCCGCCCGGCGCTTCCTGCGCGGTGACGCCGACGCGCCAGCGCCGCGGCGCATGGACGGCGCCGCCGTCGGCGGTCAGGGCGCCCGTGATCAACCTCAACAAGGTGGTCTTGCCGGCGCCGTTGCGGCCGACCAGGCCGACCCGGTGGCCGGCATTGATCGCCGCCGTCGCCTGGTCGAGCAGGACCCGGGGGCCGACGCGGTAGGTAAGGTCGTCGATACGCAGCACGGAGATCAGCCCATCAATGTTCGGCGGTTCGCGATTTGCCGAGGAACAGGACCACGGGAATCGCCAACAGGGCGGCCAGGGAGAACCCATGGAAGACGTCGATGTATCCGACCATCAAGGCCTGGCGGTCGATCTCCAACTCCAGGCGGGCGAGATCGAACAGCCCCGCCAGGCCCCAGCCGCCGGACCCGGGCGGGGCCAGCAACAATTCATTGAAGGGCGACACGTGCTCGACAAGGGTCGAGCGGTTGACGTTGGCCATGCGGGTGACGACCGTTACCGCGACGGCGATCCCGATGCTGCTTCCGGCGCTGCGGATGAGGTTGAACATGGACGCCGCCTCGGTGCGGTATTTGGGGTCGAGGGTGGCGAAGGTCAAGACGTTCATGGGCACCGTGACCATGCCGGCGCCGAGACCCTGCACCAGCCCGGTCCAGACAATTTGCCAGACGCCGACCTGCAGGTTCCACCCCGACATCGCCCACGACGACACCGTAAAGAGCAGAAAGCCCGAGGCCAGAAGAAGGCGGTGATCTATGCGGCCTCCGAGGCGCCCGATGGCCAGCATGGCGATCATCAGGCCGGCGCCCCGGGGAGTCAGGAGCAGGCCGACGTCCAGCATCGGAAAGCCCTTGAGGTCCTCGAGGAAGGTCGGCATCAGCACGATGGGCGCCAGCGTCAAGACCCCGTACAGAAAACCGATGGCCAGCCCCAGCGCGTAGTTCAGGTCCCGCATCAGGCGTATGTTCACCAGGGGCGCCCGCGCCATCAGGCCGTGCGCCACGAACACGTAGAGGCCGGCGGCGCAGACCGCCGCCTCGATCATAATTTCGCTGGAATCGAACCAGTCGAGCCGCTGGCCCCTGTCCAGCATCAGCTGAAACGCGCCGAGGGCGCAGGCGATGGCGATAAAGCCGATCCAGTCGAAGGGGCGCCGGGGAAGGTCGCTCGCCGTCTTGGGCAGGAAGACCACCGTGCCCGCCAAGGCGAGAATCCCAACCGGCGCGTTGAGATAGAAAATCCAGCGCCAGGAGTAAATTTCCGTCAGGTAGCCGCCGATACTCGGTCCGATGATCGGACCCAGCATGATCCACATTCCCCATATGGCCATGGCCCGGGTGTGTTGATGGCGCGGGTAGATATCCAGCATGATCGACTGCGACAGCGGGATCAGGAAGGCGCCGGTCGCCCCCTGACCGACGCGATAAAGCACTTCGGCGGTGAGCGAATCCGCCGCGCCGCAAAAAATCGAGAACACCGTGAACCCGCCGATCGACAACACGAACAGCCGCTTGCGGCCGAACCTCGAACTCAGCCAACCGGCCGTCGGCATCATGATGGCGCCGGTGGCGATGTAGAGGGTGAGGGCCCAGGAAACCTGGTCCTGGGTCGCCGAGAAGGTGCCTTGCATGTGCGGCAGGGCGACGGCGGCGATGGTCCAGTCGATGGCGTAGACCAGGCTGGCGAGCACCACGGACGCGATAAGCAGGCCGCGGTGGGCGGTTTCGATGACGGCCTTCGACGTGCCCGTCATCGCATCGCCTCGGCGCGGCCGCGCGGCGGCGTCATTCGTCGCGTCCGGCGCCGGCGTGGGAAGACGGGACGACCGTATCGAGCCATGAAAGGGCGGCACGCACGAAGTCCGGGCGCGGCCTTTCGTGGCCCGTATCGATGTTGACCAGGACGCTCATCCCGGCCCTCAGCGACGGATCGCCCGCCTCCGTCTCGATGGCGATGCGCACCGGTATGCGCTGCACCACCTTGACCCAGTTGCCGGTGGCGTTCTGCGGCGGGAGAAGGGAGAACTCGGCGCCGGTGGCCTGGCTGATACTGTCGACGACCGCCGGCCACAGGCGGTCGGGATAGGTATCGACACGGGCCGTGACGGGCTGCCCCGGCCGCACGTGGGTGAGGTCGGTTTCCTTGAAATTGGCCTCGATCCATACGCCCGTGCCGGAGACGATGTTCATGGCCGGCGCGCCGGCCGTCGTGTAGTCGCCCGGCTCGGGCACCTTGCCGGCGATGCCGGCGATGGGAGCGACGACGACGGCATGGCGCAGGTCGAGGGCGGCGCGGTCGCGCTCCGCCTTGGCTATCAGGTACCTGGGATCGCGCTCAACGGGCATGTCGGCGCCGCCGCCCAGGCTGGCCAGAATGCGCGACAGGTTCTGGCGCGCCACCGCGACCCGCTGGCGCGCCACCGCCAAATCGTGGCGCGCTTTGTCGAGCCTGACCTTGGAGGCGACACCCTTGCGGGCGAGCTTTTCCTGGCGTTTGAATTCGCGTTCGAAATAGGCGACGTTGGTGCGTTCGAGTTCCATCTCTTCGCGCATCTGGCGATAGCTTGCCTTGAGTTCCGCGATCTCCGCCTTGGCGCCTTGCAGCCGGGCCTGGGCGTGGGCCAGGGTGATCCTGAACGGCTCCCCGTCGAGCTCAAACAGCACCTGGCCCGGCTCAACGCGGCGATTGTCCTCGACCAGGACGCGGGTGATCTGCCCCGACACCTTGGCGCTCACCGATACCTTGTCCGCCTTGACATAGGCGTTCTCGGTTTCGACGAAGCGTCCCCCGGTAAAATAGACGTAGGCGCCGATCAAGGCGATCAGCGCCGGCCCGAAGACAACAACGACGACCCCCGGCCAGCGTCGCCGCCGGCCGGCTTCCGCCGATGATGTCGGGCTCTCAGACATTCCCCGCGTTTGCCTCCGCGCGGCGGCGCGGCGTGGCCTTGGGGGCGGCGTTTCCTTCCGCCCGCAGGAGATTGCCCTTCATGGTTTGCAGGGCCTTGACGACCCTTTGGCGCACGGCGGTGGATAGCCCGGCGAGGGCCGTTTCATGCATATCGGCGACCATCCCCCACAACTGCTCCATGATCGGCGTGGCGGCCTGGGTGAGGAACAGGCGCTGGGCCCGCCGGTCGTCCGGATCTCGCCGGCGCTCGACCAGTTCGGCTTCCTCGAGGCGGTCGATGAGCCGCGTCAGCGTGATCGGCTGGATTTCCAAGATGTCGGCCAGGGCGGCCTGGTTCGAGCCCTCGTTGCGCGACAGGTGCGCCAGAACGCGCAAGTGGGTCTGGGTGAGGGCCATGCCCTCGAGGCCGCGCCTCTTGAAGTTCTTGCGCATGAGGCGCGATACGTCGTGCAGCAGGAACCCCATGCTGTCATGGGGATTGGGGTTCTCTTCGGACACCAAACAATTCCTATGGATATGCTATTATAAGCAATCCATATAATATATTGTTGTCCTTAAATCAATCGAAATACGGGCCGCCCCGATTGGCCCGCTCCCATATGTCGGATTTCATCCACTCGACGGACGCGGCCAGGGTTTCACACTTCCGGCAAGAGCTTTGAAAGTTTTTCGAAGGTGAGCAGCTCCCGCTTGTCGTCGTCGAGATAATCGATACCGATCCCATACTCGTCCCAGCGCTTCTTGATCTTCCTTTCGAGCTTGGGGTCGAGCTTGTTGATCGGCGGAAAACGGTGCCCGCCGAAATACGGATTGGGCTCGTGCTCCCAGCTGCGCGTGGCGTCGATGAGCACCCGGTGCCACTTGCCGGTACCGTACTTCAAGACGTCTCTCTCCGATGTCAGGGTCGAGGGATCGAGTGACGAGCCGAAGGTGGGTCCATCGATCCACACGTCGCCGCGCCCGGCGTTGACGCGGTAGGCATAGGCCCAGTCGAGCGCCACCGGGTCGCGGATATCGATGTCCTGCTCGACGACCATGACGTTCTTGAAGAACCACTGGGCGGCGCCCGTGCCCCACAACGCATGGGCCACCTGCCTGGCATGGCCGCGGTAGATCTTGCGGATCTGGACGTTGATGTTCATGCCCGTGCTCACTGGCGACATCCAGACGTCCGTTACTCCCGGCACCCCGGCGTCCTCCAGCATGTTCCAGGCGATCGCCGACCAACTGTATCCGGAGAGTGGCGAATCCACGCACGGAAACCCGGGCCGATTGGCGGCGTTGGCGCCGCTTAGAATGGGGCCGTCACGATGGCTGATACAGGTCACCTCGATCACCGGTTTGGGCGAGGGAGGCCTGCCCAGATAGCCGGGATAGTCGGCGAAAGGCCCTTCCTCCTCGAAGGTCTTCGGATCCGGATCGATGTAGCCTTCGACCACGATTTCGGCCGTCGCCGGAACCTGCAAGGGCACCGTCTCGCACGGGACCAGTTCCACCGGCTTGCCGATGATGGCGCCGATCATGTCCCACTCGCACACGTGCCTGGGGAATGGGCTGGCGGCGCAGAAGGGCATGGCGTCATGCCAGCCGTAAGCGACCGCTACCGGCATGGGCTCGCCGCTCTGCGCGTGCTTGTCGAAGTGGACGCCCCAGCCCTGGGCCGGCACCAACAGATTGCCGATCTTGCGCTTGCCCAGAAGCTGGCCGCGGTAGAGCCCGACGTTGGCGCGGTTGGTCGCGGGGTCGTGGGTGATGACGCCGCAGAAGGTGTTGAGATAGCGCCCGCCGTCGGTCACATGCCACTTGGGGGCGGGAAACTCCAAGAGGTCGACCTCGTCTCCCTTGAGGATGTTCTCCTTGACCGGCCCGGTGTCGATCATCACCGGCTCGACCGGGTTGCGATAGGTTTCCTTGAGGTGGCGGACGAGTTCCTTCTCGCTGGAAATCTCACCCAGACCGAGCATGCGCGCGACATTGGCTTGGTTGGCCAGTCCGCAGGTCATGAACGTGGTGCATCGGCCCGCCTCGTAATCCTTGATGTTCTCGAAGAGGAGCGCCGGACCGCCGAGGCCGAGGTTTATCTGGGCGATCGCGGCCAGTTCCTCGTCCCAGTCCACCTTGGCCGTGACGCGGCGCAGTTCGCCCGCCGCCTCGAGCTCGGCCATCCAGCTGCGCAGGCTCGGCTGATCGGGCGAGGGCCCCTTCTGTCGGGCGACTGTCGCGACTTTCGTGTCCGTGGTTGTGGTCATGGCTCTCGTTCCCCCCAATTCGTTGTGCAGGGCAAACAAGCCAGATGCCCGGCCGGCGCGAGGTTAGGTAAAAAGCCGCCAGCTCCCCTTGATGTAAGTCAACCCGTTCCCGCCTAGGCGGCGCGCGAGGGTTTCTGGAAAAGGCCGAAACGGGGGCGGCGGTTGAATGCGTCGACACGGCGTTCCTGATTAGCGTCAAGGACAGAACCCCCGCGATCGGCAATAGTCGATCGCAATAAAGGAATCCTGGGGCCGGGGATAAGGAGAAAGTCGCCGTGGCTAGCCTTCAAACAGCCGTCCAAAAAGCCATCCCGGATCCCATGGCGGGAGTCGAGGTGGACCAGCGCGAAGGTGCTGAGCAGGGCCCACCCATCCCCGATTATCTGCGCGATGTCTATTACTGGGCCTATCTGGACCCCCGCAACGTCCGCCTGCTCGACCGCGATCTCGTCGTCTCGACGATCCTGTTCGGAAACCTCCGGCGTTTGCAACGGGCGGCCTTCGAGGAGATCGACCCGGGCCAGGCGGTGCTTCAGCCGGCCCATGTCTACGGCACCATCATCCCGAACCTGGCCAGGCTCCTGGGACCTGGCGGACGCCTCGATGTCGCTGACATCGCGCCGATTCAGGTAGCTGCCTGCCGGCGCAAGCTCTCGGCCTATCCCTGGGCCCGGGTGCGCCATGCCGACGCCCGCGACCCGGACGGCGGACCCTACGATGTGGTCTTGTGTTACTTCCTGCTGCACGAACTGCCCGGCGCTTGGAAACGGTCCGTCGTCGACTCGCTCTTGGCAAGCGTCAAGCCGGGAGGCCGGGTTGTCTTCGTCGATTACCACAGGCCCCACCCATGGCATCCCTTGAGGTGGTTCATATCCTTCGTTCTCGACACGCTTGAGCCGTTCGCCAAGGCCCTGTGGGAACATGAAATCTCCGATTTTGCCAGCCGACCGGCGGGTTGTTCGTGGCGCAAGGAAACCTATTTCGGCGGCTTCTATCAGAAGGTGGTCGCCGAACGGCCGGCCGACGACGGGGGGGAGCCCGCCCGGTGGAAATAGTCGAAACCGATATCGCCATCGTCGGCGCCGGCGGCGCCGGCCTGCGGGCGGCCATCGCCGCCGCCGAGGCCGATCCCGAGCTCCGCGTCGCCCTGATCTCCAAGGTCTATCCCATGCGAAGCCACACGGTGGCGGCGGAAGGCGGCGCGGCGGGCGTCATCAAGGATAACGACAGCCTGGACAACCATTTCGCCGACACGGTGACCGGCGCCGACTGGCTTTGCGATCAGGACGCCGTCGAGCTGTTCGTCGAGCAGGCGCCCAAGGAACTCATCCGCATGGAGCATTGGGGCTGCCCCTGGAGCCGAGAGGCGGACGGCTCGGTGGGCGTTCGGCCCTTCGGCGGTATGAAGGTGGAGCGTACCTGGTACGCCGCCGACAAAACCGGCTTTCACATGCTCCACACGCTCTTCCAGACCTCGCTGAAATACCCGTCGATCAAGCGCTTCGACGAGTTCTATTCCACCGACCTGTTGGTCGAGAACGGGTGCTGCCGGGGGCTCGCGGCCATCGAGATGCGCTCAGGAAGGATGCACGTCTTCCTCGCCAAGGCGGTGATCCTGGCCACCGGCGGCGCCGGCCGGGTCTTTCCCTTCACCACCAACGGCGCCATCAAGACGGGCGACGGCATGGCCATGGCCTATCGGGCGGGCGTTCCCCTGAAGGACATGGAGTTCGTCCAGTACCACCCGACGGGGCTTCCCGGAACCGGCATCCTGATCACCGAGGGCGCCCGTGGCGAGGGCGGCGTGCTGCTCAACAAGGACGGCTACCGCTATCTCCAGGACTACGGCCTGGGTCCCCCCGACCCCTGGCCGCGCAAGAAGGCCATGGAGCTCGGCCCCCGCGACCGCCTGAGCCAGGCCTTCTGGCACGAGCAGAAGAAGGGGCGCACCGCTGCCACGCCCAACGGCGACGTGGTCTATCTCGACCTCCGTCATCTCGGCGTCAAGAAGATCGACGAGCGCCTGCCCATGGTCCGCGACCTGGCGACGAGCTATATCGGCGTCGATCCCGTGCATGAGCCGATCCCCGTGCAGCCCGTGGTGCACTACACCATGGGCGGCATCGACACCGATATCCATGCCGCAACCCAGTTGGAAGGGCTGTTCGCGGCCGGCGAATGCGCCTGCGTCAGCATCAACGGCGCCAACCGGCTGGGATCCAATTCCCTGACCGAGCTCCTGGTCTTCGGTAGCCGGGCGGGTCGTGGCGCCGCGGCCCTGGCCGCCAAGGCGGACGCACTCGAGGTGAGCCGGATCCACCGCCAGGCGGAAGAGGCCGAGAAACGGGTGCGGTCACTGTTCCTGAAGAGCGGCGGTGGGGAAAGCGTTCCGGGCCTGCGCAAGGAAATGAACGACGCCATGGAAACGGGCGCCGGAATCTATCGAAGCGAGGAGTCGCTCCTGGCCAGTGGCGAAACCATACGCCGGATCCGCGAACGCTTTGGCGCCGTGGAACTGATCGACAAGTCCAACGTCTACAACACCGATTTGATTCAGGCGCTGGAACTCGGCGCCATGATCGACGTCGCCCAGGCGATCGTGGTTTCCGGCCTCAACCGCCGGGAATCCCGGGGCTCGCACCAGCGTCTGGATTATGAGGCACGGGACGATGAAACCTATCTCAGGCATTCCCTGGCCCGGTTCGATCCCGACGGCGCTCCCCAGATCACCTACCGCGACGTGGTTATCACCCGCTCCGAGCCCGGTGAGCGGGTGTATGGAGGCGCGCAGGAATGAGCGAACGGCTGGTCGAATTGGAAATCCTGCGTTACGACCCCGACGCCGGCGCGCCGCCGGCCTTTCGCAGCTACCAGATCCCCTGCCAGGAGGATTGGGTCGTCCTGGACGCCGTCAACTACGTCAAGGACGAGCTGGACCGCACGCTGAGCTTCCGCTGGTCCTGCCACATGGCGGTCTGCGGAAGCTGCGCCATGATGGTCAACGGGGAGCCGACCCTTTCGTGCAAGGCCTTCCTGCGCGACCTGCCGGACCGCATCCGCATCGAACCCCTGGCCAATTTTCCGGTCGAGCGCGACTTGGTGACCAACATCGACGGGTTCATGCGCAAGCTGGCCAGCGTCAAACCCTTCCTCCAGCCCCGCGAGGAGCGTGCGCCCGAGGACGGCGAGCATCACCAGACGCCGGTGCAGCTCCGCCGGTTCAAGCAGTTCACGTTGTGCATCAACTGCATGGTCTGCTACGCGGCGTGCCCGCAGTGCGCCCTGAACGAGGATTTCGTGGGTCCGGCCGCGTTGGCCCTGGCGCACCGCTACAACCTGGACTCCCGGGACCTGGGGCGGGCGGCGCGCGCCGACGTGGTCGCTTCCAACCAGGGCATCTGGGAGTGCAGCTTCGTCGGCGCCTGCTCCGAGGTCTGCCCCCACCACGTGGATCCAGCCGCCGCCATCCAGCAGATGAAGATCGCCAGCACGATGGATTATTTCATGGCCATGCTCATGCCGTGGAGAAGCAAATGAGCTCTCGGCCCCATGTCCCGACGGTTCGCCGCTACTCCTGGTGGCTGGCCAACAGCCGCTACCTGCGCTACATGGCGCGCGAGATCACCAGCCTGTTCATCGGCGCCTATACGGGCGTCCTCGTCGTCGGGCTCGCCCGGCTGGCCCAGGGCCGGGCCGCCTACGAAACCTATCTCGATGTGCTGCAAGGACCGGTGAGCGTGGGTTTCCACGGGCTTGCCCTGCTCTTCGCGCTCTATCACACCGCCACCTGGTTCAACGTCACGCCCCAGGCCATGCCCCTTGAGGTGGGTGGGCGGCGGATTCCGGGCGGCGTCATCATCGGCGCCCATTACGTCGGCTGGGCCGTGGTCTCGGTGGCCCTCCTGGTCGTGGCGGGACGATGAGCATGGCCCCGTCCCGCAAACCCGCCCCGTCCCACAAACCCATCGTCTGGTCGCTGTTCGCCGGCGGCGGCACCTTTGCCGCCTTCTTGACTCCGGTGATGATCCTTATTACCGGCCTGGTCCTGCCCCTCGGCCTTCTTTCCGGGGAGGCGCTCTCCTACGAGCGGATGACGGCGCTAATCGCCAGCCCGTGGGCCAAGGGCGCCGTCTTCCTGGCCGTCTTCCTGCCCGCCTGGCACGCGGCGCACCGGCTGCGCATCACGGCCCACGACCTGGGCATCCGGGCCGACGGGCTGGTGGCGACCGTCTGCTACTGCCTAGCGGCGCTGGCAACCGTCGTCGCCGCCTACTGCCTGCTTGCGGTTTGAGCGGAGGGCGGTCGAAGTAGGAGCAACCGCACGAAGGGTTTTTCAGTTCCCCACTAAGCGGCGCGCGAGGCGCGCTTGCGCTGGTGCTCCTTGAGCAGCTTCTTGCGGATGCGGATCGATTTGGGCGTGACCTCGACCAGCTCGTCGTCGTCGATGAACTCGAGGGCGTATTCCAGGGTCACGGGGACCGGCGTCGTGAGGATGATGTTCTCGTCGCTGCCGGCGGCGCGGATGTTGGTGAGCTGTTTCGCCTTGAGCGGGTTGACGACCAGGTCGTTGTCCCGCGCATGGATGCCGACGACCATTCCCTCGTAAACCTCGGTGCCGGGGCCGATGAACAGCCGTCCGCGGTCCTGAAGGTTGAACAGCGCATAGGCCAGCGACTTGCCGCCGGCCATCGACACCAGCACCCCGTTGCGGCGCCGCCCGAGATCGTCGGGCGCCTTCGGGCCGTAGTGGTCGAAGGCGTGGTACATCAATCCGCTTCCCGAGGTGGCGGTCAGGAACTCGGAGCGAAGACCGATCACGCCACGGCTGGGGACGAGATAGTCGAGGCGCACCCGGCCCTTGCCGTCGGATACCACGTCGCGCAACTCGCCGCGCCGTTGGCCGAGCTTCTCCATGACCGTTCCCTGGTGCCCTTCCTCGACGTCGAGGGCCAGGGTCTCCCATGGCTCGCGCGCTTCGCCGTCGATCGTTTTTTCGATGACCTCGGGGCGCGAGATGGCAAGCTCGAAGCCCTCGCGCCGCATGTTCTCGACGAGGATGGAAAGGTGCAGTTCGCCGCGCCCCGAGACCTTGAATTTGTCCTGGTCGTCGGTCGGCTCGACGCGCAGCGCGACGTTGTGGAGGAGCTCGCGCTCCAGGCGTTCGCGCAGGTTGCGGCTGGTCACGTACTTGCCCTCGCGCCCGGCGAAGGGCGAATCGTTGACCTGGAAGGTCATGGTGATGGTGGGCTCGTCGACGACCAGCGCGGGCAGCGCCTCGACCGCCTCGGGGTGGCAGAGTGTGTCGGAGATATGCAGCTCGTCGAGGCCGGTAAAGGCGATGATCTGACCGGCCGCGGCTTCCTCCCATTCGACCCTTTCGAGGCCGTGAAAGACGAATATCTGCGACACCCGACCGTCCCTCGTGGCGCCGTCGGCGCCGACCACCGTGACGATGGAATGGCGCCGGATTCGGCCGCGCTGCACGCGGCCGATGCCGATCACGCCGACGTAGCTGGAATAGTTGAGGGCGCTTACCTGAAGCTGCAAGGATCCTTCCGCGTCGACCTCGGGCGCCGGCACATGATCGACGATGGTTTGGAACAATGTCTCCATGTCGGTCCCGGGCACCGCCGCTGCCGGGGACGCCCAGCCTTGGGTGGCGGACGTATAGACCACCGGAAAATCCAACTGCTCGTCGCTCGCCCCCAGGCGGTCGAACAGGTCGAAGGTTCGCTCCACCGCCCAGTCGGGGCGGGCACTGGGGCGGTCAACCTTGTTGATGACGACGATAGGACACAGTCCCCGCGCCAGCGCCTTGGAGGTGACGAAACGGGTCTGCGGCATGGGGCCTTCGACGGCGTCGACCAGCAGGAGCACGCAATCGACCATGGAGAGGACACGCTCCACCTCGCCCCCGAAGTCGGCGTGGCCCGGCGTGTCGACGATATTGATGCGCCAGTTGCGCCAATTGATTGCGGTGTTCTTGGCCAGGATCGTGATGCCGCGCTCGCGCTCGAGGTCGTTCGTGTCCATCACCCGCTCGGTGATTTCGCCGAACTCCCTGAGGGTGCCGGACTGACGCAGGAGCTGGTCGACCAGCGTCGTCTTGCCATGATCGACGTGGGCGATGATGGCGATGTTGCGGAGCGCGTCGGTGGTGTCGTTCATGGCCAGGGATCCGGCATGAGGCATGAGGCAAGAGGCGGCGTGGAGTGCGCTGCCCCGTCGCGGCGCGACACATGGGCTCCTTTCGGGCCGATGTCAAGCGCCGGCGCCGCGCGCTACTTTTGCGTCAGGGTCCACACGCCGTCCCAGTCCTCGGGCGGCGGGTTGTCCCGGTGGTGGAGGGCGCGCTCGAGAAAGATCTTCGAGGGGACGTCGCCGGCAAAGGCGTCGAGCGCGCCCTCTAAGGACGATATCGCCGACGCCCAGTCGCGCCCCCGGTATTGGGCAAGCCCCCGGTTGTAGGCGTCGAGGGTGCGTTCCATGTTGGGGAAGCTCTCCTGGTCATGGAAATCGAGGGCCTCGAAAACGGCCACCGGCCGATCCTTACCCTTGACCCGCATGAGATCGATTTCGCGCACGTGGGTGGTGTTTGTCGTGTCGCGCACGGTGGCCTCGCTCATCAGTATCTTGGTGCCGTAGAACTTGTTGGCGCTTTCCAGGCGGGCCGCCAGGTTCACGCTGTCGCCGATGACGGTGTATTCCATGCGCTTCGGCGAACCGATGGAACCGGCGATGACGTCGCCGGTGCTGATGCCGACGCCGATCTCGAGCGGCTTGAACCCGTCGGCGGTTCGCCGCCGGTTGAAGGCGGCGAGCGCCACCAGCATCTCGTTGGCCACGGCGACCGCGTTGTCGGCGTCCCCGGGGCGGCTGAACGGCACGCCGAACAGGGCCATGATGGCGTCGCCGATGTATTTGTCGAGGATGCCGCCGAACTCGAAGATGACGTCCACCATGTCTTCGAAATAGGCGTTGAGGAGCGTCACCATGTCACGCGCGCCGAGAACCTCGGAGAGGCTCGTGAAATTGCGGATGTCCGAAAACAAGATCGACACCTTCTGGCTTTTGCCGCCGAGTTCGGCCTCGCCGCCGGCCAGCAGTTCGTCCGCCACCTCCTTGCTCATGTAGCGCGCCATGGTGGTCTTGACGCGCTTCTCGTTGGTGATGTCCTCGATGATCACCATTGAACCGATGGGTTTGTCGTTGACGTCGATCAACGGGCTGACCGTCAGGTTCACCGAGGCGCGCGCGCCGTCGGCGAGATGAAGATCGGCATCCACCGATATGTCGGCCTCTCCCGATTTTTCCACCTTGACGACGCTCTCCATGACCCAGGCGTTGGCGTCCGCGAAAACCTCCGTCGCCGGGTGATCGGTGAGGGTCTCGCGGGCACGGCGCAGGATATTCAACGAAGCGTCGTTGGCGGTGACGATGTTGTAGTCGGTATCGAGGGTGATGAGGCCGTTGCTCGTGCTCTTGAGGATGCCGTCGTTGTAGTTCTTCATGTTGAGCACGTCGTCGAACAGCTGGGCGTTCTCCAGGGTGACGGCGATCTGCGCGGTGAACGCGCTGAGACGTTCCTCGTCGCGGCCCGTGAAAACCCCATCGCGCTTGTTGAGGACCTGGGTGACGCCGATCGGCTCGCCGGCCTTGTTGACGATCGGCATGCACAGGATGCTTTCCGTCTTGTAGCCGGTGCGCAGGTCGATCTCCTGGTTGAAGGCCGGGTGATTGTAAGGGTCGGACACGTTCTCCGGGTTTCCGCTGGCCAGCACGGCCCCGGCGATTCCATGGCCGGCGGGGAAGCGGATTTCCTTGACCTCCAACCCTTCGGCGACCCTGGACCACAGCTCATCGGTCTTCCCGTCATAGAGGAACAGCGTGCTGCGGTCGGCGTCCAGCAGCCTGGTCGTGGCTCTGATGATCTGATTGAGGAGAATATCCAGGTTGAGCTCGCCCGACAGGCTCTTGGCGATATCCAGGATATGCGCTTCGTCGCGCAGGCCATCGGTCATCAGATTGAAACCGCTGTAGAGTTCGGCGTAGACATCGGCCCCGGAGACCGGCAGATGCACGTCGAGGTCGCCGTGCTCGACCCGATCCATGGCCTCTACCATGCGGTCCAGGTATTGGCGCTGGCTGTCGCGCCAGAATTTTTTCTCCAGGCAGGCGTCGATCCGCGCCTTGAGGAGCACGACGTTGAAGGGCTTTGCCAGGAAGTCCTCGGCGCCGAACTCGATGCATTTGACGATGGCGTCCATCTCGTCGACGGCGGAAATCATGATGACCGGAATCCCGCGCAGATCCTCATCGGCCTTGAGGCGCGCCAGTGTCTCGAAGCCGTCCATCACCGGCATCATCACGTCCAGGAGGACGAGGTCGAAACTTTCCTCCTGCGCCTTGCGAAGGGCCACGCTGCCGTCTTTGGCCATGGCCATCGTGTGCCCCTCGCGCTTGAGGCGGCGGGCCAGCACGTCCCTGTTCTGCTTGATGTCGTCGACGATCAGGATATGGCCCGCCGGCGCCCCTTCCCTGCCGGCCTTGCGGTCTCCCATGGAGGCCTTGTCCGCCGGCGTCTTGGGTTTGCGCGGCTCGGGTTTGGGCGGCGCGGTGGCGGGTCCAGCCGGGGCCTGTTCGACGATGGCGTACAGGCGCGACAGCAATCGGTTGGTTTCGTGCTGCAGCTTCAGTAATTCCGGGCGCAATGGCTCGCCGCCAAGGTCCTCCAGGTCTTCCAGAAGCATCTCTCCGTAGCCCTTGATGGCGTTGATCGGAGTACGCAGGTCGTGGCGCAGCTTCCTTTGGGACTCGGCGATATCGGTGGCGCGGAAGAAGGTCTTGATCAGTTTCTCGTCGTTCAGTTGGTCGATCTTGCCGGCAAGGTCGCCGATGGCGACGCCGATGCGTTCGAGGTCCGGAAGTATCTCGCCCAGGGCTAGCTCAGTCGCCTCGGTGTGGAGTTTCAGGCCGCTGTCCCGGATCTTTTCGATGAGGGGCAGAAGCACCGTCTGCAGCGCGCCCAGACGGGCCCGCCATTGGCGGAGGTTGATGGCGCCCTCCGAGGTCATGGGCGCGCTCCGGGCGCCGCCGCGTCGAGGGGTGGGTGAATGATTTCCCGGAGAATCCTCGGCAAGGCAACCAAATCTTCCGCATTCTTGCTCAACAGCGCCATCACCCGCCCTTCGAGCTGGCGGCGGTCCTTGGCGGTCAGGGTCTTGGCGGTCACGACGATGACCGGGACACCTCGCCAGTTCTCGTTGGCGCGAATTTCCGAAAGAAATTCGAAACCGTCCATCTCCGGCATGATCAGATCGAGAAGGATGACGTCCGGCATCGCGTCTGCGACGCGCCGCAGGCCGACCAGGCCGTTTTCGGCTTCGTCGACCACCCATTTCTCTTTCTTCAGGATCGACTTCATGATCTCGCGCGTCGGGGCGTCGTCTTCCACCACCAAAACCCGCCGCCGGTTCCCAGGGCAATGCTTGCGCAGGGTGGACATGAGTTTTTCGCGGTCCACCGGTTTGATCAGATAGTCGGCCGCCCCCAGGGAGAATCCGATACGGCGGTCATCGACGATGCTCAGCATGATCACCGGGATTTCGCTCAGCTCGGCGTTGTCCTTGAGCGCGCCGAGCACGGCCCATCCGTCCATTCCCGGCATCAGGACGTCGAGAGTGATGGCGTCGGGGCGCAGGCGCTCGGCAAGGGACAGGGCCTCCTCCCCGTTCGCCGCAGCCCTCACATGGTATCCGTTGCGCCCCAGATAGCGGCTCAGAAGATCGCGCACCTTGGGATCGTCGTCGACGACGAGCACGGTGGCTGCCCCTTTCGGCTTCGGCGGGGTTTGGAGAGCCGCCACTTCGCCGCCGTCCTCGAGCGCCGACGGCGCGGCGGCGGCAAGGCGGACGACGAAGGTCGATCCCACATCCTTTTCGCTGGTCACCGTGATGTCGCCGCCGAGCATCTGGCAAAAGCTCCTGGTGATCGCCAAGCCTAGCCCGCTGCCGCCGAAGTGGCGAGACGTCGAGGAATCCGCTTGGGCAAATGGGTCGAACACGCGTTCGCATTGCTCCGCCGTCATGCCGACCCCGGTGTCGGAGACGCTGAACACCAGGTCCTCGCCGGGGGCCACTTGGTGGCGCGAAACATCGAGCGTGATACGGCCTTTCTCGGTGAATTTGCAGGCGTTGCTGAGGAGATTGAAAAGCGCTTGGCGAACCTTCGTGATGTCGCTGCGCATGGTGCCCAGGTCATCGGGAACATGTACCTCGAAGGCGTTGTCGTTTTGCTTGGCAAGCGGGTTGATGGTGGCCGCCACATCATGGGCCATCTCGGCGACGTCGAACGTCTCCAGGAAAATTTCGATCTTTCCGGCCTCGATCTTGGAGACATCGAGGACGTTGTTGATCAGCGAGAGCAAGTGTCTTCCCGCCGACTGAATCTTGCGCAGGTCGCTGGCACTCGTGCCTTCGGCCTTTTCGTCGGCCTCTTCGAGAAGGATTTCGCTGTAGCCGATGATGGCGTTGAGCGGCGTTCTCAGCTCGTGGCTCATATTGGCCAGGAATTCGGATTTCGACGCGCTTGCTTCCTCGGCCGCCTGCTTGGCGGCGCTAAGGAATTCCTTCGCTTCGACCTCGTCGGTGATGTCGATGATGGCCCCGGCCAGCCACGTGGCCCGCCCCTCGGCGTCCCTGTGGGCCAGGGAATGCTGACGCACCTGGCGGATTTTTCCCTCGCCGTCGAAGATTCTGTACTCGCATTCCATGCGCTCGGTAAGGCCCTTGGCGTGGGCGATGATGGCGCCGTTGAGGATGTCCAAATCCTCCGGGAGCACGTGTTTGCGCCAGTCCGTGACGCACTTCACGGAGGCGGGTTCCAAGCCGAAGAACCCGCCCTCGCGCGAAGCGAGGAATATCTCGTCCTCGACCATGTCCCAGGTAAAGCTGGTCTCGGCGGCCGCCTTCATGGCCAGCAGATGGCGCTCCTCGATAATGCGCAGGTTTTCCTCGGCGCGCTTGCGCTCGGTGATGTCCAGGAGGAAGCCGTCCCACGTCACCTCGCCGCCCTCGGCGCGGGTGACGCGCGAGGAGCCTTGAATCCACTTTTCGGCGCCGCTCTTGGTGACCACCCGGAACTCCAGGTTCCAGGTGTCCAGCGTGTCGGCCGATTCCCGCAACGAGGCGAAGAAGCGCTCCCGTTCGTCGGGCGGAAGCACTCCCAGCATGACTTCCGCATCGGCCAGAATGTCGTCGGGCTCGATCTCGTAAAGGGCACGCACGCCCGGGCTGACGTAGGGGTATGAAATAGAGCCGTCGGGCCGCATGACGCGCTGGTAAACCACGCCCGGAACGTTGGCGGTGATGGTCTCGTAGCGCGCCTCGCTGTCGCGCAGGGCCTCCTCCGCCTGCTTGCGCTCGGTTAGGTCATAGAACCATGCCAGTCTCGCCGGCTCGCCCACGTACTCGATCGGCACGAACGAAACCGACGCCCAGAACTCCGTATCGTCGCGCCGCTTCAACCGGACCTCGGCGTCTCGCACACTTCCGTCTCTTTTCAATCGCTCGGCGATCCACTTCCTGTCGTCCGGGTCGGCATAGTACTCGCCCGCCACTCGCGACTGCAGATTGGCCTCGTCGATCCTGAATATTTCAAGGAGACGGGCGTTGGCGTAAATGATCTTGCGGTCCTGGGAACGAACGACAGCCACCCCGATCGGACTGTCCCGCAGCATGGATTGGAATCGCCCCTCGCTCTCCCGCAGGGCTTCCTCGGCCTGTTTGCGCTCCGTGATGTCGGTGACCCACGAGATGGCCACCGGCTCACCGCCGAACATCATCCTTTGCATGGAGATCAGCACCCAAACCGGCAGGCCATCGGAACGCTTGAACTCCATTTCGATGTCGCGGACCAAATCCTTCCCCTTCAACTGGTCCTTCAGGAACTGCTTGTCGCCGGGGTTCACGTAAATGCTGTCGAGGTCGATGTCTTCGATGTCGCCGTGCGCCATGCCGCCGAGCTCCGACCACCTTTCGTTGCGGAAGATGACCCGATCACCTGGTCCGGTGATGATGACGCCGATGGGGCTGCCTTCGAGCGTATTGCTCATTTGCCGTTCGCTCTCGCCCAGGGCTTCCTCGGCGCGCTTACGCTCGGTGATGTCTGTGACCGTGCCCACGGCACCGCCATCCTTGAGGGGTGCCTTGCGGACGTGAAGTATGCGCCCGCTCGGCGTCGTCATCTCGATCTCGATGTGTTTGTCCGAGGCGATGGCGGCATAGCGCGCGTCGGCCAGCTTTTCCGGATCGCCGGGCCCGTAGAATCCGGCCTTGGCGAGACGGTCGATGAATTGGCGCCCCGGCATCCCGATTTCGAGCGTGTCGGGCGGGATATCCAGCATGTTCGCGTAGCGATCATTGAACATGACCATTTTCATGTCGGCATCGAGGACGAAAATCCCGTCCGACATGTTGGTCAGCGCCGTGCTCAGGAGAGCCTCCTTCCTGGCGATTTCGGTCTCGGCGCGCTTGCGCTCGGTGATGTCGGTGACGGTTGCCAGATAGCCGCCACCGGTCAGCGGATTGATGCTCACCTCGTGGACCGATCCGTCGGCCAGCACCTGCTCGTCGACCGATCGCGTCTTGATCGAGTTGATCCAGTCGACCCAGTGCCGGACCTGGTCCTCGACGTCGTCTCCCATGACGTCCGTCATTGCCGCGTAAACGCCCCGTTCCGCTTGGCTGCGGACGATGTCCTCGTAGCCAATACCGGAAACCAGGATGTCTTCGGGTATGCCGCGAAGGACGGCGAAGCGCCGATTCCACGTCAACAATTTCAGGTCGGCGTCGAACATGGCGATGCCCTGGTCCATGTTGGCCAGGGTCGCCTCCAGGGCGGTCGAGTTTCTTGCCAGTTCCTCCTGATCGTTCTTGAGTTGGGTGACGTCGTTGCGAATTCCGGCGATGCCGCCCTCCCGAGTACGGCGGTCCGTGGTCTGCACCCAGCGCCCGTCCTTCAGGTGGGTGAGGTAGGGCTCGCCGCTGGGATTACGAAAATCTTTCAGGCGCTCTTCTTTCCACTTGCCGATCTCTTCGGCGGTGCCGGTGTATTGGCCCCGCTCCACCGCCACGTCGATTAAATCGAAGAAGTTGGCGCCGGGGACGAGCAAGTCGGCGATCGTCGAATACATGCCTTTCATCTGCTCGTTGCAAACAACCAGGTTGTCATTGGCATCGTAGAGAACGAATCCCTCGGAAATTGCGGATACGGCGTCCGTCAGCCGGGTCTCCGCTTCGTCGGACGCTTCCTGGGCAGCGATCAGGTCCTTTTCGGCGCGCTTACGCTCGGTGATGTCGGCGTGAATGCTGACCGTGTCGCCGTCGGGGGTACGGCGGTCGCGGATCTGTACCCAGCGTCCGTCGGCCAGCGCCACGTCGAACGTTTCATCGGTTTTCCCGTAGATTTCGGTGCGCCGGCGCAGGACTTCCGCGGCGCCCGCGGCCTCGTCGATGGTGCCCCGGGCGATATCAAGTTCGATGAGTTCCTTCAACGAGGTGCCGGGTTCCACGTCGGCGTCGCCGTAATCATACAATTCCTTGTACTTGCTGTTGCACAGCACGAGCCGGTCGTCGGCGTCAAACAGGGCGAAGCCTTCGGAAATGCCCTCGATGGCGTCGATCAGCCGGGTTTCCGCCAGGGTGGAGGCATCTTTCATCTGAGCTTGTTCCCCCCGCTCACCCATGGTGCTGGCGCCCTTGGGGTCCACCCAGGTTCTCTATCGGGAGCCCTGATCGAGCAGGCGTTCCATTTTCTCTAACAGGCGCGCCAGTTCCACAGGTTTGGTGTCGTAGTCGTCGCACCCCGCCTCGAGGGCCTTGTCCCGGTCTTCCGCCATGGCGTGCGCCGTCAACGCGATGACGGGGATGGCCTGCGTCTCGGCGGATGCCTTGATCTTCCGCGTCGCTTCCCACCCGTCCATGATGGGCAGGCTCATGTCCATGAGGATGAGGTCGGGATCCTCGCTCGCCGCCATGTCGAGCCCCGACGCGCCGTCGAGGGCGACGATGACGTCGTAGCCTTTTCGCGTCAGACGCCGCGACAGCATGTCGCGGTTCATCTCATTGTCCTCGACCAGCAGAATCTTCGCCATGAACGTCTCCCCTGGGTGGGCACCGGGCCGATACCCGCCTGCCGCGAGAATAACGGCTTTAGCCGATTTATCAAAATCCTGCCGCTCCCCGCCGCCATTCGGCAATGCCGGTTGACGCTTGATACGGCTGAACACTACGTTCCCGGTGTTTCCGCCGATCGGAATAATATGACGAACGGCTTGCATTGGGGGCGACAATGGCTCGCGTGAAGGGGGCGGAACTCATCGCCGAGTTCCTGATCAAGGAGAAGATCCCGTACGTGTTCGGGGTGTGCGGGCACGGCAACGTCGGGATGCTCGACGCCCTCTACGATGTGCGCGATGAAATCACCCTGGTCTCGCCGCGCCACGAGCAGGTGGCCGGGCACATGGCCGACGCCTATTTCCGCGTCAAGCACGCGCCGGCGGCGACACTGACCTCGTGCGGGCCGGGGTCGGCCAATCTGGTCATGGCGCTGGCCGTGGCGCTGAGCGATTCGTCGGCCTTCCTGGCGATCACCGGCAACGTGCCGACCTCGCAGTTCAACCGCGGCCCCTTCCAGGAGATCAACCGTCACAACCAGGCCGATTTTCCCAACGTCGTGCGCCCGGTGGTCAAGCACGGCTTCCAGCCGTCACGGGTCGACATGCTGCCCCTGGCGCTCAGGCAGGCGGCCACCACCATGCTCAGCGGCCGTCCCGGTCCGGTGAACCTGGATGTGCCCTTCAACCTGTTTCAGGAGGAAGCGGAAGCGACGCTGGACGGCCCGCCGACGGGCGGACACAACGCGCGGCGCAGCGGTGCCTCGCCCGAAGACGTGGCCCAGGCCCTCGACATGATGGTGGCGGCCGAGCGCCCGGTGCTCTTTATCGGCCACGGCGTGACCCTGTCCGAGGCCAGCGCCGAGTTGACCCAGTTGGCGCGGCGCTTGCGTATCCCGGTCATCAGCTCGCCCAACGGCATGGGCTGCTTCGACATGACCGATGGTCTCTCCCTCGGCTTCATCGGCCGCAACGGCGCCTATCATGCCAATCAGGCGGGGCGCCACGCGGATCTGGTGATCGCCGTCGGCGCCCGCTTCGACGACCGCTCGGCGTCGTCCTGGACGCCCGGCTATTCCTGGAACTTCCCGGCCACCAAGCTCATCCACGTCGACGTCGATCACGCCGAGATCGGCCGCAACTACGCGCCGACCCTGGGTATCCTGGCCGATGCGCGCACCTTCCTCGCCCAGGCGCTGGCCGAGGTCGACCGGCGCGGCCGGGCGAACCAGGACAGGCTTGCCTCCTGGCATGAAGACATCGCCGCCTGGCGCCGCGCCTGGGAGGAATTCACTGAACCCAACTTCGAAATCCATGCCTCGCCCATGCGCCCCGAGAGGGTGGTCGCCGACTGCCAGGCGGTGTTGCCCGACGACGCCATCCTGTCCCTCGATTCCGGCGTCCACCACAACTGGTACATGCAGTTCTGGAAGGCCCGGCGACCGCGGACCATGCTCAACACCTGGGGCTTTTCGGGCATGGGCTTCGGGCCGAGCGGTATCCTCGGCGCCAAGCTGGCGGCTCCCGACCGGCCTTGCGTCGCGGTGTGCGGCGACGGCGGCTTCACCATGGTGCCGCACGTGCTGTGCACCGCCGTCGAGTACGACATCCCGGCGGTGTGGGTGGTGTGGAACAACTTTTCCTGGAGCGCCATCCGCGACATCCAGCACGGCCTGTTCGACGGCCGCGAGATCGGCACCGGCTTCTACCAGGACGGCAACAAGCAGCCCTACAATCCGGATTTCGCGGCCTGGGCGCGGGCCGCCGGCGTCGACGGCATAACGGTGTCGAAGTCGGAGGATTTCAAGGGGGCGCTGGAGCACGCGGTGGCGGCCAACAAACCTTACCTGATCGACGTGCACGTCGACGCCAACGTCCGCCCGCCGGCCACCGGCACCTGGGCGCTGCCGCCCATCCCCCACAAGGAGCCGGTTTTCGGCGAGCCCTACACGCCGTGAACGGCCGCCACCGGAAGGAGACAGCATGGCAAATAAGAAAGCACGGGCCTTAGTCCGCAACATCGCCGAGGTGCCGTGGAAGGAATACCCCGGCCATTTCGGCGGCGCCTTGTCGAAGCCGCTGGTCGATCCGGAAAACTCCGACACCAGGCTCATCGACTACCGGATCTCGAGCTACCAGCCCATGGCCCACGTCGCCACCCACGTCCACGCCGTACAGGAGCAGGTCTATCACGTGCTCGATGGCGAGGGGCTGATGGAGCTCGACGGCGAGCCCCGGGTGGTGCGCCGCCACGACGTCATCTTCATCCCGCCCGGCGTCGAGCACGCCATGTATAATTCGGGCCTGGACGATCTGGTCTTCGTGGTGGTCACCACCCCGGTCTCCGACGCGCCGGCCTGAGCGGCAAGAATCCAAGAACGGGAGGGTGGATGTAATGGCCAAGAAAGGCATCGGCGCGCGGCTTACCCGCAAGGAAGACAAGCGCTTCCTGAGGGGCAAGGGGGAATACACCGCCGATCTGAATATCCCCGGCACACAGGATGCGGTTTTCGTGCGCAGCCCCGTCGCCCACGCCACGATCACCGGCATCGAGGCGCCGCCCGGATCGGCGGGCCGCTTCTTCACGGCCGCCGACTTCCCCAACCTGCTCCCCATCCTCTCGGTCCCCGAGATCAAGGGGTTCAAGCCTTCACCCTACCCGGCGCTGGCCACCGACAGGGTGCGCTTCGTCGGCGAAACCATCGCCGTTTGCGTGGCGCCGACGCGGGCCGAGGCCGAGGACATGGCCGCCGCCTGCATTTGCGAATTCGACGAGCTTCCCGCGGTGGTCGACGCCATCGCGGCGATGCGGCCGGACGCGCCGCTGCTTCACGAGGCGTGGGGCGACAACTATTTTATCAAGACCGAGGTCGACGCAGGCGACGTGGAAGCGGCGGCGGCCGCCGCCTCCGTGGTCGTCGAGCGCGAGTTCCGCATGTACCGCCAAGTTGGTGCTCCCATGGAAGGGCGCGCCGCGCTCGCCTATTGGGACGACCGCCTCGACGAGCTGGTCGTCTACAGCTCCACCCAGTTCCCCCATCAAATCCGCGCCGGCCTGGCCCAGCACCTACAGATCGAGGAGCGCCAGGTGCATGTCATCGCGCCCGACGTGGGCGGCGGCTTCGGCATCAAGAACATCCTCTACCCGGAAGAGATCATCGTCGCGGCGCTCGGCCAGAAGTTCGGCACCCCCATCCGCTGGATCGAGGACCGGCGCGAGCATTTCCTGTCCTCGACCCATTGCCGGGAGCACATCCACCGCGTCAAGGCCTACGCCGACGAGGCGGGCAAGCTGCTTGGGCTCGACGTCGACGTGATCGTCGACTCCGGCGCCTATTCCCACTGGCCCAACAGTCCGCTGATGGAAACCGGGATGGCGATGAAGAACATCCCCGGCCCCTACCGCATCGCCAATTACCGGGCACGCGGCCACACGGTGGCCACCAACAAGTCGCCGATCGGCCCCTACCGGGGCGTCGCCCGGCCGGCGGCGTGCTTCACCATCGAGCGCATCATCGACGAGGTCGCCGTCGCCGTCGGGCGCGAGCCCTACCAGGTGCGCATGGAGAACATGGTGACGCCCGACCTCATGCCTTACCGCTCGGCGACCGAGCTTCTCTATGACAACGGCGACTACCCCGAGAGCGTCGCCAAGGCGGTCGAGCTCATCGGCCTCGACGACGTGCGCCGGCGCCAGGGCGGCGCCGAGCCCGACGGCCGCCTGATCGGCGCCGGCTTCGCCACTTATACGGAGCAGACGGCCCACGGCTGCGGAGAATGGGTGACGCGCGGAGTCCACGTCATCCCGGGGTTCGAAAGCGCCACGGCGCGGCTCATGACCGACGGCACCCTGGTCCTGCTCACCGGCATCCAGTGCCACGGCCAGGGCCTGGAGACGACCCTCGCCCAGGTCGCCTGCGAGGAGCTTGGCATGGATCCGGACCGCGTCTCGGTGCGCCACGGCGACAGCGCACTCAGCCCCTTCGGCATGGGCACGTTTGCCTCGCGCTCCATGGTCATGGCGGGGGGCGCGGTGGCCGGGGCGTGCCGCAAGATCCGCGACCAGATCGCCGTCATCGCCGCCCACATGCTGCAGTGCGATCCGCATGAGATCGAGCTTCGCGATGGCGGGATTTTCGGCCCGCGCGGCAACGTCAGCTTCGACGACGTCGGCCACGCCGCCTATTTGCGCCACGACGGGCTGCCGCCCGACACCGAACCCATGGTCGAGGCCACCGCCACCTACGAGCCCGGCATCGCCACCGGCGTCTTCTGCTATTCCACCCACGCCGCCGTGGTCGCCGTCGATCCGGCGACAGGCGCCGTCGACATCCTCGATTACGCGGTGGTTGAGGATTGCGGCACCATCGTCAATCCCCTGGTCGTCGACGGCCAGATCGCCGGCGGCGTCTCCCAAGGCATCGGCACGGCGCTTTACGAGGAGATTCCCTACAGCGACGACGGGCAACCCCTGGCCACCACCTTCATGGATTACCCCATGCCCGCCGCCACGGACATTCCCGAGGTCAAGATCGCCCACATGACGACCCCCACCAAGCACACCGAATACGGCATGAAGGGCATGGGCGAGGGGGGCGCCATATCGCCGCCCGCCGCCATCGCCAACGCCATCCGCGACGCTCTCAAGCCGATCGGCGCCGAGATCAACGAAACGCCGATGACGCCACGCCGCGTCAGGCGGGCCATCGAAGCGGCCCTTGGCAACGCCGGCGGTGCCGGCTCCTCAGGGTGAGGAAGTCACTGAACCGACCTCATGCCTCAAGCAGGCCCGAAGGGCCGTCTCGAAGGACGTGGTGAACGCTCACGATGAGGGAGCCGTCAGGCATCCTGCGCGACGCCGGATACCTCTTTCATGAACTTGACCCCGGTGTTGCGCGGGGTGACGCCGAGCAGGCGCGCCGGGTTGTGGATGGCCATCTTCGAGATGTCGTCGATGGCGACGCCCTTCTCGTGCAGCACCTGGGCGAAGACGCGGAACATGTCGGGGGTCTTGGGGCTGAAGGGCTGGCCCGAATCGGTGGCGATGATGGCGTGATCGGCGCCGACGGCGTCCATCGCCTCCTTCATCTGCTCCGACGTGACGCTCTGGAACATGGGCATGCAGTTGATGGCGCAATACTCCATCAGGCACCCCTCGCCGGCGAGTTCGACCTGGGTGGCGATGTCCAGGTTGGGGCATTGCATCTCGGGGTGGGTGATGACGATCTTGGACAGCTTTTTGCCGCGCCCGTATTCGACGAGGGCATAGATCTCTTCCTTGGATAGGTGCCCGGTGGCGAGGACGGCGTCGTACTCGACGATGAGCTCGATGATGTCCTTGGCTTCCGCCATCAGCTTACCGCCCTTGAGGACGCTGTAGAGGCCCTTCTCGCCGCGCGAGCTTTTGTTTGCGGCATAGCTGCCGCCGCCGATATTACCGAACGACCCGGCGGCTCCGAAGACGCGCACGTGGTTGACGGCGTCGATGGTCGGCATCCACACGAACCGGGCGTCCTGTTTCAGGGCCTGCTCGACGGCCAGCGGATTGATGCCACCGACGCCCCGGTTGAGCGCGATGCCGGCGTAGACGGGGAAGTCGGGGTAAACCTTCCGCGCGTGATAGACCTTGGTGATGGTGGCCTCGAAATGGCTTTTCACGACGATGCCGCTCATGCCCGCCTCGGCGCACCAGCCGGCGATGTCGATGGTGTCGCCGATGCGGCGGAACGGCGCCGGGCCGGTGTGGACGTGGGTATCGAGGAACCCCTCGGCCGATAGAATAGGCATGGACGGTCCTTTCCGTGGTTTGCGGCTATAATCGTTGAATTATTGCATGGATTCCCCCTGGCGGGGAAATCGGGGAAAGGCGGCGGACATGGCCAGAAAGCGCACACCGGATCTCAAGGCGGCGAGGAAGGCCCTTGAGCGCGAGCGCGGCGAGATCGAGGAGGTGAGCACCGCCGCCGCCGAGGAGCGCCGCCCCGTCGAACTCGACCAGCAGAGCGTCGGCCGCCTGTCCAGGATGGACGCCCTGCAGGTGCAGGCCATGGCCCAGGCCGTGGAAACGCGCCGCCAGGGACGGCTGCAACGAATCGAGGCGGCGCTCGGGCGCATCGAGGACGGCGAGTACGGCTACTGCGCGGAATGCGGCGAGGAAATCCCGCCCAAGCGCTTGGCCATCGAGCCGACCATAGAGCGTTGCGTCGATTGCGCCGGCTGAGGCGCTGGCTTGGAAACATCCCATCGGGGCCGTTGGAATCAACCGGGCCCGGCATGGAAGAGGAGACTTCACGATGGCCATGGAAGGCGTTCCCTGGGTCGATCTCGTCGGCTACTTCGGCGGTGGCGTGACCCTTTGGGGCATGTACCGCAAGACCATCATTCCGCTTCGCCTCGGCGCCGTCGGCGGCAATATCGGATTCATATTTTTCGGCCTCCTCGTGCCCAGTTTTCCGACGCTGGTGCTGCACTCCCTCTTATTGCCGCTGAACGGTTACAGGACGTGGCAAATGTATAATACCAGCCGACATTGAATGTGACTCGCAGTTAAGGGATTCCCATATCTGGTGTTGTGTGATTCCCTTGGCCCCAAGATTCGGTATCTTGGAGGCCTACGATGACACCTGTCCCACTTCGTGAAGATTTTGATTCGGCTG
>JASLQF010000011.1 GCA_030744625.1 Rhodospirillales bacterium
CCGGCCGGCCGCTTGGGGCGGTCGCGATCGATCAGGAGATCTTTCACCGGCACGAACTCGGGCAGCGGCGTGATCGTCAGATCGCCCTTGACGGGGGTCGTGCAGGCGTAATCGGTTTCGCCGTTGATGCCGACGTCGCACCCCAGGCACTTGCCGATGCGGCACGACGTGTAGTGGGAGAGCGACGAGTCGAGGTTCTCGTAAATATAGGTCAGGATGTTCATCACGCTCATGCCGGGCTCGATCGGCACCTCGTACTCCTGGAAGTCCGGCGCGCCGGCGTCCGGGCTGTAGCGCTGGACCTTGACGTTGATCACTGTCGGGTCGCTCATGTGATCCACCTCCCTTCCGGTATGTGCCCGTAGTCGAAGACGCCCTCCACCGGTTCGATGTGCTTGATGACGACGGGAGCCGTCGAGATATCCATCTTGCCGTTCTTGCGGGTGACGACGATGTTCTTCAGCCACTTATCGTTGTCGCTCTTGATGTGGTCTAGCCGATAGTGCGCGCCGCGGCTCTCGGTGCGTGTGAGGGCGGCGTTGCCCACCATTTGCAGGTAAAGGATCAGGTTGGGAAGCTGCAGCGCTTCCATCCATTCCCGATTGTATATCTTCCCCTTGTGCTCGGTGCCCAGTTCCGACACCCCGTCGCTCATCTCGCCAAGGGTCTTCAGCGCCTCTTCCAATCCGTTTTGGTTCCTGACCACGCCGATTTTGTCGCCGGCGAGGTTCTGAAGCGTCTTGCGTACCTCGATGGGGGACAGGCCTTTTTCCCTGAGCAGGGGGGCGAAGGTGCGATCGCGGATCGCCTGCACCTGGTCGACGTCGGGATCGGTGGGTGACTGGTCCTTGGCGAACTCGGCGGCGCGTATCCCGGCGCGGTAGCCCCACACCTGCGTCGAGGTCACCGCGTTGCCCGAGACCCGGTTGGCGCCCATCAGGCTGCCCGTCCCCTCGCCGGCGGCAAACAGGCCCGCCACGTTGGTTTCGCAGTGTTCATTGATGCGAATTCCACCGTTCTGATAGTGGGACGCCGGGCCGGTCTCGACCGCTTCGCGGGCGAGGTCGGGGAGGAAGTCCTTGAGTTTGATCTCGCCGTAGTGCCAGTTGTCCATGGTCGAGGGAAACCAGCGCCCGCTGTCCTCGACCAGGTTGGCCGGGAGATGGGCGAAGGACACGTAGGTGCCGCCCTTGGGGCCGCCGCGCCCTTCATGGACCTCGACGGCCTGGGCGATCGAGTTGATGTCGCGCGTCGATTTCTCCATGCGCTCCGGGTCCCACCGGGACATGTAGCGTTGGCCTTCCCGGTTGAGCGCATGGCCGTCGAGGAAATAGGTCATGAGGAAGGGGAAGTCGACGCCGTCCAGGGCGACCGGCGAAAGCAGGCAGTAGGGCAGGAACATGGGGAATTCCATGTCGATCATCTCGGCCCCGGCCCGGTAGGCCATGGCCTGTCCGTCGCCGGTCAACTCATCGGGCGCGGTGGTGTGGGGATAGGGACGAAGCCCCCCGCCGGTGGCCATGATCACCGCCTTGGCGCCGATCACCCAGAACTCGCCGGTATCGAGCTTGAGGCCGGCGGCGCCGACCGCCCGCTCGCCCTCCATGATCAGTTCCACCACCATGAAATGCTCGATCAGGGTGTGCGGGGCCTGCTTCATCCGGCCCTCCAGCGCCTTCATGACCTCGGCGCCCGGCATCCAGACGCCGCGCGGGTACGAGTGCCCCTGCGCCTGGACGATGCCGTCGATCTCGGCGCCCCATTCGACCAGTTCGACGACGCGCTCGGGGGCCTCGTGGACGTGGATGTCGACCAGCTCCTGGTTGGAGATGTACTTGGATTCCCGGATCATGTCCTCGAAGAATATCCTGGGGCTGTCGCGCAGGTCGCCCTCCACGCCGAGGAGCCGGGTGGCGCTGGCGCTGTCCATGTCGATGTCGCCGTCGGCGGTCAGCGTCGCTCCGCTCTTGGCCATCACTCCCTTGGTGACCACGGTGACGTCGAGCCCCAATTTCTGCACCTCGATGGCGGCGCGGGCGCCGGTTCCCTCGCTGCCGATGATGAGCACGTCGGTGTTTATCACGCGGTCCGCCAGCTTATTCAAATCGGACACGATTGATCTCCTTTTCATTCTTTGCGTCGAACTCGGCCGGCTCCTCCGGAAGCTGGCGCGGCACCCCCCGACGCGACTTTCGGGCGATCACCTTGGCCCGGTCCTCGCTAAGATCGCCGGTGAGGGCGCGCTTGGTTTCGGGGTTCTGGGCGACGACGCCGAAGGGGCAGGCGCCGAAACACCATCCGCGACCGTTTCTTCATTTCCTGACCCATGTTCCCGCCGGGTGCCGGGCCGCGCCTTGATTTCAGTCAAGGTTTTTCAACTCGCCCGGACATAGCAAGCGCCGCCGAAATAGTTTCCAGGCGAAATCGAACCCACCCCCGCGAACGCACGTTCCGGCAGGGTCCTAAATTTCCTCGTGGGCGACCTGGGAAAGAAACTCCTTGGTCCGCGCTTGGCTGGGGTTTTTGAGGACCTGTGCCGGCGCCCCCTGCTCGACGATCAAACCTTGGTCCATGAACACGACCCGGTTCGCCACCCTCGAGGCGAACGTCATTTCGTGGGTAACGACCAGCATGGTCATGCCCTCCTCGGCAAGCTGCTTCATGACGTGCAGGACCTCGCCGACGAGCTCCGGATCGAGGGCCGAGGTGACCTCGTCGAAGAGCATGATGCGCGGCCGCATGGCCAGGGCGCGGGCAATGGCGACGCGCTGCTGCTGGCCGCCCGAGAGCCGCGATGGATAGTCGTTCCGCTTGTCCGACAATCCCACCCTGGCGAGCAGTTCGTCGCCCACTGCCTCGGCCTCCTCGAGGGGCACCTTCTTGACGACGACGAGGGCCTCGATGATGTTGCCGAGGGCGGACTTGTGGGGCCACAGGTTGAAGTTCTGAAACACCATCCCGACTTTGGACTGGACGCGGCGCAGTGCCTCCCCCTGGACCGGCTCCAAGGCGCCGTTGCGCTCGACCCGGCCCAATAGCTCGCCTTCAAGGTAGATGCGCCCGGTGAAATCTTCTTCCAGGTAGGCCAGGCACCGGAGAAGGGTGCTTTTTCCGGAGCCCGACGGGCCGATGACGCAGAGCACTCCGCCCGGTTCCACATCCAAATTCACGCCACGCAGGACCTCGAGGTCACCGAATCTCTTACACAGGTCGACGGTGCGGACCGCTGGTTCCCCTGTCATCGGCTAAACTTCTGCGCGTAGTGGATTTCCAAGCGGCGCGCCCCGAAGGCCACCGGAAAGATGATGAGGAAGTACACGATGGCGAGGACCGTATACAGCTCCAGCGGCCGGAACGTGTTCATGATGATATTGTCGATCGAGTGGAGCAGTTCGTAGACGCCGAGGACGGAGGCCAGCGACGACAGCTTGATCATGTCGGCGAAGTTGTTGACCAGCGGCGGCAGCATGCGGCGGTAGGCTTGCGGCAGGACGATGCGCTTCATGGCTTGGAAGTAGGTGAGGCCGAGGACCTTGGCGGCATCCGTTTGGCCCTTGTCGATGGACGCGATTCCGGCCCGGATGATCTCCGCCATGTAAGCGGAAAAGTGGACGGAAATGGTAAAGACAAACGACCAGAACGCCGTCATGTCGATGCCGACGAGGATGGGGAGGCAGTAAAAAATCCAGACGATCTGGACGAGGAGCGGCGTGTCGCGAATGATTTCCACGTACCAGGACGCCGCAATCGACAGGACCCGTATATTACTCTGGCGGGCGATGCCGATGATCAGGCCCAGGATCATGGCGAAAAAGAGCGACAGGAAGCTTATCGCCAAGGTGGTCTGCGCGCCGTTCCAATAGACCCCTCGGTACTCCCAGACAACGTTGAAATTCCAATCGTAGATCATTGCCGCCTCCCAATTGTCCCTTGACGCTTAAAGGTGTTTTTATGTGCTTCGGATCCATTATCGAGCAAGCGGCCGGCCGCCGACAAGCGACGATGGCCCTCCCTTCCCGGCATGATAGGCGTCTCGGTCAACCAGGCCGCGGCGGCGCTACTTCTGGGCGAAAACTTTTTGCCTTTGCAAGATGTCGGGGTCATCGTGTTAATCTCCACGCGGTTACTGGCGACGCAGGCCGACTGGGGAGGTGCAGAGTTATAGATGTGATGAACATGGTCTTACCAACATGAGCAGCATGATCAAACTCTGGAATTCACCGTAACTTCGCTGCCATACCACGCAACCATGCGGAACCATCTCGCTTCCGCAATTTCTGCACGATTTGATGTCTCGGGAAAAGCGCTGATGCACGAAGTTTCGGGAATTTTATTTCACGGCTTGAGTGGGAGGTTCGCTTCTCCAAACGGTGTGTCAACGGACGAACGTCCATAAACAAGAACAAGGAGAGAAACCATGATTTCCAGCGTAGAACGCATTTGCCGTCTTCTGTCAATTCTGTTTGTCGTCGTGGCGGTAGCGGCCTTTACGTCGGCACCCGCGGCGGCGAAGACCATGGCCGACATAACCAAAGCGAAGGTGTTCAACATCGGCGTCGTTCCCTGGAACCCCGATGTGATCAAGGACCCCAATACCGGCGAGTACACGGGGGTCTTTCCGGACGCCGCCAAATTCATCTGCGAGACGATCAAGGTCAAGTGCGTGTTCAAGGAGTTTGCCTGGGCGACGTTTATCGCCGGGCTGCAGTCGAGGCAGATAGACATCTCTATCGCCTCCACCTACTCCAAGATGTCGCGGGCCCTGGTCGTGAACTTCGCCCGGCCGATTTATATGATGGGGTACAAGGCCGTGGCGAAGAAGGGGGAGACCCGGTTCAATTCCGTCGAAGACCTGAACAATTCCGACATCACCATCGGGGTCACCCAGGGGACCGGCGAGCATGAGTGGGCCCAAAAGATGGCCCCCAAGGCCAAACTGAACGTCGTCAAGACGGAAGAGGCGAACATGCTTCAAATCGTGACGGGAAAGGTGGACATCGCGATCGGTGACTCGGGCGCGGCCAACCGGGCCTTGGCCACACAATCGGGCATCGAGGCGACGCTCGGGGGCCGGATTTACAGCAAGAACATGGTCGCCTGGGCCGTGAACAAGCAGGACCTCGATATTCTGATCTTCATAAACACGGCGCTTAACCAGCTCATTGCCAACGGCAAGCTCTTGGAGCTGGCGAAGAAGTACAAGGCCCCGTGGATGAACGACCTGGCCTTCTGAGAATGGCTTGAGGCGCGTATCCTGGATGGCGGCATCCACCGCCATCCAGGACACTTCCGCGTCACCGCGGCGACCTACTGGCGCAGCTTGTAGCGCTGAATCTTGCCGGTGGCGGTCTTGGGCAGGCTGTCGACGAAATTGAACCAGCGCGGGTACTTGTAGCGCGCCAGCCCGCTCTTGCAGTGTTCCTGCAATTCTTCGCGCAGGGCGTCCGAGGCGTCGCTGCCCTCGGTGAGCACGATGAAGGCCTCGGGCTTGATCAACTGGCGGTCGTCGGCGCGGCCCACCACGGCGGCCTCGAGCACCTTGGGGTGCTCGATCAGCGTCGCCTCGATCTCGAAGGGCGAGCACCAGATGCCGCCCACCTTCATCATGTCGTCGTCGCGCCCGCAATAGTAATAGTAGCCGTCCTCGTCACAGGTGTAGGTGTCTCCGGTGACCAGCCAGCCGTCGACGATGGTCGACGCCGTCTTCTCGGCATTGTTCCAATATCGCGCCAGCCCCGATGAGCACTTGATCAGGAGCTGGCCGGCCTCGCCGGCCTTCACCTCGTTGCCCTCCTCGTCGATGATGCGCGCTTGATAGCGCGGGACCGGTTTGCCGCTGGCCCCCGGCTTGGTGTCGTCGACGCGGTTGGAGATGAAGATGTGGGTGGCCTCGGTGGAGCCGATGCCATCCATGATGACGAGGCCCGTCTGCTCACGCCAGCGCCGGAAGATGTCGCCGGGCAGGGCCTCGCCGGCCGATATGCACAGCCTGAGCGAGGACAGGTCGGGCTTCGCGTCCTCCATGGCGGCGAGCTGGGCGGCGTACAGGGTGGGCACCCCGAAGAACAGCGTCGGCTTGAATTTCTCGATGGTCTCGAAGGTGGCGGCGGGCGACGGCGGCCCGGCGAACACCACCGCCGAGGCGCCCACCCAAAGCGGAAAGTGGAGCGCGTTGCCGAGCCCATAGGCGAAGAACAGCTTGGCCGCCGAAAAGCACACGTCGTCCTCGCCGATGCCCATCACTTCGACGGCGTAGCTCTGGCAGGCCACCGGCATGTCCCGGTGGCGGTGCACGGTACCCTTGGGCGTGCCCGTGGTGCCCGACGAATAGAGCCAGAAGCAGTCGTCCATATGGGTGGTGGGGGCGGCGTCGAGTTCGGCCGAAGCGCCGGCGATGAGGGTACGCAAGGTCTCGCCCTCGCCCTCGACGGGGATCACATGCGACGGCTTGCGGCTGGCCTGGCCGAGCGCCGGCTCTACCTCGGCGGCGAACTCCGGGGAATAGACGAGGCCCAGGCATTCCGAGTCCTCGATCATGAACTGGTAGTCCTTGGCCTTGAGCAGGGTGTTGAGGGGCACCGGCACGATGCCCGCCTTGATGGCGCCGAAGAAGACGTAATAGAACTCGGCGCAGTCCTTGACCATCATCAGGACGCGCTCGCCGGCGCCGATGCCGAGCCCTTTCAGGGCATTGCCGCAGCGGTTCACGTTCAGGGCCAGCTCGCCGTAGGTGATTTCCTCGGTGGCCGAGCGCATGAACACCTTATCGGCGCGGCCCTCGTCGAGGTGGCGGTCGATGTAGGGGACGGCGCAGTTGAAAACGGCGGAAAACTCGATGCCCGCCGGGTCCCGGGACGTATCCAAGGTCACCGTGTGATCGCCCATGGCAACTCCTCCCTCTCGTAAAGCCGGCGATCCCCGGGATCAGTTGAACCGCACGTACTCGAAGTCCGGCGGCTTGCCGTCGACGCCACGCGCCGGCGGGGCCACCCAGTTGGCCATTTTACCCGGTTCGGTCACCGGTTGCATGACGGTGCGCACGAACGCGTGGTCCTCGGCGCTGGGCAGCCATTCGTCGCGCCGGCGGTTCCACTCGGCCTCGCTGACCCTCTGCCCCTGGGGCGAGAACCTTTCCTCGGCGAAGAGGCCGATGCGCCGATGGAAGGCGCGGTGCGGCAAGGTGAGCTCGAAATCGACACCATGCTTCCTGATGACCTTGTTCCAGCGCTCGACGCCGCGCTGGCAATCGACAACGTAGTCGTCGCGCAGGTGCTCGTTGATGGAGGTCAGGGCCGGGGCCTCGACCATGACGATATCGTCGCCTCTGATTTCGGGAACCCGGTAGGTGCTGTCCTCGAGCACGTGGTCGTCCTCGAACTTGGTTTCCCGGTGGCGGCCCTTGAGGCCCGCCGTATAGAAGTTGGCGGCGTTGGTGGAAAGCTCCTGGCCGAACAGGTCGACGGAGCAACTGAAGTGGAAGTTCAGGTACTTCTGGATGGTCGGCAGGTCGATGCCGCCATGGGCGCGCACGTCATTGGTGTCGTGCTCGCGCATCAACTCGCAGGTACGCTGCGCCACGCGCATGACGCCGGTCTCGCCGACGAACATGTGGTGGGCCTCCTCGGTCAGCATGAAGCGGCAGGTGCGCGACAGGGGATCGAAGCCCGATTCGGCGAGAGACAATAGCTGGAACTTGCCGTCGCGATCGGTGAAGTAGGTGAACATGAAGAAGGCCAGCCAGTCCGGCGTCTCTTCGTTGAAGGCCTGCAGGATGCGCGGTTTGTCCGGATCGCCCGAGTGGCGTTCCAGCATGGCTTCGGCCTCCTCCCGCCCGTCGCGACCGAAATAGGTGTGCAGCAGGTAGACCATGGCCCACAAATGGCGGCCTTCCTCGACGTTGATCTGGAACAGGTTGCGCAGATCGTAAAGGGAGGGGCAGACCTTGCCGAGAAGGCGTTGCTGCTCGACCGAGGCGGGTTCGGTGTCGCCTTGGGTGACGATGAGGCGGCGCAAATCGGCGCGGTGTTCGCCGGGCACATCCTGCCAGGCGGGTTTCCCCTTGTTCATGCCGAAGTTGATCTGGCGGCCTTCCTCGGGCGGCGTCAGGAAAATGCCCCAGCGGTATTCCGGCATGCGCACGTAGTCGTAGTTGGCCCATCCCTCGGCGCCGATGTCGATGGCGGTGCGCAGATAGATGTCCAGCTCCTGGCTCTCCACGGGGCCGAGATCGCGCCACCACTGAATGTAGTGGGGCTGCCAGTTCTCCAGTGCGCGTTGCAGGCGGCGGTTCTCTTTCAGGCCCACGTTGTTGGGGATCTTTTCCGAGAAGTCGATTCTCATGTTCCTACACTCGTTTCCTGTCGAATTTGGCCTGCCGCCCGCTACCGTAGAGCTTGAGAGCACCTTCCTCGCCGGTGGCGTTGGGGCGCTGGAATATCCAATTCTGCCAGGCGCTAAGGCGCCCGAATATCTTGGTTTCCATGGTTTCCGGGCCGGCGAAGCGCAAGCTTGCCTCCATGCCGGTCAGGGCGTCCGAGGAAAAGCTGGCGCGTTCCTCGACGGCGATGCGGATTTCATCCTCCCAGTCGATGTCGTCGGGAATGAAGGTGACGAGGCCGAGGCCGTCGGCCGCCTCGGCATCCACGTCGCTGCCGATTTTCGCCTTCACCGCGTCGATGTTGTCGGGATCGTCCAGGAAGCGGGTCTGCAGGCGCGTCAGGCCGTTGCTCATGGGCAAGGGGCCGAAGTTCATGGCGGTCGGCCGCACCACGGGGGCCGGCAGGTTCGATTCCTCCCAGGTGCCGTCCAGCATGTAGCCACGATCGGCGGCCAGGACCAGTTCCATGAGCGTTCCGGTGAAACAGCTGCCCGGCTCGACCAATGCGATGAGACTGCGCGAGGTGACGTCGAGGCGCTTCAGGGTGCGTTTCAGATAGAGGGTGATCTCGCGGACCAGCCAGTCGTCGGCGTTGTCGAGCAAGGCCTTGTCGGCGGCTTCCACCAGGTCCGCGTCGCCGTTGGTCCTCAGCGCCCAGGTTGTGAGTTCGGGCTCGTTATGGCGCAAATGCAGGATGGCGTCGTCAAGCTCGCGGGCCAAGGCCAAGGGCCAGAACGCGATGCCGGCGGCGAAGATTCCCGCCGCATCCCGGGGCGGCGGTTCCTTGGGGCCGTGAACCGTGATGTTGGCGACGGCGTTTCCGGCATCGAGTCCAACGGTGACGTGATCGTAAACGATCTCGCTGTCCCCGATCTTCCTCGCCAGGGGCGCCAGAACGATACCCTTGGCGTCCCCGGGGCGGTCGGAGCGCGCCGCGAATTCGGCGGCCCGCGCGCCTACCGTCTCGGCCAGCTTGGAGCGCGGCACCAGCTCGTCGACCAGTTTCCATTCGACGGCCCTTTTGCCGCGCATGCCTTCGACCAGCGAACAGAAGAAATCGGCGCGGTCGCGCCGCACCCGGCGCTTGTCGACGACGCGCGTCAACCCGCCGGTGCCCGGCAGCACCGCCAGCAAGGGGACCTCGGGGAGCGACACGGCGCTGGCGTTGTCGTCGACCAGCATGATGTGGTCGGCGGCCAGGGCCAGCTCGTAGCCGCCCCCGGCGGCGGTGCCGTTGACCACGCATATGTAGGTCTGGCCCGAGTTCCGGGTGGCGTCCTCGATGAAGTTGCGGGTCTCGTTGGTGAACTTGCAGAAATTGACCTTCTCGCCATGGCTCGAGCCGGCCAGCATGGAGATGTTGGCGCCCGAGCAGAACACCTTCTCCAGGGCCGAGGTAATGACCACGGCGCCCACTTCCGGGTGCTCGAAACGAAGCCGCTGCACGGCGTCGTAGAGTTCGATATCGACGCTGAGGTCGTAGGAGTTGAGCTTCAGCTTGTAGGCGGGGTCGAGCCCGCCATCCTCCTGAACGTTCAAGCGGAGCGTGGCGACGGGTCCGTCTATCTTCAGTTGCCAGTGGCGGTAGCGTTCCGGATGGGTGGCGAAATCAATCATCGGGTCTGCATCGTCCCTGGTGGCCTGCTCGCGGTTCTTAGTTCAAAATATGCTGCGGCAATGGCCGCGAACGGACGGCGAGTGGTAGCGCGGATTGGCGTAGGGGTCACATAAAATTTCCGTGTGGAAACTTCTGGTATTGCTCCCCTGCCGGCGGTACCGCGCGCACCCTATCGATTAGCGCCGATTCTACCGGATGCGGTGCCGACATGTCATTACGCAAACATTGACGATGATCAAGGATGCGGGCGGGTTTTTGCAGTGTGGTTCGCGCGCAATTTCCCCATGGAGGAGACTATGACAAGACATTTCATCAAGCGGACGCTCGCCATCCTCCTGACGGCTGCGGCCGCCTTGGCCTTCGGCGCGCCCGGAGCGCCGGCCAGCGAGACCATTAGGATCGGCACCTTCCTGTCGGTGACCGGGCCGGCGTCGTTCCTCGGCGATCCCGAACTGAAAACGCTGCGCATGTACATCGAGAGCATCAACAAGGATGGTGGCGTACTGGGGCGCAAGCTCGAGTTGGTTCACTACGACGTGCAGCATCTCGCCGACAAGGCGAAGACCGCCATCAAGCGCCTGATCGAGGACGACAAGGTCGACGTCATCATCGGTCCGTCGACGACGGGCACCACCATGGCGACGATTCCGCTGGTCGAACGGGCCGGGATTCCGATGATTTCCCTGGCCGGTGCCGTGGTCATCATCAACCCGGTGAAGAAATGGGTCTTCAAGACGCCTCACACCGACCGGATGGCCTGCGCCAAGATTTTCGGCGACATGAAGAAGCGCGGCTTCACGCGCATCGGCATGATCTCGGGCACCGGCGGCTTCGGCAAGTCCATGCGCGGACAGTGCAAGGGCCTGGCCGCGGACTTCGGCATCAGCGTCCTGGCCGATGAGACCTACGGTCCGAAGGATTCGGACATGACGCCGCAGCTCACCAAGATCAAGAACACCAAAGGCCTGCAGGCGGTGCTCAATCCCGGGTTCGGGCAGGGACCGGCGATCGTCACCAAGAACTTCCGCCAACTCGGCATGGGCATGAGCCTCTATCAATCGCACGGCGTTGCCTCGAAGAAATACATCGAGCTTGCCGGTGCCGCCGCCGAGGGCGTGAGGCTGCCCGCCGCCGCCCTCCTGGTGGCCGATCAGCTTGCCGACAACGATCCCCAGAAGGTGGTGGTCGTGGGCTACAAGAAGGCCTTCGAGAAGCGCTGGGGCTCGGCGGTCTCGACCTTCGGCGGCCACGCTTACGACGGGTTGCAACTGGCCATCTCGGCGATCGCGCGGGCCGGCTCCACGGACAAGGAGAAGGTGCGCGCCGAGATCGAGAAGACCAGTGGCTATATCGGCACCGGCGGTATCGTCCACATGTCGCCCGACGACCACCTGGGTCTCAGCCTGTCGGCTTTTCGCATGCTGGAAATCAAGAACGGCGAATGGACGCTGGTTGACTGAAGGCGGCCGTACAAGCCTGGGCGCCCCCCACGCCGGCGACGGTGGGGCGCGCCCGATCTCCCCCACCCCTCCCCCACAAGGGGGGGGGAATTTTGCCACGTTTTCAAGTATATAGCCCGCCTCCCGGATGGGGGAGGGTGGGCTGGGGGTGGCAACGGCACGATTCCAACTGATCAGGAAATCGACTAGTCTGGTAGCCGATGTTCGCGGAGTTCCTTCAGTTCCTGTTGTCGGGCGTCACGGTGGGCGCCGCTTACGGACTCGTCGCGCTGGGCTTCTCGATCATCTACAACGCCAGCCACGTCATCAACTTCGCCCAAGGCGAGTTCGTCATGCTGGGCGGCATGTCGACGGTCTTCCTGATGGCCGCCGGCCTGCCCATGCCGGTGGCGGTGGTGTTGGCCGTGCTCGTCACCGTGGTTCTCGGCCTGCTTCTCGAAAAGCTGGCCATCGAGCCGGCGCGCGGGGCGGGCGTCGTCCCCTTGATCATCATCACCATCGGCGCCTCCATATTCCTGCGCGGCGTCGCCCAGGTGGCCATGGACCGGGAGTTCCACGCCATGCCCCCGTTCACCGGCGACGCCCCCATCATGATCGCCGGCGCCACCATCCTGCCGCAAAGCCTGTGGGTGTTCGGCGGCATGGCCGTGATGGGGATGTTGCTGTGGTATTTCTTCGCGCGCGCGCGCTTCGGCAAGGCCATGCTGGCCACCGCGTACAACCCTTTGGCGGCGCGCCTGATCGGCGTCAACACCCGGCTCGTGCTGTTGTGCAGCTTCGGTTTGTCGGCGCTTTTGGGATCGGTCGCCGGCATCCTGTTGGCGCCCATCACGTTCACCTCCTACGACGTCGGCATCATGCTCGGGCTGAAGGGTTTTTGCGCGGCCATCCTGGGCGGCATGGGGCACGGTGCCGGGGCCGTGGTGGGCGGCCTCATCGTCGGCATCGCCGAGGCCATGGGGGCCGGCTACATATCCTCTGAATACAAGGACGCCATCGCCTTCATCATCATTCTGCTGGTGCTGTTCTTCATGCCGAACGGGCTGTTCGGCAAGCGCACGACGGAGCGGGTGTGAGAGCCTGACCCATAATGTATTGTGTGTTCTCAAAGCCTTGTGTTCGTGCCCCCGGTAGGAGAGGCGGCCGCCGTGATGCTGGAGCATCACAAGGGCGCCTCGACGTATCGGGGCGCGAACACAAGGCTCCCGCAGGGCGAGCTGGAGGGGCGCCCCTGCGGCGTCAAGGCGTCTCGCCGATGCTCCGGCATCGCCTTCGCTGCCTTTCCTGGCATTGGCACCCTTCCAACTCGTTGAAAATACACAATACATTATGAGTCAGGCTCTGAAACGCAAGCTGGCCGATCCCCGCACCGGCGGGCTGCTCGGACTGGCCGCGGTGATCGCCGTGCTGCCGCTCTTCTTGCCCAACAATTTCTATTACGACGTGGCCATCGGCGCCGGATTGAGCGCCATCGTCTGCGTCGGGCTCAACCTGCTCATCGGCTACGCCGGCCAGATCAGCCTCGGCCACGCCGGATTCGTCGGCCTCGGGGCCTACAGCTCGGCGGTGCTCACCGTCGAGTTCGGGTGGCACCCGCTGGCCGCCATGACGGCGGGCGCGCTCGGCGTCGGCATCCTGGCCTTCCTCGTGGCGCGGCCCATCCTGCGCCTGCGCGGCCATTACCTGGCGATGGCGACGCTCGGGCTCGGCATCATCATTTCCATCGTCGTCAACACCGAGGCCGAGTACACCGGCGGTCCCGACGGCATGACGGTGCCGTCGCTGATGTTTTTCGGGCGTGAGCTTTACGGCGAGGCGGTGTGGTACTGGATCGTCGGGGCGGCGCTGCTGTTCACCGTCTGGCTTTCCCTCAACCTGATCGCCTCGCCGGTGGGCCGCGCCCTGCGCGCCGTCCACGGCTCGGAGCCGGCGGCCGAGATCGCCGGCGTCGACACCGCCCACTACAAGGTCCTGGTTTTCGTGATCTCGGCGGTGATCGCGTCGCTGGCCGGCAGTCTGGGCGCCCACTACGCCGGCTTCGTGAGCCCGGCCAACGTGGGCTTCTTCCGATCCATCGAACTGGTCACCATGGTGGTGCTGGGCGGCATGGCGTCGACGTACGGCGCCGTCGTCGGGGCGGCCATCCTGACCGTGCTTCCGCAGCTCCTGACCGGGCTCGAGGACTACGAGCACATCGCCTTCGGGCTGATCCTCATGCTCACCGTGATCTTCATGCCGAGGGGACTGGTGCCCAGCTTCTTCACCATAGCGCGCAACCGCTTGGCGTCGGCCGGGGCGCCGCCGCCATGACCCTTCTCAAGGTCGAGGCACTGAGCCGGGAGTTCGGCGGCATCCTCGCCGTCGACAGCCTCCACTTCGAGATCGCGCCGGGCTCCATCCACTCGATCATCGGTCCCAACGGTGCCGGCAAGACGACCCTGTTCAACCTGGTCACCGGGGTCTACGCGCCGTCGGCCGGCCGCGTCCATTTCGAGGGCCGCGACATCACCGGCCTGGCGCCCCACCGGCTGGCGGCGATGGGCCTGTCGCGCACCTTCCAGAATCTGCAGATATTCTTCAACATGACGGCGCTCGAGAACGTCATGGTCGGCCTGCACCTGACCCTCGACCGCCGCCTGGGCGCGGCGCTGTTCCGCCTCGGCGGCGTGGCGCGGAAGGAGCGCCGGGCCCGCGACGCGGCGGCCGAGCTGATGCGCTTCGTCGGCCTCGAGGCCTATCTGGACGTCGATGCCGACGCCATGCCCTACGGCGCCCTCAAGGGCCTGGAGCTGGCCCGCGCCCTGGCTTCCAAGCCGAGGCTCCTGCTTCTCGACGAGCCCGCCGCCGGCCTCAACCCGGTGGAGACGGAGGAGGTCGCCGGGCTCATCCGCAAGATCGCGCAATCCGGCGTTACGGTGGTGCTGGTGGAGCACGACATGCGCCTTGTCATGGGCGTCTCCGACCACGTGCTGGTCCTCGATTACGGGCGCAAGCTGGCCGAGGGCACGGTCGACGAGGTGCGCGCCAACCCCGATGTCATCGCCGCCTATCTCGGCTCGGGCGCCGCGGGAGGCACCCATGGCGCCTGAGGCGAGGTCTCCGACGTCTCCGGCGACATCTCCCGCTGGCCCCTTGCTGGAAGTGCGCGGGCTGTGCAGCCACTATGGGCGCATCCAGGCCCTGCACGGGGTCGACCTGGAAATCGCCGCCGGCGAACTGGTTGCCCTTGTCGGCGCCAACGGGGCCGGCAAGACGACCTTGCTGCGCGCCATCTCGGGCGTCCAGCCGGTGACGTCGGGCGATATTCTGCTGGCCGGCGAAAGCGTCGTCGGCGCGTCGGCGAGCCGACGCGTGCGCTCGGGCATCGCCCAGGTGCCCGAGGGCCGGCAGATGTTCGGCCCCATGAGCGTCGAGGACAACCTGATGCTGGGCGCCTACACGCGCGACCAGCGCCAGGTGGCGACCGACCTCGACGGGGTCTATGCCATGTTCCCCATGCTCAGGGAGAGGCACCGCCAGGCGGCGGGGACCCTTTCAGGCGGCCAGCAGCAGATGCTGTCCATCGGCCGCGCCTTGATGGCGCGGCCCCGCCTGCTGCTTCTCGACGAGCCCAGCATGGGCCTGGCGCCCAACCTGGTGGAGGAGATTTTCGCCACAGTCGAGGGGCTGAAGGAGTCCGGCACCACCATATTCCTGGTCGAGCAGAACGCCTACGCGGCGCTTTCCATCGCCGATCGCGGCTACGTGATGGAGACCGGGCGCGTCGTGCTGTCGGCGGCGGGCCGGGCGCTGCTTGCGGACGAAAAAGTCAAGGCGGCCTATCTTGGACTGTAATTGGGGTTATAAGTGCGTTGCCGCGCGCTTTGCGCCACAACGACGAGATGGAACGCCATGAACCCGCCAGCGCCCACGAAACCGGCCAAGAAGGACCTTGTGAAACGCCTGGGGAAAGTCAGGCTGCTGTCCCTCGACGTGGACGGCGTGCTCACCGATGGTGGGATCTACTACGCCGAGGACGGTACGCGAATGCACCGCTTCAACGTACTTGACGGCGTCGGCATCAAGCGCGTCCAGGCGGCCGGTGTCGAGGTCGCCATAATCACGGCCGGTGCCTCCGAGGCCGTTCGCCACCGCGCCCAATACCTGGGCGTGCGCTATGTTTTCATCGGCATCGAGGACAAGCTGGCCACCTTGAACGACCTCTGCGCCGGCCTCGGCTTCGGCCTCGACCGGGTGGCCCACGTCGGCGACGACCTCAACGATCTGCCGGTATTGGAGGCCGTCGGGCTTCCCCTGACCGTCCCCGGCGGGGTCGCCGAGGTGCGCCGCCGCGCCCTCTACATCACCAAGACGGAGGGGGGGGCCGGGGCGGTGCGCGAAATCTGCGACCTGATCGTGGCGGGGCGCGCTTAAGCGCGCCATATCAGGGCGCGTTCTCTAACCGGGGCTACTCGGCTTCCCGATGGGCGGGGCTTTCAAACGAAGTCCGGTAATTCCGGGCGATTCCAGAGCCCGGATTGCCTTCGACCGCGGATACTAAAGCCCGAACGCCTTCATCGCCGTGTTTCTCCGGCGCGGCGGCAAGGTCAATTCTTGTTCAGCGACGGGACGTCGGAATTAGAAAGCGCCAAAAAATGCGGCGATGGCCACCAGAAAAACAATTCCCCCGACAATCCACACCTGCATGAGAAGACTCTTGTTCAGGTCCTTTTCGTCAACGGTTTCGGTCGCGGTCGTTTGTGGCGCGGCGGGTTCGAATGTAGGCGCTCCGGTGTCAGAAGTCTGTTCATCGGTCGTCATGGCTTACTCCAAATCAAAGTGCCCGCCGCGAAAAGCGGCGGTTTGGGTCGGTAGGCGTCCACTGTTGGATTATATGGAATGGTCTTCGCATTCTCAACGTTGACGCTGAATTTCCTGGATATCCTTCAATCAGATACCGCCAGTGGCCCGTTTTCACCTTTACATCACCTAAGCTCCCCCCGGGCGCACGCCGCTTTGCCGCCGCCGGCTTTGCCGTTATAAGGTGTGCGCTGTCGGGGGGCACGGGGAGGCCGCATGGCCCAACAGGACGTTACCCGAAAACTGACCGCGATCCTCTACGCCGACGTAGCCGGCTACAGCCGGCTGACCGGCGCCGACGAAGTGGGCACGCACAAGCGGCTGGGGGCGGCGCTCGACCTCATCTCGGGCGAGATCGAGGGCAACGGGGGCAGCGTCGTTCATTACGCCGGTGACGCGGTGCTGGCCGACTTCGCCAGCGTCGTCGCGGCGGTGGAGTGCGCCGTCGCCATCCAGCACCGCCTTGCCGAGGGCAACGCCGGGTTGCCGGACGACAAGCGCCTGCACTTCCGCATCGGCGTCAACCTGGGCGAGGTCATCGTCGACCGCGACGACATCTACGGCGACGGCGTCAACGTGGCGGCGAGGCTCGAAAGCCTGGCCGAGCCCGGCGGCGTGTGCATCGGCGGCGCCGTCCACGATCAAGTGGAGGGCCGGCTCGACCTCGCCTTCGAGGACTTGGGGGCGCAAGAGGTCAAGAACATCGCCAAGCCGGTGCGCGCCTACCGTATCAAGTTGGGCGAATCATCTGCCAAGGCGCCGCCGCCGGCCGGCGGTTCGGCGGCACCGCAGCAGGAGATTCGCTTCTGCACGGCCGCCGACGGGGTCGGCATCGCCTATGCCACGGTCGGCCAGGGGCCGCCGCTGGTCAAGGCGCCCAACTGGATGAACCATCTCGAATACGACTGGCAAAGTCCGGTGTGGCGGCATGTGTTCGCCGGGCTCGCCAAGGACAATTTGCTGGTTCGTCACGACCAGCGCGGCACGGGTCTTTCCGACTGGGAGGTGGAAGACGTGTCCTTCGAGGCCTTTGTCCGCGACCTGGAGACGGTGGTCGATGCCGCCGGATTTGAGCGTTTTGCGCTTCTCGGCATCTCCCAGGGGTGTTCGGTGGCCATCGACTACGCGGTGCGCCACCCCGATCGCGTCACCCATCTTGTGTTTTACGGCGGATATATGAGAGGCCGGCTCAAACGCGGCTCGCCGACAAACGTGGAGCAGGAGGAGGCGTTGACCACGCTCTTACGCGTCGGGTGGGGGCAGGACAATCCAGCGTTCCGGCAAATCTTCACGACCCAGTTCATTCCCGATGGAACGCCGAAACAGATACAGTGGTTCAACGATCTGATGCGGATGACGGTTTCGCCAGAGAACGCCGTGCGCCTGCGCCACACCATGAACGAGATAGACGTCGGCCGTTTGGCCGCCGAGGTCGCCGTTCCCACCCTCGTCCTCCATGCGCGCGACGACGCCGTCGTGCCCTTCGAGGAAGGGCGCCGGATGGCGGCAACCATCCCCGGCGCCCGCTTCGTGGCACTCGAGGGACGCAATCACCTCATCCTCGAGGACGAACCGGCCTGGCCACGCTTCCTGGAAGAGGTCAGGGGTTTCCTGGGCTCCGGCGGCGGCTAGAGCAACCCCCGGTTAGTTCTACGCCGCGTAATTCCTATTCGACGCGGTCGGGTCCGAGGCCCGCCCCTACATTCAGCAAATAGCGTAGGGGCCGGTCCCGGACCGGCCCGCGGGCGGTGCCCCTGGTCGCGCCCCGGTCAACCGTCGAACTCGTCGGCCTGGTAGCTGAAGATATCGCCGTCGTCGACCAGTTCGGAAACGAACGACAACTGGTCCATATCGGTCATCCGCATCGGATAGAGATAGCCGTCCAGGTGGTCGCATTCGTGTTGCAGGAGCATGGCGTGGTAGCCGCGGGCCTCACGCTCCACGCGCTGGCCGTCCATGGTCTGGAAGCTGATGGCGACATGGACGTAGCGCGGCACCCGCCCGTAGAGGCCGGGTAGTGACAGGCATCGCTCCCAGATAGGCTTCTTCTCCCGGCTCAACGGTTCGATCGCCGGGTTGACCATGACCGTCCATGGTATGGGCTGCAATTTGGCGCCGGCGGGAATGCGGAATTTCGGCACCCGGTAGACGACCACGCGCTTTGCCACTTCGATTTGCGGTGCCGCCAGGCCGACCCCGTCAATTTCCTCGAGGGTGTCCCGCATGTCCTTGGCCAGGGAAGCGATGTCGGGCGCCGTCGGGTCGTCGACGGGCGCCGCGACTCCGCGTAGTGATTCGTTGCCCATGAGGACGATCCTGCGTACGGCCATCTCGGTGCACCTGGTCGGGTTCCGACTCGCAGTCTGCCCCGGTACCGGGCGTGGGACAAGGATTGGTGCCAGGCGCGCCTATTCGCTCCCATCTCCCGGGGAGGGTTCTTTACAGGACGGATGGTGCGCTTTTAGCCCAATAGGGGACATGACCGACGGCCGCGACCAATGTCCACTGGGGACTTTTGGAGACAATCATGGGATTTTGCTGTTCAGTCGAAAGTTGTAGCTGTCGGCGCACCGGTTTAGGGCCGGATTATTCTGGGACGCCCTTTACGCTATTGTCGCCGACAGCTCGGGGCCATCTGGACAATCTCGGATCACGGGGAACTTCCTAAAATGGCCGTGATGTTGTTGGGGAGATTACCAATTAAGTGGTAACTGTTCTGCAAATTACGCGCATTCGACACTTTCACGACAAGCCTCCATTCGCTACAATTGCCGGTGATAGGCTGTGGCACATAGGTTGGCCGGGAATTGAAAATATGAAACTCTCCCCCCCCCAGATTCAGGCAATTCGCGAGAAGGTCGGAGCCCAACCGATCCCAGAGAACAATGGACTCAAACAGGAACTCACGAAGACATATGGTGAGCACACCTTTTACGTCGATCCCCATGGTTTGAATTACTGGGAGCCTGTGGACACCGAGGGAGCCGAGGGGTCGCAGGTGAGGGCCGTCAGGATAGCCTCTTGGGCGGACGGATCGAGGACCGAGCTAAAGGCACACGCGCCAGTTCGGGGAACAATCGTCGCGCTTTAGTCGCTGCGGAATTGTCTTCTTTTTAGCGCACGCTGCTTCAAGAGTCCTCCGCTGCCGTTCCATGTCGGATAGCAGCGACAATTTTGTTAATGTCCCCAATTGGTTACAAGCGGACATAGCGGATGGCTGCGATTCACGTCCGCTTTCTCCCTGATAGCGGGCATAGATGATGACAGCCACCAATGTCCGCTGGTCTCCCTGTGCGGACATTCGATGTACTCAGCGCGTTATCGGGTAAATATCAGGCGAAACCGTCGAAAAACCTTCCCCGGCCCGTGCTTGGATGAGCCCTCGGCCAAAGTTTCCCGTCAAGGTCGACTAATTCCGAAAGACTCTCCAGGGGAACATTTTTTGGAGCGGAAGCCGGGGGTGGCGCCGACTGTTGACGCTCAGGTCCCACCAACGAGGTGTTCTTTACGTCCTCGACCAAGCCATTCGGTTCTGGCTGAATTCTCAAGGTAATCAATCCAGCTTGTCTGACACATTATTTCATGTGTCTCTGATCAGGAAATAGATGGCAAAGTAAGGGTAGTATGAAGATGTTATCTGGATGACACGGCAGCAATAGCGCATCCGTATTGGCTCGGCTGTACTAGGGAATAGTACATTCGTATAATCTTGGCGATAAGGAACCGCCCAACCCCGAATGCCGCCTCCCGGCTATCGGCGAACGTGTCAAGGGCCGCTGATTTCCACCCGCTTCATCCCTGAAAGCTGACACGCCGGGACCCGGTGTCCGTTCCCCGCCCATGGCGGACCTTCAATGGATTTCGCGATTCATCGGCCAGGCGCCGAGAACCGGTGGCTTATCTACCCCGTTGCCGACGAACGCGGTGTGGGTGCCGTCTCCGTCCCGGATGCCATGCGCGAGGTTCCTTCCTCGATTGCCGCTTCGATTTCGGAAAGCACCTCGGTGACCCGGATCGGTTTGGTGAGGTAGTTGTGGAAGCCCGCCTTCAATCCTTTCCTGATATCACTCTCCCCGGCGTTGGCCGACAGGGCGACGACGGGAATGGTGCGCGTCTCCTTGATGCGCTTCAATTCTTCCAAAGCCTCTGTGCCATTCATGCCGGGCAGGTTGATGTCCATGAGGATGACATCGGGCCGGTACTTGCGCGCCAGCTCGAGGCCGAGCTCGGCGTTGTGGGCGGAAAGCATCTGCACATTGGGAATGAGGGCGATGATTTCCTCCATCAGG
>JASLQF010000012.1 GCA_030744625.1 Rhodospirillales bacterium
ACGAACCGGTCCACGGCAGCGCGCCGGACATCACGGGCCAGGGACTGGCCAATCCCCTGGCCTCAGTTCTCAGCTTCGCCATGGCGCTCCGTTACTCTTTCGACATGGACGAGGACGCGGCCCTGATCGAGGGCGCGGTGGAGGATGTGCTGGCGAGCGGGCTGCGCACCGCCGACATCATGCAGCCGGGCAAGACCCAAGTCTCCACCTCGGCCATGGGCGAGGCGGTCACCGGGGCCCTCGACACGCTGGCGGCGTGAGCGGCGCCTCGACCGTCACCGCGCTTTTTCTTTGTTCCCCAGGAAGCCGCCGTGCTAACCTTACCGGCGTTCGGAGCCACTTGACAGGGGAACCGGCTCATGAAAAAGATCATCGCGCTTGCCGCCGCGGGGCTGTTAGCGCTCTCCACCGCGGCCTTCGCCGAAGGCGGGTGCGCCTGGGGCGCCAAGCAGACAGCCAGCACGCCGGTGCCGGTGGAGACGGCGCAGACGCCGGCGCCGAAGCCCGAAACCAAGCCCGGCGGCTGAGCGCCTCTTGGCGCGCGAGGCCCCGGCGGCCCGGGCCTCGCGGGGATTGTCGGGGCCGCCGCGACGGGAGCGCGCCAAGGTAGCGCGTTGCCGGTTTGGCGCCGGGCCGGGGGGTCCGGCGTTCGTTGTTGGGAAGGCCCGCCCGAGAGGGTGGGCGTCGTTCATGGAAGCGGGGGTATAGGATCGTGGGCTACAAGGTTGCGGTTGTCGGCGCTACCGGCAGCGTGGGGCGCGAGCTCCTGGCCATACTGGCGGAGCGCGAGTTTCCCGCCGACGAGGTCATCGCGCTCGCCTCCGAGCGCTCGCTCGGCGTCGAGGTGTCCTTCGGCGAGGAAGACGTGCTCAAGGTGCGAGACCTGGCCACGTTCGACTTCGCCGGCACCGACATCGTGCTCTCTTCGCCGGGCGCCAAGGTCTCGGCAAGGCACACGCCGCGCGCCGCCGCCGCCGGTGCCGTGGTCATCGACAACACATCCCACTTCCGCATGGACCTGGACGTGCCCCTGGTGGTGCCCGAGGTCAACGCCGCCGCCCTCGCCGGGTATGCCAAGCGCAACATCATCGCCAATCCCAACTGCTCGACCATGCAGATGGTGGTAGCGCTGAAGCCTCTGCACGACCTGGCCCTCATCAAGCGCGTCGTGGTGGCCACCTACCAGTCCACCTCGGGCTCCGGCAAGGAAGCCATGGACGAGCTGTTCGAACAGACGCGCGGCATCTACACCAACGAGCCGTGGCACAAGCATCAGAACAAGTTCACCAAGCAGATCGCCTTCAATGTGATCCCCCACATCGATTCCTTCATGGACGACGGCGCCACCAGGGAGGAATGGAAGATGGTGGTGGAGACCAAGAAGATCCTCGATCCCGACATCCAGGTCGTGGCCACCTGCGTGCGCGTGCCGGTTTTCGTCGGCCACGCCGAGGCGGTCAACGTGGAGTTCGCCAACCCCATCACCGAGGATGAGGCGCGCCAAGCGCTCAAGGCGGCGCCCGGGGTCACGGTGATCGACCACCGCGCCGACGAGGGTTACGTCACGCCCATCGAGTGCGCCGGCGAGGACCCGGTCTACGTCAGCCGCATCCGCAAGGACCCCACCGTCAAGCACGGGATCAGCCTGTGGGTGGTGGCCGACAACCTGCGCAAGGGAGCGGCCCTCAACACCGTGCAGATCGCCGAAGAGCTGATCGAATCCTACATCAGTAAGGCGGCCTGAGGGCGGCGCGCCGGTCAGGGCGGCGCCTCGTCGTCGCCATCGCCATCGCCCGCCTCGGCGTCCGCTTCGTCCCCGGCCGGGGCCGCTTCGACGTCGAGAAAGACCTCGTCGCCTTCATCGGCCGGGGCTTTCTCTTCTTGATCGCTGACGCGCCGGTCCTCGCCCTTGAACGGAACGTCCTTGCGGCGCCGGTCGGGCCCGAAATAGGTGTCGGTGGTAACGAAACGGCGGGGGTTTTCGACGACCCACTGGATGCGCGTGAAAAGCGAGGTGGCGGACAGGGGCTTGACCACGAACTCGTTGGCGCCGGCGTCGCGGGCGGCGAGCACTCGGCTCTCCTCGGAGTATCCCGATACCATGATGATGGGCATGAGGCGGTTGGGGCTGTCTTCGGCGCTGCGGACGTTCTTGACGAATTGGATACCGTCCTCGGGCTCCATGACCCAATCGACGAGGGCGATGTCGGGTTTCACCTGGCGCGCCACCTCGTAGCCCTCTTGGCCGTCGGACGCCTCGAAGATTTCGCGCGCCCCCAGGGCCTTCAGCAACTGGCGGACAAGGGAGCGCATGAAGGCGTTGTCGTCGACGACGAGAATCTTGATTTCCTCGAGATTTATCTCCGAGGCGTTCAATTGATCTGTCGTGGTTTCGGCCACTTTCAAGTCACCCGAGCGCTCGGTATCCGCCGCACTGGCGCACGGACGAACGCCCTATTTCTTCTGCCCCCCTTTATAATGCCTAAAGCGCCAAGATCGAGCCCCCAATTTCACCGGCGCGCCAACACCCTCAGCGCCAGCGGGCCGAACAGCCCGACCACCCCCATGGAGGCGAAGGCGAGCCCCCAGGAGAGCACCGTGCGCCCGCCGCCCGAGAGGTCGAGCACGACGCCGACGGCGAGCGGCCCGAGAGCCGCTCCGACGAAGCCGACCAGGGAGTGGATGGCCAGGGTGGCGCCGCGCCGCCCTTCCTCGGCGGCCTGTACCGCGCCCGTGGTCAGCGCCGCCGAATCGGCCTGGATGACGGCGTTGTAGAGCAGCACCAGCACCACCACCCAGGCGTAGGGCAGGGCGGCGGCAAAGCCAACGGCGCCGGCCATCGCCGCCGAGGCCAGCATGAACATCGAGATGACGCGGGGCCGATCGCCGCGCGCCGCCACCTCGGCGCCGGCGATGCTCGCCGCCATCGCAACCAGGGCGCAGAGGCTGGCCACCGTCGTCGGCGCCGGCCCACCGGCGCCGGCCCCGAGCCCGAGGCTGAAGGCCAGGAAGACGACCAGCCACGAGCGCAGACCGAAGAGTTCCCAGGCGTGCACCCCGTAGCCCAGCACGTAGCCCATGGCCGGGCGGTTGGCGAGCACCGGGCGGAAGTCGAGAAGCCGGGTCGCGGTCTCGGGCGGCGGTGGCGGCTTCACGGTGGGCAGCAGGGCGGCGAGGCCGGTGGCGGCGAGGGCGGCGGCGGACCCGGCCGCCACGGCGGGGCGCCAGCCGAATTCCGCCTCGATCCAACCGACGAGCAGGAAAGAGAGCGCCGTGCCCAGGCTGAAGGTGGCGGTGTAGAAGGCGACGGTGCGTGGCTGATGGGCGCCGTCGTAGCGGTCGACGAGGGCACGCAGCCCCGGCATATAGGTGCCGGCCAGCCCGACGCCGGAGAGGGCGCGGAACAGGAGCGCCGTCCACAGGCCCTCGGCGAACAGCGCGAATCCGGCTGCGGCTGCGAATATCGTCGCCGTGCCGGCGATGACGACGCGGCGCGCGTCGATGCGGTCGGTGAGGCTGACGAGCACGGCGACGGCGACGGTGTAGCCGCCGAAGTAGACACCGGCAATCCACCCGGCCTCGGTGTTGGTCAGGCCCCACTCGCCGAAAAAGACGGGCAGCAGGGCCGCGAAGGCGAAAGTATCGATGAGCGCGAAGGCGAGGATCAGGCACAAGACCGTGCTGAGGACTACAGCCCGGCTCATGCCCGGGTCTCTTCTAGGCGGCGATCCATTCCCAGGCGGCGTCGCGCTCGGACAAGTCGAAGTAACGGACTTGCGCCGGCATCAAGCGATCCATGGCGCGCGCCGCCATTTCCTCCCAGGCGCGGTCGCCGACCAGGGCCAGGCGCTTGAAATCGCCCCAATGCTTGACGCCGAAGGCGAGGTCGTCCCAGGCGGCGCGCAGGTCCCATCCTTCGAAGCCCTCGAGGTCGACGAGCAGGCGCAGCGGTCCGAACTCGTCGATGATGGCCTCAAGACGCGGCATGAATTCCCGGTAATCGGCGTCGCTCAGCCGGCCTGTCGCCTTGATGCCGATCACGTTTGCGGCGTTTTGCGCCAGAAGTTCGAACATGGCGTTTCCGCCGCCCGCCCGTCTACATGTGGATGGCGCGGCCCTCGACGTCGAGGGCCGCTTCCTTCACCGCCTCGCTCATGCCGGGGTGGCCGTGGCAGGTGCGCGCGATGTCCTCGGCGGAGGCGCCGAACTCCATGGCCAGCACCGCCTCCTGGATGAGGTCGCCGGCCAGGGCGCCGACGATGTGGACGCCGAGCACGCGGTCGGTCCTGGCGTCGGCCAGCACCTTGACGAAACCGTCGGCGTCGGCGTTGCAGCGCGCCCGGCTGTTGGCGGTGAAGGGGAACTTGCCGGCCTTGTAGTCGACGCCGGCCTCCTTGAGCTGTTCCTCGGTCTGGCCGACGGCGGCGGCCTCGGGCCACGTGTAGACAATGCCCGGGATCGACCCGTAATCGACGTGTCCGGCCTGGCCGGCCATGATCTCGACGCAGGCGATGCCCTCTTCCTCGGCCTTGTGGGCGAGCATGGCGCCGCCGATGACGTCGCCAATGGCGAAGACGCCGGCAACGTTGGTCTGGAAGTCCTCGTCCACCTTGACGAAGCCGCGCTCGTCCACCTCGACGCCGGCCTTGTCCAGTCCGAGGCTCGCCGTAAAGGGCCGGCGGCCGGTGGAGACCAGCACGATCTCCGCCTTCAGGGTCTCCTTCTTGCCGCCGTCGACCGGCTCCACGGTGAGGCTGACGCCGGCCTTTCCCGCCTTGGCGCCGGTCACTTTGGTGGACAGCTTGAAGTCCAGGCCCTGCTTCTTGAGGATGCGCTGCATCTGCTTTGACACCTCGCCATCCATGCCCGGCAGGATGCGGTCGAGGAACTCGACCACGGTGACCCGGGCGCCCAGGCGTCGCCACACCGAGCCCATCTCGAGGCCGATGTAGCCGCCGCCGATGACCACCATGGTCTTCGGCACTTTGTTCAGGGCCAGGGCGCCGGTCGAGCTGACGATGCTCTTCTCGTCCACCTTGACGCCGGGGATGGGCGTCGATTCGGAGCCCGTGGCGATGAGGATGTTCTCGGTCTTGAGCTTTTCCTTCTTCTTGCCCTTGAGCGGCGTCACCGTGACCGTGTCGGCGGCGGTGACGACTCCGGTGCCTTGTATGTAGGCGACCTTGTTCTTCTTGAGCAGGAACTCGATGCCCTTGGTGAGGTCGTCGACCACCTGGTCCTTGCGCTTCAGCATGACGTCCAGGTCGAGGGACACCTTGCCCGTCTTCACCCCGTGGGCGGCCATGTGGCTGGCCGCCTCCTCGAAGTGGTGGGAGGATTGCAGGAGCGCCTTGGACGGGATGCACCCGACGTTGAGGCAGGTGCCGCCGAGCGAGCCGCGGTTCTCCACGCAGGCCACGTTCATTCCCAGCTGGGCGGCGCGGATGGCGGCCACGTAGCCGCCCGGGCCGCCGCCGATGACGACCAGATCGAAGGTGTTGTCAGGCATTCGCTATCTCCTTGGGCCGCCGTATATGTCCCGCTCACGCATCCAGCATGATGCGGCTCGGGTCCTCGATGCACTCCTTGACGCGGACCAGGAAGGTGACCGCCTCGCGGCCGTCGACGACGCGGTGGTCGTACGACAGCGCCAGGTACATCATGGGCCGCGCCTCGATGGAGCCGTCGTCCATCACCATGGGGCGCTGCTGGATCTTGTGCATGCCGAGGATGCCCGACTGCGGCGCATTGAGGATGGGCGTCGAGTTGAGCGAACCGAAGATGCCGCCGTTGGTGATGGTGAAGGTGCCGCCCTGCATCTCGTCCAGGGTCAGCTTGCCGTCGCGGGCGCGGCGCCCGAAGTCGCCGATCGCCGCCTCGATCTCGGCGAAGCCGAGGCTGTCGGCGTCGCGCAGGACGGGTACCACCAGACCCTGCGGCGTGCCCACGGCGACGCCGATGTCGTAATGGTTCTTGTAGATGATGTCGTCGCCGTCGATCTCGGCGTTGACCGCCGGAATCTCGCCGAGGGCCACGACGCAGGCCTTGACGAAGAACGACATGAAGCCGAGGCGCACGCCGTGCTTCTTCTCGAAGGTCTCGCGGTATTGCTGGCGTGCCGCCATCACGGCGCCCATGTCGGCCTCGTTGAAGGTGGTCAGCATGGCCGCCGTTTCCTGGGCCATCTTCAATCGGGCGGCGATGGCGCGGCGCAGGCGGGTCATGGGCACGCGTTCCTCGTGCGGGCCGGTCGGGCGCGCCGGATATTGGGCCGCCGCCTGGGCGGGTGCCGCGGGTGCCGCGGGTGCCGTCGGTGCCGCCGCCGGGGCCGAGGCAGAGGCGGCGCCGGTCTCGATGAAGGCCAGCACGTCGGCCTTGACCAGACGACCGCCCTTGCCGGTGGCGGGGATGACGGCGGCATCGAGGTTGTGCTCGGCGACCAGCTTGCGCACGGCGGGTGACAGCGCTGCCGCCGCCGGGGCCGGGGCTGCAGGCGCCGGTGCGGGAGCGGGCGCCGGGGCGGGCTCGGGAGCGGCGGCGGGCGCAGGTTTGGCGGCGGGTTCGGGTTCCGTGGCGGGTGCCGGCTTGGCGGCGGGGGCGCCTTCGCCCTCGGCGATGACGCCAAGCAGCGCGCCTACCTCTACCTCGCTGCCCTCGGGCGCGGCGATCTCGGTGAGGGTGCCGGCGGTCGGGGCATTGACCTCGAGTGTCACCTTGTCGGTTTCCAGCTCGATAAGCGGCTCGTCCGCCGCCACGGCATCGCCGACCGCCTTGAACCACTTGGCGACCGTCGCTTCGGTAACCGATTCACCAAGGGTGGGTACTTTTATTTCAGTCGCCATGATTCCCTCTATTCAAAGTGCCGCGATCCGGCGCCGGTCAGGCGGGCGCCGGCCGGAAGGGTTGCGGCAGCGCCGCCGCGTCCACGGTCAGGGCCTCCTCGACGAGCCGCGCCTGCTCTTCGTGGTGCATTTTGCCGACCCCGGTGGCCGGCGAGGCCGAGGCCTTGCGGCCGACATAGAGAGGATGCGCCGCATTCTTGTGGCCCAGGCCCTGGAGGATATACGCCAAGCGCGGCTCGGCGAAGGTCCAGGCGCCCATGTTGGCCGGCTCCTCCTGGCACCACACCACCTCGGCGTTGGGATAGCGCGAAATCTGCTGCGACACCGACATGCGCGGCCACGGGTACAACTGCTCGACGCGCACGATGGCCACGTCCTTGATGGCCGCTTCCCGGCGCGCCGCCAGCAGGTCGTAGTAGACCTTGCCCGAGCACAGGACAATGCGGCGCACCGTCTTGTCGAGCCCGAGCCGGTCGATCTCGGGGATGATGCGGCGGAACTTGGTGTCGGGGCCCATCTCGCCCAGTTTCGAGGTCACCAGCTTGTGGCGCAGCAGCGACTTGGGCGACATGACGATGAGGGGTTTGCGGAAATTGCGGCGTGTCTGGCGGCGCAGGGCGTGGAAGTAATTGGCCGGGGTGGTCAGGTTCACCACCTGCATGTTGTTCTCGGCGCACAGTTGCAGGTAGCGTTCGAGGCGCGCCGAGGAGTGCTCCGGCCCCTGTCCCTCGAAGCCGTGGGGCAGCAGCATGACCAGCCCCGACAGGCGCAGCCACTTGGATTCTCCGGATGAGATGAACTGATCGATGATCACCTGGGCGGTGTTGGCGAAGTCGCCGAACTGGCCTTCCCAGAGCACCAGGGTATTGGGCTCGGCAAGGGTGTAGCCGTACTCGAATCCGAGCACCGCGAATTCGGAAAGCGGACTGTCCATGACCTCGAAGGCCGCCTGCTTGCCGGGACGGATTTCGCTCAAGGGGAAGTAGCGCTCCTCGTTTTCCTGGTCGATGAGCACGCAATGGCGATGCGAGAACGTGCCACGTCCGCAGTCCTGCCCCGACAGGCGCACCGTCGTGCCCTCGAGCAAAAGGGAGCCGAAGGCCAGGGCTTCGGCCGTCCCCCAGTCGATGCCCTGGCCCGCTTCGATGGTCTTGCGTTTGGCCTCGAGCTGACGCAGGATTTTGCGGTGCACGTCGAAGTTGGGGGGCGGGGCGGTGATGGCGAGGCCCACTTCCTTCAGCGTCTCCATCGGCGCCACGGTATCGTCGTCGTGCAGTTCCTCGACGTCGGAGAATCGGACCAGCCCCTGCCACACCCCTTCCAGCCAGTCGGCGCGGTTGGGCTTGTAGCTCGAGGCCGCCTCGAAATCCTTCTCCAGCCTGGCCTGGAATTCGTTGACCTCCGCCTTGGCCTGTTCGGCGGTGAACACGCCTTCGTCGATCAGCTGATCGGCGTAAACCTCGCGGGTGCGCGGGTGCTTGGCGATGGCGCGGTACATGATGGGCTGGGTGAAGGACGGCTCGTCGCCCTCGTTGTGGCCGTGGCGGCGGTAACAGAACATGTCGATGACTACGTCGCGCTTGAACTCCTGGCGGAATTCGGTGGCGATGCGGGCGACGTGGACGACGGCCTCGGGGTCGTCGCCGTTGACGTGGAAGATGGGTGCCTGGATGCTCTTGGCTGTATCCGACGGATAGGGCGAGGAGCGCGACTTCGACGGCGCCGTGGTGAAGCCGATCTGGTTGTTGACGATGAAGTGGACCGTGCCGCCGGTGCGGTAGCCCCTGAGCTGGCTCAAATCGAGGCTCTCGGGGACGATACCCTGGCCGGCGAAGGCGGCGTCTCCGTGCATGAGCAACCCCATCACCTGGCTCCGCGCCTCGTCGCCACGCTGCGCCTGCTTGGCGCGCACCTTGCCCAGCACCACCGGGTTGACCGCCTCCAGATGCGACGGGTTGGCGGTCAGCGAGAGATGCACCTGGTTGCCGTCGAAGACACGGTCGGCCGAAGTGCCCAGGTGATATTTCACGTCGCCCGAACCCTCCACGTCGTCGGGATTGGAGGCGACCCCCTGGAATTCGGAGAACATGGCGATGTACGGCTTGAGCATGATCGAGGCCAGCACGTTGAGCCGGCCCCGGTGCGGCATGCCGATCACCACCTCCTTGATGCCGAGCTGGGAGCCCCGCTTGATGATCTGCTCGAGGGCCGGGATCATGCTTTCCCCGCCGTCCAGACCGAAGCGCTTGGTGCCCGGATACTTGACGTGGAGGAAGCTCTCGAAGCCCTCGGCCTCGGTCAGGCGCTCGTAGATGGCGCGCTTGCCCTTCAGGGTGAACTGGGTTTGGTTGCGGATGCTTTCGACGCGGCGCTGGATCCAGGCCTTTTCCTCGGGCTCCATGATGTGCATGAACTCGACGCCGATCGACCCGCAGTAGGTTTCCCGCAGCACCTGGAGGATCTCGCGAAGTGTCGCCACTTCCAGCCCCAGCACGTGGTCGATGAAGATGGGACGGTCCATGTCGGCTTCCGCGAAGCCGTAAGTCTTGGGGTCGAGTTCCGGATGGTGGGTGTTGCCCTCGAGCCCCAGGGGATCGAAGCGCGCGATGAGATGGCCGCGCACCCGGTAGGAGCGGATCAGCATCAGGGCGCGAATGGAATCCTGGGTCGCCGAGCGCACCTGGCCGGCGTCTTCGAGACCGGCCAGGCCCCTGGCGAAGCCCGCCGCCGGGGCCCCGTCGATGGTGGGCGCCGCGCCGCCGCCGTCCTCTCCATTGCCGCCGTCACGGCCGATTACACCGCTCTCGGACCGCGACCAACTGGCGCCGCGCAACTCCTCGAGAACGGCGCGGCCGTCTTCGTGCAGCTCGGAAAAGAATGCCACCCAGCTCGGGTCCACCGAGTTGGGGTTTTCCAGGAACCGCGAATACAGCTCGGCGATGTAGGTGGCGTTGGTGCCGTTCAGAAAGCTATCTAACGTCGTCGTCATCTTATGCGTTCCGGGCGCGGTTGTTGGCCGCGCCCTTCCTCGTCAGGCCGTCCTCTAACCTTTTATGGCTTTCAGCATGGTCTTGCCGATGGCGGCCGGCGATTCGGTGACGTGGATGCCGGCGCTCTTCAAGGCCTCGATCTTGTCCCCGGCGCCGCCCTTGCCGCCCGAGATGATGGCCCCGGCGTGTCCCATGCGGCGGCCGGGAGGCGCCGTCAGGCCGGCGATGAAGCCGACCACCGGCTTCTTGGTCTGGGAGTCCGTGATGAACTGGGCGGCGTCCTCTTCCGCCGAACCACCGATCTCGCCGATCATGACGATGGCCTCGGTCTCGGGGTCGGCGACGAACAACTCCAGGCAGTCGACGAAGTTCGTCCCGTTGACGGGGTCGCCGCCGATGCCAATGCACGTCGTCTGGCCGAGGCCGACGGCCGTGGTCTGGGCCACCGCCTCGTAGGTGAGGGTGCCCGAGCGCGACACGATGCCGACCTTGCCGCGCTCGTGAATGTGGCCGGGCATGATGCCGATCTTGCATTCGCCGGGCGTTATGACGCCCGGGCAATTGGGCCCGACGAGCCGCGTCTCCGAGCCCGACAGCGCCCGCTTTACGCGCACCATGTCGACCACGGGGATGCCCTCGGTGATGCACACCACCAGTTCCAGCCCGGCGCCGATGCCCTCCAGGATGGCGTCGGCGGCGAACGGCGGCGGCACGTAGATGACGCTGGCGTTGGCCCCGGTCTCCTCGACGGCCTTGTCCACCGTGTCGAAGACGGGAAGGTCCAGGTGCTTGGTGCCGCCCTTGCCCGGCGTCACCCCGCCCACCATCCTGGTGCCGTAGGCGATGGCCTGTTCCGAATGGAAGGTGCCCTGGGCGCCAGTGAAGCCCTGGCAGATGACCTTGGTGTCGGCGTTGACGAGTACGGCCATCACTGAGCCTCCTTCACGGCCTTGACGACCTTTTCGGCGGCGTCTCCGAGGTCGTCGGCGGAGACGATGGCCAACCCCGACTTCTCCATGATCTCCTTGCCGAGTTCCACGTTGGTGCCCTCCAGCCGCACCACCAGCGGCACGCTCAGGCTGACCTCCTTGGCGGCGGCGACGACACCCTCGGCGATGACGTCGCAGCGCATGATGCCACCAAAGATGTTGACGAGGATGCCTTCCACGTTGGGGTCCGACAGGATCAGTTTGAAGGCCGTGGTCACCCGCTCCTTGGTGGCGCCGCCGCCGACGTCAAGGAAGTTTGCGGGTTCGCCGCCGTACAGCTTGATGATGTCCATCGTGGCCATGGCCAGGCCGGCGCCGTTGACCATGCAGCCGATGCTGCCGTCCAGCTTGATGTAGTTGAGGTCGTGGCGCGCCGCCTCCAGCTCGGCGGGGTCCTCCTCGTCCTCGTCGCGCAGCTCGGCGACTTCCTTTTGGCGGAAGAGCGCGTTGTCGTCGAAGTTCATCTTGGCGTCGAGGGCCATGATGTCGCCGGCTCCGGTGACCACCAGGGGGTTGATCTCGACGATGGAGCAATCAAGCTCGGTGAAGGCGTTGTACATGGCGCCGACGAACTTCACGGCGGCGCCCACCTGCTTGCCCTCGAGGCCGAGGCCGAAGGCCAGCTTGCGGGCGTGATAGCCCTGCATGCCGATGGCCGGGTCGATGGCCACCATGATGATCTTTTCGGGCGTCTTGGCGGCCACCTCCTCGATGTCCATGCCGCCTTCGGTCGACGCCATGACGGTAATGCGCGAGGTGCCGCGGTCGACCAGTATGCCGAGGTAGAGTTCGCGCGCGATGTCGCAGCCCTCCTCGATGTAGACGCGCTTGACCTCCTTGCCGGCGGGCCCGGTCTGGTGGGTGACCAGGGTCATGCCCAGCATCTTGTCGGCCGCCTGGCGCGCCTCGTCGACGGACTTCACCACTTTTACGCCGCCACCCTTGCCGCGGCCGCCGGCGTGGATCTGCGCCTTCACCACCCACACCGGGCCGTCCAGCTCCTTGGCCACGGCCTCGGCTTCGGGCGCCGTGTAGACGACGCCGCCCCGCGGCACGGCGACGCCGTACCTGGCAAGAAGTTCCTTCGCTTGATACTCGTGGATGTTCATCTTTTCGCCCCCCGCTTCAATGGTCTGGGCATTTCAGTGGTCCGGGCATTCGGTGCGCCGCCGCGCCGCTCAGCGCCGCCCCTTCCGCCGCGCCGGCGCCTTGCGTGCTACTGACTTCTTGGCCGTTGTTTTCTTGGCGGTGGCCTTGCGGACGGGCGCCGCCTTCTTGCGGGTCTTGGTGCCCTTCAACCGTTTGATGACGGTGATCAGCGAGCGCACGGCCCGCACCGACTTTCTGAACGCCGTCTTCTCGGCGCTTTCGAGCTTGATCTCGATGACCCGCTCGACGCCCTTGGCGCCGATGACGCAGGGGACGCCGACGTAAAGCCCATTCACCCCGTATTCACCGCGCAGGTAGGCGGCGCACGGCAACACCCGCTTCTTGTCCTTGAGATAGGACTCCGCCATCTGGATGGCGGCGCTGGCCGGCGCGTAGAAGGCGGAGCCGGTCTTCAGCAAGCCGACGATCTCGGCGCCGCCGTCGCGGGTGCGCTGGACGATCTCGTCGAGGCGCTTGGCCGACAACCATTTCATTTTCACCAGGTCGGGGAGCGGGATGCCGGCCACCGTCGAATAGCGCGCCAAGGGCACCATGGTGTCGCCGTGGCCGCCGAGGACGAAGGCGGTGACGTCCTCCACCGAGACCTTCAGTTCGTCGGCCAGGAAATAGCGAAAGCGGGCCGAATCGAGTACCCCGGCCATGCCCACTACCCGATTGTGGGGCAGGCCCGAGGCCTCGCGCAGCGCCCACACCATGGCGTCCAGCGGATTGGTGACGCAGATCACGAAGGCACCCGGCGCGTAGCGCTTGATGCCGGCGCCGACGGCGCCCATGACCTTGGTGTTGATGCCGAGCAGGTCGTCGCGGCTCATGCCCGGCTTGCGCGGCACGCCGGCGGTGACGATGACCACGTCGGCACCCTTGATGCCGGCGTAGCCGGTGGTGCCTCGAAGGCGCGCATCGAAGTCCTCGATCGGCGAGGATTCCGCGATGTCCAGGCTCTTCCCCCTGGGAATGCCGCCGACGATGTCGAACAGGACGACATCGCCCAGTTCCTTGAGGCCGGCCAGATGGGCCAGCGTGCCGCCGATGTTGCCGGCGCCGATGAGCGCGATCTTGTTCCGTGACATTGCGAATATCCCCTGCGCGGATGTCTTGCCGTGGTGCCTTGGCGCCAGCACGCCCGGCGCGCCCGGCGACTTTCCATGCCAAATGGCCCGGTCCGACCGTCGTTGTTAACGCGATTCAGGCGCAAGGGCAAGGATAACGACCCCGCCGCCGGCCCGCCGCAATCCCGCTAAATAGCGGTTTTCCAATAGAATTTTGGTATCCGGGCGGGCCATTACAACCCTTGATCAGCGAATGTGCTCGGTCGCCATGTAGGTCTCGGATTGCATCTCGTTGAGGCGCGAGACCGTACGCCCGAATTCGAACGCCCCGGTGCCTTCGGCGTATATCTCCTCGGGCGCGGCGTCGGCCGAGCAGATCAGGTTCACCTTGTGCTCGTAGAGGGCGTCGATGAGGATGACGAAGCGCTTGGCCTCGTTGTGGTGGTTGGGCCCGAGCCTGGGAATGCCGGAAAGCACCAGGGTGTGGAAACGCTTGGCGACGGCCAGATAGTCGGCGGCGCCCAGCGGCTGGCCGCACAGGTCTGCGAAGTCGGCGAAGGCCACCCCCTCGGCGGCCCGGGGAATATGGACCTCGCGGCCGGCGATGGTGAGCCGCTTGGGCGCCGGGCTGGCGCCGAGGATGAGGCGCGCGAAGTATTTTTCCAATTCGGCGCCGCTCTCCGGCCCCGCCGGCACGCGATAGGTATCGATCAGGCGCATGGCGGCCAGCCGGTGGTCGGCGTCGCCATCAAGCTCGAGGACATCGAGCTTTTGCTCGATAAGCTCGATAAAGGGCAGGAAGCGATCGCGCTGCAGACCACCCTTGTAGAGGTCCTGCGGCGGGCGGTTCGACGTGGTCACGACGACGACACCGGCATCGAACAGCGCCTCGAACAGCCGCCCCAGGATCATGGCGTCGGCGATGTCGGAGACGTGGAACTCGTCGAAGGACAGCAGCCGCGCCTTGTCGGTGATGACGCGGGCCAGGGCGACCAGGGGGTCGGCGGACTCGGGGGCCTTGCCCGCCTTCACCGCCCGACGGAAGTTGTAGATGCGCTCGTGCACCTCGAGCATGAAGGCGTGGAAGTGGACGTGCTTGCGTTCCTCGACCGGCGCCCGCGCGAAGAAGAGGTCCATGAGCATGGACTTGCCGCGCCCGACGCCGCCGTAAATGTAGAGGCCACGAGGCGGTTGCGTGCGCCCGGCAACCAGCCCGAGGCGCGCCATCCATCCCTTCTTGCCGGCGTGGGGCGCGTAGTCGGCGAGTTCCGTGTGCAGGTCCTGCAGCTTGCCGACGGCGCGTTCCTGCGCCGCGTCGGGCCGGATCTCGCCGCCCTCGAGCAACGCCTGGTAAGCGTCGAGGGGTCCGCCGGCGAGAGGAGAGCGGGATGTCGTCATGGGCAATCCACTTGTCAGCGCCCGCCGGACACGGGGACGATGACGCCGGTGACGTAGGAAGCGGCCTCCGACATCAGCCACAGCACGGTCTCGGCGACCTCCTCGGGGCTGCCGCCGCGCTTCATGGGCACGTTGGGGGCCAACTTCTCCAAGCGGTCGGGGAAGCCGGCGGCGGCGTGGATGTCGGTGTCGATCAGGCCCGGGCTGACGGCGTTGACCCGGATGCCCTGGTCGGCGACCTCGCGCGCCAGGCCGATGGTAAGGGTGTCCACCGCCCCCTTGGAGGCCCCGTAATGGACCCATTCGCCGGCGCCGCCGATGCGCGACGCCATGGAAGAAACGTTGACGATGGCGCCGCCCGCACCGCCGTTCTTGGTCGACATGCGGCGCACCGCCTCGCGGGCGCACAGGAAACAGCCGACCACGTTGACGTCGAAAACCCGGCGCAGCATTTCGCAATCCACGTCGGCGACGGCGTGCGCGCCGCCGGTGATGCCGGCGTTGTTGACAAGCGCCGTCAGTGGACCGAAGCGCTCGTCGACGGCGGCGAACATGCGCACGACATCGTCCTCCGAGGCGGTGTCCGCCTGGAACGTCATGGCCTTGCCGCCGGCCTCCTCGACGTGTCGGGCGACCGCCTTGGCGGCGTCGGGCGAAGCCAGGTAGTTGACGCAGACGGCGTAGCCGCGCGCCCCGGCGAGGCGGGCGGTGGCGGCGCCGATGCCACGGCTGGCGCCGGTAACGAGGACGACATTGGTCATGCGCGGCGCTCCATGGCGGCGGGTTCGGTGTCGCCCGCCGGCCGCGGGAACGTCGCTTCCATCTGGCGGCGGAAGCGCACGGCTTCCGCATTTTCGTCGATGTCCACATCGGCGAAGAGCACGGCCTCGCCTGCCGCCACCGGAGTGCGCAGTCGCGCCCCGTGGGCGAGACCGATGGGCAGCGCGCCGGCGGCCACGGAGTCGGCGGCCGGCATGAGCCGCCCCCAGACCGTGTGGCCGCCCTCCCCATCGAGCACCTCGCCGGCCGCCAGTTGGCGCTTGGCGGTGGCCGCCACGTCGGCGCGGAAGCCGCTGGCGCGTCCCGTCGGCTCGCCGCGCAAGACCACCGAGGCGACGCTGATTCCGAGCTCCAGCCCGATCAGGTGGTAGGGGCGCCACAGGGCCGAGTAGCGCCCCGTCCCGTCGGTGGTCAGCCCATAATCGGCGAAGCACGCCTCCACGTAGTCGCTCGGCGCCGCGAAGGTGACGTAGACGCCCCAGCGCAGGTCCGCCGCCAGGTCGACGCCGTCGCGCCGACGGCTTGAGACGACCTCCACCTGGCCCATGTGGTGGAGGACGCCGCCGTCTTCGGTGGGGATCAGGGTCTGCGCCAGTTCGTCCGTTGCCACGGATGGAAAATCGAGACCGCCGGGCGCCGGCGCTAGCCCGGTGGCATTGGCCACCGCCGTCATCTCGATGGCCGACTTGGTGCCGTCGAGGAAGGAGTTGAACATCTTGGCGTTGAGGCCGCTGGCGCGTTCGGGCTCGATGCCGTAGTGGCCCCACACGGTGTCCGGCGTCGAGGCGGTGAACTCCTCCATGTAGAGGGTCCCCTTGCCGGCCGCCGCCACCTCGAAGCCGCAGGCGCGTGCCCAGTCCACGAGCTCGCAGATGAGCGCCGGCTGGTCGCCGTAGGCCAGCGAATAGAGAATCCCCGCTTCCTCGGCGCGGCGCGCCAGGAGTGGCCCGGCCAGGGCGTCGGCCTCGACGTTGACCATGACCACGTGGCGCCCCTCGCGGCAGCAGGCGAGCACGTGACCGATGCCGGCCGCCGCGTCGCCGGTGGCGTCGATCACCACGTCCAGGCCATGCGCCGCGATCAGGGAGCCGGTATCGTCGGTGATGTGGGTGGCGCCGGTTTCCAGGGCGGCGGCGAAGGAAGGGGCGGCGCCCTGTTCGCGGGGCCAGCCGGTCTCGGCGAGGGCGCGCTCGGCCCGCCCCGCGTCGAGGTCGGCGATGCCGAGCACGTGCAGTCCCGGCGTGTGGCGCGCCTGGGCCAGGAACATGGAGCCGAACTTGCCGGCCCCGATGAGTCCGGCCCTGATGGGGCGCCCCGCCTCGGCGCGCTGGGCCAGCATGCGGTGGAGGTTCACGGTGTCTTCCCCGTCCCGTCGGCGGCATTCTATCCACTGGCAGGGGAAATCGCCACGATTAAGCCCTTTGCGCAACGAGCGGCGTGGGCGCACAATCATCTCCGGAGGGCAGGGACATGACGGAGTTCGCTCTCGGCGGCGAATTGGCCGTCCGATTGGTGTTTTTTTTCGGCGTGCTGGCGGCGATGGCGGCGTGGGAGGTGGTGGCGCCGCGGCGCGCGCTTTCCCAATCGAAGGCGGTGCGCTGGTACGGCAACCTCGGCATCGTCGCCCTCAACGCGCTTGTGGCGCGCGCCGTGCTGCCCCTGGCGCCGGTTGCCGTCGCCGGGCTCGCCGCCGAACGTGGCTGGGGCGTGCTCAATCTCGTGGAGGTGCCGGCCTGGCTCGCCGTCGTCGTGGCGCTCGTCGTGCTGGATTTCGCCATCTACCTGCAGCACGTCCTGTTTCACGCGGTTCCGGCCCTGTGGCGGCTGCATCGCATGCACCACGCCGACCTCGATTTCGACGTCAGCACCGGGTTGCGCTTTCACACCATCGAGATCCTGTTGTCGGCCCTGATCAAGATGGCGGTGGTGGTGGTGGTGGGCGCGCCGGCGCTGGCCGTGCTCGCCTTCGAGGTGGTGCTCAACGCCACCTCCATGTTCAACCACGGCAACGTGCGCCTGCCCGCCGCGCTAGACGGCGCGCTGCGCTGGCTGGTGGTGACGCCGGACATGCACCGCGTCCACCATTCCATCGTCGCCGAGGAGACCAACTCCAACTTCGGCTTCAGTCTGCCGTGGTGGGACCGGCTGTTGGGCACCTACCGCGCCCAGCCGGCGGCCGGCCACCAGGGGATGACCATCGGCATCGAGATGTTCCGCGACCCCGGCGCGCTCCATCTGCACCGGATGCTGGTCCAGCCCTTTCAGGGGGGTGCCGGGTCCTACCCCATCAACCGGGCCTCCGGCCCGCCGGCAACGTGAGCCGGCCGCACGACAAAGCGTTGGCGCCGGACCACCACTACCAGGAGGAGAGACATGGACGAAGAAGTCTTCAACATGCAAATTCGCAAGTTCCTCAAGCACGTCGGCGTCACCTCGCAGCGCGAGATCGAACAGGCCGTGCGAGACGCCCTCGCCGACGGCCGCCTCGAGGGCGGCGAGACGGTGAAGGCGCGCGTCGTGCTGAGCATCGAATCCCTGGGAGTCTCGCACGCCATAGACGGCGACATCGAACTGGTCTGATGAAGGCGGGTGGGCTGGCGTCTAGCGCCGTTGCGCCTGGCTGATCTTGATCTCGGCGATGGCCTTGCCCGGGTTGAGGCCCTTGGGGCACGTGCTGGTGCAGTTCATGATGGTGTGGCAGCGGTAGAGCTTGAACGGGTCTTCCAGATCGTCGAGCCGCTCGCCCGTATGCTCGTCGCGGGTATCGGCGATCCAGCGGTAGGCCTGGAGCAGCACCGCCGGGCCCAGGTAGCGATCGCCGTTCCACCAGTAGCTGGGACAACTGGTCTGGCAACAGAAGCACAGCACGCACTCCCACAGGCCGTCGAGCTTGGCGCGTTCCTCCTGGCTTTGCAGGCGCTCCGTGGTGGGCGGCGGCGTGTCGGCTTTCAGCCACGGCTCGATGGACGTGTACTGGGCATAGGGCACCGAGAGGTCGGCGACCAGGTCCTTGATCACCGGCATGTGGGGCAGGGGATAGATCTTGACGTCGCCCTTGATCTCGTCGAGGGGCTTGATGCAGGCCAAGGTGTTTGTGCCGTCGATGTTGAAGGCGCATGAGCCGCACACCCCCTCGCGGCACGAGCGGCGGAAGGTGAGGGTGGTGTCGATCTCGTTCTTGATCTTGATCAGGGCGTCGAGCACCATGGGCCCGCACGTATCCATGTCGACCTCGAAGCTGTCGAGCCGAGGGTTGCCGCCGTCGTCGGGATCGTAGCGATACACCTTGAATACGCGGACGTTCTTGGCGCCGGGGGGGGCCTTGTGGGTCTTGCCCTCGACCACCTTGGAATTGGCGGGAAGCGCGAATTCAACCATCGGCGCTCGTTCCTCCGCTCAGTAAACCCGTTCCTCGGGCTCGATGTATTCGACGTCGTCGGTCAGCGTGTAGGTATGCACCGGGCGGTAGGCGAGCCGCACGCCGCCCCCGTCCTCGATCCACGACAGCGTGTGTTTCATCCAGTTGACGTCGTCGCGTGCCGCGAAGTCCTCGCGCGCGTGCGCGCCGCGGCTTTCCTTGCGCGCCTCGGCCGAGACCATGGCGGTCACCGAGTTGACCATCAGGTTCTCGAGCTCCAGCGCCTCGACCAGATCCGAGTTCCAGATCATCGAGCGGTCGTCGACGCGGATGTCGGCCAGCGAGGCGGCGCATTGCGCGATCAGCCGGCAGCCCTCCTCGAGGACTTCCTGGGTGCGGAACACGGCGGCGTTGTTCTGCATGACGCGCTGCATGTCGAGGCGGATCTCGCTGGCACTCCGCGACCCCGAGGCGTGGCGCAACCGGTCGAGGCGCGATAGCGCCAAGTCGCAGGCGTCGTCGGCCAGACGCTTGTGGTCGGCCCCCGCCTCGACGATCTCGCGGGCGCGTTTGGCGGCGGCCCGTCCGAAGACGACGAGATCCAACAGCGAGTTGGTGCCGAGCCGGTTGGCCCCGTGCACCGACACGCTGGCCGCCTCGCCGATCGCCATCAGTCCGGGGCAAACGGCGTCCGCATCGCTCTCGGTGGGACGCAGCACCTCGGCGTGGATGTTGGTGGGGATGCCGCCCATGTTGTAGTGGACGGTGGGAAGCACCGGGATCGGTTCCTTGCTGGCGTCCACTCCGGCGAAGATCTTCGAGGTTTCCGTGATGCCGGGCAAGCGCTCCTGCAGGACCTCCATGCCGAGGTGCTCCAGGTGCAGGTGGATGTGGTCCTTGTCCTTGCCGACGCCTCGTCCCTCGCGGATTTCGATGGTCATGCAGCGGCTGACCACGTCCCGCGAGGCGAGGTCCTTCGACGTCGGCGCGTAGCGCTCCATGAAGCGCTCGCCGTCGGAGTTGGTGAGATAGCCGCCTTCGCCGCGGGCGCCCTCGGTGATCAGCATGCCGGCGCCGTAGACACCGGTCGGATGGAACTGGATGAACTCCATGTCCTGGAGCGGCAGACCGGCGCGCGCCACCATGGCGTTGCCGTCGCCGGTGCACGTGTGGGCCGAGGTGCACGAGAAATAGGAGCGCCCGTAGCCGCCCGTCGCCAGCACCGTCATGTGGGCGCGGAACAGGTGGATCGAGCCGTCGTCGAGGTTCCACGCGACGATGCCCGCGCAGGCGCCGTCGTCGTCCATGATCAGGTCGATGACCACGTACTCGATGAAGAACTCCGCCTCGTGCTTGAGCGACTGCTGGTAAAGAGTATGCACGATGGCGTGGCCGGTGCGGTCGGCCGCCGAACAGGCGCGCGCCATCGGCGCGTGGTCGCCGGCCCGCGTATGGCCGCCGAAGGGGCGCTGATAGAGCTTGCCATCCGGCGTCCGTGAAAAGGGTACGCCGAAGTGCTCGAGCTCGATCACCGAGGGGATGGCCTCGCGGCACAGGTATTCGATGGCGTCCTGATCGCCCAGCCAGTCCGACCCCTTGACCGTGTCGTACATGTGCCAGCGCCAGTCGTCGTGATCCATGTTGCCGAGCGCCGCCGAGATGCCGCCCTGAGCCGCCACCGTGTGGCTGCGGGTGGGGAAGACCTTGGTGACGCATGCCGTCTTGAAGCCCGCCGTGGTCATGCCCAGCGCGGCGCGCAGGCCGGCGCCGCCGGCGCCGACGACGACCACGTCATAGTGGTGCTCGGTAATGGGATAGGTTTCCGGCATTCCCGGTCAGCCTCCGAACGATACCCTGAGAATGGCGAGCACGCACGACGCCCCGAAAAGGGCGGCGACGAACTTCACGGCGACGAGGCTGGCCACCTTCGCCTTTTCGCCGTGGACGTAATCCTCGATCACTTCGTGCACGCCGAGTTGGGCATGATGGAACAGGGCGATGACAAAGAGCACCATGAGCAGCGCGTTGCCGTGGGCGCCGAGCCACGTCTTGAAGGCGGCGAGGTCGGCGCCGACCAGGGAGATGGCCGAGACCACGAACCACAGGCAAAGCGGCACCAGGGCCACGCCGGTGATACGCTGGGCCCACCACTGGGCGGCCCCCTCCTTGGCGGAGCCCAGGCCGCGCACCCGGCCGAGATCCGAGCGCATCTCCATCACGCCCCTCCGGCCACCGCGTAGGCGGCGATCCAGGCGATGAGGGTGAGCGCCACCGCGGTTGCGGTGACGAGCCAGCCGGTGGCCTTGAGGGTGCCCATTTCGAAGCCCCAGCCGGCGTCCCACGCCAGATGGCGGATGCCGTTCAGCAGGTGGTAGAAGAGCGAGAAGGTCAATCCGAAGAGGACCAGCCTTCCCAACCAGGACGCCAGAAAATCCTGGGCGCGGGCGAAGGTTTCGGGCCCGTAGGCGGCCGACGTCAGCCAATATCCGAGAAGCAGGGCGCCGGCGGCCAGCGCCACCCCGGTCAGCCGGTGAAGAATCGACAGGAAGGATGTTATCTGCGGCCGGTAAACCTGGAGATGGGGGGAGAGGGGCCGGTTGCCAGCTTTCATGCCCTGAACCTTAGAAACGGCCGGCACGGGCGCGCCATCCGCGCCGTCCCGAATTGCGCCCGTCCCGTTTAAACGCTCCAACGAGTCAAGTCAATATTCGCCCCCGGCGCAGCGTGGGCAGCTTCCCACGGGCAAGTTGATTAGAAATTTCTAATGGAAGGAAAGGAATTTTTCGTATAAGGCGTTGAAATTCCCAAACACTGAATACCATTGTTTATAGGTATGTGAATAACTTGTGGACAGATTGTGTAAATATGGAAATTTTATACACAGAAAACTAAGTAAGTGCGAAAATATCTTATTGAAAGCACTCTTATTACTACTCACTATGCCAAGTGTACGCAGAAGCGTCGAAGCGGCGGTTTCCGGTGCGGTTCGGGCAGGCCCTTCGGGGGTTGCCTCCGTCGCCAGAAATCGCCGCCCCAAAGCCGAACCGGCGCCGCGCGCGCCGGCAAGGCCGAGGGCGGACGGTGGGGGAAGCGGGCCGGGGCTTCGGCCCCGGAACGCGGAACCGGTCGTCGGCGAAGGCCTCGTCTCCCGTGCGAGGCGGTCTTTGTCGCGGATCGGGCCATGTTCCTTTATGGGACCGGCCGGGTTTCGTGAAACGGCGGAGCGAAGGGGTGGCCGTGGCTGTCCCGGAGTGGCCGTCGCGGGGTTGGAAGACCGGGTTCCTCGTGGACCCAAGGTCTTCTGATTCGGGGGCTTCGGCCCCGGGAGGCCGTCCGCCATTCAAGGCCTTACGCCATCCATGGCGCGGCGACGAAGGGTTCCGGAGACGGGGCTTTTCGGAGACGTGCTGGGGCCGCTCTCTTCCGTGGTTGTTCTCTGTCCAGGGCACGTCCGCGGAGAAGGTGGTCGGATCGACAATGGCGCTTCTCTGTGCGCGGAGCTTGGCCGGCTCCATGAGGCGTCAGGAGCGCCGCTCCGGCGGTGCGTTATACGGGCTTCCCAGGACCCGTATACCTGACGCCTCATTCCTTTAACAGGCTCTCTCGGGTTGATTCAACAACATTTTGTGAAATCGCCGCGACTTGAGCTACATCTTGCGTCCAACGTCGATCCCTATGCCCCCCCTTCGGCGGCGGCGATGGCCTCGGCCATGGCGACCAGGCGCTTGGCGGCGTTGACGTGCAGGTTCTCGATGAGCTTGCCGTCGACGAGAAGGACGCCCTGGCCCTCCTTTTCGGCCTCGGCGTGGGCGACGATGATGCGCCGCGACCACTCGATTTCGTCGGCCGAGGGCGCGAACTCCTTGTTCGCCGCCTCGATCTGCTTGGGGTGGATGAGGGTCTTGCCGTCGAAACCGAACTCTGCGCCTTGCCCGCAGGCGTATTCGAAACCCTCGTCGTCCTCGAGGTCGAGGTACACGCCGTCGAGGATGGGCAGCCCCACGGCGCGCGCCGCCAGGATGCACAGGCCAAGCCCGGTAATCATCGGCAGGCGGTCGCGGGTGTGGGCGGCGTGCAGGTCGGCGGCGAGGTCGGAGGTGCCCATGACGAAGCCGCCGAGGCGCCCGCCGGCGGTGGCGATGTCCTCGGCGTGCAGCATGGCGAGCGGCGTCTCCATCATGCACCAGATGGACATGCCGGGCGGCGCCCCCGCGCCATCCATGAGCTCTTCCGCCTGGTGGACGGTGTCGGCGTTCTCCACCTTGGGCAGGAGGACGGCGTCGACGGCGAAGCCGCAGGCGGCGGTCAGGTCGTCGCGCCCCCATGGAGTGGCAAGCCCATTGACGCGCACGATCAATTCCCGGTGGCCGTAGCCGCCGGCCTTCACCGCCGCGCCGATCTGGGCGCGCGCCACCGCCTTGGCGTCCGGAGCGACGGCGTCCTCCAGGTCGAGGATCAAGGCGTCGGCGCCCAGGCCCTTGCCTTTTTCGAGAGCCCGGGCGTTGGAACCCGGCATGTAAAGCACGCTGCGGCGCGGCCGCGCGTCGTTGGTCATGGTGCCCCCCACTGTTACTCGGACGATTTTTGTCAGGTGCGAATAACTACAATCCGGAGGCCGCCTGTGGCAAGGTCGGAGACCGGGCAATCCTCAACGGGGCGGCAAGGCCGTGGCCATCCTCTCCATCCAGTCGTCGGTGGCCTACGGACACGTCGGCAACGCCGCCGCGGTGTTTGCCCTGCAATGTCTCGGTTTCGAGGTGTGGCCGGTCAATACGGTCGCCTATTCCAACCACCCGGGATACGGGGACTGGCGGGGCCGAGTCGCCGACGCGTCGGAGGTGGCGGCGCTCATCGAGGGCATCGCGGCGCGTGGCGCGCTGGCCGACTGCCGGGCGGTGCTCGGCGGTTATCTCGGCGCCGCCGAGACGGGACCCGTGGTTCTCGACGCCGTCGCCGCCGTCAAGGCGGCCAACGGCGACGCCCTCTACTGCTGCGATCCGGTCATCGGCGACGCCGCCGAGGGCGTCTACGTGGCCGACGGCGTGGCCGAGTTCATCAAGTCCGAGGCCGTCGGCCGCGCCGATATCCTGCTCCCCAACGCCTTCGAGCTCGAATACCTGACGGGGCGCGCCGCCGATACCACGGAGCACGCGCTGGCCGCCGCCCGGGTCCTCCTCGAGCGGGGGCCGCGCCTGGTCGTTGTAACCTCCCTGGCGTCGTCCCTGGTGTCCGGCGCCGGAAACGCCGAAACCGTCGAGACCCTCGCCGTGTCGCCGTCCGGGGCCTGGCTGGTCGCCGTTCCCAGGCTGTCGAGCCCGGCCAAGGGGACGGGGGATCTGTTCACCGCCCTCTTCCTCGGCCATTACCTGCAATCGCGGCGCCCCGGCCAGGCCCTCGGCGCCGCCGCCTCGGCGGTGTTCGCGGTACTTGCCGAGACCGCGAAGGCGGGACGCCGCGAGCTTGCCCTGGTGGCGGCGCGGGACGAGTTGGTCCGCCCGCTCCGCCGCTTCGAGGCGCTGAGACTCCGCTAGAGCAACCCCCGGTTAGTTATACGCAGCGTAATGTTTATTCGACACGGTCGGGTCCGAGACCCGCCCCTACATTCAGCAAGTAGCGTAGGGGCCGGTCCCGGACCGGCCCGCTAGCGGTGATTACATCTAAACGGATAAGGCGTTAGCTCGTCATCGGCGCGCCCTGGGATGGGCGGCGCGGTAGACCTCCATCAGGCGATCGGAATCCACTTCCGTGTAGCGCTGGGTGGTGGACAGCGAGGCGTGGCCGAGCAACTCCTGGATGGTACGCAGGTCGCCGCCACCGGCCAGCAGGTGGGTGGCGAAGCTGTGGCGCAAGCTGTGCGGGGTGGCCGATTCGGGCAGGCCGAGGACCGCCCTGAGCAGGCGCATCTGGCGTTGCGCCACCCCTGCGTTGAGCCTGGCACCGCGCACTCCCAGGAAAAGGGGGCCGTCGTCGCCGCCCGGGTGGGGACAGGCGTCGAGGTACTCGGTGATGGCCTCGGCGACGGCGGGCAGCACCGGGACCAGTCGCTCCTTGCGGCCCTTGCCGCTCACCGTCATGGAGCCGCCGCTCGGCGCGTCCCGGCGGTTCAGGGCCAGGGCCTCGCCGATGCGCAGCCCGCACCCGTAGAGAAGGGTGAACAGCGCCGTGTCGCGCTTGGCGACCCAGGGCTCTTCGTCGAGAGCCCCGGCCCGCTCCACCACCCCCAGGGCGTCGGCCACGGCCAGCGGCCTGGGCAGCGAGCGCCCCGCTTTCGGCGTGCGCACGGTGCCGACGGCGGCGTTGCGCACCAGGCCGGCGCGGTCGAGGAAGCGGAAAAATCCGCGTACCACCGAAAGCGCCCGCGCCATCGACGGGCGCGCCAGGCCGGCCGCGCCGAGGTTGGCCAGATAGCCGCGGACGTCGGCCGGGCTCAAGGTCTCCAGGTCCTGCAGTCCGGGCGGAAAACCCAGGTGCGCCGAAAGGTAGCGGAAGAATGCGGCGAGGTCGCGGCGGTAACCGTCCACCGTATGCGGCGAGGTGCGGCGCTCGTGGGCGAGCCAGGCCAGCCACTCTCCGATGGCCGAAACGACGGCCGGCTCGGCCGCGTAATGAACCGCGAGCCGGCCCGTATCTGGCTCGGAGACCACCGGCATATGGTGTCCTTTTACCTACATGAATGCTATATCTTGGGTATTACCCACTTCGCAAGGAAATTATCGGCCGGACTCCGGGGCCGGCTCTTCCAGCAGCTTGTGCAGGCAGGGCTCCAGAACGCTGGCCAGGAAGGCCACCAGATCGGAGCCCAATCCGGGGTGGAAGGCGGTGGCCTCGCGCGAGCCGAGAGCCAGCAAGCCGGGCGGCGTCGTCTCGCCGGGTTGCAACCGGGCGAGGGCGGCGGAGCGCACCAATCCGGCACCGGCGCCGAAGACGGTGCCGTCGTCCAGCATGTCGTCCATGAGCACCGCGTTCCGGCCGGCGCCCAAAAAGCTGTTTACGCCATTGCCGGGCAAGCGGCCGATATGGGGCGAGGTCAGTCCGGCCGGCGGCGGCTGGCCCGGCTCGAAAGCCACCGTCGCCACGTCGACGTCGAGGATGAGGGGCATCTCCTCGCCGATCACCCGCAGCAATTCCTCGATGTCGCCGGCCCGCAAGAGCGCCAGCGCCGCGGCCAGGGTGCGGGTCTGGCTCGACATGTTGGCGCGACTGATCTCGATAAGGTCGAGGGCGGTGTTGCGCAGGCTGTCGATTTCCCCGCGCAGGTGCTTGACGATGACCTGGTTCAGGTCGACGACGGCGTCACCGTCCCAACGCACCGGCGGTGTCAGTTCCTCCAGAAATTCAGGGTATTTCACGAAGAAGCCGGGATTGCGGCGCAGGTAGCCGGCGACGTCTTCCTCGGTGAAGTCTTCCGGTTTTCCGCTCATTCTTTTTTATATACCGGCCGTACTTGTTTATTGATGCACCGTTGGCCGCCACCTAAACGCATATGGGATAGAGTGTAGACCATGCCCTCCGCGCGCGCCAGTTCCCGTCACGGTGCCGGCGGCCGCGTCAGCGTCATGCTGCCGCTGCCGCTGGCCGGCGCCTACGACTACCGGGTGCCGGCCGGCCTCGATCTCGCCGACGGCGATTTCGTGCGCGTGCCGCTGGCGGCGCGCCAGGTGGCGGGTGTTGTGTGGGGCGCCGCCACCGGCGCCGTGGCGCCGGAAAAGCTCAAGCAGGTCTCGGCGCGCCTGCCGGTTCCGCCGCTTGACCCGGTAGCGCGGCGCTTCGTCGAGTGGGTCGCCGCCTACACGTGCTCGCCGCCGGGCGCCGTCCTCAAGATGGTGATGAGCGTGCCCGCCGCCCTCGAACCCCCGGCCCCCATTATGGCCTATGCGCGCGGCGCCGCCGAAGTACGCATGACCAAGGCGCGGCGGCGCGTCTTCGACGTGCTGGCCGAGGGACCGCCCCTGCCGGCGCCCGATCTGGCGCGCCAGGCCGCCGTCGGGCCGTCGGTGGTGCGCGGCTTGGCGGTGGCCGGTGCCCTGGTGGCGGTGCCCATGGCCGCCGCTTCGCCCGGGGCGACGCCTTCCGCTTCCGCCTGGCGCCTCGAGGCGCCGGCCCTTTCCGCCGGACAGGCGGCGGCGGCCGAGGAACTGGCGGCACGGGTCGAGGGTGGCGGCTTTGCCGTCACCGTGCTCGACGGGGTGCCCGGCGCCGGCAAGACCGAGGTCTATTTTCACGCCCTCGCCGGCGCCTTGCGGGGTGGGCACCAGGCCCTGGTGCTGCTGCCCGAGATCGCCCTCGGCGCTCAGTGGCTGTCGCGTTTCCGGGAGCGTTTCGGGGTCGAGCCGGCGGTGTGGCATTCCGATCTGGGGGCGCGCCGGCGGCGCCTCACCTGGCGGGCCGTCGCCGAGGGCGCGGCGCGGGTCGTCGTTGGCGCCCGTTCGGCGTTGTTCCTGCCCTACCCGGATCTCGGACTGATCGTCGTCGACGAGGAACACGACGGCGCCTACAAACAGGAGGAAGGCGTCGTCTACGGGGCCCGCGACATGGCGGTGGCGCGCGCCCATCTCGGCGATGTGCCGGCGGTGCTGGTCTCGGCGACGCCGTCCCTGGAGACCGTGGTCAACGTCCGGCGTGGACGTTACGCGGTCCTGCACCTGCCCGACCGCCACGCCGGGGCGACCCTGCCCCAGGTGCGGCTCGTCGACATGCGCGCCGAGCCGCCGGCGCGCTCCGCCTGGCTGTCGCCGCCCCTGCTGGCGGACCTGCGCGAGGCCCTGGACGGTGGCGAACAGGCCATGCTCTTCCTCAATCGCAGGGGCTACGCGCCGCTCACCCTTTGCCGCGCCTGCGGCCACCGGCTGCAGTGCCCCCAATGCACCGCCTGGCTGGTCGAGCACCGGCGCGCCGGCCGCCTGTTGTGCCATCATTGCGGCCATTCGGTGGCACTTCCCGGGTCGTGTCCGGCGTGCGAGGCTCCGGACAGCCTCGCCGCCTGCGGGCCGGGTGTCGAGCGCCTGGCCGAGGAAGTGGTGGAAGCCTTTCCCGGAATCCGCCATGCCATCGCCGCCAGCGACACCGTCGGCGGACCCAAGGCCGCCGAGGACCTGGTGCGGCGCATCGAAGACCATGACGTCGATTTGATCATCGGCACCCAGATCCTGGCCAAGGGGTATCATTTTCCGATGCTGACGCTGGTCGGCGTCGTCGACGCGGATCTGGGTCTCGCCGGGGGCGACCTGCGCGCCGCCGAGCGCACCTTTCAGCTCCTCTACCAGGTGGCCGGGCGCGCCGGACGCGCCGAACGTCCGGGCCGGGTGCTGGTGCAGACCTATATGCCCGAGCACCCGGTGATGCGGGCCCTGGCGTCGGGCCGGCGCGACCGTTTCGTGGAGGTCGAGGCGAAAGCCCGCCAGGAGGCCGGCATGCCGCCCTTCGGCCGTCTCGTGGCGCTCATCGTATCGGGGCGCGACGAAGTGGCGGTTGACGCCGCCGCCCGCCTGCTCGGCCAGACGGCGCCACGCGGCCCTGGCGTCGTCACCCTGGGACCGGCGCCGGCGCCCCTCGGCATCTTGCGCGGAATGCACCGCCGGCGCTTGTTGCTGAAGGCGGAAATAAACATCGGCGTGCAAGCCATCGTGCGCCGGTGGCTGGCTCGGGCGCCGGTGCCGCGCCGCGTGCGCGTGCGCGTCGACGTCGATCCCAACAGCTTCCTTTGAGGCGCTTTTCCGGCGCCGGAAGGAAACTCGGTAAGCGGCGGAATTCCGCCTTTTTTGGAGATAAATAATGGCCTGGCGGCTGGCTTGCATGGCCTCAGGGAGTGTGCTAGACAACACGCGTTTTCCGGGTGCGGGCGGCCCCCGCGGCGGCGTGTCTTCGCGCCCGTCAACGTGCGCCTGGGCGCTCCTTGCATATCTTGGGGCATATCTTGGGCATATCTTGGATATTGAAGTCGAGGACTCTCCCAGTTGCCATCCCAGACCACAGGCACCACCGGGCTCGCCGGCCGTTATGCGACGGCGCTCTTTCAGTTGGCGGAGGCGGACGCGACCCTCGACGAAGTGGCGGACGACCTCAATAGCCTTGGCAACATGATCGAGAACAGCGATGACCTGCTCCGGCTCATCCGCTCGCCCGCGTTGTCGCGCGACGCGCAGGGGAATGCCATGGCGGCGGTCGCCGAACGCGCCGGGCTGTGCGATCTGGTGCGGCGTTTCGTCGGCGTCCTGGCTTACAACCGCCGCCTGTTCGCCGTGCCCGATATGATTGCCGCGTACCAAGCGCTGTGGGCGGCGCACCGCGGCGAGGAGACGGCGCGGGTGATTTCGGCCAGTCAACTCAGCGACAAGCAGATGTCGGACCTTGCGGCATCCTTGAAGAAGGCCATGGGCGTCGCCGTCGCAGTCGACGCCCGGGTCGATCCGGGCCTGCTCGGGGGGCTCGTCGTCCAGGTTGGCTCGCGCATGGTCGATTCCTCGCTCGCCACCAAGCTGCAATCGATGCGCCTCGCCATGAAGGGAACCGCGTAATGGATATACGGGCGGCGGAAATCTCCGCAATCCTGAAGGAACAGATCGCCAATTTCGGGACCGAGGCGGAGGTCGCGGAAGTCGGCCAGGTGCTATCGGTGGGCGACGGCATCGCCCGCGTCCACGGCCTCGACAAGGTACAGGCCGGCGAGATGGTCGAGTTTCCTGGCGCCATCAAGGGGATGGCCCTCAACCTGGAGACCGACAACGTCGGCGTCGTCATCTTCGGCGACGACCGCACGATCAAGGAAGGCGACACCGTCAAACGCACCGGCGCCATCGTCGACGTGCCGGTAGGCAAGGAGCTGCTGGGCCGCGCCGTCAACGCCACCGGCGAGCCCATCGACGGCAAGGGCCCCATAGAGGCCAGCGCGCGCTCCCGTGTCGAGGTCAAGGCGCCGGGCATCATCCCCAGGCGCTCCGTGCACGAACCCATGCAGACCGGCGTAAAGGCCATCGACTGCCTGATTCCCGTCGGCCGCGGTCAGCGCGAACTCATCATCGGAGACCGCCAGACCGGCAAGTCCGCCATCATCCTCGACACCATCATCAACCAGAAGCGCGTCAACGAGGCCGCCCAGAGCGAGGCTGAGAAGCTTTATTGCATTTATGTGGCGATCGGCCAAAAGCGCTCGACGGTGGCGCAGATCGTCAAGACCCTGGAGGAGCACGACGCCCTCTCCTACACCATCATCGTCGCGGCGACGGCGTCGGAGCCGGCGCCCTTGCAGTTCTTGGCCCCCTATACCGGGTGCGCCATGGGCGAGTATTTCCGCGATAACGGCATGCACGCCGTCATCATCTACGACGATTTGTCGAAGCAGGCGGTGTCCTACCGTCAGATGTCTCTCCTTCTGCGGCGCCCCCCCGGCCGCGAGGCCTATCCCGGGGACGTCTTTTACCTGCATTCGCGTCTGCTCGAACGCGCCGCCAAGATGAACGACGAACACGGCGCCGGATCGCTCACCGCCCTGCCGGTGATCGAGACCCAGGCCAACGACGTTTCCGCCTACATCCCGACCAACGTCATTTCCATCACCGACGGTCAGATCTTCCTGGAGACCGACCTCTTCTATCAAGGCATCCGCCCGGCGGTGAACGTCGGCATCTCGGTGAGCCGCGTCGGATCGGCGGCCCAGGTCAAGGCCATGAAGAAGGTGGCCGGCTCCATCAAGCTGGAACTCGCCCAGTACCGGGAGATGGCGGCCTTCGCCCAGTTCGCCTCCGACCTCGACGCCTCCACCCAGCGCCTGCTGGCGCGCGGCGCGCGGCTCACGGAAATCCTCAAGCAGCCCCAGTACCAGCCCTATCCCGTGGAGGAGCAGGTGGTCTCCATCTTCGCCGGCGTGCGCGGGTATCTCAACGAGGTCGAGGTTGGCGACGTCACCCGCTTCGAGGCCGCCATGCTCGAGGAAATCCGCTCCTCGGGGGCGGGCATCCTGGAGGCGATCGGCACGGAGAAGGATATTTCGGAGGACACCGAGAACAAGCTGACGGCCTTCCTCGATAGCTTCGCCAGCGCCTTCCACTGATGGCGATGGCGCCCCTCGGGATATCGACATAGCGGGACCCCACGTTCGATGCCCAGCCTGAAGGATCTGCGGATCCGCATCACCAGCGTCAAATCGACGCAAAAGATCACCTCCGCCATGAAAATGGTGGCGGCCTCCAAGCTGCGCCGGGCGCAGGCGGCGGCCGAGGAGGCGCGGCCCTACGCCGACCTCATGGAGCGCATGTTGGCGACGTTGACCGCCAGCCTGCCGACCCTGGAGGGCGCCCCGCCGTTGTTGGCGGGGACGGACTCGGAAGACGTTCACCTGATCGTCGTCGTCACCGCCGATCGGGGATTGTGCGGCGGTTTCAACAACAACATCGCGCGCGAGGTCAGGCAGCACGTCCAAGCCCTCCACAACGAGGGCAAGACGGTGAAGCTGCTGTGCGTCGGGCGCAAGGGGCGCGATGCCCTGAATCGCGACTACGGCTCGATCATCTTCGATACCCTCGAGCACGTCACCCGGACGGGCGCCGACTTCGAAACCGCCGCCGGCATCGCCGGGCGCCTCGTCGAGATGTTCGAGGCCGGCGAGTTCGACGTATGCACGGTCATTTTCAACACCTTCAAGAGCGTCATCTCCCAGCAGGTCACACCGCTCAGGCTGATCCCCTTTTCCGTGCCCGAGGCCACGGGTAAAGATGAAGATGCCGAGAAGGACGCGGAGGAGGACGCGTTCAAGGCGCTCTACATCATGGAGCCCTCGGAAGAGGAAATCCTGGAGGAAATCCTGCCGCGCAATCTTTCGGTGCAGATGTTCCGCGCCCTTCTTGAGAGCTATGCCTCCGAGCAGGGGGCGCGCATGACGTCCATGGACAACGCCACCCGCAACGCGGGCGAGATGATCGATGACCTCACGCTGACCTACAACCGTACGCGTCAAGCCGACATCACGAAGGAACTGATCGAGATCATATCCGGCGCCGAAGCGCTGTAGAGCGCCGCCCGGCATGCACCGGAGATGCCTTTAAAGAGGAAACCGATAGATGAGCAAGAACACCACCGGCACCGTCACCCAGGTCATGGGCGCCGTCGTTGACGTGCAGTTCGAAGGGGACATTCCGGAGATCCTGAATGCCCTCACCCTCGACAACCAGGGCAAGCGCCTGGTCCTCGAGGTGGCCCAGCACCTGGGCGAATCCACGGTGCGCACCGTGGCCATGGACACCACCGACGGCCTGGTGCGCGGCCAGGAGGTGATCGACACGGGCGGACCCATCACCGTGCCCGTCGGACCCGAGACCCTGGGCCGCATCATCAACGTCATCGGCGAGCCCGTCGACGAGCGCGGCCCGGTCGAAACCAAGGGCCGCCTGCCCATCCACCGCCCGGCGCCGGAGTTCGTGGAGCAGTCCACGGAGACCGAGATCCTGGTCACCGGCATCAAGGTCATCGATCTCATCGAGCCCTACCCGAAGGGCGGCAAGGTCGGGCTGTTCGGCGGCGCCGGCGTCGGCAAGACCGTGATCATCATGGAGCTCATCAACAGCATCGCCAAGGCGCACGGTGGCTATTCCGTCTTTGCCGGCGTCGGCGAGCGCACCCGCGAGGGCAACGACCTGTACCACGAGATGGTCGAATCGGGCGTCATCCAGCTCGACGGCGAAGGCTCCAAGGCGGCCCTCGTCTACGGCCAGATGAACGAGCCCCCGGGGGCGCGGGCGCGCGTCGGCCTGTCGGGGCTGACCCTGGCCGAGTACTTCCGCGACGAGGAGGGCCAGGACGTGCTCTTCTTCGTCGACAACATTTTCCGCTTCACCCAGGCCGGCTCCGAGGTCTCGGCACTGTTGGGCCGCATCCCCTCGGCGGTCGGCTACCAGCCGACCCTGGCCACCGACATGGGGACCCTGCAGGAACGCATCACGTCCACCAAGAAGGGCTCGATCACCAGCGTTCAGGCCATCTACGTGCCGGCCGACGACCTCACCGATCCGGCGCCCGCCACATCGTTCGCGCACCTGGACGCGACCACCGTGCTGTCCCGCCAGATCGCCGAGCTTGGCATCTATCCGGCCGTCGATCCCCTCGACTCGACGTCCCGCGTGCTCGATGCGCGCTTCGTCGGCGAGGAGCACTACACCGTCGCCCGCGAGGTGCAGCGTATCCTGCAGACTTACAAGTCCCTGCAGGACATCATCGCCATCCTCGGCATGGACGAACTCAGCGAGGAGGACAAGCTGACGGTGGCGCGGGCGCGCAAGATCCAGCGCTTCCTGAGCCAACCCTTCCACGTGGCCGAGGTGTTCACCGGCTCGCCCGGCGTCTTCGTCAACCTCGAGGACACCATCAAGGGCTTCAAAGGCATCTGCGCCGGCGATTACGATCATCTGCCGGAGGCCGCATTCTACATGGTCGGCACCATCGAGGAGGCCGTGGAGAAGGCGAAGCGAATGGCCGAGGAAGCGGCATGAATTATTAACGCGGCAACGGACACGAATTTAGATGAGCGAAAGCACGACTGAAGGCGCCGACAAGGTCCATTTCGAGTTGGTGACGCCGGCCAGGCTCCTCGCCACCGAGGACGCCGACATGGTGGTGGTGCCGGGCGGCGACGGCGATTTCGGCGTGCTCCCCGGCCACGCGCCCCTGTTGTCCAGCCTGCGGGCCGGCGTCGTCCACCTTTACGATGGCGATGCCATCGTCGAGCGCATCTTCGTCAGCGGCGGTTTCGCGGAGGTGACGGCCGAGCGTTGCACGGTGCTGGCGGAGGAGGCCGTGCGGGTCGCCGAGATCGCCCAGGATGAAGCCGGGCAGAGGCTCGACGCGGCGCGCCAGCGCCTGGCCGAGGCGGACGACGAGAAGGACCGCAAGCAGGCCGAGCTCGACGTCAATTCCGCCGAAATCATGGTGGCCGCGGCCAAGGAGCACGGCGGCGGCTAGCGGCGTGGCGGGCCCGGCCGCCGCCATGTCGATCGGTGCGTCCATGGCCCCCGGGTCGGCGATCGGTCCATGTACGGCGAGAGTTGCGTTTCCGACAACCGCCATGGCCGGCGCGCCGGACGAGGGAACCTCGTCGGATGGCGGCGTCCCGGCGCCGATGCCGGCTCGAATGCCGCCTTGCCGGCCCTTTCGGAAGTCGTGTAATCAGGCGTGGAGAGGATCGAGGCATGAAACTCTATCTCGTTCAGCATGGCGCGGCGGTCCCCGAGGAAGAGGATCCTGATCGCCCGCTTTCCGACGAGGGGCGCCGGGACATCCAGCGTCTGGCCTCGTTCACGGCGCGCGCCGGCACCCGGGTGGCGCGCGTTATCCACAGCGGTAAGCGCCGCGCCCTGGAGACGGCGGTGATTCTCGCCTCGGTGGTTGGGCCCGGCAAGATCGTCGAGGAGGCGGTGTCCGGCCTCGGCCCCAACGATACGACCGACCAGTTTTTCGCCGCCGCCGCCACCTGGGCCGAGGACGCCGAATCGGGCGACATCATGGTGGTTGGCCACCAGCCCTTCATGGGCCGCATGGCTTCGCGGCTGTTGGTGGGCTCGGAAAACATCGCCGACATCGGGTTCCAGCCGGGCACCGTGGTCTGCGTGGAAAGCGCCGAGGACGGGCGCTGGGTCCTCGCCTGGATGGCTGGCCCCGGGCTCCTGGGGCTTTAGGCGCGGCGCGCTACATAACGTCAAACCGGCAACAAAGGAGGCAGGGATGGATCCCGATCACAAGAAGACGGCGCTGCGCATGATTCCCTACGGTATTTACGTGCTCACCGCCGAGGACGGCGACGGCAACACGGCGGCGGCGACCGTCAACTGGGTTACCCAGACGTCGTTCGAACCACCCCTCGTCGCCGTCGGGGTGAAAGCCGACTCGGGCGCCTACGAGGTGCTTAAGGCGGCCGGGCACTTTGCCCTCAACATGCTGGGCAAGGGCCAGCAGGGCGCCGCCTTCTCCTTCTTCAAGCCGGCCCAGCGTGACGGCGACACCATCAACGGCGAGCCCATCAGCGCCGGCGCGACGGGGGCGCCGATCCTGGCCAGCGCGCCCGCCGCGGTCGAATGCAAGGTGGCCGAGATCGTCGAGCGCGGAGACCATCACATCGTCATCGGCGAGGTGGTGGGCGCCACCGTCAACACGGCTCCCGAAGGGCGGCCCGACGAGGCCATCCTGGAAATGAAGGAACTCGGCGACAACGTCTTCTACGGCGGCTGAGCGCCGCCTGGGACGGGGCGCCCGGGGGAGCCGTCGCCATGCAGGTCGTCATCACGGGGGGGACCGGGTTTCTCGGCCTGGCCCTGGCTCGCCGCCTGACCGGTCTTGCCGGACTCACCGGGGTCTCCGGGCGTGCCGAGGCCATCGACGAGATCGTGCTCTTCGATCGAACCGTGCCCGATGCGCCGCCGTCCGGCCTCGACCGGCGGGCGCGTCTGGTCGCCGACGACGTGACCGACCGCCAAGCCGTCGAGGCGCTCATCGATGACGACGACGTCGCGGTCTTCCACCTGGCTTCGGTGGTCAGCGCCGGGGCTGAGCGCGACTTCGATCTCGCCATGGGCGTCAACCTCGACGGCGGGCGCAACGTGCTGGAAGCGGTTCGCCGGCGCGCCGGGGTGCCGCGCGTGGTGTTCGCGAGCTCCATCGCCACTTTCGGCGGAACCCTGCCCGACGTGGTCTCGGACAGCACCAAGCATACGCCGCAGACCACCTACGGCATGACCAAGGTGATCGGCGAATTGATGATCAACGATTATTCGCGCAAACGCTTCATCGACGGGCGCACGGCGCGGTTGCCGACGGTCATCGTGCGGCCGGGCAAGCCCAACGCAGCGGCGTCGAGTTTCGCCAGCGGCGTCTTCCGCGAACCCCTCGACGGCGCGCCGTGCGTGCTTCCGGTGACGGTGGAGACCCGCGTCGCGGTAATCGGGTTGCGCACCTGCGTGGATGGCCTGATCACCCTCTACGAGGTGGACGGCGCGGCGCTCGGCCCCGACCGCGCCGTCAATCTGCCGGCCCTGACGGTTTCGGTGGCCGAGATGATGGAAGCCGTCGGAAAGGTTGCCGCCGAACGGGGCCGGGATTTGGGTCCGATCACGGTGGTGCCCGATCCGGATGTCCAGCGCATCGTCGATAGCTGGCCGGCCCGCACGGAGGCCGGGCGCGCCCGCGCCCTCGGCCTTTCCGGCGACGAAGGACTGGAGCGCATCGTCAGCGACTACATCGACGATTTTCTCGCGCAACCGTGATTGCCGCGTGCCGCTGGCTTCGACCCGAAGACGACCGGGAATTTCAAGGCTTATGCAAGTTGGAAAGATGGAATTAGCGGTGGTAGTATACGCTGCATAAGCGCCCCCGGCGTTCAAGGGGCGGATGATTAAAAGCGAACAGCCAATGTGGGAGGGACAGAAATGAGTAAGCCTAAGAAACCAATCGGTGACGCCAGGGACGCCACGCAAGGGGTCTCGCGCCGATCGTTCATCAAGGGAAGCGGCGGGCTGGGGTTCGTCCTGGCCGCCGGCGTCGCACCGGCCTTTATCCGCGAGGCGGGCGCTTCCAAGATGCGCGAGATTTCGTTCATGCTGCCGTGGCTATTCGTCGGCGGCCATGGCTTCGAGTTTGCCGCGCAAAGCGTCGGCTGGAAGAAACGGGGCCTCGACGTTTCCATCGCCCGGGGCTATGGCTCCGGCGCCGCCTGCAAGGCCATTTCCGCCGGCAAGGCCATGTTCGCCGAGGCCGATTACGGCGTCATGGTGAATGGCGTGGCGAAGGGTCTCAACAACGTCGCCATCGGCGCCAAGCTTCAAAAGAGCCCGATCGCCATCAGTTGCCGCAAGGATACGGGGATCAAAGCCGTCAAGGACCTCGAAGGCAGCCACATCTTGCAGTCCGCGTCATCGGGCGACCTGATCATGTGGCCGGGGTTCGTCCGCGCCGCCGGCATTGACGGCGGCAAGGTGAAGAAGACCATCGTCCATCCCAGCAAGCTGATCAGCTCGGTGCTCAACAAGCAGGCGGATTGCATGGGGGCCTACTACGTCAGCAACGGGGCCGCGGTCGGCTTCAACACCCCGACGGTGGATTTCCTGTACGCCGATTTCGGCCTTCAATCGTTTTCGCTGGGGCTCATCACCACACGGGAGATGATCAAGAACGACCCGAAGCTGGTGCAGGATATGGTCGACGGGGCCATGGAGGGGCTCAAGCTGCAGCTGCTCGAGCCGGAAAAGGCCCTCGATCACATGATCGCGGCGCGCCCCGAACTCAAGACCAAGCCGCGCAAGCTCATGCTCTTGCAGATGGGGAACACCAACTTCCTGAGCATCGGGCCGGCGGTCGAGAAGAACGGCCTGGGCTGGATGTCCGAGAAAGACCAAAAGGGCACACGCGACGTGGTGATCAAATACATGAAGGCCGAGAACGTTCCCCAAACGTCGGCGCTGTTCACCAACAAGTTCGCGGGCAACGTCAAGCTCTCGGCGGCGGAATGGGCCAAGGCAAAGGCCATGACCGCCGGCAATGACCCGAACAAGGCCTGAGCGCTGAATAAACTCGGCGTTCGGGAGCAAACCTCGAATGCGATGAAGGAAACGGGGGGGCGCGCGGAAAAGTCACCGTAGCGCCCCCCCAATCTGCAATGACCGCTCTGCACGTCCGCGTTTCGGACTTCAGCAAGACGTACAAGACCCGTCGCGACGAGATCGAGGCCATCCGCGCCGTCGATATGGACGTGCGGGAGACCGAGTTCGTGTCGATTCTGGGGCCCAGCGGTTGCGGCAAGAGCACGCTTCTCATGGCCGTCGGCGGGCTGTTGCCGATGTCCGGCGGGCGCATCGAAATCGCCGGGCAATTGGTCACCGGTCCGCGCCGCGATACGGGCGTGGTTTTTCAGTCTCCGGTGCTCATGCCATGGCGCTCGATCCTCAACAACGTTTTGTTTCCCATAGAGTGCCTGGGGCTGTCGCTGGGGGAATATCGGCGTCGCGCCATCGAGCTTCTCGAGATGACGGACCTCGATAAATTCCGCGATGACTATCCCTCGGAACTGTCGGGCGGGATGCAGCAGCGGGTGGCCATCTGCCGGGCTCTCATCCACAACCCGAGCCTGTTGTTGATGGATGAGCCCTTCAGCGCGCTCGATGCCATGACCCGCGACGCCATGAACCAGGAACTCCTGCGCATATGGGAGGAGTTCAAGAAGACGGTGCTGTTCGTGACCCACAGCATTCGGGAGGCGGTGTACCTGTCCGACCGTGTGTTCGTCATGTCGCCGCGGCCCGCCGTGATAAGCCGGGTGGTGGATATCGCCCTGCCCCGTCCGCGGGACCTGTCGATCGAGGAAACGCCGGAGTTCAACGCCTACGTGACGGAGCTTCGCCAAGCCATCGAGGGCTGAATCTCGTTGTTGCGGGCGCCTGGGAAGGGCGGGGAAAGCAGAGGTGGAAATGGAAAACACGAAGGAAAACGGGCTGGCCAACTATCTCGCCGTTCGCGCCCCCCAAATCGCCGCGCCGACGATCATTTCCACCCTCCTCCTGGTGGTCTGGCAGGTCGGGGTCGAGGTCCTGAACATCCCCGAGGCCATCCTGCCGACGCCGCTCAGGATATTGGAGACGATCGTTTTGCGCTGGGAGCTGCTGCTCCTGCACTCGTGGCCGACCCTGAGCGAGTGCCTGTTCGGGTTTGCCCTGGCCGTGGCCGTCGGCATGGGGCTCGGAATCCTTCTGGCCCTCTCGCAGCTCTTCCGGGTCGGTGTCTATCCGCTCATCGTGGCCTTCCAGGTGGTGCCCAAGGTGGCGCTGGCGCCGCTGTTCATCGTGTGGTTCGGCCTCGGCATGACGTCGCGGGTGCTGCTCGCCTTCGTCATCGCCTTCTTCCCCATGGTGGTCAACACCTACGCCGGCATCCAAAGCACCGATCCCATCATGGTGCGCATGGCGCGCGCCTCCAGCGCCACCCGCTGGACGATCTTCCGCAAGATCGAGTTCCCGACGGCGCTTCCCTACATATTCAGCGGCTTGAAGATCGGCATCACCTTCGCCGTCATCGGCATCATCGTCGCCGAATTCGTGACCGCGCAGGAGGGGCTCGGCTATCTCATCGTCTTTTCCGAGGGCAACGTGGACACGCCCATGCTGATGGCGGCGCTGATCGTACTCAGCCTCATCGGGGTCATCCTGTACGCCGCCATCGGCGGGCTGGAGAAGCTGATCATCCGCTGGGATGTCGGCCAGAAAATGTGACCAGGGGGCGCCGGACCAATGCTTCTCTACTTTCTCAGCAAGGGTGAATTCGATGGCACGTAAGGGGTTTCGTGATTTTGTGGACGATCTCGAACAGGCCGGGGAGCTTTGCCGCGTCACCAAGGAGGTCGATCCGCGGCAGATCCCCGGGCTCATGGCGCAGGCCCCCGAGGCGACGTTTTTCGAAAACATCACCGGCTATCCCGATTGGCGGCTCGCCGGCGCCCTGGTCTCGACGCGAAAGCGCCTGGCCATCTCCATGGACTGTTCGCAAGACGACATCGCGTTCCGCTTCGAGGAAGCGCTGGGCCGGCTGATCGACCCGATCCACGTCAACGAGGGGGCGTGCCAGGAAGTCGTGCATACCGGCGACGACGTGGACCTGACGGCGATCCCCTATCCGCTGATGCACGTCTTCGACGGCGGTCCGTACCTCTCGGGCACGTTGGTAGTCTCCAACGACCCCGAGTACGGCCCCAACGTCGGGTCCTACCGGCTGATGTACCGGACGCCGCGAGAGACCGGCATCGACCTGGTTTCGTCCTCGGACATGCGTTTCTATTATCAGCGCGCCCTGGACCAGGGGAAGCCGCTGGAGATCGCCGTCGCCATCGGCCTCCACCCCTTCGAGATGCTGGCGTCCTCCTACAAGGCGCCGATCCGCAGCAACGAATTCGCCATCGCCGGTGGCCTGCACGGCGAAGCGGTGCCCCTGGTCAAATGCAAGACCGTCGACCTCGAGGTTCCGGCCGATGCCGAACTCGTGCTGGAGGGCGAGCTCCTGCCCATCGGCTGGACGGCCGACGAGGGCCCCTTCGGCGAGTTCAACCAGATTTCCGGCGACGTCAAGTGGAACCCCATCTTCCGCGTCAAGTGCATCACCCACCGGCGCGATCCTATCTTCTATCTGTTGCAAATGCCGTTGGAGAACGACTGGCTGTCGGCGCCGGTGACCGAAGCGGCGGGGCTGCAGGCGCTGCGCGTGGCCAGCGTCGAGCCGGTATCGATCCGCGCCCCTGTGGGGTCGTGCGGCTATTGGGGGCTCGTCGCCTCCATCCGCAAGCGGCCGGGCGAGGGCAAGAACGCCTTGCTGGCGCTGCTCTCGGTCGCCGAGGTCAAGTACGCGGTCGTCACCGATGACGACATCAACATCCACGATCCGGACGAGCTCGATTGGGCGATGGCGCTCCGCGTGCAGGCCGACAAGGACGTGATCATCCTCACCGGCGCCCGCGCCAAGCACATCGACCCCAGCGTGCGCGCCTGGGAACTCGGCAAGGGCGGCCTGCCGACCACCGCCAAGATGGGAATCGACGCCACCATCCCGGAAGGCATCCCCAAGAAGTTCTATAAGCGGATCGAGCAATACGGCGTCGACCGGGTCCGCCTGGAGGACTTCCTGTGAGCCCCCTGGCAAGCCAGATCGTCGCCGTGCTCGAAAGCACCCCGAAGCAGTTCTCGGAAATCGCCGACGCCCACCTCGACCTGCCCTGGCGCGAGTTCCTGCAGGCCTGGGGCGAGGTGCGCGCCGCCGATATCGTGAAGCGCGACGGTGACGGCGCCTATTACATCGACGCCGCCGAGCAGGAATAAGCACGCCGTGGCCGATCACCACCACCTGGAAGCGACGCCCGACACCGTACACTGGGGGTATTGGGACGCCAGCCTCGAGCCCGTGCTCAGGGTGCGCTCCGGCGACCGGGTGACCGTCGACAGCGTCTCCGGCGGGCGCGCCGACCTACCGCCCGGCGAAGACGGCGTGCGCGCCGGACACCTGCGGATCATCGAAGCCGGCGGCCAGCAGTTCGGCCCCCACGTCCTGACCGGGCCGATCTGGATCGACGGCGCGGCGCCCGGCGATACCCTCGAGGTGCGCATCATCGACATCGCGCTCGCCGATACCTGGGGCTACAACCTGATCCGCGCCCTCGGTGGCACGCTGCCCGATGAATTTCCCTTCACCCGGCGCATCCACATGGCGCTCGACCGGGACACGATGACCGGGCGGATGCCGTGGGGAAGCGATCTGCCGCTCAGCCCCTTCTTCGGCAATTTCGGGGTGGCGCCGAGGGCCGAATACGGGCGCATCTCGTCGATCGAGCCGCGCGAGCACGGCGGCAATCTCGACAACAAGGAACTGATCCCGGGGGCAACGGTCTATTTTCCCGTGTGGAACGAGGGCGCCTTGTTCTCGGCGGGCGACGGGCACGCCGCCCAGGGCGACGGCGAGGTCTGCCAGACGGCGCTGGAGACGGGCCTCACCGGGACCTTCGAGTTTATCGTGCACAAGGACCTGAACCTGCGTTTCCCGCGGGCCGAGAACGCGACCCACTACATCACGATGGGGTTGAACCCGGACCTCGACGACGCGGCGGCGCAGGCCCTTGGCCACATGCTCGACTGGATCACCGCCATCACCAACCTGTCGCGCGAAGACGTCTATCGCCTGTGCAGCCTCGCCGCCGACTTGCGGGTGACGCAGATCGTCGACGGCAACAAAGGCATCCACTGCATGTTGGAGAAATCTCTCCTTTGATCTCGCCGGCGCTCACACCGATCGCGTGATGCCGCCGTCGACGCGCAGGTTCTGCCCCGTGATGTAGCCGCTGTCGTCGGACAAGAGGAAGGCTGCCGTGCGCGCCACCTCATCCATCGTCCCATAGCGCCCCATGGGGATGCGGGCGCGAAACTGCTCTTTCTCGGGCAGGCTGTCGATGAATCCCGGAAGCAGGTTGTTGATGCGGATGCCGGCGGCGGCGTACTTGTCGGCGTAGATTTTGGCGAAGGCGGCGAGGCCGGCGCGGAAGGCGCAGGACAGGGGAAAGAAGGACTCGGGCTCGAAGGTGGCGTAGGTCGAGATGTTGAGGATGGCGCCGGCGCCCTGCTTCTCCATCACCGGTGTCACCAGCCGGCAGGCGCGCACCACGTTGAGGAGCATCATGTCGAGGCCGGTGTGCCATTCCTCGTCGGTGAGTTCCAATATCTCGCCCTTCGGCGCGTGCCCGGCGCTGTTGACCAGGGCATCGACGCGGCCCCAGCGATCGACGGTCAACTCGACCAGCTTGGCTAGGTCGTCCGGCTCCAGGTTGGAGCCGGTGACGCCGATGCCGCCGAGGCGCTCGGCCAGCGCCTCGCCCTTGCCCGACGACGACAGGATGGCGACGGCGTAGCCTCGTTCCGCCAGTTCCTCGGCGATGGCGGCGCCCATGCCGCTGCCGCCGGCCGTGATGATCGCGACCTGTTGTTCCGCCATCGTTTCCTCCCGTATTTGAGTTCCTAAACCCCGACCCGGCGCCGCCGAGCCTTCTTTTTCTTGCGGCTCTTGGCCTTCGGCGTCCAGCCGGCGTTGGCGGCGGCGCGGGGTGCCACGCCGGCCTTCTCGAGGCCGAGCTCGGTGGCCTCCAAGCGGCGGATCTCGTCGCGCAGGCGCGCCGCCTCCTCGAATTCCAGCTCGGCGGCGGCCTCGCGCATGCGCTTCTCAAGCTCGGCGAGGTGGGCGTGCAGGTTGTGGCCGATGAGGTGCTTGTCGCCGGAGACGCCGGTGTCCACGGTCACGTAGTCCTGCTCGTAGACGGAATCGAGGACGTCGGCGATGCCCTTCTTGACGCTCTCCGGCGTGATGCCGTTGGCGGCGTTGTAGGCCTGCTGTTTCTCGCGCCGGCGGTTGGTCTCGGCCAGCGCGTAGTCGAGTGATTCGGTCATGGTGTCGGCGTAGAGGATGACGCGGCCGTCCAGGTTGCGCGCCGCGCGTCCGATGGTCTGCACCAGGCTGGTCTTGGAGCGCAGGAACCCCTCCTTGTCGGCGTCGAGGATGGCGACCAGGGCGCATTCGGGGATGTCGAGCCCTTCGCGCAGCAGGTTGATTCCGACCAGCACGTCGAAGGCGCCGAGGCGCAGGTCGCGCACGATCTCGATGCGTTCCAGGGTCTCGATGTCGGAGTGCATGTAGCGCACGCGCACGCCGTGCTCATGGAGGTATTCGGTCAAGTCCTCGGCCATGCGCTTGGTCAGCGTGGTGACCAGCGTGCGCTGGCCCTTGGCTGCCACCTCCTTGACCTCGGCCAGGAGATCGTCGACCTGGGTCTCGACGGGGCGCACCAGGCACAGGGGGTCGATGAGCCCGGTCGGGCGCACCACTTGTTCGACGAAGACGCCGCTTGTGCGCTCCATCTCCCATGGACTCGGGGTCGCCGAGACGAAGATGGTCTGGGGGCGCATGGCCTCCCATTCCTCGAACTTCAAGGGCCGGTTGTCGACGCAGCTGGGCAACCGGAAGCCGAACTCGGCCAAGGTCGTCTTGCGGTTATAGTCGCCGCGGTACATGCCGCCGAGTTGGGGCACGGTGACGTGGCACTCGTCGACGATGATGAGCGCGTTCCCGGGCAGGTACTCGAAGAGCGTCGGCGGCGGCTCGCCCGGGTTGCGCCCGGTCAGATAGCGCGAGTAGTTCTCGATGCCGGCGCACGACCCGGTGGTCTCGATCATCTCCATGTCGAAGGTGGTGCGCTCCTGCAGCCGTTGCGCCTCGAGGAGCTTGCCCTGCTCGACAAACCAGGGGACCCGCTCCTTGAGCTCCTTCTTGATGCCAACGATGGCCTGCTGCAGGGTCGGGCGCGGCGTCACGTAGTGGCTGTTGGGATAGATCGTGATGTCGTCGAGGGCCGCCGTCTTCTCGCCGGTCAGCGGGTCGATCTCCCACAGGCCCTCCACCTCGTCGCCGAACAAGGAAAGACGCCACGCCCGGTCCTCCAGGTGCGAGGGGAATATCTCGATGACGTCGCCGCGCACCCTGAAAGTGCCGCGGTAGAAGTTCTGGTCGTTGCGCCGGTACTGCAGCTCGACGAGGCGCTTGAGCACCTGCGAGCGCTCGATGCGCGACCCGCTCTCGATGCGCACGGTCATCTCGGTATAGGTCTCCACCGCGCCGATGCCGTAAATGCACGACACGGACGCCACGATCACCACGTCGTTGCGCTCCAGGAGGGCACGTGTCGCCGAGTGGCGCATGCGGTCGATCTGCTCGTTGATGGAGGCGTCCTTCTCGATGTAGGTGTCGGTGCGCGGCACGTAGGCCTCGGGCTGGTAGTAGTCGTAGTAGGAGACGAAGTACTCGACGGCGTTGTCGGGGAAGAACGCCTTCATCTCGCCGTAGAGCTGGGCGGCCAGGGTCTTGTTGGGGGCCAACACCAGGGCCGGGCGGGCCAGGCGCCGGATCACGTGGGCCATGGTGAAGGTCTTGCCCGACCCGGTGACGCCGAGCAGGACCTGGTCGCGTTCGCCCCCTTCCAGGCCTCGGGCCAGGGCGTCGATGGCCTGGGGCTGGTC
>JASLQF010000013.1 GCA_030744625.1 Rhodospirillales bacterium
CATGCAGATTGTCCGCCTGACGCCCCTTGCGCCCGCCGATGATCGCGTAGATGGGCGCCAGGTCCATGATGTAGACCATTTCGCCCGCCTCGCCCCAACCACCGCCGACCAGGCCGCCGCCTTCGACGACATCGACTTCCAACTCGTCGATCGCCTTGACCGCGGATTCGACTTCGCGGTCGATGTCCTCGGAACTCTGTTCCTTTTCCTCGCGCAACGCCTTGGCGATGCGGCCAAGGAGAGATTGTTTTCCCATGATGACGCCTTCCCCATTCGCCACCCCGAACCGGGGTGTCGAGACAAGCCTTAGTGCAACGGTGTTGCCGCCTCGTGAGCGCCGTATTAACGACATGTGAATGCGAAGGTTGACCGGACGCTGGGGCACGGCTCGAAGGTCGGAAATCTATCGAGCCTTGATATGCAGGGAAATTCAGTTTTTGACTGCTTCCGAAAAAGATGCATGTCTCGTACGGCAATAAATCTTTCGGCGGATGACGACCGCCGACCCTGGACAAATTAAGGGGAGGATCGCCATGAACGAATTGCCCTCGCTCGGCCGGTTTCCGTATTCCGGCCTGAGGTCGCGCCCTGATTTCGACTGGCCGGACGGCAAGCGCCTCGCCGTCCACGTCACCGTCAACCTGGAGCATTTCGTTTTCGGCGAGGGCGGCGTCGATCTCGACCGGCCGACGCCTGCGCCCAACCACCGCGGCTATCTGTGGCGCGATTACGGCAATCGGGTCGGCGTGTGGCGCCTCTTGGACCTGTTCGACGAATTGGAGCTGCCCATCGGCGTCATTGCCAACGCCTCCGTCTACGACCATTGCCCGGAGTCCATCGCCGCCTTCCGGGCCCGCGGCGACGAGATCATCGGCCACGGCATGACCAACTCGAACAAACCCTCCGAGATGACCGAGGCGGAGGAAACCGCCATGGTGCGCGCCGTGACCGACACCCTGGCCCGCCATGAGGGCGCCCCCCCGGCCGGATGGCTGAGCCCTTACCTGACCCCCTCCGACGTGACCACGGACATTCTCAAGGAGGCCGGCTATCAATACGTGCTGGATTGGGGCATCTGCGACGATCAGCCGTTCTGGGCGCGCACCCGTGCCGGCCCCATCCTGGCGGTCCCCTATCCGATCGAGCTCAACGACCAGCCGGCGATCGTTTTCCGGCGCAACACGGCGACCGAATTCGCCGACATGATGATCGACCATTTCACCGAGCACCTGAGAACGTCGGCAAAATATCCCTCGGTGTGCGCGTTCTCGCTTCACCACTTCATCATGGGCCAGCCCTATCGGCTGCATCAGCTGCGAAGGGCCCTGGAGCATATCGCGGCGCGCCGGGACGAAATCTGGCTGACCACCCCCGGCGAAATCGCGCGCCACTACATGTCGCTTCCCGAGGAAAGGCAACTCCCGGCCGAGTGATGCCAAAACCGCGCCCCTGGACGCGCCAGCGGCGGCCCGCTAGATTCGTCCAAGCGCAACCGAGGGAGGGAACCATGACCTGGGACAAGATGTCGGTATCGACCATGGGGAAGACCGACGACATTCCCCGCATCGAGCGCCCCGAATACGAGGAGCGTCGCAAGCGCCTGGCCGGCAAGCTCGGCGAAGCGGGACTGGACGGCGCCGTCGTCGTCTCGCGCGGCGGCACGGCGTCGGACCGCGCCGGGTTCGGCATCTACCTGGCCAACTACTACTCGTCGTTCTTCCCCGGGCTCGAAGACTTCGAGCCGCGCTGGAAGATGCGCGGCCACAACACGGTGGTGCTGACCAAGGACGGCAAGGCGGCCCTCATCAAGGACATGAACCTGTTCGACGCTGACGCCGTGGCGCGCGCCATCGACGACGTGGTGCAGGACTTCGACGTGGTGCGCGGCACCGCGAATACCGTCAAGGAGATGGGCCTGGAGAACGGCAAGCTGGCGCTCATCGGCTCGCAGATCATGTCGGTGCGCCACTTCGAGGAACTGAAGGAGGCCCTGCCCGGCGTCAAATGGACGGTTTCCGACTCCATGCTGCTCGACATGATGATGATCAAGAGCGAGCCCGAGATGGAGATCATCCGCTACGGCAACAATGCGGTAATGGAGGTCAGCGAGCTCAACTTCAACCTCGCCAACCAGCAGGGCACCACGGAAATCGACATCTACACGCAGACCGAAAAGGAGCTGGCGCTGCGCGGCTGCCTGCTGGGCTGGCTCAGGCCGCGCACGCCGAAGCCCATCGAGGCGGGCTCGGTCTACACCCAGGCCATCATCGGCTGGTGCCAGGGCTACTTCTTCGACATCGGGCGCTCGCGCGTCGTGCAAGGCGAGCCTACCAAGGAGCAAGAGGACTTCCTGCGCCTGCTTCGTCAGTTCGCCGAGGTGCAGACCGAGGCCATGCAGGTGGGGCGCACCTTCCACGACGCCGCCGAGGTCGGCATGAAGTACTTCGTCGAGGAACACAAGGAATTCACCAAGGAGGACTTCGAGGCCGGCGTCCTCGGCACCTTCGCCTCCTACGGCCACAGCCTGGGCCTCAACTGGTCGCGGCCCTACCTGCGCGAGGGCGAGGACATCGTCATCCAGCCCGGCATGTACATCCAGGTCGAGGCCGTGCACGGCCGCCCCGGCCTGGGCATGGGCGAGGCCGAACTCGGCGTCGAGACCACGGCGGACGGCCCGCGCATGCTGTCGTTGCCCTAAAGCTGGATGGCCTTGGTCTCGAGGAATTCCTCGAGCCCGAAACGGCCCCATTCACGGCCGTTGCCGGACTGCTTGTAGCCGCCGAACGGCGCTTCGGGGTTGAAGCGCCCGCCGTTGATATCGACCATGCCGGTGCGCAGGCGCCTGGCGACGTCCATGGCGTGGTCCTCGTCGGACGACCACACGCCCCCCGATAGCCCGTAAATCGAATTGTTGGCGATGGCGATGGCGTCGTCGTCGTCGGTGTAGGTGAGGATCGACAGCACGGGCCCGAATATCTCGTTCTGGGCGATGGTGGCGTCAGGATCGACACGCCCGAAGACCGTCGGCCTGACGAAGTAGCCCCGGTCCAGGCCATCGGGCTTGCCGGTGCCGCCAAGGACCAGTTCGGCACCCTCGTCGATGCCCTTTTGGATATAGCCCTCGACCCGCTCCCACTGGGTTTTCGAGGCGACCGGGCCGAGCCGCGTCCCCTCGACCATGGGGTCGCCCACGGTCCAGCCTCCGACCGCCTCGGCGACCAGCCTCTTGGCTTCCTCGTAGCTCCCTTCCGGCACCAGCATGCGCGTCTGGGCGACGCAGGTCTGGCCCGAATTGAGGAAACACGCCGCGACCGCGCCCTTGACCGCCTTGGCCAGGTCGGCGTCGTCGAGAATGATGGCGGCGGACTTGCCGCCGAGTTCGAGCGAGACACGCTTGACGGTCCCGGCCGCCACCTCGGATACACGCCGGCCGGCGGCGGTCGAGCCGGTGAAGGAGACCATATCGGTTTCCGGGTGCGCCGCCATGGGCTCGCCGACCACCGGGCCAAGCCCCGTCACCATGTTGAAGACACCGTCCGGAAAGCCGGCCTGGTCGATGATATCGGCGAGGATGTAGACCGACAGCGGCGCCACCTCGCTGGGTTTCAAGACCACGGTACAGCCCGCGGCCAGCGCCGGCGACACCTTGACGCCAACCTGGTTGAGGGGGAAGTTCCACGGCGTGATGCAGACGGCGACGCCGATGGGCTCGCGCAAGACCCGCGTATTGCCGATCGTTTCCTCGAAATCGAAGGACGACAGGAGCCCGGCGGCTTGTTTGAACTGAAGCGCCGGGTTGCCGGCCTGGATCATCTTCGACAGCTTGAGCGGCATGCCGACCTCGCCGGTCACGGTCTCGGCGATTTCGTCGGTGCGCGCCACGATGCCCTCGTGGACCTTGGTCAAAAGCTCGGCGCGGTGCTCCCTGGAAGTCGCGCTCCAGCCCGGGAAAGCGGCGCGCGCCGCCTTGACCGCCTTGTCGGCATCCTCGGCGGTGGCCGCCGGGACGCTCCCCATGACCTCTTCCGTGGCCGCGTTGTAGACCTCGATCGTCTCGCTGCCGCCGGGCGCCACCCATTGGCCGTTCAAGTAGATTTTGTCGTGATTACGCATATCGCCTCATCGTTCACTGGGAATGTCACGGGAGCTGTAAATAACCACGCCCTGGTGGGCAGTTTTTCGCTCCTCGCGGTGATATTACGCGGCCATCGCCGGGCGGTGCAAGTATCGCCGGGGTGTGTCGGCGCGCCTCATTTTTCGGGGTGGCCGGCCACATGGGCCTCGATCTCGGCGTTGACCGCATCGGCGTGGGACATGGGCGAGGTGTGCCCGGCCCCGGCAATCTCGACCAGCCGATTGTCGGGCAAGGTGCGGTGCAGCAGCTCGACGACGCGCCGCGACGGCGCCACCGTCCGCGTCCCCCGCATGAGCAGCGTCGGCACTTCGAGGCGCCGATACTCGGCCAAGTCGACGCGAGGCGCGAATATGGCGGCGAAGCCCTTGGCATGGGCCGGCATGAGGGCGGCGACGGCGGCCCGGCGATCCTCCTCCATGCCCCGCCAAGTGGCGGCGCCGAACCAATAGGAAATGGAACGTTCGGCCACCTCCATGAGCCTGCCCTGGCCGACAAGGTCGACGTGCGCCTCGCACAAAGCGTGGATTTCCCGGTAATCGCCGGCCGCCCCGTCGTCGCGCAGGAGGTGGAAGGCCGAGGGCTCGATCAGGGTCAGGCTCGACAGGTGCCCGCCGGCCACAAGCGCCCCGTCGAGGGCGACCCAGCCGCCATAGGAATGGGCGACCAGGTGGGCCGGCCCAGGCGCCAACCGGAACATGGCTTCGACGAGCTTCCATTCGTCGGCCAACGACAGGGGCCGCCCGGCCGTCCATTCGGAAGTCTCGCCCTGGCCGTGGAAGTCCGGCGCCAGCACGCGGTAGCGCCGGCGCAGGCGGGCGATCAGCTTGCCCCATTGCCGGGCACTGCTGGCCCCGGCATGGAGCAGCACGACGGGCACCCCCCGCCCCTCGTCGATGAAGCTCATGGTCGTTCCGTCCACGTCGAGCCTGGGCACGCTAGCCCCCCTCATCGGCGTTGCGTAAGGATGCGGAAACTTATCACGCCACGCGCCGCGGCGTGAAAGCGGAACCGGGTGATCGCAACCGGGCATGGCCAACACATGAAGTAAGCGATACCGGTTGTTGAGTTGTCCACCGCGTCAAAGGCGGCCCGCTTCACAAGTTCTTGCGAAGAAAGATGACCACGTCTTTCCAGTAGTTTCCGACCTCGAAGAACATGGCATGGCCGTCGGTGCCGTAGGCAGGGTATTCGATGTAGCTTAGATCCCGTTCCGACGACCTCAGGGCCTGAGCCAACCGGCGGCACCCCTGGAGGGTGTTCATCCCCCTGGTACGCCTGGAGCCGGTGTCGTTCCGCGCCACCTGCAGAAGGATAGGCGCGGTGATGGCCCGCAGGTTCTCCATGACCCTGGCCATTTGTCCCCGGCCGCCAAAAGCCGTAGCCATGACAACCAAGGCCCGCAAGTCGTCCCGCTGGGTCGCGGCCATCAGCGTCAGAAGGCCACCCCGCGAAAACCCCATCAGGCCGACGCGCAGCCGGTCCACATAGGGCAGCCCCAGCCCGTACTGGAGACCTGCGTAGACATCGTCGATATGGCCGCGCAACGAACGCGTCCGGCGGCGCAAGGGCGACATACCGACGAAACCTGCCTTGGCTAGGGCATCACAGGTTTCGCGCGGCGCTCCGCCTACGATGTCTCCCATGCCTCCGTGGTTGTAGACCACCAACGGAAACGGTCCGGAGCCCTCGGGTTTGCAGAGATAGCCCGTCAACTGTATGCCGTCACCGCTGAATGCTACCCGTTCGGCCGCGGCCGCGGGAACGGAAAGAAGCCAGCCGAAGAGCATGACGGCGGAACCGAAAACCACGAGAAGTTTGTCAGAGGCTATCGAGCCACTCCTTGATCTTCTTCGCTCCCTTGGTCGGTGTCGCCCTGTGGCCGCCAGGAACCACGACATACGCGCTCTTGGGATTGTCGGGGATCTTGTCGTATATCAAACTTCGCCCCTTGGGATGCAATCGATCCTTCTCGCCGATAATCCACAACACCGGCGTTCCCGGCGACACTTTCGGCGCGGCGTTCTGCATGACGGCCAATCCCCCGGGGTCGAAGAAACCGACAGCGACGTCCGCTTCCAGCGAGCGGGTGATTTTCCTGCCCTGGTTGACGTCGAAGATGCGGACTTCGTCGTTCCCGTCGCCCTTGCCGATCAGAGCCTTGGCCTTCGACAGTGCCGCCTCGTTTTCGGAGGCCAGGAGGTCCGGCCGATGCCCCGGCGCCATCAACAAGACACCGGCAAGGCCAGGGCGCCGGGTAGCGTAGGCTAGCGCTACAGCCGCGCCCAGGCTATGACCACCGACCACGATCTTGGTCGCACCGTCATCCCTCAACCCTTCGACATAGTTATCGATTTTGGCGAAGCATTCCTCGAGGGTCTTGTCGAAACCGTTGGATCTCGACCACGGCATGTCCGTCGCCTTGACCTCGAATTCGCCCTCGAGCTTCGATGCCAGTTTCCCGGTTGGTGATCCCGATTTCGCCGAGCCGTCCTTGCCGTGCATCAAAACCACGCCGACGCCATCGGCGGCGACGCCGTTTATCCCGACGATCATCAAACCGACGGCAACCAACGCGAAGAAAACCAGTCTGCCAGTCATTGCTCCCTCTCCCGGTTTGTTGGATTTTCTTGGTCCCCTCAATAGCCCTACTCTCCGGCAAACAAACCACCTGATCAAGGAGGTTTCGGCGTTCCACCGCGCCGGGTCACTATGTCGACAATGGCTCAGGGGCGTCGGAAGGGCGCGGGGAAAAAGTGCAGGTGGTCATGGCGTTCGGCCGCCAGGTGGCAAGGGATACAGAACTCCACCCGCCCGGAGCCCTCGCCCTTGGTGATTCCGAACACGCTGCCGTCGGGCATGATCATGGTGTAGCGCCAGTCGCCGCTGACGTAGTTGAAGCCTTGCGCCATCTTCTCCATCAGGAACAGGGGCCCCGGGCTGGCCGCGCCGTCTTCGGTCACGGTGATGCTGTCCTTGACAACCACCGAGCCCACGGGCAGCCGGCCCGCCTTCTCGAAGCGGCCATAGGCGTGGGCTTTTTCGTTGGCGTAGTTGTTGAGCAACCGGCGGCCGTGACTGGCGCTGCGGTAGGGCACCCGGTTGTAGCGCGTCCAGCCCTGATACGCCGCCGCCGCCGGCAGCCGCGAAAGCCGGTAGCGCTGGGCCATGTCCTCCTTGAGTTCGGCGTAGATGCGCTCGGCGTCGGCGTCGCTCAGGTTGGCGGGGTTCTTGACCCGGAAGTGCCGGCGCGGCACGCCCGGGGCCTCGGCTGGCTTGACCGGCCCGGAGCGGACCTTGTCGTCGCCGGCCCCCTGCTCGTGACCGTCTCCCGGGGCCGGGAGCGGGAAGGCGAGCACGACGACGATGAACGCCAATACCGCCACGACGGGGGCGGCGCCCATCGGCGACAGTGCCCTGCGGCGGCGCATGGCGGAACGGAAATGGCGGCGCATCAATCCCTCGCGCGCATGGGTTGGCCCCTCTTGGCTGATGGCCATGATGGAGAGGTGCCGGCGCCGAAGGGAAATCAATCCCCCTCACATGCCCGCGACTGCCGTGTGAGGGCCGCCCCGATGTCCGCCAAGTGCCTGAAAACGGGTCTTTGGCGAAGCTGGCGTCATTTTCGCGCAAGCCGCTGGTGTCAATCGTGAGTAGAATATGCTATGGTAGCGGCGCTCGATCACGTCATTCGAGGGGATATCGAATGGGTGTTCCGGGGCCAATTCGACTTTCCGCTGTCTCCTGATCCGAAACGCGTTCGTTGGCGGAAAGTTCTTCATTCCGGAGCCATTGGGGATTCCCGGTTAACTCCGCTGCCAGCCTGTGCAAACAGGTGGGACCACATCACGACGCGGTAAAGGAGGTGCCATGAAGGCCAAATCGATCCTCGACGCCAAAGGCAACGCGGTCGTAACCACACGTCCCGAAACGATGGTTGCGGCGGCCATAAGTACAATGGGTCAAAAAAAGATCGGCGCCCTGCTCGTCTGCGAAGGAAGTGGCGACATCGTCGGCATCGTCACCGAACGGGACGTCCTGCATGGACTCGCTGAACACGGCTCGGCCCTATTGGAAATGCAGGTCGCGGATCTAATGTCGCGAGACGTCCTCACCGCCAGCCTCGACGACGAAGCGGCTACCCTGATGGCGGTCATGACCAAAAATCGCTGCCGCCACATTCCGGTGACGGAGGAAGGCGAGCTGCGTGGTCTCATCAGCATTGGCGATCTTGTAAAGAATCGCCTCGAGGAGATGGAACGGGAGTCTTCGCAGCTGCGGGACTATATCGCCCGATCTTGAGCCCGTGGTCCGATGGCCGTCGATCGCCCTCCTGTCGGTTGGTTCTCGGCGACGGGCCGATTATCGTTCCAGGCACTGGCGTATGACCTCGAGCGCGAGCTGCTGGTTCTCCGCGGTCCCGGAGACCAGGAGGACCAGCTCCTCGAGCCCAGCCTCGGCGTAGGCGCGAATTCCCTCGGCGCAGTCCGACGGGGTGCCGCCGATCGCGAAAGCGCGCACCGCCTCGTCCGAGATCAGGCTCGAGGCGGCGGCGAAGTCGCGTTTGGCGATGGCGGCGACCACGCCGTCGTGGTCGACCGCGATCCCGGATTGATCGATGTTCTCGCGAATGGCCTCATTGCGCATGACGAAGGCGATCTTCTCGCGCAACGCGTCGAAGGCCTCGCGCCGATCCCGTGACACCCCGAAGAAGACATAGCCGGCCTTGCGAAACCCCTTCAGGTCGCGGCCCGCCTTGGCGGCACCGGCTTCGCACAGGCCGAGCGAGCGTCTGACGTAGTCGACGGATAGTCCACCCGACAGCACGACGCCGTCGGCGACCCGGCCGGTGAGGTCCAGCATCTGCTTGCGCATCGCCGCGACATAGATGGGGATCGGTTGCGGCGGCTCGAACCCCATGCGCGCGCCGGCAAGCGGGTGGAGCATTGCATCTTCGCGCCGCACGGGCTCGCCCGCCCACAGGGAACGCAGGCTGTCGATGTACTCGCCCATGGCGCGCACCGGCTTGACCGGCTCGACCCCGGATTCCCGGAGGAACAGCGGGTTACCGAGGCCGACGGCGACGGCGACGCGCCCCGGGGCCGCCTCGGCCAGGGTAGCGAGCGCCATGGCGGTCGGCGTCGGGTGCCACAGATAGGGACTGACCGCGGTGGGCACGACGACCGCGTCCGTCGTGGCGGCGAGAAACCCCATCGAGGAGACCATCGCCTCCCGGTAGCCGAGGTGCTCCGCCATCCATAGGCTGCCGGCGCCAGCCTCGACGGCGCGGCGGGCGAGATCGATCGACTCCGGATAGGGGATGAAGCCGTCAAAGCTGATACCGAGGCGGATGTTCATGGCGCCGAGCTTAGCTCATGTCTGCGTTCAAGTGTAACGGCCCTTGGAACGTCCGCTGGATGGTCTCGGCCTTGGCGGGGGTGCAACCCTCTGTTATTTGTAATTTTCATTTGGTTAGGAAAATCCCATGGCTGAATACATTCCACCGGCGTTGGACTGGGTGCGTGAGCAAGTCGAATTGTATGAAAGTAGCGGAGGCACCGAAGGCACCACTTTGAGGGACACCGGTTTGCCGTGCATCATCATCACGCATGTGGGCAACAAAACTGGTACAATGCGAAAAATTCCAGTGATGCGGGTAAAAGTGGACGATGGTTATGTGTTGATTGGTTCATACGGCGGGCGTCCGAAAGATCCCGTGTGGGTATACAACCTCAGAGCCAATCCGGATGTGGAAATACGCGATAAAACCGAAGTATTCAAAATGCGGGTCCGGGAGGTCACGGACAGCCACGAACGCGAGCGCTTGTGGGATGCCGGTGCACAAGCCTATCCGCCCTATAACGATTATCAGGCAAAAGCACCTCGCGTGATTCCGGTGTTTATCGCCGAACCCGCGTAAACAGGGAGGCTGAGCTTCGTGGTGCCCATGTAAGTATGTGGAAACATGGCGCAGGGCCGTGGAAGGGGTGCGCTTTTCGTCGCGGGTCTGGACTACTTGGGGGACCATGGTGGACATTTACGTCGATGCCGACGCCTGTCCGGTCAAGGAGGAAACCATTCGCGTCGCCGCGCGCCATGGTCTGAAAACCTACCTGGTCAGCGATGGCGGCATCCGCCCCAACCAAAATCCACTGGTGGAACTGGTCATTGTCGCCCAAGGCGCGGACGCGGCCGACGACTGGATCGCCGACAACATTCAAAAAGCCGACATCTGCGTCACCAACGACATCGTGCTGGCGGCGCGATGTCTGGACCGGGGCGCCCTGGCCATCAAGCCCAATGGAGAACCGTTTACGGAGAACGCCATCGGCATGGCGCTGGCCAACCGCGAACTGATGCGGGGCCTGCGCGAAAGCGGTGAAATCACCGGCGGGCCGAAGCCGTTCGGCAAGTCCGACCGCTCGGAATTTCTAAACCGTCTGGAAACCACCGTGCAGGTGGCGATGCGTCAGAGATAACGGGGGCCGTCTCGGTCAGTGGGTTGTCTTGTCGGCGACCACATAACGGCCATTACGCATCCCGCGAAAGCAGTCATTCACTTGGGGGTGGGAAATGGGGTCCCCGCTGTCATCGGCCAGGAGGTTTTGCTCCGACACATAGGCGACATACGTGGTTTGGTCGTTTTCGGCGAACAGATGGTAGAACGGCTGATCCTTCGCGGGGCGGACATCCTCGGGGATGGACTGCCACCATTCCTCCGTGTTGTTGAATAACGGGTCGACGTCGAAAATGACGCCCCGGAACGGATAGATACGGTGTTTGACGATCTGCCCGATCTCGAACCTGGCGGTCCTCAGGGCGACCTTCCCGACATCCGGCATCTCATCCATTGGCGCCACCAGGGGGAGGTATGTTTCGGCTCATGTCCGTGCCCATTTCTCTACCAGCATCGTATGGACATGATGTTACAACGTTTCAGGTCAATCCCTCGCCTTTAATTTCCCGTCCCGAATATTAAGGGGCCCGGTTAACGGGATGCCTCCTCGTTTGCCAGGCAATGGCTGACGGAGAGGATTTGCGCGACTTTGCCGATGTACAGACCTAGCTCCTCCTCTTCGAGTCTGAACCCGACCATGTTGACCACGACTTTCTCGCCGAGTTCGAAGCGCCTGAAGAGGATGTCCAACTCCTTTTCCCATTGCTTGATGTATTGGCGCCAGTTTCCGTCGTACCTGCCGTTCACAAGCGCAATCATCGATTCATGATTTACGTCTCCCCACCAATCGACGTTCGGAACGGCCGGACAAACGAATTTTGATGCGGTCTCCCCGCCACGCGACGTCGTTTTAGGTTTTGCCTGGACAGGCGCCGCCGCCTTCGGCGCTCCACTGCCTCGGCCGGCTTCCTGGCTGGCGAGGCAGCGAAGAACTTTGACGCGCTGAGCGATCTTGTCCGCATACTTGAACAACTCAGGCCCACTCAACGTGATGCCGGCCTTGCGGACTGCTACAGACCCCTCCCGCTCGGCGACATCCTGCATGCGGGATTGATACTTGGACCATTTGGCGATGTATGGTTGCCAATCTCCATCGTGCTTTTGGTTTACGTACTTGATTACCCTTTTGTGCTCGTTGGTACCCCACCACGGGACATTGGGAATCGCGGGGCACTTGGCTTTCGCATCACCGAGCGCAACCGCCACGAACATAGCTATCAGCGCCGAGCCAAACAGCCGACCACGCATTCTCATCTCCCTCCAGCAATACCTCTCGGAGGTTGGATTGAACCGTATGGCAACATTTCCGCTTGGGCTTGCGCATGTCAGTGATAACCGTCACAGGGAATCGCCTCATGCGACCGGGGATTCCACAAACTCCCTTCGAATTGCAGCCCCATCTTTCTGGGTAGGGAAACCACCAGTTTTCGGTACGCCCCCACGGATCCACGTGATTCGGCGCGATGTCCGCCGCGGCCCACGGGCGACGGCCCGGCGCCGCCAAAATCGGTGGATGGTCCGGCCAATGCTCCTCGGCTATGGTCGCGGGCATGTCACGCCGCTCCTCCTCTTATCCGCTGCTCGTGCTCGCCATGCTGCTGTGGGCCGGCAATTACGTGCTCGCCCGCGCCATCCACGCCGACATCCCGCCGGTCAGCTTAAGCTTCTGGCGCTGGGCCGTGGCCGGGGTGATCCTGCTGGCGATCACGGCGCACGCGGTGCCGGCGCACGCCGCAACCCTGCGCCGCCACTGGAGGCTACTGGCCGGGCTTGCGGCGAGCGGCGTGGTGTTTTTCACCGTCGGGCTCTATATGGGACTGAATACCACGACGGTGATCAACGCGACGCTGGTCAGCTCGCTGTCTCCGGTCTTCATCGCGGTGATTTCGTTCGTCCTGACGCGCCACGCAATACCGCCGCGCCAGATGGCCGGCATCGCCGCCTCCCTGGCCGGAGCGGTGGTCATCATAAGCCGCGCCGACGCCGCCGCGCTGGCGGCGCTCGAGATCAACAGCGGGGACCTGTGGGTGCTGGCGGCGACGGTGTCGTGGGCAATTTATTCGGTGCTGCTCAGGCGGCTGCCCGCGTCCCTGCCGCCGACCGTGATGCTGTCGGCCACCGCCGTCCTCGGGGTCGCCATGCTGGCCCCCCTCTACGCCTGGGAAGTGGCGGCGGTGGGCGGGTTCGAGGCGACCTGGGCGAATGCCGCCAGCATCGGCTACCTGGCCCTTTTCGTCTCCGTCATCGGGATCGTCTTCTACAACCGGGCGGTGGCCGACGTGGGCGCCATCCGCGCCGGGCTGTTCATCCATCTGATCCCGGTGTTCGCGGTGATCCTGGCCCTCGTCCTGCTCGGCGAGAGGCTCAGGCCCTTCCATCTGGCCGGCGCCGTTTTCATCGCTTTCGGCATCTACCTGACGGTGACGGCGCCGAGCACCGCGCCGCGCGTTGAGGACTGAGTTCACGCGGCGACGCCCGTCATGCTATGATCGGCGCTCAACGGGGGGGGGCACGAGATGGCCAAGGCGGATCAACAGGCGGACCGGGTCGATGGCGAGATTACCTTCGACCACGTCATTCCGGCCAAGGAGTGTTACGGCCTGACACTGGCGCCGGGGCAACGCCTTCGCATCATCGACATCGAGGGCCAACAGGTCATGGATACCGTGTGGCTGAGCGCCGCCGATCCCGCCGACCACCTGTCCGTGATGTGGACCAACTTCCTCAACAAGTCGTGGAAGATCACCAAGGGGCACACGCTCTACTCCATCCGCTGCAACCCGCTCGCCGACATCGTCGAGGACACGGTGGGAATCAATTCGTCCACCGGGAGCTACTGCTCGGAGGCCGCCAACCGGGTGCGCTTCGACGTCCCTCACACCCGCAACTGCTACGACAACCTGGCCAACGCCCTGGCCGGCTTCGGCATCGAGAAGCGCCAGATTCCGGAAGCCAGCCAGTTTTGCGCGTTTCTCAACATCACCTACGACGAGGACGGTACCCACGAGGTCCTGCCGCCGACCTCGAAGGCCGGAGACCACATCGATTTCGAGGCACGCGCCGACGTCCTGGTCGGCCTCTCATGCTGTCCGCAGGAACTCAACGCGTGTAACAATTTCAAGGCCAAGCCCATGCGGGTCATGGTCTACGAAAAAGGCTGAGTCGAGGAGGCGGAAGATGGCCAAGTCGGTCGAAGCGGCAAGCCGGGTCGACGGCAAGGTGATCCAGGAATATGTCATTCCGGCCAAGGAGTACTACGGCCTCAGGATGGCCAGGGGGCAGACCCTGCGCATCATCGAGATCGAGGGCCAGCAGGTGATGGACAACGTGTTCATCAATGCCGACAACCACACCGAGCAGCTTTCCGTCATCTGGTCGAAATCGATCAACGGCACCTGGAAACTGACCAAGGGACACATGCTCTACTCGACGCAATGCAAGCCGATGGTCGAGATCGTCGAGGACACCGTCGGCATGAACTACGGCGGCGGCAGCTACTGCACCCAGTGGTCCAACCACTTCCGCTACGGCGACCCCTATCCCAGGAACTGCCACGACAATCTCACCAACGCCCTGGCGCAATTCGGCGTCGACAGGGAACAGGTCACGGAATCGAGCGAGTTCTGCAACTTCATGAACGTCGGCTACGACCCAGACGGGACGTGCGAAATCCGCGTCCCCATCTCGGAGCCCGGCGACTACATCGATTTCAAGGCGCACATGGACCTGTTGGTCGGCATGTCGTGCTGTCCGCAGGAAAAGAACCCGTGCAACAATTTCAAGGCGAAACCCCTGAAATTTGTCCTCTTCGAATAGGGCCAAGAGAGGGCAAGGGGCGGCGCCAATTACTTCCTGATCACCACCTTGAGCGCTTCCTGACGCATCATGGAGCGCAGCGCCTCCTCGACGCCGTCGATGGGCATTTCGGCGGACAGCAGCAGCTCGGCCTCGAAGCGCGGATCGGCAAGCCGCTCAAGGGCGCGGCGGATGGTCGCCGGGCGGTGGTGATAGACCCCCTTGATGGTGAGTTCACCATAGTGAACGAGGCTGGTGTCCAGTTCCAGGCTGCTGCCCGGCGGGCAGCCGCCGAAGAGATTGACGAGGCCGCCGGTACGAACGCTGGCGATGGCGTCGGACCAAACCTCGGGCACGCCGGTGGCGTCGATGGCGACCGAGGCGCCGCCGCCGCCTTCCGTCCGGGCACGCACGGCGTCGGCCTGGCCGCCGCCGCCGGCGATCTCGACGGTCTCGGCGGCGCCCAGGCGCTTGCCCACCTCCAGGCGTCCGGGATTGAGATCGGCGAGAATGACCCGGTGCCCATCGGCGGCCAGCGCCGCCACGAAAAGGAGGCCGATGGGACCGCCGCCGAAGACGACGACCTCGGCGCCCCCGCCGCCGCCGTGGCGCGTCAGGTCGCAGGCGTCGATGCCGTGCAGGACGCAGCCCAAGGGCTCGGTCAGCGCCGCCTTCTCGAAGGCCAGGCCGTCGGGGATTAGGTGGGTGTTGCGTTCGACGAAGCGCGCCGGCACCAACACGAACTCGGCGAAGGCGCCGTTCAGGTAATGCAGGTCCTCGCACAGGTTCTCGCGTCCCACCCGGCACGGCCCGCATTCCAGACAGGGCGCCGAGTTGGCGACGACCACGGCGTCGCCGACGTCGAAGGCCTCGACCCCCGGCCCGAGCACGGCGACGCGCCCCGCCATCTCGTGGCCGAAGAGGGTCGGCACTTGCAGCATGCGGGGATGGCCGCCCCGGCGGAAGACCTTGACGTCGGTGCCGCACGTGGTGGCGGCCTCGACCCTGAGCAGGATCTCGCCGCGACCGGGTCGCTCGACCGGCACCTCGCGGATCTCGATGCGCTCGGGACCGACCAGCACCGCGCCTCGCATGGTTTCTGGCATGGTGTCCGGCGTTTCCATCAGGCGCCCGCCGCGCCGCGCGACGGCGTGAAAAGAACCTTCAGGGCCTGGTGCTTCCTGACCAGCGCCACGCCGTCGGCGAAGTCGTCGAGGGGCATGGTGTGAGTAACCAGGGGCGACGGATCGAGGGCGCCGCTGGTCAGCAGCCTGAACACCTCGGCCTGCTCCTCGAGGGCCGCCGAGTAGGTGCCGAGGATGCGCCGTTCGTATTTGAACAGGGTGTTCAGGTCGAACCCCGCCGGCTCGCCCTCGCCGGCGTGGGCGAACAGCACCACCGATCCTCCCTGGCGGGTGAGTGCGAGGGCCGCCGACAGCGCCTCGCCGCCACCCACCGTGTCGAAGACGGCGTCGGCCCCGATGCCGTCGGTGGCCGCCATCACCACATCGAGAGCCGGCTCCCCCGGTGGCGCCGTCCGCGCCGCGCCGAGCCTTTCGGCCAGGGCGCGCCTGTCGGGCAGGGGATCGACCACGGTCACGGAGCAACCCGGACGGGCGGCGGCAAGGACCAGCAAATGGAGCAGGCCCATGGAGCCGGCGCCAAGGACCACTGCCGCCCCACCCGCCGCCACGTCGGAACGCCGCACGCCGCGCAGCACGCACGCGGCGGGCTCCATGAACACCGCCGCCTCGTCGGCCAGATTGTCGGGAACGCGGTGCGCCGCGAACTCGGCGGCGCGCCGGCGAACCAGGACGTTGTCGGCGAAACCGCCGGGTTCCAGCAGGTTGACACGGAACGTATCGCACATGGTTTCGTTGCCGTGGCGGCACAAAAGACATTCCCCGCAGGGGACATGGTGCGGCACCACCACCCGGTCGCCGTCGCTGAACCGGGTGACACCGCCGCCCGTGGCGATGACCTCGCCGATCAGCTCGTGGCCGAGAACGCTGCCGGGAAGGGCGCCGCCGGTCTCCAGCTTGAACAGGTCGGAGCCGCAGAATCCCACGGCGCGCATCCTGAGAAGGATTTCGCCGGCCTCGGGGCGCGGCAGCGGGCGCCGTTCCAGGGCGGTCCTGTCACCACCGAGACAAGCGACCACCTGGTTATCCGTGTCCAGTGCTGGCGACGCCTTGTTGGCGGGCATTGGCGCAGGGCTCCTTACCACTTCGAGCCGGATAGTGCTGCTTCCCGGTCGCGCAGGCAACCGCCGAGCTGTCGTCGTCACACCAGCTTGATGGCGTCCACCGGGCAAATTTCGACGCAGCGCAGGCACGTAGCGAGGGCCCCGCAGTAATTCTCCACCTTCACAACGTCTTCCTTGACGACAAGGGGCATGGACTCGAAATTCACGGTTGGGAAGGAAAACAAAGACATGTTGATCGGACAGACGACCACGCATTCGTCGCAGGCCGTGCAGCGGTTCTCGTCGACGATCAAGGCAAGGTTGGTGCGCCGGCGCAGCACGTCCTTCAGCCCCGCCAACCCGGCGCGGACCTCGGGGCCGAGATGGGGACACGCCGCGTCATCGATTGCCCGGTCGGTGGCGAAGGCGAGCGCGAAGGCACGGCACGACGGCTCCCCGCAGTCGCCGCAATCGGTGTGCGGGAGCCGGCCGTAGAATGTATCGATGGTGATGTACATCTCGAACGCAGGCCAATCCGTCCGCTTGCATCGTGCGACGCCCGCCGCCGCCAAGAGTCACGTCGTAAAGGGGAGTTTCACCAGGTCGGCCGGAAGGATCTCGCCGAGTTCCACGCCGAGCCTCTCGAGGGCCGGCGCGTGCTCGGCGAGGCGAGCTTCGGGCAGCCGGAAATCGGGCCCCGTCAGCACGGCGGCACCGAGCACGGCGCCGCCCATGCGCTGCGAGCGGATGGGCGCGGCGATGGAATGCACGCCCTCGGCGAATTCCCCGAGATTCATCGCGAAACCGCGCTCGCCAACCAAGTCGAGCTCGCGCCCGAAGTCCTCGACAGTCGTTATCGTGGAATTCGTGCGTCTCTCCAGCCCGTCGGCCAGGGCCAGCTTGAGGGCGTGCGAGCGCGGCAGACTGGCCAGCCACACCTTGCCGGCGGCCATGGAGTGGGTCTCCACCCTTGTCCCCATGAGCGACACCGCTCGGATGCGGTGGGGCCCGTCGGCCTTGGCCACGAAACGCATTTCCTCGCCGTCGACGAGGGCCAGTTGCACGAGTTCACGAGTCTCCTCGGCCACTGACCGCAGAAGCGGCAGGCAAAGGTCGTCGATGCCCAGCCTGTCGACGTGCCGCAACACCATGGATATGAGCTTTAGGGCGATGCGGAAGCGGTTGGATAGAGGATCGCGCGCCACATACCCTTCCGACTGCAGGGTGGCCAGGATGCGGGAGACGGCGCTCTTGGGGAGCCGCAACTGCAGGGCCAGCTCACCCACCGTAAGGCCATGGGGCAGACCTGATATTGCCTCGAGGATGGCCATTCCGCGCTCGATATTGGCGACGCGCGCCAAGCGTTCGGTGGTATCCGCAACGGGACTGTTTTCTCCGGGCATGGAAACATTATAATGATGTAGTTCCAAACTGCAACAGTGTTTCCGATTGCAAATATGGTCGGACCGATACGGGGGCGACCGTTATGACTTAATTAGGGCATTTACTTCTTGCAACGGTGTTGCTAATCTAAATTCATTACGCGAATGAACGGGCTGTCCGCTTAGGCGGGAGCGCTCTCAAGCGGTCGTGCACCCCCGCGAACAGCCTTTGTCGAGTGAGGACAAACCGGCCGAGTAGCGACTTGCCCGGTACTTTGAGGAGGGGCGTACCATGGACGAGGAACGCACGCTGGATACCGAAGTCAAGGATAAAGGCGGACAGGAGGCTCAGGCCGGCGACAAGGTCGTTCAGACCATCTGTCACGAATGCTACAACGAATGCGGCATCGTCATGCATGTCCGCGACAACAAGGTGGTGCGCGTCGAGGGAGACCCGGCCCACCCGTTCAACGCCAATCGGCCGAATTACCCGGCCTATTCCTGTTACAAGGCCCAGTACCCCATTTTCCACGTGGGCGCGCCTGGGCGTGTCGAGCACCCGCTCAAGCGCAAGGGCGAGCGAGGCAGCGGCGAATGGGAACAGATTTCCTGGGAGCAGGCCATCGACGAGATCGCCGATCGGGTCGTCGCCATCAAGGAAAAGCACGGTCCCGCCCCGGCCCTGGCGGCCTGCGGTCCCCACGAATGGTATGACCGGGGCGTCTTTTTGTCCCTGTTCATGCGGGCCATGGGCTCGCCCAACGTCATGACCATTTGCGAGATGTGCGGCGGCACCACCCAGATGGGCGACGTGCTGACGGTCGGCGAGCGTTTCACGCGCTACGCCTATGGCGCCGAATACGAAGATTCGAAATGCATCTTCATCATCGCCAGCAACCCCGCCGCCTCGTTCCCCAACCAGTGGGAGCGCATCCTCGAGGGCAAGTCGAGGGGCGCCAAGATCATCGTCGTCGACCCGCGCAAGTCGGAAAGCGCCCATGAGGCCGATCTCTACGCGCCGATCCGCCCGGGTTCCGACGCCGCCCTCGGCATGGCCATGTGCAACGTCATCATCAGCGAAGAACTCTACGACAAGGAGTTCGTGGAGAAGTGGTGCCACGGCTTCGAGGAATTCAAGGAACGGACCGCGCAATACACGCCCGAAATGGCGGCGGAGCTGACCTGGGTCGAGGCCGACACCATCCGTGAAATGGCCCGCATGTACGCCACCATCAAGCCGGCGACCATGCTGCGCCGCATCGGCACCGGCCAGCACACCAACTCGATCCAGACGGCGCGCATCTTCTCCATCCTGGTGGCGCTCACCGGCAACATCGACGTCGAGGGCGGCAACCTGCTCATCAAGGACATGGGCGGGCTCAAGGCGCCTACCGAGTTCCTCTACGCGCACCCCGAGTTCGCGCCGCCGGAACTCCTTGCCAAGCAGTTCGGCGCCGAGAAGTATCCGCTGTGGTGCGGACCCGATTCGATCCAGCAACTGGCCTCCATGGTGGAAGGCACGCGCGCCATCCACCGGGGCGACATCAAGGGGCTGTTCGTCATGGACATCCACCCCATGATCTCGTTCCCGGACACCAACAAGTTCGTGGAAGGGCTCATGAAGCTCGACCTGCTGGTCACGCTCAGCCCGACCATCTACGACTCGGCGAGCTATGCCGACTACGTGCTGCCGACGACGACCAAGTACGAAGAGGCGTACGTCTACGTCAGCCAGTACCACAAGACGGCGACGGCATCGCGCGCCGTCATCGAGCCGCCGGGAGAGGCGCGCAACCCGATCGACACCCTGATCAACATTACCCAGGCGCTGGCCAAGCGCGGGTCGATCGAGTACCCGGAGGTCCTGCCCTGGATGGACCACGAGGAATTTTGGAACTTCCGCCTCGAAGGGTCGGGGTTGACCATGAAGGGGCTCCTCGAGAAAACGCACCAGAACTACCCCTACGAATACAAGGAGTACGAGAAGCGTGGCTTCGACACGCCGACGGGCAAGGTCGAGTTGATGAGCACGGTGCTCGAGAAATTCGGCCAGGACCCGCTCCCCTTCCACGAGGAACCGCCGTTCACGCCACACGGGCGTCCCGACCTCGCCGGCGAATACCCCTTCGTCATGCTGACCGGGGCCCGCGAGTTCGAGATGTACGAGACCCACAACAAGGAAGAGGATTCCATGGCCCGCCAGGTGGTCCCCTTCGCCAAGCTGTGGGTCCATGAGGACGCGGCCAAGGAACGTGGCATCGAACAAGGGGAAGAAGTCACCGTCAAGTCGCCCTGGGGGCAGTGCAAGATGGTCGCCTACGTCACCGACCACATTCACCCCCGCGTGGTCAGCGCCCCCTTCGGGTGGTACTACCCGGAAAGGGGCGAAGCCGGCCTCTTCGGCGATGATTCGCCGAACATCAACCTGGCCGTGGGCGTCGATCCGCCCAACGACCCCAACATCGGCGTCGCCTACCTGAAACCGCTGATGTGCGACATCATCAAGGGCTGAACACGGGTATCACGAGGCTCCCGGGGGCACGACCGTGCCCCCGGGAGGCCCGGTTTCCTTCCCTGAGGGCCCCATGAATCCCGACCCGTTGACCGGTACAGTAAGGGCCGCCGCCATACAGGCGGCGCCGGTTTTCCTCGACCTCGATGCTACTGTCGAGAAGGCCTGCCGCCTGATCGGCGAGACCGCCGAACAGGGCGCCCGCATCATGGTCTTTCCGGAGACCTTCCTCCCCGGATATCCGTTTTGGCCACGCGACAACACCGGCCCGGCCCGCGAGCCCATCCTCAAGGCCTTCGTCAGCTATTTCCGCAATTCCGTCGAAATCCCCAGTCCCCAGACCGACGCGCTGTGCGAAGCGGCGCGCAAGGCCAATGCCTATGTGGTGATGGGCATGAGTGAGCGAGACCGCGAATTCGGTGGGACGCTGTACAACACCATGCTGTTCATCGGACCCGACGGCGCCATCCTCGGCAAGCACCGCAAGCTCATCCCGACCTATGGCGAGCGCTGCATCTGGGGCCCGGGCGACGGCTCCACCCTCAACGTATTCCCGACCGAATACGGCGGCCTCGGCGGGCTGGTGTGCTACGAGCACCACATGGTCCTGACCCGCTATGCCCTGATGGCCATGGGCGAGCGCATCCACACGGCGGTGTGGCCGGCGCACCGCTTCATGAAGGACATCGTCGACGCCGCGGTCCGCCAATATGCCTTCGAGGGCCAGCTTTTCGTGCTCAATTCCTGCGGATACATGCACGAGGATTTGGTTCCCGACTCCTTCGAATTGAAGAAAGACACCTATTGGGACGCCGCCGGCGGCACCGGCATCATCGGCCCCAAGGGCAACTACCTGGCCGGCCCCTGCTACGACGAGGAAGCGATACTGTGCGCCGATCTCGACTTCGATCAGATCGTCGAGGCCAAGTACATCGTCGATTCGGTCGGCCACTACGCGCGCTGGGACGTGCTCAGCCTGAACGTCAACTCCGAAAAGCTCTCCCCCATCCACACCGCCGCCGGGCGCCGTGGCGGCAACGGGGCGACCATGGCGCTGGGATCGGAGGACCTCGCCGATCTGGCGCGCATCGCATCAAAGCAGGACGAAGCGACGCGGGACCTGATGGCGCAAGTCATCGCGCGCATCGAAAACCCGAAATCCGAACCCGAAGAAAGCACCAGCTAGTGGATAGAATCCAACATATGGTATCCATACGACGGATTCCCAAGTTCATCCGGAAAGGCGCGCGATGCGCTGTGATGCTGGAGCATCACAAGCATCGGGCAACGCGTCCGGTGGGCTTGGGAAGCCGCCCTGCGGGTCCCATATCCTGGCTTCCCGGGGCGTCGAGACCCCTTGACGATGCTTCAGCATCGCCTGCGTGCCCTCTCCTGCCGGGAAACCGGGATATGGGATCGTATGGGTCCCATATGTTGGATTTTATCCACTAACGCCATGCGCGGCGGATATCATGGGCAGCTCCTCAGGGTCGACCTGTCGAGCCGGGAGTGGGTGGTGGAGCCTCTCGACGAGGGCATGGCGCGCCAATTCCTGGGCGGCAACGGGTTCGCGGCGCGCGTCCTGTTCGACGAGCTTGCCGCCAACGCCGATCCCCTGTCCGAGGACAACATCCTGGTACTGGCGACGGGGCCCTGGAACGACACTCCGATCCCCGGCTCAAGCCGCGCCTGCATCGCCGCCAAATCGCCGCTCACCGGTATCTTCTACGATTCCACCTTCGGCGGCCGCTTCCCGACGACCTTCAAGCGTACCGGCTACGACCTTCTGGTAGTCACCGGGCGCGCCAAGGAGCCGTGCACCCTGATCATCGACGAGGATGGCGTCGACTTCCGTCCGGCCCGCGGCCTCGCCGGCAAAACGGTGCGCCAGACGGTAGAGGCCATCCAGGCCGACGAGGGCGCCAAGACCGACGTGCTGGCCATCGGCCCGGCCGGGGAGAACCTGGTCCGCTTTGCCAGCGCCGGCCACTACTGGCAAAACCGCGAAGGCATCGCCGGGCGCGGCGGCATGGGCGCGGTGATGGGCTCCAAACAACTCAAGGCGATCGCCGTCAGGGGCGCCCGGCGCACGCCCCTCGCCCACGAGGCCGAACTCAAGACCTACGTCCGCGATTACCGCGAGGAGGTGCGCACCGGCACCGCCGGCCTCACCGAGTATGGGACCGCCATGCTCGCCAACTTCCTCAACAAGCTGGGCGCCATTGGCACGCGCAATTTCAGCCGCGAGAGCTGGGACCTGGCGCAGCGGGTGTCGGGCGAACGCCTGAAGGAGGAATACCGGGACCGCAATACGACGTGCTTCGTTTGCCCCGTCGCTTGCGGCAAGGACGTCGAGATCACGCAAGGGCGCTTTGCCGGCACCCACGCCAAGATTCCGGAATGGGAAACGATCTACGCCTTTGGGCCGATGCTCGAGAATTCGGACATCGAGATGATCATCAAGGCCAGCGAGCTTTGCGACGACGTCGGCGTCGACACCATCACCATGGGCGTGACCCTTGCCTTCGCCTACGAGTGCTTCGAGCGCGGCCTGCTCACGGAGGCCCAGGTGGGGCGGCCGCTGCGCTTCGGGGACCCCGAACCCATCCTGGAACTGATCGAACTGACGGCGCGACGCCAGGGCATCGGCGCGCTGTTGGCGGAAGGCTCGGCGCGCCTGGCGGCCGAACTCGGCGCGGAGGCGGAGAAATCGCTGATCTGCGTCAAGGGGCTGGAACTTCCCGGCCATTCGCCGAGGGCCCTCAAGGGCATGAGCATCGGCTATGCCACCGGCACGCGGGGCGGCAGCCACCACGACACGCGCCCGACCCCCTTTTACGTCGGCCATGCGGACCGTTTTTCCATAGACGACGCCCCCGCCTACGCCGTGCGCAGCCAGAATTTCACCGCCGTCGGCGATTCCCTGGTGCAGTGCCGCTTCGTCAGCGAACGCGGCGGCTACGGGCTGTTCCTCAACGACACCTACGCATTCATGCTGAAGTGCGCCACCGGGTGGGAATTTACCGTCGACGAGCTGGAAAGCCTGGGGGCGCGCATCTGCAACCTGGAGCGCGCCTTCAACGTGCGCGAGAACGTGCGCCGCCGCGACGACCGCCTGCCCTACAAGATCATGCACGACCCCATCCCGGACGGGCCCTCGGCGGGCATGCACTGTCCGGACGACGAGCTGCAAGGAATGCTGGACGCCTATTACGGCCTGCGTGGCTGGGACCAGGATGGCGTTCCCCAAGGAGAGACACTGGACGGTTTGGGTCTGGCGGGCGTCGCCCAGGCCCTTGTAACGTGATAATCACACGACAACAGAAGGAGACACGACATGTCTTGGAAAATCATCGCCACCGATTTGCACCGGGGAAGCCCGGATGAGACCATCCACGCGATCCAGGTCCGCTTCGTCGGAGACAGCGCCGAGATTCACACCACCGGCGGTGAAATCAGGCTCCTGAACCTGAACGAGTACCAACTCACCTCGTGGACCCGCGAAGAGCTGTGGGACAACCTCAGGAAGCTGACCGGCGAGAAACTGTGGTTCGAGAAGGCCGCCAACTAGCTCGGCCCATGGCCGCGCCCGACGTCACATACCTCACGGTAAGCACCGAGCGCGGACTGGTCGAGGTCCATAATGGCGAGCCCCTGGGCATTCGTCTGAAGGGCAATCGCTTTCGTTTCGATGCGGACCGGCGTGTCTGGAATCAGCGCTTTCGCAACGAGAGCGAGCTTCTCACGACCCTGGCGCTGCTCATCTCGCAGAAGGTGCCGCTGCATGAAGAGGTCGAGTTGAAGCCCAAGCACCTCGAGGTCCTCAAGCCCTTTCTGGTTGTGCGCTTCGAGGGCGAGGGGGACGGCGCCAAGGCGGTCGTCGAGGAGTTTGCCTGAGCGCCGCGGGCATCGACATGAGTACCGCGGGCAATAAGAAGGTGCGGCTTATCCGCGTCGAAATCCGTTTCTACGCCAACCTGAGCCGTTACGCGACGGGTGGAACCAAAGACGAAGCGGTGACGCTGGAGACCGCGACCGGCAGCACCGTCGCCGGTGTCCTCCGCCAGATCGGCGTGCCCGACGACGTGGAGACGACGGTGCTGATCGAAGGCCGGCACGCCCAGCCAAGCTCCGTCGTCGGCGACGGCGACCACCTCGACGTCTTCCCGCCCATGAGCGGAGGTTAGTGACCCGTGCGCGTCATCGTCTGCGTGAAGCAAATCCCCGACCCCGAGATCGCATCCAGTCTTTTCAAGGTCGACGAAGCGGCCAGGAAAGTCATCCCGGTGCCCGGCCTGCCGATGGTCATCAGCCCCTTCGACGAACAGGCGGTGGAAGCGGCGCTGCGCATCAAGGACAAGGCGGACGCCGACGCCGTCACCATCACCATCCTCACCCTCGGCCCCGAATCGGCGCTCACCATCCTCAAGGGCGCGCTTTCCATGGGCGCCGACGAAGGGGTTCATTTGTGCGACGCCGCCCTCGAGGGCGCCGACAGCTACGCCACCGCCGTGGCTCTGACCCATGCCATCCGGAAGATCGGCGACCACGACCTCATCCTGACGGGTCGCCAGGCGGCGGACTGGGACGCCGGGGTGGTCGGCTGCGGCATCGCCGAGCTTCTCGACATTCCCGCCGTCACCTTGGCCAAGGACGTGCAGGTGGATGGTCCCGTGGTGCGCGTGGAGCGCGTCGCGGGAGACGGCGTGGAAGTCGTCAAGGCCCCGCTGCCCGCCGTGGTCACGGTCGCCCACGAACTCGGCCAGCCGCGCAAGGCGAGCCTTCGTGAAACCATGCGGACGGCGCAAAAGCCGGTCGCGGTGTGGTCGGCGGCGGACCTTGGGCTCGCCGCGGGCCAAGTCGGAGAGGCCGGATCGCGGCGCACGCGAGAGCGCCTGTATGCTCCGGTGAGCGACATCTTTTGCGAGTTCATCGAGGGCGAGACGCCGCAACAACAAGCGGCGGCCCTGGCCCATCGACTGCACGAGGACGGCCTCGTTTGATGGCTGCCCCCTCGGACATCCTGGTGGTGGCGGAAGCGGCGGACGGGGCGCTCGCCTCCCACAACTACGAGGTGCTGGGCCTGGCCCGGCGCCTGGCGGACGGGGGGGGCGGCGCCGTCGCCGCCGTGCTTTTCGGCGAGGACGCCAACGGGCTGGCCCCCGACCTCATCGCCCATGGGGCGGACAGCGTCCACGTGGCGGATGGAGGCGCCTTCGCCACCTATCAGGCGGAAGCCTGGCTTCCCGATCTAGCCGCCATCGCCAAGGAGACGTCGCCCGTCGCCATTTTGATGGGCCACACGGCAATGGGCGCCGACCTCTCCCCGCGCCTGGCCTTCCGGCTGGAAACGGCGGTCGCCACGGGCTGCGTCGAGGCCGAGATCAGCGGCGGCAGGCTCCTCCTGACGCGGCCCTGCTATGGCGGCAACGGCCGCGAGGTGACGTCTTTCAGGACGACGCCGGCCATCGCCACCGTCAAGGTCAAGTCGCAAGAGCCCGCCACGCCCGATGGCGGGCGGCGCGGCGACGTCGTCGCCGTCGCCTCGGTGCTCGATCCCGGCGATATCCGCGTCAGGATCGTCGGCCGCGAGGCGGGCACGACGGGGTCGACGGACCTCGAGCAGGCCAGGGTCATCGTCGCCGGGGGCCGCGGCCTCAAGAGCCGCGACGGCTTCGCCCTGGCCCACGAACTGGCCGAGGTGCTCGGCGGCGCCGTCGGCGCCAGCCGCTTACCGTGCGATTTCGGGTGGTGCCCCCCGTCCTACCAGATCGGGCTGTCGGGTAGAATCGTGTCGCCCGACCTCTATTTGGCGCTCGGCATCTCCGGCGCCCCCCAGCACATCGCCGGATGCGCCAGCGCCCGCGCCATCGTTTCCGTCAACACCGACCGCGCCGCCACCATATTCGGCCATTCTCGGTTCGGGGTGATCGGAGATTGCCAGGAGGTCGTACCCGCCCTCATCGCCGAGATCAGGAAGATCAAGGGCTAGACGCGCCCATCCGGATCGCCCCCGTCAACCCGGTTCCAGGTTGACCAAAGTCAATACATCCAAGCGCTATTCCGTGTTAATCGATCGTCGGTTGTCACGCGTAATTACTCCCCGATTGCCCGAGGTGAGTCATTTATGGATGACACGGTCTCGTTGCCCCATAAGGACCGCTTTTTCGAACTCCGATTTGAATCGATCGGCGGGCTCGGCGCCCATGCCGCCGGTCAGATCCTGGCCACGGCGGCGGTGTTGCGCATGGGCCTCAACGGCGCCCACTTTTCTTCCTACGGTTCGGAAAAAAAAGGCTCGCTGATCAAATCGTTTATCAGACTCGGTGCGGCCGACCAGCCCATCCGCACCAGCGCCCCGGTGGAATCCCCCGATGTCGTCGTCGTCTTTCACGGCGCCCTGCTCAGCCATCCGGCGACCGTCGCCGGTCTGCGCGCCAATGGCACGCTGATCTTTACCGGCCCGCCTGGTGAAATCCCCGATGGCCTGGCCCGCCTGCCGCGCACGGCGACAGTCATCCGCATCGACGCCCAGCGCATCGCCGCCGAAGAAAAATCGCGACCCAACGCCGTATTGACTGGCACCCTGGCCGAAGCAGTGGCGCTTTTCGATACCGACACCCTGCTGCAAGCGCTGAGTGACGAGTTCGCCCGCAAACGCCCCGAGGCGGTGGCCAGCAACGAGGCCGCTTTCCGCCGCGGCACGGCGGAGTTCGAAATATTGCCCGACGTCGGACGGGTGGAGGACGATTTGCCGATCATCAGGCCCGATCCGTTCTGGGGCTACCAGACGGCGCCCCCGGGCGGCATCATCCTCAATACCGGCTCGACGGCGTGGAACGATTTGACTACCTCGCGTACCGGGTGGCTGCCGGTACTCGATATCGAAAAATGCATTCACTGCGGCATGTGCGACATGGCGTGCCCCGATCTGTGCCTGGTGTGGACAGCCGAAGGCAACCAGCCGGTGCCGACGGCGGTCAAGCTGAGCGGCATCGACTACCGGTATTGCAAGGGCTGCATGCGCTGTATCGAGACATGCCCAACCGGAGCCATGACCCGCGAGGCGGAAACCCCGGGACTGGTGGCGCAACTGAACAAACCGCTGTTCCCGCAACTGGTGGACTAAAACGGAGGTAATCGTGACGCCCAATGGGGAAACAGTCGTCGAGGCAAAGCTCGAAACCGGCGGCTCGGTCAAACGCCCTGTCGGGCAAGGCCTGATCCGCCAGCGCGCCGACTTCCGCAACGGCAACGAGGCGGCGGCCCTGGCGGCACGCGACATCGGCTTCCATGTGATGGGCTATTTCCCGATCACGCCGTCCACCGAGGTTGCCGAGACCCTTTCAGAGATGCAGGCGGAAGGCGCCCACGACATCGTCATGGTACCAGGCGACGGCGAACACGGCGCCGCCGGCATCTGCTACGGCGCGGCACTGGGGGGAGGCCGGGTGCTCAACGTGACTTCGTCCCAGGGATTGCTGTACGCGCTCGAGCAAATGCCGGTGCAGGCCGGAACGCGGGTACCCATGGTGCTCAACGTCGCCACCCGCACGATTTCCGGCCCCCTCGACATCCGCGGCGACCATTCCGATCTTTATTTCGTCCTCAATACCGGCTGGATCATTCTGCTCGCCCGCGATCCGCAGGCAGTTTACGACCTCAACTTCGCCGCCGTCCGCATCGGCGAACACAAGGACGTGCGGCTGCCGGTGCTGGTCGCCTACGACGGTTTCTTCACCAGCCACCAAAAACGCCGGCTGGAGATCTTCGACGATGCCGACGCGGTCCGGGCATTCATCGGCCCCCCGGGAGCACCGGTGACGGCTCTTGATCCCACCCGCCCGGTGACATTCGGGCCCTACATGAACGACCCCGACCTGATCAACAACAAGATGCAGCTGACCGAGGCGATGGAGGCCGCCAAGCGGGTGATCCCCGAAGTATTGGCCGAACTGGCGACGCTTAGCGGTCGCGTCTACCCGGTGGTCGACGCCTACCGCATGGAAGACGCCGAGGCCGCCGTCGTGCTGCTCAACTCGGCCGCCGAGACCGCCAAGGAAGTCGCCGACCGGCTGCGCGCCGAGGGCCGGCGTGTCGGTGTCGTTTCGCTCAACTCGCTGCGCCCGTTTCCGGGGCGGGAAATCCGCGAATTGTTCAAGAACGTGCGCGCCGCGCTGGTCGGAGACCGCAGTGATTCCTACGGTGCCGGCAACGGCAACCTGGCCCTTGAGATCCGCGCCGCGCTGCAACAGGACGCCGAGAACCATACGCTGATCCTCAACCGCATTTACGGCCTTGGCGGCAGGGACTTCTATGACGCCGATGCCGAACAGTTCTTCGCCGAGGTCCTCGAGGCGGCGGCGCAAGGATCGGTGGACACGCCCTTCGCCTACCACGGCGCCTATGCCGGCGATCCCGAGAAAAAACCGCCCGCCGGACTGCCCGCCATTGCCGCCGAGGAAGTTTCGCGCGGCATGGCAAAGGTCACCCAGGACGAGAAAAGCGGCCGGCTCAAGGTCGAACTGGAACCCCTGTGGGCGATGACCGCGGTGCCCGGCCGGGTCGCCCCCGGTCACGGCGGCTGTCCGGGCTGCGGAATTTTCCCGGTGCTACACCAGGCCTACAGCGTCCTCGAGGGCGATCTGGTGGTGCTCTTCCAGACCGGCTGCGCCATGGTGGTGACCACCGCCTATCCGCGCACCTCGCACCGCATTACCTATATCCACAACCTGTTCCAAAACGGCGCCGCGACCATGTCGGGGCTGGTCGAAATGTATCTCGAACGCATGCGGCGCGGCGAGCTGCCGGGATCGCCCGACATCACCTTCATGATGGTCACCGGCGACGGCGGCATGGATATCGGCATGGGACCGGCGCTCGGCGCCGCCAATCGCAATCACCGCATGATCATTCTGGAGTACGACAATCAGGGTTACATGAACACCGGCGCCCAGCTTTCCTATGCCACGCCGATGGGCCACCGCACCTCGACCAGCGAAGTCGGCGAAGCCAAGACCGGCAAAGCCTTCCACCACAAGGACACGCCACAGATTTTCGCCGCCTGCCACCTGCCCTATGTATTCACCGCCAGCGAAGGCTACCCCGAGGACTTCATGCGCAAAGTGGCCAAGGCGCAGTGGTATGCCAAGCGCCGGGGGTTGGTCTACGGCAAGGTCCTGTCGTTCTGCCCGCTCAACTGGCGGACCACCGACGATGCTGCCGAGGACGTGCTGCAAGCGGCCATCGATTCATGCTTTTTCCCCCTCTACGAGGTGGAGAAAGGGCACACCACCCTGACCTACGATCCCGATGCCGTCGGACGCCGCCGGCCGGTGGCCGACTGGCTTGGACTCATGGGCAAGACCAGGCACTTGCTTGGGCCCGACAACGCCGAACGGCTCGAGGCCATTGAAAACGAGGCCGACAGGCGTTGGCGCCGTTTGAAAATCATGCATGGCCACGAGGGACTGTGACGAATGGCCAGGATCCTTAGCAAACGCGCTCTGACCTCGGTCACCAAACTGTTCGTTGTCGAGGCACCGCTGATCGCGGCGGCGGCGCGGCCCGGGCAGTTCGTCATCGTCCGCGTCCGCGAGGACGGCGAGCGCATCCCCCTGACCATCGCCGATTACGACGCCGACCGGGGTGAGATTACCATCGTCGTCCAGGAAGTCGGCGTCACCACGAGACTGTTGGGCGCGTTGGATGAAGGCGACGATATCCTCGACATGGTCGGCCCATTGGGCAGCGCGCCGGAGATTGAGCCCGGCGGCCATGTGGTCGGCGTCGGCGGCGGTTTCGGCGCCGCCGCGCTGCTCTGCCTGATGCGCGATCTTACCGAGCGCGGCGCGCCGACGACGGCCATCATCGGTGCCCGCGATAAAGGCCTGCTGATCCTGACCGACGAGCTACGCGCCGTCTGCAGCCATCTGGAATTGTGCACCGACGACGGCTCCGCCGGGTTCAAGGGATTGGTCACCGAACGGCTGCAACAGCTCATCGACGGCGACGGTGAAGGGGACGGCCCTGGGCGGCCCGATCGGGTGCTGGCCATCGGCCCGATGCCGATGATGCGTGCCGTCGCCGACACCACCCACGACGCCGGGATCGAGACATTGGTCTCCATGGATCCGTTGATGATCGACGGCACGGGCATGTGCGGCGGCTGCCGGATCACCGTCGGCGACGAAGTGAAGTTCGCTTGCGTCGACGGCCCCTTCTTCGACGCCCACCAGGTGGATTTCGACGAAGCGGTCAGACGCAACAGGATGTACGCCGATATGGAAAACCAGGCCGCCGAAAGGCAGGCGCTCGAATGCCAAGCCTCGGCGGGAGCGGCCTGATGCCGGTCAAACGAATCGATAAAACCCCGATGCGCCAGCGCGACGCCGGCGTGCGCGCCCACGACTTCCTAGAGGTCAACGAGGGCTATGACTTGAGCCGCGCAATGTTCGAGGCCGAACGCTGCCTGCGCTGCCAGGACGCGGTTTGCGTTGACGGTTGTCCGGTGCGTATTCCGATCCCCGAATTTATCCACGCCATCGCCGCCGGCGACATGGCGGAGGCCGCCTCGATCCTGCGCGGCGCCAACCCGCTGCCCGCCATCTGCGGACGGGTCTGCCCGCAGGAGACCCAGTGCGAGGAACTTTGCCATATGAACAACCGCTTCAGCGCGGCGGCCATCGGGCACCTGGAACGGTTCGTCGCCGACTGGGAACGCGATCAACCGGCCAACGACGGCGCCCGGAAGCCATGGCGCGACGAAAAGATCGCCGTCATCGGCTCGGGCCCGGCCGGGCTGGTCTGTGCCGGCCAACTGGTCGACATGGGCTATCCGGTGACCGTCTACGAGGCGTTGCACGCGCCGGGTGGGGTATTGCGCTACGGCATCCCGGAATTCCGCCTGCCCAACGCCATCCTCGACTGGGAAATCGATGTCCTCAGGCAGCGCGGCGTCGAAATCGTCACCAACGTCATCGTCGGCAAGACCATCGCCCTCGACGACCTTCTCAACGATATGGGCTTCGCCGCCGCCTTTATCGGTACCGGTGCCGGGCTGCCCAGGTTCCTCGGTATTCCCGGCGAGAACCTCAACGGCGTGTTCTCCGCCAACGAGTTCCTGACCCGCATCAACCTGATGCGCGCCTATGACTTCCCCGTCGCCGATACGCCGATGAAGGTCGGCAAGCGGGTCGCCGTGATCGGTGCCGGCAACACGGCGATGGACACCGTGCGCTCATCGATGCGCATGGGGGCGGAAAAGGGGCTGATCGTCTACCGGCGCAGCGAGACCGAAATGACGGCCCGCATCGAAGAGTATCACCACGCCATCGAGGAAGGCGTTGAATTCCACTGGTTGACCAATCCCATCGAGGTGCTCGGCAACGACGAGGGCTGGGTCACCGGGCTTAAGTGCCAGGTCATGGAACTGGGCGAGCCCGACGAGTCGGGACGCGCCCGGCCGGTTCCGGTGGCCGGCTCCGAGTTTGTCATTGAAGTGGACAACGTGGTGCTGTCGATCGGCACGACGCCCAACCCGCTGCTCTTGCAGAGCACCCCAGGGCTGGAGACCGACCGCTGGGGCTGCCTGGTCGCCGACCAGGAATTCGGCCGCACCACGCGCCCCAGGATCTACGCCGGCGGCGACGTGGTCACCGGCGCCGCCACGGTCATTCTGGCCGCCGGCGCCGGCAAGAGCGCCGCCCAATCCATCCATCGCGACCTGTCCGCGGCGAACGAGGCAGGCGCCGGTCAAATGACCATCAAGGCAACAGCCCCGCCTTCGGCATGATTTTTTAAAAGACCTGTGGGTTCGCGGCGCTATGATCGGGCGAACGGCGGCGGCGGCACGCCCGACCCCGCATGAAAGCTCATCGAAGGAATTGCCACCATGTCAGCCAAGACACCTTTTCAGTGGGACGACCCGCTGTTCCTGGACAGCCAGTTGAGCGAGGAGGAGCGCCTGGTGCGCGACACCGCTCGCGACTACGCCCAGGAAAAACTGATGCCCCGCATCGTCGAGGCCAACCGCGACGAGCGCTACGACCCCGAGATCCTCGTCGAGATGGGGGCGCTCGGCCTCCTCGGCTCGACGCTCCCCGAAGAGTACGGGTGCGCCGGCGTCAACCACGTCTGTTACGGCCTGGCGGCACGCGAGATCGAAGGCGTCGATTCGGGCTACCGCTCGACCATGAGCGTGCAGTCGTCGCTCGTCATGCACCCCATCCACGCTTACGGCACCGAGGAGCAGAAGCAAAAGTACCTGCCCAAGCTGGCCACCGGCGAATTTGTCGGCTGCTTCGGGCTCACCGAGCCCGACCACGGTTCCGACCCCGGCGGCATGAAGACCCGCGCCGAGGCGGCGCAGGGCGGCTACGTGCTCACCGGCAACAAGATGTGGATCACCAATTCGCCGGTCGCCGACGTGTTCGTCGTCTGGGGCAAGCTCGACGGCGTCATCCGCGGCTTCATCCTGGAGAAGGGCATGGAGGGGCTCACGGCGCCCAAGATCGAGGGCAAGTTCTCGCTGCGCGCCTCGATCACCGGCGAGGTGGTCATGGACAACGTTTTCGTTCCCGAAGAGAACATGTTCCCCGACATCAAGGGCCTGGCCGGACCCTTCGGCTGCCTCAACAAGGCGCGCTACGGCATCTCGTGGGGGGCGCTCGGCGCCGCCGAGTTCTGCTGGCACGCGGCGCGCCAGTATACCCTCGACCGCAACCAGTTCGGCCGGCCGCTGGCCGCCAACCAGCTCATCCAGAAGAAGCTCGTCGACATGCAGGTGGAGATCGCCATCGGCCTGCAGGCCTGCCTGCGCGTCGGCCGCCTCATGGACGAGGACCGCTGCCCGGTCGAGAATATCTCGATGGTCAAGCGCAATTCCTGCGGCAAGGCGCTGGACGTGGCGCGCCTGGCCCGCGACATGCACGGCGCCAATGGCATCGCCGACGAGTTCCACGTCATCCGCCACCTGATGAACCTGGAGACCGTCAACACCTACGAGGGCACCCACGACATCCACGCCCTCATATTGGGCCGCGCCCAAACGGGGATTCAGGCGTTCACGGCGTGAGAGGCGGCGGGGGCGGTCATCGCGGCGCGCCCTTGTGACTACAGCAGCCAGGATTCGACGGCGCCACGCACCGCCTCACGCGCCTTGCGACAGGACGTTCTCCACGAGGCGCACCCAATAGCTGGCGCCGATGGGAAGGATCTCGTCGTTGAAGTCGTAGTTGGGGTTGTGCAGCATGCACCCGGCCTTGCCCGGGCCGTTGCCGAGCCACACGTAGCACCCCGGCCTTTCCTGCAGCATGAAGGAGAAGTCCTCGGAACCCATGGACGGCACCGGATGGTGGTCGACGTTGGTCTCGCCGACGATTTCGGCCGCCACGTTCGCCGCGATCTCCGCTTCCCGCGCGTTGTTGACGGTTGGCGGATAGCGGCGCTCGTAGCGCAATTCCGCCGTCGCGCCGTGGGCCGCCGCGACGCCCTCGGCGATGCGCCGGATGGCGGGCTCGATGGCGTCCTGCACCTGGGGACGGAAGCTGCGCGTGGTGCCGCCGAGGACGACCTGGTCGGGAATGACGTTCCAGGTGTCGCCGCCGTGGAACTTGGTGACGGTGACGACGATCGCGTCCTGCGCGTCGGTGACGCGGCTGGCGATGGTCTGCAAGGCGCCGACGATCTCGGCGCCGACAACCACCGGGTCGATGCCGAGGTGCGGCATGGCGCCGTGGGCGCCGCGCCCGGTCACCGTGAGTTCGAAAAGATCGAAGGCCGCCATCATGGGGCCCTCGCTGACGGCAATCGTGCCCACCGACTGGCCTGGCCAGTTGTGCATGCCGTAGACCGCCTCGACCGGAAATTTCTCGAACAATCCGTCCTCGACCATGACCCGGCCGCCCGCCTCGTTTTCCTCGGCCGGCTGGAAAATGAAGTGCACGGTGCCCTGGAAATTGCCGGTCTCGGCGAGATAGCGGGCGGCGCCGAGCAGCATGGTGGTGTGGCCGTCGTGGCCGCAGGCGTGCATGCGGCCGTCGTTGACCGACTTGTGGTCGAACTCGTTGAGTTCGTCGAGGTGCAGGGCGTCCATGTCGGCGCGCAGGCCGATGGAAGGCCCCTCGCCGCTTCTCAGGATGCCGACGACGCCGGTCCCGGCGAGGCCCCGGTGGACCTCGATGCCGAACTCCTCGAGGCGCCGGGCGACGGTGTCCGACGTGCGGTGCTCCTCGAAGGCGGTCTCGGGATGCTGGTGGATATCCCGCCTCCAGGCGGTCATGTCGTCGTGGAAGTCGGCGATGCGGTTGATGACGGGCATGGAATGGGCTCCTCTGGCGCGGGACGTTTCCGTATATTGGTATCATATAAGCCGGGCCGTGGCCCAAGCCCATTCTTCGGCCTGATTGTGTCCCCCGCAATTGCGGGGCCGGGCCATCTCTGGCACACTCCGGCGCCGAGGCGGACACCCTCTTGCGATCACCGGCCCCGGCGAGCACGAAATGAGCAACATAAAACCGTTCGACCTCAACTTGATCGTCAAGGGCGAAGAGATATCGGTGAAATTTCTCTTCGACCTCGACAAGTTTTCCATCCAGGTCATGTACAGCTATCTGTCCCAGGGCAAGCTGTACGAGCCGGACCTCAGTTACTTCCTGATGAAAATCCTGGGCAAGAGTGACGTATTTCTCGACGTCGGCGCCCATGTCGGCTTTTTCTCGGTGATCGCGGGCAAGCTGGTCGGTCCCGAGGGGTGCGTTGTCGCCTTCGAGCCCGAGGAAGAAAACCTGCAATCGCTGAAAAAGCACGTCGAGATCAACGGCGTTTCCAACATCGAGGTCGTCGACAAGGTGGTGTGCGATACGGACGGCCCGCGGACCTTCTACATCAACCGCGACAACGACGGCGGACATTGCCTGTGGGACGTCGGCGTCCATCCCTTCAACAAGAAAAGCGCCGCCGACCCAAAGCCCCTGACCATCGAGGCCGTGTCCCTCGATACGGCGCTGGCCGAGCGCCGCATCGAAAACGTCAAGCTCCTCAAGATCGACACCGAGGGCGGCGAGCACCAGGTCTGCAAGGGGGCGCGCCAGGCCCTGGAGAAACACGCCATCCCGTTCGTCGTCTGCGAACTCAACGATTTCGGACTCGAACAACTGGATTCCTCGCAAGAGAATTTCCGGGCCTTCATGAAGGACCTCGGCTACGACACCTTCCTCATGGACGGGGACGGCGAGTTCCCGAAACTGCTGCCCAATTCCGTGGCCATCGCGTCGAAGTCCAAATCGGTCTCCAACGTTCTGTTTTCGCGCCTCGAATTCCTGACCCCGTATTGGAACGTGGAAACCATCGAATAGGACCCCCCGGGAATGGCCTTGGACATCGAGACCCGCGATCAACTCATCGCCACCGTGGCGCGCTTCGTGCGCGAGCGCCTGGTCCCCCTGGAAGACAAAGTCGCCGAAGACGACGCCATGCCGCCCGGGATCGTCGACGAGATGCGCGGGCTCGGGCTTTTCGGGCTGTCCATCCCCGCCGAGTACGGCGGCCTCGGCCTGACCACGGAGGAAGAGGTACGGGTGGTCTTCGAACTCGGCCAGACCGCGCCGGCCTTCCGTTCGACCTTCGGCACCAACGTCGGCATCGGATCCCAGGGCCTGGTCATGGACGGCACCGAGGAACAGAAAAATAGATACCTGCCGAAGCTGGCCTCCGGCGAGACCATCAGCTGCTTCGCGCTCACCGAGCCGGAAGCGGGATCGGACGCCGGCTCGCTCACCACCAGCGCCAGGCGCAAGGGCAACGGCTACGTGCTCAACGGCACCAAGCGCTACATCACCAACGCGCCGCAGGCCGGGCTGTTCACCGTGTTCGCCCGCACCAATGCGGAAGAGCCCGGAGCGCGCGGCGTCTCCGCCTTCCTCGTCGAGGCGGGCACGCCCGGGCTCACCGTCGGCAAGGCGGAGCGCAAGATGGGCCAGCACGGCGCCCACATCGCCGACGTCATCTTCGACGATTGCCAGGTGCCCGCCAGCGCGCTCCTCGGCGGCGCCGAGAACCAGGGCTTCAAGACCGCCATGAAGGTGCTCGACCGCGGGCGCCTGCACATCAGCGCCCTTTGCGTCGGCATCGCCGAGCGCCTCATCCGCGACAGCCTCGCCTACGCCATGGAACGCCAGCAGTTCGGCAAGCCCATCGCCGAGTTCCAGCTCGTCCAGGCCATGCTCGCCGACAGCCGGGTCGAGGCCTATGCGGCGCGCTGCATGGTTTTGGACGCGGCGGTGCGCCGCGACGCCGGCGACAACGTCGGCACCGAGGCCTCGTGCTGCAAGCTTTTCACCAGCGAGATGGTGGGCCGCGTCGCCGACCGCGCCGTGCAGATCCACGGCGGCGCCGGCTATGTCGCCGACCACGGCGTCGAGCGCTTTTACCGCGACGTGCGCCTGTTCCGCCTCTACGAAGGCACCAGCCAGATTCAGCAACTGATCATCGCCCGCGACATGATCCGCGAGGCCACGTAGGGGCGGGTTTGAAACCCGCCCCCAACCGAGGGCAAGACGGCACGGAACGATGCGTCGGGGCGGGTTTGAAACCCGCCCCTACCGGTTGCGCCACGCGGCGCCGCCGGGATGGGCAGGACGGCGGCGGCGCTGTAGAATGGCCGCCAAATCAGCACAAGGGGGAGACACGCCATGGACCTCAACCTGAAAGGCAAGAGCGCGCTGATCACCGGCGGCTCCAAGGGTATCGGCCGCGCCGTTGCCGATGTCCTCGCCGCCGAGGGGTGCGACCTGCATCTGGCGGCGCGCGACGGCGTCGCCCTCGAGGCCGCCGCCGCCGAGCTCGCCGAAAAGTTCGGCGTCACGGTGGAGGCCCACGCCGCCGACCTCTCCCAGCGCGCCGCCGTCGAGGACCTGGCCGCCAAATGCGTCGGCGTCGACATCCTGGTCAACAACGCCGGGGCCATCCCCGGCGGCACCATCGAGGCCATCGACGACGACCGCTGGCGCGAGGCTTGGGACCTCAAGGTCTTCGGCTATATCACCATGACGCGCGCCCTTTACCGGGCCATGTGCGAGCGCGGCGACGGCGTCATCGTCAACATCGTCGGCACCGCCGGTGAAGTGTCCGACGCCAGCTACATATGCGGCTGCGTCGGCAACGCCGCGCTCATCATGCTCACCCAGTCGCTGGGCGCCGTCGGCATCGATCACGGGGTTCGGGTCCTCGGCGTCAACCCCGGCCCCATAACCACCGACCGCATCCGCACCATGATGACGACCAAGGCCGAGGCCGAATTCGGCGACGGCGCGCGGTGGCAGGAGTTCCTCGGCCACCTGCCCCATGGGCGAGCCGGCACGCCCCGGGAAGTCGCCGACGTGGTGGCCTTCCTGGCCTCGGACCGGGCGTCCTATGTCAACGCGACCCTGGTCCCCATCGATGGTGGGTTCAGAGCGCGGCGCAAGGTTTTCTGAGGTGGCAAACGGCGGCGCTGCCGCCGTCTGGCGGCCTGGATCTGAACATACCGAAAACAGCAACCTCGCCGCCTTCCTGCGCGCCCACGGACTGGACGGCTACGATGCGCTGGTGCGCCGCGCCGACGGCGATCCCGAGTGGCTGTGGAACAACGTCATCGAAGACGCCCCAATCCGCTTCTACTCGCCGCCCGAGCGCGTCATGGATGCCTCGAAGGGCATGGCGTGGACCGAATGGTGTGGCGGCGGCACCACCAACATCGTCCTCAACTGCCTCGACGCCCACGACGACGACGACCGCGAGGCCGTCTCCTGGGAGGGCGAGGACGGGACGCGGCGCTCCTGGACCCTGGGCGAGTTGAAGGCGCAGACGGCGCGCTTGGCCGACGGCCTGCGATCGCTCGGCCTGGGGCGCGGCGACCGCATCGCGCTTTTCATGCCGATGGTGCCGGAAACGGCGGCCGCCTTCTTCGCGGTGGCCAAGATCGGCGCCATCGCGCAACCCCTGTTCTCCGGGTTCGGCGCCGACGCCGTGGCCAGCCGCCTCAACGACGCCGCCACGGTGGCGGCGATCACCGTCGACGGCACCCGGCGGCGGGCCAAGACGGTGCCCATGAAATCGATCCTCGACGAGGCGGCGCGCTCCGCGCCCATCCTCAAACACGTCATCGTGCTCGAGATCACCGGCAACGAGGTGGCGTGGACGGCGGGGCGCGACGTCTGGTGGCTCGATCTCACGGAGGACCGGCCCGACCGGTCGCCGACCGAGGAAATGCCGGCCGACGATCCCTTCATGCTGGTCTTCACGTCGGGCACCACCGGCCAGGCCAAGGGCACCGTTCACACCCACTGCGGGTTCGTCACCAAGCTGGCCCTGGATTTCGGCCTGTGCATGGATTTCAAGGCGGGCGACCGATTCCTGTGGATGAGCGACCTGGGATGGGTGACCGGTCCCATGACCATCGTGCTCACCCAGCTCTTCGGCGGCACCATCGTCATGGCAGAGGGCACTCCCGACTATCCGGACTCGGGGCGCATGTGGCGCCTGGTCGCCGACCACCGGGTCACCTATCTCGGCGTCGCCCCCACCATCGTCCGCGCCTTGATGCGCCACGGCAAAGAGGAGGTCGCGAAATACGACCTCTCGTCCCTGCGCGTCACGGTGTCCTCGGGCGAGCTGTGGAACCCCGATTCCTGGATGTGGTTCTTCGAAAACGTGTGCCGGCGCCGCGTCCCCCTCCTCAACGTCTCGGGCGGCACCGAGATCGGCTGGGGAATCGTCATCACCACCGTCCTGCACCCGCTCAAGCCGTGTGCCTTCGGCGGCCCGGTGCCGGGCATGGGTGTCGACATCGTCGACACGGCGGGCAACAGCGTACCCGCCGGCGTTACCGGCGAGCTGGTCATGCGCCAGCCCTCCATCGGATTGACCCGGGGCCTGTGGAACGACCCCGAACGCTACCTGGAGACCTACTGGGAAAAAATCCCCGGCCTCTGGGTGCACGGAGACTGGGCGTCGCGGGACAGCGACGGGATGTGGTACCTGCACGGGCGCTCCGACGACACCATCATGGTGGCCGGCAAGCGGTGCGGCCCCTCGGAGGTCGAATCGCTGCTCATGGGCAGTGGCCGGGTGTTGGAGGCCGCCGCCACCGGCATCGATGACGCCCTCAAGGGCGAGACGGTGGCCTGCGTCTGCGTCGCCAGGCCCGATGTCGCCGCCGGCGGGGAACTTGCCGCCGAACTCCGCGACGCCGTGGTCAAGGGCCTCGGCCCCGCCTTCCGGCCGAGCCGCGTGTTCTTCGTCCGGGAATTGCCCAAGACCCGCAACATGAAGGTCATGCGCCGCGTCGCGCGCGCCGTCATCGAGGGCAAGGATCCCGGCGACCTCGCCGCCCTGGTCAACCCCGAATGCGTCGACGAATTGCGGCGCACGGTCGAAGCGGGGCAACGCACGGAGTGAGACCGGGGACGCTTCGACGGGGTGCTCAGTCCGGCCGCCGCAGTTCGGTTTCGAAAAGGCGATACCGGCTGGCCGCGGCCCGCTTGTCGGCCTTGGCGATGAGCCGCGCCGCCGGCCCGCCAGCCGGCAGCCCGGTGAGGAGTGCGTCGTAAACCTGGTGATCGTAGTAATCGTCGGGGTAGACCTCGAGCCACATGGTGATCCGGCGGCTCCCCTTCCAGGGCAGGCGAAGGGTTGCCGATTGCCCGGGCAGCAGGCGGCTGTCGGAGCGCTCGACCCATTGTCCGCCGGTGTAGTCGACCACCCGCTGGATGTCGCGCCAGGCCGCGGTTTCCGGCAGCGGCCTTCCCTGTGAATCAAGGGCCACGGCCCGCATCACCACCTTCGGTGTGATGTAGGTGGGGAAGGCGTGGCCGACTCCGCTGTTGGAGAGTTGGAAACTCGCTCCCCGGCCATCGGCGGAAAAGCGCGCCGTCACTCCGGAGGCCACCGTTTCCGGATCGTGGATGCCCCGCCACAGGTGCTTGCGCCCCGGCATGTGGCAGCCCTGGCAGGTGATGCCCCGTGCCGCATGGGGGCTGGCCCGCCACTCGGCGAGAGTGTTCTGCAATGGTTTGCCGTTGACGGCGTATTCCTGCGGGAACTGGTGACAGGCGGCGCAGAACTCCGATTCCTCGAACCATGCGGCCCGGTAGACGCCGCCATGCGGACCGCCCTCGTCGCTTTGGCCGGTCGCCCCGTCATCCCGCCCGGGAGGACCGGAGCGGCGGTGGCCGCGCACGTGGCACCCGGCGCACCCGTTACCCGACGCGGCCAGCCCCCGGCGCTCCGGGTCGTCGGCCTCTCCGCGCTGCCGCGCCGCCTCGAAATCCTGATGCTGTTCGGCAAGGGGCGCGTGGCATTTCATGCAACTCGCCGTCTGTTCGGCATCGAAGGTGAGAAGTTGTCCCACCAGCCCCGGAGAAAACGCTCCGGCATGAAGGGACGTGCGCCATTGTTGGAGCTGGTCGCCATGGCATTGGCCGCACGATCGCGGCGCCAGGGAGCGCTCGACGTCGCTCCACCGCGGCGGCGCCTCGCCCTGGGGCGCCAATGGCAGGCGCCAGTGCTCTTCGGCCAGCCCGGCCCCGGCGCCAAGGCCCGGGGATGGAGACGGGGACGGAGACTGGGCGTGTCCCATCGACACGAGCACGGCAAGGCCAAGCGCGCTCAAGACGGCCGTAAACAGGCCGGGGCGCCCGCCGAAATGATCGCGCATGCCTGTATCTCCGCGAATTCCGGGGCCAGCGTCACGCCACTTGGCATACGCCAACCGGGGACAGCGTGCAACGAATTCGATGCGCTTTATCGGCGAACGTGTGAAAGTTTTACAGTAATTTTTCCTTAAACTTATTGAACAATAAGAAGTGATATTTTTTAATTATAATAACACGATAAATTAATAGATTTTTTTGCTATGCTATTGCAGTACAGGCAGATAAACCTCTGGGCGGAAACCATCCCTGTTGGAGTGTCCGATGAAAGACCCGAAACGAAAAAAATCAACCGACACCGCCGCCTCGCTGCTGGTCGCCGTCAGCTTGGCCGTCGGTGGTCTTGCCGCACCGAGCATGGCGATCGCGGCCGATCTCCTGGCGGCGAACCCGTGCGCGGCGAGGAAGCCCAGGAACCCATGCGCGGCGAAGAGGCCCGGGAACCCGTGCGCGGCGAAGAAGCCCGTCAACCCATGTGCCATGAAAAGGCCCAGGAACCCGTGCGCGGCGAAGAAGCCCAGGAACCCGTGCGCCGCGAAGAAGCCCAGGAACCCGTGCGGAGGAAGGGATTAGCGCGCACTCCCGGCAACCTCGCCAGCCAGGTCAATGCGCGGGCCGTGAACGAGCCGCGCGGGACGGTGGGCGGCGCGGAAAATCCGGAGCGGGCCTCACTTGGTCCGCACTGGTACTCGTGCCGGTGCCGGTACGGTGCTGGCGCGGGTAAGGAGGTAGGCGGCGATGGGCATCATCATCGATGCCATCGCCGCCGGAAGCGTCCAGCTTTCTGCCGCGAACGCCGTTATCAGAATAAGACTCATGGTCATCGAAGCGACCGCCAGGACCTTCGCCTTGAGCGGTATTACCCGGTGCCGGTGCCAGGCCCTTAGCGGCGGGCCGAAACGGGGATGATCCCACAGCCATGTCCGGAAGCGCCCGGAGCTTTGGGTGAAGGCCCACAGCGCGATGATCAGGAACACTGTCGTCGGCAACCCCGGCACCACGACGCCGACCATGCCGACGGCCACGTTGAGCCAGCCGAATGCGAGGAAAAGCCAGCGCCCGGCACAGCGCCGCACGGCGTCGGGGGAAATTTCCCAGTTGTCGTTGGCAGGTGTCATGGCCGGCCCTCCCGTCGGCGCGCCGGGCGCGCCCGTGGCGTCGCGTCCTATTGGTCATATGGGAAGCGCCGGCGTCTTGTGCAGGCTATCCGATGGTCTATATGGTGCGTCGACACCGAATAAGGCCTCCATGAGCACAGAGCCTCCCCTTCCCCGCAACGCCCCCATCGACGCCACCGGGATATGGGCGCAAGTCCTGCGCCCGCCCCCGGGCGGCGCGCCGCGGCCGGCCCTGTTCCTGGACCGCGACGGCACCATGGTCGAGGAGGTCGAATACCTGCACCGGGTCGAGGACGTGCGCTGGATCGCCGGTGCCCCGAGGGTCGTCGCCGAGGCCAACCGGCGTGGCGTCGCCGTCGTCATCGCTACCAATCAGGCCGGCGTCGGCCGCCGCTACTTCGGCTGGGAGGCCTTCGCCGCCGTCCAGGAAAAGATCGTCCACGACCTGGCGGAGGATGGCGCCTTCGTCGACGCCGTTTACGCCTGTCCCCATCATGGCGAGGCGAAAGCGCCCTACGATCACCCGTCGCACCCGGCCCGCAAGCCCAATCCCGGCATGCTGCTCGGCGCCGTCGGCGATCTCGGGCTCGATGTCGCCCGATCGTGGATTATCGGCGACCGGGCGGGGGACATCGAAGCGGGGCTGCGGGCGGGGATTGCCGGCGGCTTGCACGTGCTCAGCGGGCACGGCGCCGACAGCGGCGAGCGCCAGGCGGCATCGGCCCTGGCGGGGGATGGGTTTCGGGTGCTGGCCGGCACCACCATCGCCGACGCCCTGGAGCGCGTGCCGCTTTTTGCTTCCGATTGAGCGGCCCGCGCCTCAGCGGTCGCCGTAGTGGATGTAGTCGGTCCAGGTGCGCTCCAGCCGCAGCAGGGTACGGCGTATTTCCCGGAGGTCCTCCGGGCCGGTCTCTTGCTCGGCCAGGGCGTCGGCGTGGTGGTCTTCCAGTTCGTGGATGACCTTCACCACCTCCTTGGCCTCGTCGGTCAGGCGGATGCTCACCGAGCGCCGGTCGTGCAGCGATCGTTCCTGGTTCAGGTATCCGAAGTCGGTGAGCTTCTTGACGTTGTAGGAGACGTTAGAGCCCTGGTAGTAGCCGCGCTCAACGAGGTCGCGGATGGAAATCTCGTCGTCGCCGATGTTGGCGAGCAACAGGGCCTGGACGGAGTTGATGTTCTTCACGCCGCGCCTGTTGAGCTCGGCCCGCAGCACGTCGAGATAGCGCCGGTGCAGGCGCTCGATCAGGCGGGTCAGCTCAAGATATTCTTTTTTCAACTTAGACATATTCGGCCTTTTAGCCTTTATAGAGGTTATAGCACGATCGACAAGCCATAGCGGACGCCGGCATCGATTTCGCTGGCCCCCCGCGGTCCCCCCGTGGCAATAATCGAAGGGCCATGAAAAACGCACGCAATCGAATGGGCCACCCGTTCACGGCCGTGGCATTCGCCCTGGTGTTGCTTGCCGCCGCCTGCGGCGCTCCGGTGCCGACCAAGACGGAAATGGTCGAAGACAACCGGCTCAGCCGCGCCGACCAGATCATGCGCGTCGCCAACGCCACCCGCCGTGGCGGCGACCTGCACTCGGCCATGGCCCTTTTCCGACGCGCCCACAACATGGACCGCACGTCGGCGGCCCCCCTTATCGCCCTTGGCGAGACCGCCTACGCGGCGGAAGCCTATCAGGAATCGGCCGAAGCCTACCGCGACGCCATCACCCTCGCCCCGGAGGACGCGGCGGCCCGGCTCGGTTACGGCAAGACCCTGATCGCACTCGGCCTGCCGCGCCAGGCGGCGGCACAGTTCCGCCGCGCCCTCGACGTCGACGCCAAGAACCCCCAAGCCTCCAGCGGACTGGGCGTCGCCCTCGACCTGATGGGCGATCACCGGGGCGCCCAGGAGCGCTACAAGGCGGCCATCAAGATGGCGCCCGAGGTCCTGTCGCTGCGCAACAACCTGGCCATGTCGCTGGCCCTCTCCGGTGATTACGACGCGGCCATACGCCACCTGGCGGAGATCGCCGGCGATCCGGCGGCGACGGCGCGCACCCGCCAGAACCTGGCCCTCGTCTACGGCCTCGCCGGCGAGGTCGGGAAAGCGGCGGAGATCGGCCGCCTCGACCTCGACGAGGCCGAAGTGCGCAACAACCTGGCCTACTACGCGCGGCTCAGGGCCTTGTCCCCGGCCGCGAGAAGCGCCGCCATCCTCGGCCGCGGCGGCGATACGTCTGAATAGGTCCGCCCATCACCCGATCGGCGCGGCGAACCCCCGGCGCAGATCGTCGAGATGGGATTCGTAGTGGCGCCAGTGCCCGACTTCGCTGTCCGTGAACTCGGCGAGAGGCGCCGCGGCGTCATCGGCGAGGCCGCAGAACCTATAGGCGCGCGCCGCCACCTGGCCGGGATCCTCGACCAATGCCTCGTAGCGCACGCGCAGGATGCGCTCGCCGAAGAGCCCCGTCCAATGGGCCATCAGGCGGTGGAAATCGGCGTAATAGGCACCCAGCGCCGGCAGTTCATAGGAATGGCGGTTGCCGTGGCGATAGCGCGAGAAATAGACGTAAAGGCAGGTATCGAAAGGATGGCGCTGGCAGAAGATTATGCGCGCCGCCGGCAGGGCCTGGAGAATCAACCCCAGGTACTGGTAATTGGCCGGCAACGTGTTGACCAATAGGCGCGCCCGTGGGGCGTCCCGGGAAATCCTCTCCATATAGCTCATGCCGACCTCGTTGATCTGTTCGGCGCTCAGGAACCGCACGCACTGGGGATAGATCCAGGGGATGGAATTTTCGTCGACGACCCGCCGCAGCGCACCTTCCAGTTCCAGGCTTTCGCCGGCGCCGTGGACGGCGTCGTGGCGCGTCAACAGGGATTCGACCAGGGTCTTTCCGGTGCGCGACATGCCGATCACGAAGACCGGCACCTTGGCCGCGCCATCGGCGTCTCCGTCGGTGGCGCCGGTAACGGGTTCCGGGGCTTGCGAAAACACCTTTTCGATGGCGTCAATCATCTCGCCGTGGGCGGCGGCGTCGTAGTCCGCCCGCCGGGCCATTGCCTCGTTGGCCTGGCCATAGTAGGCGAACGCCTGGTCATAGAGGCCGATGTCGTCGTGGGCCTTGCCGAGCGCAAAGAGCAGGTAGCTCCTTTCGTCGTCGGTCACGCCCTTGGCGGCAAGGGCCTCGGCGATCCTGGCGATGCCCTCCTCGCCGGGGGCGAAGTGGTGGGCCCGGGCATGCATGTAGTGGGCTTCGGCGAAGTGCGGCCTGATCTCCAGGGCGCGCCGGAAGCAGGCAGCACCTTCCTGGCGCCGCCCCATTTCCTTGAGGGCGATGCCGAGGTTGCAGTGCGCCTCGGCCATGCCGGGGTCGATCTCCAGGGCGCGGCGGCAACTGGCCGCGGCGTCGTCGAGGCGCCCCATGTCGCGCAGCGCGCTGCCCAGGTTGCCGTGGGCGTTGGCGTAATCGGGCTTGAGGTCGACGGCGCGGCGATAGCTGGCGGCGGCCTCTTCCAGGCGCTCCTCGGCCAACAGCACGTTGCCGAGGTTGTTGTGGACCTCGGCGTCATCGGCGTCGAGGGCCAGGGCGCGACCATAGCTGGCGATGGCCTCGTCGGCCATGTCGAGTTCGGCCAGAACGTTGCCCAGGTTGTAGTGGACCCCGGCCAGCGCCGGGTCGACAGCCAGGGCCTGGCGGTAGCTCTCGGCGGCCTCGGCGTGCTGGCCGAGGGCCTTGTAGGCCTCGCCGAGGTTGCTCAGATAGCGGGCGTTGGGAGGGCCGAGTGCCATCGCCTTGCCGATGAGCTCGACGGCGCGCTCGTGCTCGCCGCCCTGATGGTGGGCGACGCCGAGAAGGTGAAGGGCGTCGGCGTGGTCGGGCTGGGCGGCCAGGACCTGGGTGTAGATCTTGGCGGCCTCGGCCGGCTTTCCCGCCTGATGAAGGGCGATGGCGGCGCGCATGGCGGTCTTCGCATCCATGCGCCGGGGCGCCCCCCGCCGGGGCGGCCCCGCCGTCTTCTTGCGCCGCCGCTTGTCCTTCCTCGCCATGGGAGCGCGCCCCGCCGTCCGTGCCGGGGCCGTTCTAGCAGGAAACGCCCCTCACGTCATGGCGTGGCGGCCGCGGATTGCTCCTCAGAATGCTACTTCCGAATCCGCGTACCCCCGACTTCATAATTCGCCGGGTAGCAATGAACAAACCCAAAGCGCAAATATCATGAACAAGAAATTCAAGAACACCGACACGTAAAACAAGTGCCCACGCAAAGGCATTTTTTTCAATCGCGCAATAAAATCGTCGAGTTCGATGAACGCACTTAGATCGCCGAGTGCTTTACGGATTCGGATTTTCATGAACTCAATTCATAATATGACGATCGCCCTCACCCAGGCCTCTGGACGGCCAGTCAACTCAATTATTGGGTGTAAACACCGTGGACCCTACGTTATCCGCCCGCGCTAGGAAAGGATGGAGGGAAACGAGGGATTATCAACCTGGAATAGAGAGCCGGAATCGTCCCATCGGCAAACGGCCCTCGCGTCAAAGCCCCCCCAGCCCATCGATGGCGCTGAGGATGGCCGGGCCGAGCAGCACGATGAACAGGGACGGCAGGATGAACAGGACCAGCGGCAGGGTCAGGGTGGCGGGCAGCTTGGCCGCCTTCTCCTCGGCCTTGAGCATGCGCTCGTCGCGGTACTCCGAGGCCAGGACGCGCAGGGAACGGGCCAGGGGCGTGCCGTACTTCTCGGTCTGCGCCAGGGTGTTGACCATGCCCCGGATCGACGCCATGTCGACGCGGGCAGCCAGGTTGGCCAGGGCCTGCGCACGCTCGGGCAGGAAGCCGAGTTCGACGGCGCACAGCCCGAACTCGTCGGCCAGCTCGGGCGCCGAGCGCCGCATCTCGGCCGTCACGCGCTCCAGGGCGGCGTCCAGGGTCAACCCCGCCTCGGCGCAGATGACCAGCAGGTCGAGGGCGTCGGGCAGTCCCTTCTGGATGGCCTTGCGGCGCTTGGCAATCACATTGCCGACGAACAGCTCGGGCGCGTACGCCCCGGCCAGCACCGACGCCAAGGCGATGGCCAGGGCCGCCAACGGTGGCAGGTCCCAGATGTCCAGCGCGTAGAGGGGAATGGCCGCCAGCCCGCCCGAGGCCAACGGCAGGCTCAGCTTGAAAAACAGGTAGACCACCAGGGCGTCCTTGGAACGCCAGCCGGCCTCGGCCAATCGCGCGCTCATGCCCCGCGCCTGGCGGCCGCGGACGAGGTCGAGGCCGTTGACGACGCGGCCCATGACACCGAGCGCGGCGCGTGGCCGCGACCGGTTGCCCCCGGGCGCCACCAGGCCGGCCTTCAGGGCGTCGCGGTGGCGGCGCAGGGCCTTGACCCGGCGGTCCATGGGGTGGCGCGCCACCAGGGTCTGCCACAAGGCGACGACGGCGGCCATGGCGGCCAGTCCGGCGCCCAGGGAAACGGCGCTTTCGGGGGAGAGCCAGGCGGGAAGGAGTTCGAAGGCGCTCATATCTCGAACTTCACCATTTTGTACATGACGGCGATGCCCATAAGGATGCAGACGAGGCCGGCGGCCACCATGGTCGTGCCGCGCGGGTCGGTGAACAGCATCATCTCGTAATCGAAGTTGACTAAAAGCAAGATGCCCAACATGAGGAACGGCAAGGAGCCAAGGATGTAGGCGCTGGCCCGCGCCTCCGAGGACATGGCCTTGATCTTGAGCCGCATCTGGCGGCGGCGGCGCAGGATGTCGGACAGATTGGCCAGGGTCTCGGCGAGGTTGCCCCCGGTCTGGCGCTGGATCGACAAGCCGATGACGAAGAACTTGAACTCCGGCGTGTCGAGACGCGTCGCCGTCTCCCACAAGGCGTCCTCCAGGGAACGCCCCAGCGTGACGCCGTCGGCGACCAGGCGGAACTCGTGGCCCACCGGGTCGGCCAAATCGCGGCCCACCGTGGCGATGGTTTCGGAAATGGGCAGGCCGGAGCGCAATCCACGCACAATGAGGTCGAGGGCGTCGGGGAAGATATCGGTGAAGCGGTCGATGCGGCGCCGCGCCATGCGCCCGACCACCATATGGGGCACGGCGACGCCGGCGGCGAGCCCGGCCAGGGCCGCCGCCGCCGGTGAAAGGCCGAGCAAGAAGGCGGCGCCACCGGCCGCCGCCGCCAGTCCGCCACTGACCACGAGGTAGGTGCCGGCGGCAATGTCGCGCCCGGTGCGCGCCAGGCGCAAGTTGAGGAGCGACAGCCGGGGCACGACCCGCCTGGCCAGGCTGTCGAGGCCGGGAAAGGTGCCGCGCGCCACGGTCCGCTTGACACTCGCCGCCTCGGGCGCCGCCGCCTGGCCGCCGCGCCAACGGGCCCGCACCACCGCCGCCCGGCCCTTGACGCGTCGGCGGGAAGCCCCCGCCGCGCCGTGTGCGGCGAGCGCCACGGCGATCAAGGCGATCGCCGTTCCCACGAAAATTGCCATGGTGCCGGCGTCCATTACGAGACCGCCTCCATCAGGGCCTTGCCGAGGCCGAAGTATTCGGCCCGCGGCAGGAAATTGGGGCGCAGATTGGTAGACTTGAATGATCCCCTGAGGCGGCCGTCGGCGTTCTCGCCCTCGAATTCGAAGGTGAACAGGTCCTGGGCGGTGATGACCTCGCCCTCCATGCCCACCACTTCGGTGATGTGGGTGATGCGGCGCACGCCGTCGCGCATGCGGGCGATCTGGACGATCAGGTTGACGGCCCCGGCGATCTGGGCGCGCACCGCCTCGGCGGCCAGCTTGATGCCGGACATGGCCACCATGTTCTCGAGACGCGTCAGGGCCTCGCGTGGACGGTTGGCGTGAACCGTGCACATGGAACCGTCGTGGCCGGTGTTCATGGCCTGCAGCATGTCGAACGCCTCGCCGGCGCGGATTTCGCCCAGGATGACGCGGTCGGGCCGCATGCGTAGCGCGTTCTTGACGAGATCGCGCTGGCTGATCTCGCCGCCGCCCTCGAGGTTGGGCGGGCGCGTCTCCAGGCGCACGACGTGGGGCTGCTGGAGCTGTAGTTCGGCGGCGTCCTCGATGGTGACGATGCGCTCGCCGTCATCGATCATCCTGGACAGTGCGTTGAGAAGCGTCGTCTTGCCCGACCCGGTGCCGCCCGAAATCAGGATGTTGAGCCGCGCCCGTGCCGCGATCCTGAGCACGCTAGCCATGGCCGGGGAAAGGTTCTGTTGGCTCTCCATGATGTCGAGGGTGATCTTCTTCTTGGCGAACTTGCGGATGGAGATGGTGGGGCCGTCGATGGCCAGCGGCGGAATGATGATGTTGACGCGCGAACCGTCGGCGAGGCGGGCGTCGACCAGGGGACTCGATTCGTCGACCCGCCGCCCGACCGTGGAAACGATGCGCCCCGCGATGTTCATCACATGGGCGTCGTCGCGGAAGACGGCGTCGCTGAGTTCGAGCCTGCCCTGGCGCTCCACGTAGACCTGCTCGGCCCCGTTGACCATGATGTCGGTGATCGTCTCGTCGGCGAGCAACGGCTCGAGCGGACCGAGGCCGAGCATTTCATTGAGCAGAAGCGTCACCAGGTCGCGTTGTTCCAGAAGGTTGAGCTGAAGCTTTTCCTCGGCGAGGATCTCGGAGACGATGTCGCCGATCTGGCGGGACAGCTCATCGCGCGGCGTCGCCGACGCCTTGGCGGCGTCGATGCGCTCCATGAGGATCGGCAGAATTCGCCGTTTGGCCTCTTCCACGCTGTCGCGGCTGGTGGCGATTTCGCTGTCTTCGGGGAGGCTCGCCGCCGGGCTGGCATTGCGGCCGTGCAGCAATAATTCGTTGAGCAGCACGGTCACCGCGTCGCGGCGTGCGTCGGGCTCAAGCGCCAGGCCGCCTTCCGCCAACGCCGCGTCGACCATTTCGGCGATCATGGCGGCCAGTTCGTGGCGCGGCACGTCCTGGACACTTTCCTCCTCGGCACGTTCCAACAGACGCGGCATCACGGCACTGACGGCAAACTCGATCCCGGCCTCCCGGTCGAAATGACCGCGGGCCCCGTTTTCGCCGCCTTCTCCGCCGACCGCTTGGCAATCATCCGGCAGGGCGGCGAGCGGTGCGGCCCCCAGGGGCACCACGTTGGGGCTGGCGCGGCGACCGAACATCACGATCCCCTCCCCACCAGACGGCGCCACAGGCTGACCTTGGCGGCGCCTTCTCCGGCCTCCGAAAGCTGGCCGCCGAGGGCGCGCAGGGCGGCCGCCGCGCGGCTCCTGGGCGCCGCCTCGGCGAGGGTCACCCCGGCCCCGGCGCACGCCACCATGGCCTTGGCGTCGGCCGGTATGCGATGCTCGATGCGCACCTCGCCACCGGCCTCGAAGTCGTCCTTGTCGAGCTCGCCCAGCTTGCCCGCCCCCACCTTGTTCATGACGGCAAGAACCTCGGCATCGGGTGCCGCATGCCGGAGCAAAGCGGCCAGGCGCAAGGTGTCGCGCATGCCGGCGAGGGTCGGGTCCGACACCACTACCGCGGCGGCCCGGGCGCTCAGGATGTTGGCCTGGGAACGGGCCGCGAAACGGGGCAGGTCGACCACCACGCGGTCGAAACCGTGGCGCAATTTCTCGATCAACAGGTCGAGGGCGGCGGGGTCGAAGGAGAAGCCCGTGTCCAGCGCCTCCTCGGCGCCGAGCACGAAGAGGGTGTCGCTTTGCCGCACCATGGCGCGCTCGATGAACAGGCTGTCGATGCGGCTGGGGTTTTCCAGGGCCTCGCGGAAACCGCGGCCCGGTTCCACGTCGAGGGCCAGTGCGATGCTTCCGAAGTAGAGGTCGAGATCGACGAGCGCCGTGCGCAGGCCTTGTTCGTGCGCCATCATCCAGGCGATGTTGACGGCGACCGTGCTGGCGCCGACCCCGCCGCGCGCCCCGATGACGGCGATGAGCTTTCCGGGCCCGCCGTCGCCATCGGTGCCGGCGGGCTCTTCCATGCACCTGGAGACGATGGTATCCGACGTTTCCGCCGAGATCGGCTTGAGGACGTAATCCTCGACACCCCGTGCCGTCAATTCACGGAAAAGGTCGACGTCGTTGAGGTTGCCCAGCGCAACCACCCGCGTCCCCGGGTCGCACACCTCGGAGAGCACGCCGATCTCGGCCAGCGGGTCGGCGCAGCCACCGAGATCGACGACCAGAAGACGCGGCGTCGGGATATGGGCCAGGACGTCGCGGGCCTCGGAGAGGCCGCCCTGAAAAACCTCCGCAGCGGCAAGGCCGTGATCGCAGGCGGCGCGCAACAGCGAAGCGCGCGTCACCTCGTCCCCGACGAAGGCCATGAAGGGGACGCGTTGCTGGTGCCGGCCGGCCATCTTACCAGGCCTCTCGGGGGCTTCGATGGTCATGGCTTGCTTCCTCCGCCTTGGCCGGACTTCTGCTGGCTCTCGATGGCGCCGATGTCCTCCGGCGCCAGCGGCGTCGTCTCGCCCTTTCGGTAGCGCTGGATGGCGAGCACCCCGAAGGCGCCGACCATGGGCCCGGGGCGCCGCCCGCCCTCCAGGTCGGCGGGGTTGGCCACCATGAGGCCGAGATTGCTGGCCGAGGCGCAGCCCAGGTTCCTGGAGACGGTGTTGTTGAAGGTGCGGCCGGGGCGCTCCGACCAGTCCGGGCACCCGGGCAGGGTCACCACGTATCGGCTGACGATCACGGCAACGGTGTCGGCTCGCGGCACCTCGAACGCCAACTCGCCTTCGGCGGGCCGGGTTTCGATACGGCTCAGCGACAGGTAGGCGGCGACCGTCTGGTGGCGGCGCTCATCGAGCCTGAGCGTGCCGGCGTTGGCGGCCTCGGGCACGGCGACGACGACGCGATCACCGCGCCCGGTGCCGATTCGCGCCAGGAATATTTCCAGGCGCTGGCGCTCGACGATGGCCAGGCGCTCGTCACCCGGGGCGAAGCGCACCGTGTGGGCATACTGCACGGGGTGGGCGCGGGCTTCCCTTTCGGGGGGGATCGCCGACCAGTCCTCGAGCGGCAGATCGGCGCACGCCGACAGCGCGATGACGAGCGCTGCCGCCAGGGTCACGGTCAGGAATCGGGTCATTTGCGGTCTGGACATGGCTGTCTCCCCTCAATCGAGTTGGAAACCCACGGGTCCGATCAACACCCTGCCCTCGCCGTCCACGGTCTTCGGCTTACCGACCCGTGGATTGCGCCGGTGGGTGCCGCCGGTGATGATGCGTTCGATGTCGTGGGGCGCCGCGAAACCGTCGGTCGGAGACGCCATCTTGCGGTTCGATACCGGTCGCACGACATAGGGCGTGACGATGATCACCAGCTCGCTTTCCTCTCTCTGGAAGCGATCGGATTTGAACAGCCCGCCGAGTACCGGGACGTCGCCCAGGCCCGGGAATTTGTTGATGTCGTGGGTGACGTTGTTCTGGATCAGCCCGGCGATGGCGAAACTCTGCCCGGAACCCAATTCGACGGTGGTCTCGGCGCGGCGCGTCACCAGCGACGGCACGTCGAAGTTGTCGAGGGTTACGGCGTTGGCGGTCGACAGCTGGCTGACCTCGGGACGCACGTGCAGATTGATCCGGTCGTTGCCGGCCAGGGTCGGCGTGAAGGCAAGGGAGACGCCGAATTTCTTGAACTCGATGGTCACCTGCCCGTCGGATCCGGGAACCAGGATGGGGAATTCGCCGCCGGCCAGGAAACTCGCCGTCTCGCCGGACAACGCGGTGAGGTTGGGCTCGGCGAGGATGGTCACCAGGCCCTCTTCCTCGAGCGCGTCAATGACGGTATTGAAATCCCAACTGCCGATTTTCTTGGCCACGCTGAGAGTTCCCTGGGTGACGGCGGCGGCGAAGGGGTTGGCGTTGGCCAATCCCAGCGAGATGCCGCCAAGCGAGCCGATGATGCTCCAGTTGAAGCCGAGTTGCTTGTCGACCTCGCGCGATACCTCGGCGACGCGGACCCGCAGATTGACCTGGTTGGGGGCGTCCACGCCAAGGCGATTGATGACATCTTCTTCCTTGCCGGCGAAGCGTTGGGCGAGCTGGCGCACCGTTTCGGCAACCGAGGACGAGGCCACGACGCCGTCGAGGACCAGGGTGGAATCGACGCTGGAAACCCTGATGTCGATGTTGGGGTGGAGGGTGCGGATGGCATCGCGCAGGCGGCCGAGATTGTGGGTCACCGAAACCTCGACGTTGGCGAGCACCCGTTCGGCCTCGTCGACCGCGTACAGGGTGGTTTCGCCGGGGCTCCTGCCGAGCATGTAGACGAGGCGCGGTGATTTCACCTGGATGTCGGCGATCTCGGGGTTGGCCACGAACACCGTCGCCGCGGCGCGCTCCAGACGCACCAGACGGCCCTTGTTGACTTCCAGCTCCAGGGCGGTACCCGATCGCCCGACGATTTCGACGGCGCCGGCCGGCGCCACGGCGTGGAGCAGCGCCGCCAGGAGACAGGTCAAGAGCCCTGGGACGCCACCGACTGCCTTTGCCAATCCATTGACCAACATGACCTTGCCCCACTTTCATTCAAAAGGTGGCGAGTTCCGCCTTGCCGCCGCGCAGCACGTTGACGTGGCGCGCCGCTCCGCCGCCGCCCTTGCGGCCCCTGAGGGCGTCCTTCATGTAGTAGACGTCTTCGTCCAGGGTGTAGCTCGGCTGAGCCTCGGAGCCCTCGCCATCGGCCCCGATCTCCCTGGCCAGGCGGGCGAATTTGTCTTGTTGGCGGGCCAGGCTGTGCAGGCTGAGCGACAGGGACCCCATTTCGAGGGAGATGGCGATGATCTCGGCCTGTTTGGGCTCGACCTCGAGGGTTGCCGTCTTGGCGACGCTGACCGTGCCGTCGGCGTTCTCGACCTTCTGATCGATGGCCAGGACGCGGATGTCGGTGAGCAGGGTCTCGCTGAAGAACCGGGTCTCCGATTCCCCTTTTTCGTCCTTGGAACGCATGCGCACGGTGAGGATCACGTCCACCCAGTCACCGGGGAAGACGAATCCCGAGATGCCGGTGGTGGCGTTGACCGGCACCGAAACGGCGCGCCTGCCCGGAGCCAGCACGGCGGCAAGAAAGCCGCGCTCGCCGGCATGGACGAGGCGTGCCTCGCTCACCGGCTGGCCGGCGGCGATGGCGCCGCGCACCACGGCGCCGATGAAGTCCTTCTCCGAGCGCTCGCCCTTGACCGCGTATTCCTCGGCCAGTCCATCGGCGGGCCAGGCCCGCCACTCCAGGTGCTCGGCCTTGACGAAAGTGCCGGCCGCCAGGCTGGCGCTGGCGACCAGGACCTCGGGCGTCGGCGAGCGCGGCTGCTCGGCTGGGATCGAGGCCAGGATGGCGGCGCGCTCGGTGGTTATCCAGTTGTGCGCGAAAGCCGCCGTCAGGCCGGCCGCCGAGACCGCCACGAGAAGCAGGAGAATGCCACGGAACGACATGGAACGGGCTCCTTTGTCCTAACTCAACGAACCATCAGATAAGCGGCGGTGAACCAACCGCCGGCGGCGATGGCGACGCCGTACGGCAACGTATTCCCGAGAACCAATTCGCGCCCGCCGGGGCGGCCCGCCGCTTCCAATGCCAGGGCCAGGCCGAAACGCAGCGAAGAGGTCATGAACAAAGCCATCAGGCCGCCGCCGATGGCGGTGATGGCCAAAAGATCGGCAAGGCCCGCCGGCCCCGCCCACAGCGCCGTCGCCGCCAGCAGCTTGACGTCGCCGCCGCCGACAACGCCGAAGGCGAAAAGTACGGTCCCCGCGGCGAAGACGGCGGCGGCCACCAAAAGCGCCCCCATCCATGCGACGTCACCGCCGCTGGCCAGGACGTGGACCGGATAAAGCGCCGCGATGGCGAGGCTGACGCGGTTGGGAATGCGATAGGTGGTGGCGTCGTGAATGGCCGCCACCGAGAGCAGCGCCAGGAAAAGCGAGACAACCAATTGTTCTATGGAAAATGGAATAAACATGGGCAATCCAAGGGGTTGATGTTGAGCTCACGAGCGTTCCGCTTGGTGGCTTTCGCCGCCCTCCCCTCCCTCCGGGCCAAGAAGGCGGCCTTGACGCCGCCTCCCGGGGAGGCTTGGCCCGAAGGTCGGACGCTCGATGCGTTCCGGGTAAAGGTTACCGGGGAGAAACATCACCGACCGTTTACGGAGTGGCGGTCACGGCGCCGGTGAGGGCCGTCGAGACGGCCGTGAACATGGTATTGAGCGAACCGCCCATGGCCGTCAGGGCGCCGATGGCGGCGACCGATACCAGGGCCGCGATGAGGCCGTACTCGATGGCGGTGGCGCCGGAATCGTCTTTCAGGACGTTGGTCAGGAGTTCGATCTTCATAATAACCTCCAAGAATTAGAAACCGTTACTGGAACAACAGTATTATTAGATTAAGATTTCGTAACGATTTTGTCAAAATAATTAAATATCACTATTTCCTTTCTACTATCTTTTTACTTTGTTTTGAAAATACTCATAATTTCGCACCAAATTACAAGCAATTGATACGAATTTCGCCAATGCACGCCGCCGCCGGGGACGGCCGGATCGTGTTGGCGCCCAGCGTGTTCTGGCGCCTTATCCGTGTAGATGCAGTCACCGCTCGCGGGCTGGTCCGGGACCGGCCCCTACGCTATTTGCCGGATGTAGGGGCGGGTCCCGGGCCCGACCGTGGCGAATACGCATTACGCTGCGTAAAACTAGCCGGTGGTTGCTCTAGGAAGACGTCGGTCCGAGGCCGGTGCCGAGCTGGTTGGTGAGGAACGGGGGAAAGGTGACGCCGCTCGATATCCCCGGAAATCCGCCAAGCAGCAGGAATGGGTGGTCGAGGCCGACCAGACGGACGCTGACCAGGGGGATGATGCCGCCCGGCGTGGTGGGGTCGCCGAGGCCGCTGTCGCTGTAGGTCACCTCCAGGTTCTCGGGACCGATGATTGGCAGGACCTGCCGCATTTCGTCGATGATGGCGTCGAAGGCGGCGGGGTCGGCGGCGTCGATGCCGCCGCAGGAAACGCCGCCGCCGGCCGACGAACACTGGATCGTCGATCCGGCGGCGAAGCCGCTGACATCGGCGACGGGCGTCGAGATGGCGGCAAGGCGCGCCGCGCGCCGGGTCGCCTCGCCGGCCCGGTGGTAGTCGAACACCACTAGGCTGAACTCCAGGATGGCGAGGCTGAGCATAATGAGGATCGGCGCCACCAGGGCGAATCCGATGAGGCTCTCGCCGCGCTGATCGGCGCCAAGGCGGCGCAATTTCACGCCTCGCCTAATCGCCGACATAGGCCTGCTCATGGCTCAAGCTCATGGTGTAGTCGCCGAGCCCGGCGAAGGACATCAGCCCGGGCAGGATGGGATCGAAGGGAACCGTGGCGGTCAGGCGCAGCACCGGGATCTGGGTTTCGCCGACGGTGAAGACGGCGCTGTCGTCGATGATGAGGCCCGCCCCCGGCCGCGCCCAGCCGGAGACCAGCATTGCCCCGGAACCATCGAGGGTGCCCGTCTTGACTAGGTTTTCCGCCGCCGCACGCGCCGCCGGAGCGAGCGGAATTGCCTGCCGCGATGCATAGAATGCCCCGGCGCGCAGGCCCTTTTCGACGGCGTTGGCCTGGAAGTAGACGCGCCCCACTTCGAGGAAGCCGGAAAACAGCAGGACCAGGAGGGGCAGGACGAACGCCAGCTCGAGCACGGCGTTGCCCCGCGTATCCCGTCGCAGACTATCGAACAAGCCGTGCATTGGCGTGAAAATCCGGATCGTTGACAGTGGTGAGCTCGTGCACAACTTCGCCGTAGATGCCGCCCGCCGGCTCCTCGTCCACGGCCTCGGTGATGAACAGCTCGACGTAACGCCCGTTGGTCGGATAGGTGTGGCTGCCGCGCACGCCATCGGCCACGCATTGCAGGACGGCGACCTCGACGAGACGGCGCGCATAGCCGTCGGCGGCCACCGGTTGCGAGGGGACGCCGTCGTAATCGGGGTCGTCGGGGTTGGCCGGGTCCTCGGGCACGCCGGCCGCCGCCGGGCTGACCAGGGTGAAACCCGCCGGCAAGTCGGCGCCCGCCGGATAAGAGGTCTGGCGGCCGTTGCGCGCGAACTCGAGCCCCAGCTCATAGAGATAGACCTGATAGCGCGAGGCACCGGCAAGGGCGGTTGGTGGCGTCCCGCCGTGCTTGGCGTCCCAGTAGGCGTCCAGGTCCCAGTTGCCGGAACCCAGGACCACGGAAGGATCGGCCGCGATCTCCGCGTCCTTCGGGTAGTTTATGACATCGGGCGCCGGATTTGGCAGGCCGCCCGGCAGGTCGAAGCGCGCGTTGATGCCGTTCTGTACCTTGTTGGTCTTGACGCCGGGCGCCGTGCTCACATCGAGGGTGTAGCAATCCTCGGGCTCGATGGCGGCCAGGGCGCCCTCGATGTCGCTGGCGCCGATGCTGCCGTCGGGCAGGGCCAGCAGGCCGTAGTTGCCCGGCGCCCAGGCACCGCCGCCGCTTTGCGGGGGCTTCAGCTGAATCTGCCGCCCGGCGTTGGCGGGGAGCGCCAGATCCAGGGCGGGATCGCTCTCCGCCGGATCGCAGATCATCAAGGGCGGCGTGTGGCAGATAAACGGCTTCGATCCGGCCATGGCGTTGGCCTGTAGGGTGGCATTCTTGGGGCCCGCAAGCTTATCCAACAGCGGCGCCAGGACGTAATCGACTCGCCGCGGGACGAGTTCGACATCGATAAAGGCGCTGTCTTCGTCACCCGCCGCCGGCACCAGGCCCGGGTCTATCTCGCTGTAATAATACCAGCGGTCATTGATATTGACCTGTGTGAGCCCATTCACGCATTCCGATGGACATGATTTTCCATGGTCTGTTGATGAGGCGGTTCCAAGCTTGGCACGCGGCATTGATGATCTCGTCGTAATCGGCGAAGACGCGAT
>JASLQF010000014.1 GCA_030744625.1 Rhodospirillales bacterium
TATCCACCCCCGGTTTTGTTTTCCGGGGGGTTTGGCATAATCCACTGGGGGGGGGCGGGCCCCCGCCCCACCATTGCCCAAACTGGGTTGGGCGGGGTCCGGCACCGGCCCGCTAGCGGTGATTACATCTAAATGGATAAGGCGCTAGGGGGCGCTCCCCCAAGGTAAGGGTCTGCCCGCAACCATGGAAATTCCCGTCAGCAAGATATTCGACGTCACCCACCTCCTCTACAAGCTGGGGAAGCCGATCCCCCTGCGGCAAATTCTCGACCAGACCCTGGCAAGCGGGATTGCCGACTACAGGCTGTTGGTCTTGTCGGGCCTCGCCTATTCGGAGGCCGGCCAACCGGCCGACGGGGGGCGCCATTTTGAGGAAGCGCTGCGCCAGTTGCCGGGTTCGAATTCCGCCACGGCCGATCTGAAGGCGGCGCTCGAGGGCGCAAACGGCGGGGAACGGGTGTTGGCGGCCTTCGAACAATGCCTCGATGCCGACGAGACGCCGGCCGAGACGCGCCGGTTGGCCGCTTACGTCCTGGTCGAATCCAAGGAATTCGACGCAGCCATGGATGTCGTGGAATCGGCCCTGGATTTCGAGAAAGACAATTTCCAGGCCAGGAAACAGATTGCTCATGATCTGTGGCGGTATGGCGGGCACAAGGTGTCGCGCATCGCCCGCGCGGAGAGGGTGTTTCGGGAACTTTACGAGGCCGATCCGGAGGACCCGGAAGTGTGCCTCGGACTGGGCAGGGCTCTCATGCACCTGGGCCAGTCGGTGAAAGCCGAACCCTGTTTGCGGCGGGCCTTCGAACTGCGGCCCGAGGAGTTGATGCACTGCACCTGGTACCTCCAATGCCTGGTCCTCGATGACAAACATGGCGAGATCGTCGAGGCGTCCGATGTCGCCCTCGAGCATCACCCGCGAAACGAGACCCTCCTCGCCTACCGGGAAAATTCCAGGAATTACGTGAAATCAAGGCAAAAACCGAAAGCGGCCCGATGGCCCCAGACGGCGCAAGAGTTGAGCGATCTGGAGACGGCCATAAGAAAGTTTGTTTTCAGTGTTTCGGTGCCGCCCCGGTTCATGTTCTCGAAGCAGGACAACATCGTCACCCTGGGTTCGTGCTTCGCCGAGAACGTGGCGCGGGCCCTCAGGGCAAACGAGGTCGACGCCTACAACATCACCATCGGGGAATCCATCAACTCGACCTACGCCAATCTCGCCTACATGAAACGCGTGGCCGGAGGCCCGGACGATGAGGTCACGGCAACGATCCGAAGCCTGCTCGGCCGCGACCCCGCCGGTGACAGGGGACACTTCGAGAAGGCCGCCATGATCATCTATACGTTGGGCGTGGCACCGTGTTTCTTCTCGACGGCGAGCGGCGAATTCATGATGTTCGACCGCCACGAGTTCTCGCTCAAACTGCTCAACAAGGAGTATGTGTGGCGAAACACCAGCGTCGAGGAAAACAAGAATAATATCAAAGAGATCATAGACACCGTGCGCGCTATCAATGCGGCCGCCAGGCTCATATTCACCGTGTCCCCCATACCCCTGGGCGTGAGCTTCGATTACGAATCGGCCTTGGTCGCGGACTGCGTCTCCAAGTCGACCTTGCGCGCCGCCGTCGACGAGGTGATCCGCGAGGCCCCGTCCCACGTGATGTATTGGCCGACTTTCGAGGTGTTTCGCTGGCTCGGCGCCTACACGGGTCCGGTCTACGGCGCCGATGACGGTTCATCGGCCCATGCCTCGGAGTTCGTGGTCAACCTGATCTTCAAGGAGTTCTTCGAGAGGTTTTGCGTTGACTGGGAGGCCGGTGGAAGCGCCGGTGAGCCGGCCTCCGATGGTCGGTCCAAATGAATTGACTGCCAGAGCCGGCTCGCGGAGAGCACGGAAGCTCCGCCGTTCGGCCAAGGAGGAAACCATGTCCGAGGCCTTCCGCAAGCTCCACTACGGTCCCGATATTCTCATCCTGCCCAATGCCTGGGACGCGGCCAGCGCCCGCATCATCGCCGCCGCCGGTTTCCCGGCCATCGCCACGACCAGCGCCGGCATCGCCTTCGCCCGGGGCTACCCGGACGGCGAGCGCATCGGCCGCGCCGAAATGCTGCGCGACGTGGCGTGCATCGTCGGCTGCGTCGACGTGCCGGTCACCGCCGACCTGGAAGCCGGCTACGGGCCGGACGCCGAGGATGTGGCGGAAACCATGCGCCAGGCCATCAAGGCGGGCGCCGCCGGCCTCAACCTGGAGGATTCGAGCCACGACCCGGACCAACCCCTCTTCGAGATGGGCCGCGCAACGGAGCGCGTCGCCGCGGCGCGCGCCGCCGCCGCCGCCGCCGGGGTGCCCGTCGTCATCAACGCGCGGACGGATGGATACATCCTCGGTTTCGAGAGAAACGACGAGCTGTTCGCCGACACCGTCGAGCGCGCCAACGCCTACCGCGCGGCGGGCGCCGATTGCATCTTCGTACCCGCCGTCATCGATGCCGGGACCATCGGGCGCCTGGCCGCCGAGATCGACGGCCCGATCAATATCCTGGCCGGACCCGGGTCGCCGCCGCTGCCTGAGCTGCGGGCGCTCGGCGTGGCGCGGGTCAGCATCGGCAGCGGCCTGGCGCGCGCCGCCTACACGGTGGCGCGGCGCGCCGCCGACGAACTGCTCGGGCCCGGCACCTTCACCTTCGCCGAGGGCGCCATTTCGCATCCCGACATGAACCGGTTGATGGAGCGCACGGATTGACGCGGTCTCGGCGGCACCGGTACGATAGGACGCTTCATCTCCCGGGGGATGCTTGATGGGCGGGAAAAAAGCGGGCTCGCGATTCATCGCGGCGCCGACCACCTTGCGATCGAAGGTCAAGGTCGGCGGACCAGGCGCCGTGGATGCCGAGGCCCTGGCCCGCGCCGAACAGATCATCGCCGACATGGCCGACGATTATCTCGAGTGGGCGGAGGATGACCTGCTCAATATCGCCGAGGCCCTGGACAATCTGAAGGCCGCCAGGAAGAAAGACCGCAAGGAGCACATCGAGCGCATCTTTCAGATCTCCCACGATATCAAGGGACAGGGCGGCAGCTTCGGTTATGGCATGATGACCCGCATCGCAAATCAGCTGTGCGCCTTCGTCGAAACGCTCGAAAGCGCCGGTGCCGCCGAGATCGAGGTGCTTGAACTCCACATCGATGCCATGAAGCTGATCATTGCCAACCGCCTGTCCGGCGAGGGCGGGCAAGTGGCCAAGAAGCTGTTCCAGAACCTGAAGAAGGTCACCGAGAAGGTGGCGGCGAGCTAGACCGCGTTCAAGGCGCGTCAGGAAAGCGGCTGAACGGGCGGATGGGCGTCCCGCGTCATCGATGTCGGCCAGGTGTCATTGAACCAGCAGGGCGCGGTATGCGGTTTCAGGCCGCGAGTTCGGCGTCGGCCCGTCCGGAAATCCTGTTTCCGGCAACCCCATTTCCGGCGATCCTTTCCTCGGCGATGCGGTCGGCGACGGCGCTGGTCGCGGCGTCTTCCGCCTCGGCGCGGGCCAGGATGCGCTTCACCGTGCCGTAAATCCCCTCCGTCATGCGGCGCACCGCGTCGGCGTCGCGGCCGGGCCCGTCGTGGGCGACGTCGATGAGGCCGCCGGCGTTGGCTACGTAATCGGGGGTGTAGAGGATGCCCCTTCGCTTGAGCTCGGCGCCGTGGCGCCCTTCCGCCAGCTGGTTGTTGGCGGCGCCGGTGACGACGCGGACGCGCAAGAGGGGGATGGTGGCGTCGTTGAGGACGGCGCCCAGCGCGCACGGCGCGAAGACGTCGGCCTCGGTTCCGTAGATGTCGTCGGGGGCCACGGGGTGCGCCCCGAACTCGGCGGCGGCGCGACGCACCGCGCCTTCATCGATGTCGGTGACCGAGAGGCGGGCGCCGGCGTCGGCCAGATGGCGGCACAAGGCGTAGCCGACGCTGCCCAGGCCCTGCACGGCGACGCGCACCCCGGACAGCTCGGCGTACCCCAGGCCGTGCTCGACGGCCGCCCGGATGGCCATGTAGACGCCGAGCGCCGTCATCGGCGAGGGGTTGCCGCTGCCCTCCGAGGTGCCGCGCACGAATGGTGTCTGGGTGGCGATGACGTCCATGTCGGCGACCGTGGTGCCGACGTCCTCGGCGGTGATGTAGCGCCCGCCGAGGGAATCGACGAAGCGGCCGAAGGCGCGCAACAGGTCCTCGCTCTTGTCGCGTCCGGCGTCGCCCATGATGACCGCCTTGCCGCCACCCACGTTTAGGCCGGCGATGGCCGCCTTGTAGGTCATGCCGCGCGACAGGCGCAGCGCATCGGCCAGCGCCTCGTCGTCCGATCCATAGTCCCACATGCGGCACCCGCCAAGGGCCGGACCGAGTTGCGTGCCGTGGACGGCGACGATGCATTTGAGGCCGGTGGCGGCATCGGAACCGAAGGCAACCAGTTCATGGTCCTTGAAATCGCGGCTTGAGAAAACGGTCATGAGCGATTCTCCTGACAATCGGCGGGCCAAGCGGCGAAGCGCGATTTGAGCCCTGATGGTGCGCCGCCACTTGTTAATTTTCAATGAATTTTCAATAACTTACGAAATTCGACGCAATCTTTCACGGCACTTCGCCAAATTGTCCAAATCGGTCGGCGCGGCGGCGGACGGCGACATTCCGTTACCTGCCCCGGCAAGGCGCGGGAGCCGTTTTTGCGCGACTCGCCTCACGGCGTTTCGATTAACGGCTTGCCCAACTGTCCGGAATTGTCACAATCGGCGGCATGGCGCCGCGTCCCATCATCATCGACTGCGATCCCGGCCACGACGACGCCGTGGCCCTCCTTCTCGCCTTCGCCTCGCCCGGCGAACTCGACGTTCTGGGGATCACCGTGGTGGCCGGCAATGTGCCGTTGGACCATACGGAAGCCAACGCCCGGCGTATTTGCGAGCTGGCGGGACGCGCCGACGTGGGTGTTTACGCCGGATGCGCGGCGCCTCTCGAACGGCCATTGGTGACGGCCGAGGAGGTTCACGGAGAGACCGGCCTCGAAGGCTCCGGCCTTGGCCAACCGGCGATGGCGCTGGCCGACGGGCACGCCGTCGACTTCATCGTCGAGACCCTGCTGGCGGCGCCGGACGGCGTAGTGACCCTGGCTCCCACCGGGCCTCTCACCAACGTGGCGGCGGCCATGATCCGCGAGCCGCGTATCCTGCCCAAGATCGGCGAGATCGTGCTCATGGGGGGCTCGATCGGGCTCGGCAACGTGACGCCGGCGGCGGAATTCAACATCTACGTGGATCCTCACGCCGCCGACGCGGTGTTCGCGTCGGGAGCGGCAATCACCATGCTCGGGCTCGACGTCACCCACAAGGCGCTGATCACGAAAGAGCGGCTGGCCGCCATCGGCGCCCTCGGCACGCCGGTCGGCGACGCCGTCGCCGGCATGCTGGAGGTCTACAACCGCCACCACGCCGAGCGCTACGGGCGCGTCGGCGGACCGCTGCACGATCCCTGCGTCATCGCCTACCTGTTGAGGCCCGAGCTGTTTTCGGGCCGCCGGGTCCATGTGAAGGTGGAGACCCGGAGCGAGCTGACCATGGGGCGTACGGTGGTGGACTGGCTGAGCGTCACCGGCGAGGCCGCCAACGCCACCGTCATCGACGACATCGACGCCGATGGCTTCTACGCCCTGCTCACCGAGCGCCTGGCGCAGCTTTGAGCCTTTCGCGGAAGTTATCGAGCCAGGCGAGGCGGGCCTCCAGCTCGCCGATGTCATGGTCGAGCCATTCGATCAGGAAGCCGCCGTCCCCGGCGTGGTGCTGACGCAGGTCGTCGAGCCGCGCCAGCTCGTTCTCGCAGACCTCGACCAGGATGTCGGCCTGGTCGCCTTGTTCCGTGGCGTCCAGGAAATGGAGGAAACGGAACTTCAGGGCGACCACCAACTTGTTGAGATCGCTGCTGGCCGAGCGCATGTTGGCGCGGAGAAGGGCGCGCAGTTCCGTCATGCCGTCCTCGGTGATGGCCAGGGTAGCGTCGTCCTCCATGCCCTCGCCTTCCACCGGCGCCACCAGGCCTTCGTATTTCAGGAGTTCGATCGAATTGCCCATGAGGTCGAGGGAGGGCCCCATCACGCGGCTGACGAAATGGCGCACGGCGTTGACCAGGGCACTGTAGCGCGAGGGGCCGATGGCCAGGGTGCCGAGCGCGCACAGACGCGTCGCATCGCGCGGCGTGAGGGTGTTGTCAGCGTACATCGGGCCCGTTTCCGTCCGCCATGACGGCATCATAGGCGGGACGCCGGGGGCCGTCCATACAGAGGCGGCGCCCCGCCGGGCGCCGCCTTCATCGAGCGCGAATAAGAGAAAGGGCCGGCGCCCCGCGCCCCGGTGTCAGGCCGCCTGCTTGAGGCCGAGGCGGTTCCACACGTCCTTGATGGCGAGCACCAAGTGGTCCATGTCGCTGTCCGTGTGCAGCGGGGTCGGCGTGAAGCGCAGTCGTTCGGTGCCGCGCTCCACGGTCGGGTAGTTGATAGGCTGCACGTAGATGTCGTGTTGGTCCATCAACTCGTCGCTGGCCTGCTTGCACAGCGGCGCGTCCCCCACCATGACGGGGACGATGTGGCTGACGCTGGCCATGACCGGAATGCCGGCCTCGCGGAAACGCCGCTTCAGGGTGGCGGCGCGTTCCTGGTGGCGCTCGCGGATCTCGTCATGTTCCTTGAGGTAGCGGATGCTGGCCAGGGCGGCACCGGCGACGGCGGGGGGCATGGACGTTGAGAATATGAAGCCCGATCCATACGAGCGGATGAAATCGCACATATCGGCGGTGCCGGCGATATAGCCGCCGACCACGCCGAAGGCCTTGGCCAGCGTCCCCTGGATGATGTCGACACGGTGCATGAGGCCGTCGCGCTCGGCGACGCCGCCGCCACGCTTGCCGTACATGCCGACGGCGTGTACTTCGTCGAGGAAAGTCAGCGCCCCGTGCCTGGCGGAAACGTCGAGGATTTCCTCGATGGGCGCGATGTCGCCGTCCATGGAATAGACCGACTCGAAGGCGACGATCTTGGCCCGGTCGCGGTCATAGGTGCCGAGCAGCCGGTCCAGTTCGGCCACATCGTTGTGCTTGAAAATCTTCTTCTCGGCGCGGGAGTGGATGATCCCCTCGATCATGGAGTTGTGGTTCTTCTCGTCGGAGAGCAGCACGCAATCGGGCATGAGCTTGCCGAGCGTCGAGAGCGCCGTCATGTTGGCCGTCCACCCGGAGCCGAATATCAGCGCCGCCTCGGTGCCGTGCAGGTTGGCGAGTTCCTGTTCCAGCAGCACGTGATAGTGATTGGTGCCCGATATGTTGCGCGTACCGCCGGCCCCGGCGCCGCACTTGTCGATGGCCTCGTGCATGGCGGCCAGCACGACCTCGTGCTGGCCCATGCCCAGGTAGTCGTTGGAGCACCACACCGTGATGTCCCTGACTTTGCCGTCGCGGTAGCTCTTGGCGCGTGGAAACTGGCCGGCCTGGCGCTCCAGATCGGCAAAGACGCGATAACGGCCTTCGGTCTTCAGTTCGGCGATTCTGTCCGCAAAAAATTCAGCGTAATCCATGTCGCTAACTCCGGCGGGCCACCTCTCTCTCAATAGGTTTGTGGTCCCGGCACAATTACAATTAGACTAATGTACTATATCCCCTGGGGCAATCGGCACGAATTCCGCCCATCCCACAACCCGGTGAACTAGCCCACGGCGAGGCCGCGCTGGCGCGCCATGGCCTCGGTGTCGCCGAGGGCGCGCGCGAACAGGCCGAACATTTCCCCGATCTCGTCGGGCGTGATGATCAGCGGCGGCGCGAACGCCATGGTTTCTCCGATGACCCGGCTGAGCATGCCGTGCTCGACGAGGCGGTCCATGAGATAGGGCCCGACCCCGTCGGCGGGGTCGAAAGGCTCCCTGGTTTCCTTGTTTTTCACCAGCTCGAGGGCGCCGATGAGCCCAATTCCGCGCACTTCGCCGACCATCGGGTGATCGGCGAATTGGGCGAGGCCGTCTTGGAAGACCGGCGCCACTTTGCGGACGTGGCCGATGATGTCGCGCTCCTCGTAGATGTTCAGGGTCTCCAGCGCCACCGCCGCCGGCACCGGATGGCCGGAATAGGTGAAGCCGTGGGCGAAGGTGCCGATCTTCTCGCTTTCATCGACCAGCCCCTGGTAGATGTTGTCGGTGATCATCACCGCCGACATCGGCAGGTAGGCCGAGGTCAGCGCCTTGGCCATAACCAAAATGTCGGGCTCGATGCCGAAGGTCTGGCACCCCCAGACGTTGCCGGTGCGCCCGAAGCCGCAGATGACCTCGTCGGCGACCATCAGCACGTCGTACTTCTTCAGTACCGCCTGCATCTTGGCGAAGTAGGTGGCCGGCGGTACGATGACGCCGCCGCCGCCCATTACCGGCTCGGCGATGAAGGCGGCCACCGTTTCCGGGCCCTCGTCGAGGATCATTTTCTCCAGGTTGGCGGCGCAGCGGCTGGCGAAGTCCTCTTCGCTCTCGCCGGCCTCGCCAAAGCGGTAATAGTGCGGGCAGTCGGTGTGCAGGATGCCGGGTAGCGGCAGGTCGAAGTCCCGGTGGTTGTTGGGCAGGCCGGTCAGGCTGGCCGAGGCCACGGTGACCCCGTGATAGGCCTTGATGCGCGAGATGATCTTCTTCTTGTCGGGCCGGCCGCGGGCGTTGTTGTAGTACCAGACGAGCTTGACCACGGTGTCGTTGGCCTCGGAGCCCGAGTTGGCGAAGAACACCTTGGACATGGGCACAGGCGCCAACCCGATGAGCTTTTCCGAGAGGTCGGCGAGGACCGCCGGGGCCTTGGCGTGGAAGCTGTGATAGAAGGGCAATTCGCGCATGGCGCGGGTCGCCGCCTCGACAAGGCGCTCCTCGCCGAAGCCCAGCGCCGTGCACCAAAGCCCGGCGATGGCCTCGATATAGCCTCTCCCGTTCTCGTCGAAGACGTGGACACCCTTGCCCCGCGAGATGATGAGGGAGCCGTCCCTCTCATGGGTCTTGAGGTTGGTATAGGGGTGCAGGTGATAGGCGATATCCCGGCTGACCGCCGAGTTTCCGCGGTGATCCATTGTTTCGACCTCTGTGCCGAGCGCGTTTATGACGGCCATAATACGAGAGGAGACAAGGCCCAGGCCTTGATCGACGTCAATCGACGCCAGAATTCCTTTATAGCAGCTTGCCGGCGCTTTCCCAACACGTCTTCACCGCTTGCGCGGCGGCCCGTTATCGCCGATGGTGCCGCCGCGGCGATTGACCGGACCGAGAGTCTCTGAAGGAGTATGCGTCATGAACGATTACCGGATCGCGTTGGTTACCGGGGCGACCAGCGGCATCGGGCGGGCCGTTGCGGTGGCACTGGCCGGGCGCGGGCTCGAGGTGCACGCCGTGGCGCGGCGCGGCGATATGCTGGCCGAGCTGGAGAAGGAAGCGGGCTGCCGCCCCCACGCCGTCGATGTCAGCGATACCAAGGCCCTGGAGGCCATGTGCGACGGGCTCGAGGTCGACGTGCTGATCAACGCCGCCGGCATGGCGGTGGGCTATCTGAAGGCCCACGAACAGGGGGACATCGACGATTTCGACGTCATGGTCGACGTCAACGTCACCGCCTACCTGCGGCTCCTGCGCCTGGTCGTGCCGGGCATGGTGGAGCGCGACCGCGGCCACATCGTCAACCTGGGCTCCATGTGGGGGCTCTATCCGGTGGGCGGCGCCACCACCTACGCCACGGTCAAGGGGGCCATTCACCAGCTCAGCCAGTGCCTGCGCGTCGATCTCCTGGGGCAGCGCGTGCGCGTCACCGAGATCTGTCCGGGCCGCGTCGAGACCGGCTTTCATGCGACCGCCCTCGGCGATGCCGAGGCGGCGCGCAAGACCTTCTACGAGGGCAACGAATCGCTCAGCCCCGAGGACGTGACCGAGGCCATCCTGTTCGCCCTGGAGACGCCGCCGCACGTCAATATTTCGATGATCGAGATGGCGCCCCAGATGCAGGCGCCGAGCGGCGTCACCTTCGCCAAACCTTTGAGGTGAGGGGGCGGCCGGGGGCCTCGGGGCGACGGCGGGACGGCAGGATTGATGTCATCGTCGACCGGTCTGTGGATAATCTATCCACATGAATAAGTGTGTGTTATTACAGAGGCATGGAAAAGTTTATTCATGTAAATTATAGTTATCCACAGGCTTATCCACAGGGTTGCCCACTACCGGGGAGCCGGTAGTGGGTCAGTTTGAATATTCATGGCCCCTTGACCGGCGTTATTCCAAGAAACCGATTCATGCGCTACACACGAGCCAACAAATCCGCGTTGGGAAGTGTGGCAAATGGAAGTTGTTGCGCCCCTGAAGGAAGCGCTCGAAAAAGTCGAAGCCTGCACGCGCCGGAGCGAGAGCAACTGTCCGATGTATGGGGAGTTGAAAAGTCTCGCGGAAAAGGGGTTCGAGACAGCTTCCAGAGGCGATCTACTCAAGACCATCATGTGTGCCGAAGAGTATTTTGTCGAGCAACAGTCAAAGTGTCAGGCCATGGTGCTGGTGCACGAAGCTTATCTCTATAAGTCGATGCGCGGACTTTAATCATTCAGCCGCCGCTCCCGCTCATCGGCCATCCGAACTATATCCTCGATCTCCCAAAGCTTATCCGTGACGCCGGCCGCCATCACGGGAGTGACCCTGAGCGACTGGTGAATGCGCACGAAATCGTAAGGCATGAAATGCAGGGCGCAGCCACCAATCAGAGAACGCGCCCTAAGCCCTAATACGTCGCCCGCCCCCCCGAAATGTCGAACACGCCGCCGGTGGAGAACGAGCACTCCTCGCAGCACAACCATGCGACCAGGGCGGCCACCTCGTCCGTCGTGCCGAAGCGGCCAAGCGGGATCTTGGAGAGCATGTACTGTATGTGCTCCTCCTTCATCTGCTTGAAGATGTCGGTCTCCACCGCCGCCGGGGTGACGCAGTTGACCAGGACGCCGGTCTCGGCCAGTTCCTTGCCCAGGGACTTGGTGAGCGCGATCACCGCCGCTTTCGACGAGCTGTAGGCGGGGGCGTTGGGGTTGCCTTCCTTGCCGGCGATCGAGGCGATGTTGACGATGCGCCCATAGGCGCCCTCGATCATGCCCGGAGCCAGCGCCCGGCAACACAGAAACACGCCGTACAGGTTGACGGCCATGACCTGTTGCCATTCCTCGGGCGCGTATTCCCAGGTTGTCTTGTTGGGGCCGGTGATGCCGGCGTTGTTGACCAGGATGTCGATCGACCCGAAGCGTTCCCGGGTGGCGCCGGCGGCGGCGTCCACGGCGTCCGGCTCGGTGAGGTCGACGGCGACGGCTTGGACCCGGCCGCGGCCCGACAGGTCTCCGGCGGCGCCCTTGGCGGCGGCGGCGTCGACGTCCCAAAGCGCCACGGCGGCCCCCGAATCGACCAGGCGCCCGGCGATGGCCAGGCCGATGCCGCGCGCCCCTCCGGTGACCACCGCGGTGCGGCCCTCGAGATCAATTTTGTTCACGGCCTGGATTCCCCCTATTGCTTGCGGCGCGCCGGTCACAGGTTATCAGAGAAGACCATCAGCCGCTTGTACTGCTGTTGGCTGGAGCGTGAGATGTCGTAATAGTTGACGTACGTTCCATCGGACATCAGACGGTAGAACGTCGAGAAACCGCCTGCCGTGGACAGGGCCACTTCACCCTCGGACCAAATTTTCCTGACACCTTCGTCTTCCATGATCCTCTCGAGGAAGGCGTCCGGGTCGCGAAAGACCTGAGGATAGTGGTCGGCCGATGTCTTCAGTTCGAATGCTCCCCGTTCGGCCCAATACATGGGCAGATCGACGGGGTGGACGTTCCATATATCCTCGGCGTCGAGCATGGCGATCTTGAACTTCGATCCCCGTTCGATTTCGTCGCCGAGGACGGACGCGGCGGTGCCGCCGTCGGAATCCCATATCAGCCCGTAGTTTTTCCGCAGCCGCCATTGGTGGATCTCGTAGCGCGACTTGGGCATCACATTGAGCCTGCCCTCCGCCCCGGCCCCGAAACTGCAGAAGATGTCGCCGGTGCTGGTGTAGCAGAAGGACACGTTGGCGTAGGGTGTGTCATCGGCGACGGTCAGGTGTCGGCATTCCGACGTCGCCCAGAAGTGCTTTCCCTTGATGACCACATGAGGCAGGTCATAGGTCTCGCTGTGGCGGGGATCGTTACTGGGGATGGCGGGATCGGGAACCATGAACGTCCTCAGGGAATGGCCGTCGAGGACCTTGCGGATTATTTCCTCGTTGTCCATGGTGCGCCTCCCCCCCAAACCGCCTCAACTACGCCCGTAGGCGTCGTCGAAGCGTTCGATGTCGTCCTCGCCGAGATAGTCGCCCGACTGCACCTCGATGACGTGCAGGGGCTCGGTGCCCGGGTTCTCGAGCCGGTGCTTGACGCCGAGCGGGATGTAGGTGGACTGGTTCTCGCCGATGTCGAACACCTCGTCGCCGCGCGTCACCCGGGCGGTGCCCGACACCACCACCCAGTGCTCGGCGCGCCGACGGTGCCTTTGCAGGCTGAGCCGCGCCCCGGCGTTGACGGTGAGGCGCTTGACCTGGAAGCCGGTGCCGGCGTCGACGCCGCGGTAGTGGCCCCACGGGCGGTAGACGGTGGTATGGACGCGGTGTTCCTCGCGTCCCGACGCCTTCAGGGCCTCGGCCACCACCTTGACGTCCTGGGCGCGCTCCCGCGTGGTGACCAGTACCGCGTCGTCGGTGATGACCACGACGGCGTCCTCGAGACCGACGGCGGCGACCAACTTGCCGTCGCCGCGGATATAGGAATCGCGCACGTCATGGACGAGGACGTCGCCCGACACCACGTTGCCGTCTTCGTCCTTGGCGCCGATCTCCCACAGGGTGGAGAAGGCGCCGACGTCGCTCCAGCCCATGTCGACGGGAACCACGGCCGCCGCCTCGGTGTGCTCCATGACCGCGTAGTCGATGGACAGCGACGGGCATTCGGCAAAGGCGTCGGCATCGAGGCGGAAGAAATCGAGGTCCCCGGTGCCGTCCGCCAGGGCGCGCCGGCAGGCCTCGACCATGGCCGGGTGCAGGCGCTCGAGCTCGTCGAGGTAGGCGCGCGCCCGGAAAAGGAACATGCCGCTGTTCCATTCGTAATCGCCGGAGGCCAGATAGCGGGCGGCGGTCTCGGCGTCCGGCTTCTCGGCGAAGCTGGCCACCCGGAAGCACCCGGCGACGCCGCCCCACGCTTCACCGCGCCGCATGTATCCATAGCCTGTCTCGGCGCGCCCGGGGGCGATGCCGAAGGTGACCAGCGCGTCCTCGGCGGCCGCCGCCGAGGCGATGGCGGCGGCGCTCCGAAAGGCCTCGGGCTTGGCGACGGCGTGGTCCGAGGGCAGCACCAGCATGAGGGCATGGCCATCGTCGGCGGCCAGGATCAGCGCGGCGACCGCCGCCGCCGGCGCCGTGTTGCGCCCCTCGGGCTCGAGCAGGATGAGGCGCGGCGCCACGTCGAGGGCGCGCAACTGCTCGGCGACGATGAAGCGGTGTTCGTCGTTGCAGATGACGAGGGGCGCCGCGAAGCCCGGTCCGTGGACGCGCCGCGCCGTTTCCTGGAGCATGGTGTCGCCGGAGACCAGGGGCAGAAGCTGCTTGGGATAATGGGCCCGGGACAGCGGCCACAGGCGCGTGCCGGCGCCGCCCGACAGAATTATCGGATGAATGATGCCATCGGTCTCGCCGCCGGCCGCCTTTCTCGCCATCGGGGCCCTCTCCGCCTGCCGCGCCATTAGCTAACGCAAAATTCAAGCGCCGCCAAGCGTTGACGGCTCATTCCTCGGTGATGGATACCCTCCCTTGGGCGCCCATTATGGCGCGGTAGGCGATCGACAGGGCGGTGACGCCCACGGCGACGCCGACAAACCCAAGGGTCTGGTCGACCAGCCCGGCCAGCAGAATCACGGTCAGGCTGTTGGATTGGCCGAAATATCCGATCGGCGCCGAGATCAGGTTGGCCACCGCCCAGACGGGAACGGCGACCAGGAACAGGATAATCGCCAAACGCCAGCCGTTTCCCCGGGTCGTCGCCCAGCATTCTCCGAAGGTCATCCGATGGTCCACGGCGGCGGCGGGAAAGAGCAGCGCCAGGCGTCCCGAAATGACCAGCGCGCACGCCAACCCCACCAGGTAGAGGGGCAGGAAAACGTCATTCGCCAAACCTTCCTGGCCGACGCCGAACAGCGACGAGACCGCGAAAGCGGCAAGGGCGCCCCCGACCATGACGAGGGCGATCAGCAAGCCGACGGCGATGGAGAGCAGGAGGAAGCGCGAGTGCCGCCGGCTCCAGCCGAGGGCGGCGCCGACGGTGACGGATTCGCCGGGGACCAGGAACCGGCGATGCCAGGCCACCGAAAACACCAGCCACAGGAAGACAGCCACCGGCATCGTCAAGAATAACAGGACGGCGGCGGGACCGGTCATGGCGTTCTCCGCGTCGGCGGAGGCCGGCGTTACGGCGAGCCAGGCGACCAGCGTGCTGGCGATGGCGAGGATGACGACGGCCGGCGCGGCGAGGGACAGGAATCGGCGGCGTCCGCGCCAGACGAAGGCGTAAGAGTCGCGGATCGTCGACCAGATCGAAAGCTTGATCACCGTGCCTCCCGGTGCCTCCTGGTGCCTCCCGGGGCCCGGCGGGGCCCGGCGGAGCCGCCGCGCCGCGACTCTAGCAAGTTTCGCCGGCGCCGACCACTTGGCGAGTGCAAGGACGGAGCATGCTGTTTAAAATGATTCCATGCCCGGTCCCCGCATCGTCTCCCTCATCGCCAGCGCCACCGAGACAGTGGCCGCGCTTGGCTTCGCCGACAATCTGGTCGGGCGCTCCCACGAATGCGACTACCCGGCCGTGGTGCGCGGTCTTCCCGCGTGCACGGCGGCCAAGCTCGACCCCGCCGCCGCCAGCGCCGAGATCGACCGCCAGGTGAAGGCGCTGGTTGCCGGCGCTCTCTCGGTCTACCTGGTGGAGGCGGAGACCCTCAAGGAGCTGCGACCCGACGTCATCGTCACCCAGGACCAGTGCGAGGTCTGCGCCGTCAGCCTCAAGGACGTGGAGGCGGCAGTCCGCGATTGGGTCGGCGCGCCCGTCAGAGTCGTCACCCTGCGCCCCGATTCTCTCGACGACGTATTCACCGACGTGCGCCGCGTCGCCGAGGCCCTCGACGCGCCCCAGGCCGGCGAGGCCCTGACGTCGAGGATGCGCCGGCGCATGGCCGCGGTGGAAGCGCGCGCCCGTTCCCAGGGCACGACACCCACGGTCGCCTGCGTCGAATGGATCGAGCCCCTGATGGCGGCCGGCAACTGGATGCTGGAACTGGTCTCCATGGCCGGCGGCAAAAACCTGTTCGGCACCGCCGGGCGCCACTCGCCGTGGATGTCGTTCGAGGACCTGCGGGCCGCCGATCCCGACGTCATCGCGGTCCTGCCGTGCGGCCTCGACAGGGTCCGCACCCGCGCCGAAATGGGGCCGTTGACGTCGCGGCCGGAATGGGAGGATCTCGGCGCCGTGCATGCCGGCCGCGTCTACGTCACCGACGGCAACCAGTATTTCAACCGGCCCGGCCCGCGGCTTGCCGACTCCCTCGAGATCATGGCCGAATTGCTGCACCCCGGCGTCTTCGATTTCGGGCACCAGGGTGTCGGTTGGGAAAAACTGTAGCGGCCGGCGGCCGGCGGAATCGCGCCAACCGTTTGATCAACATCAAAGAAATTCGGGACCAGACGTGCTAGGATCCTTGCCTGGAAGCGGGGGACAGACGAGACCAAACAGACGAGACCAAAAAGAGGAGGGACTCCAATGGCACTCAAGGACATTCTGGTTCACGTGGACAATAACAAGACCTGCGCTTCCCGCCTGGAGACCGCGGTCAACCTGGCGCTCGCCCACGATGCCCACCTCACCGGGGTCTGCGTGGTCACCCATCCGCACTATCCCGGCTATCTGGAAGCGCAGATTCCGTCCGAAGTTCTGGAGGGCCAGCGCGCGGCGGCCAAGGAGATGGCCGAGGAAGGAAAGAAGGCGTTCACGGATGCGGTAGGCAAGAACAAGCTCGCCGGCGAGTGCCGGATCGTCGAGGGCGACCTCATCGACACCCTCGCCCTGCATGGCCGCTACTCGGACGTGTTGGTGGTCAGTCAGAGGGACCCGGATAGCAATTACACCCCCGGCGACATGCCGGACCGTCTCATCCTGTCGGTGGGCAGGCCGGTGATCGTCGTGCCCTACGCCGGCCGTTATCCCACCGTCGGCCAGAACATAATGGTCGCCTGGGACACCAGCCGGCTCGCCACCCGCGCCGTCAACGACGCGCTGCCCATCATGCAGGCCGCCAAGAAGGTGACCATCATCGCCCTCAACCCCCATGGCGGGGAACAGGGGCACGGCGAGGTTGTGGGCGCCGATATCGCGCTGCACCTGGCCCGCCACGGCGTCAAGGCCGAGGCCACCCACGTCTACGTCGACGACATCGAGGTCAGCGACATGCTGCTGTCGCGGGCCGCCGACGCCGGCGCCGACATGATCGTCATGGGCGCCTATGGCCATCGCCGCCTGCACGAGCTGGTGTTGGGCGGGGTCACGCAACACCTGCTCGGGCACATGACGGCGCCGGTCCTCATGTCCCACTGAGGCTCGTTCATGATCGTCGTCTTCGGCTCCCTCAACGCCGATTTCGTCTTCCCCGTCGCCGCCTTGCCCAGGGAGGGCGAAACGGTGGCCTGCGAGGCGGTCCTCCTGATGCCGGGCGGCAAGGGGGCGAACCAGGCCGTCGCCGCCGCCCGCGCCGGCGCCGAGGTGCGCATGGCGGGGTGCGTCGGCGGCGATAGCTTCGGCGACCTGCTGGTCGGCTCCCTGGAGGAAGCAGGGGTCGGCCTCGGCGCCCTCGAGCGGGTGGCGGCGCCCACCGGATGCGCCGCCGTCGTCGTCGACGCCGAAGGCCGCAACCAGATCGTCGTCGCCGGCGGCGCCAACCTGGAGGCCAAGGCGAGCCAGATAGAGGATGGGGACCTCGGCCCCGCCACCACCGTGCTCGTGCAGTGCGAAGTGAGGCCCGGGGAAAACCGGGAACTGGCGCGCCGCGCCCGCGCCGCCGGCGCGCGGGTGCTTTTCAACGCGGCCCCGGCCGGCTCCCTCGACCCCGACATGCTGCGCTCGGTCGATTGCCTGCTGGTCAACGAAATCGAGGCCTCCGTTGTCGCCAAGGCGGCCGGCCTCGATGCCTCGGGCCCGATCGAGGAGGCGCGGGCCCTGGCCGGCGCCTTCGCCATGGGGTGCGTCGTCACCATGGGCGGCGGCGGCGCCTATGCCAGCCTGCCCGGTGGCCAGCGGCCGGGCGGGGAGTGGCAAGTGGACGCCCTTCCCGTCGAGCCGGTGGACACGACCGGGGCCGGCGACGCCTTCGTCGGCGTCTTCGCGGCCAGCCTCGACGCCGGGCTCGACGTGGCCGAAGCCTTGCACCGGGCCAGCGTGGCGGGCAGCCTGGCCTGCCTCACCGAGGGCGCCCAGCCCAGCCTGCCCTCTGCCGCCGACATCGACCAACGCCTCGCCGGTCTTGCTCCGGTGCGCAGGCTTTAGGGCGCGTCTTGGCGAACAGCATGGGCCGCCTTGTTCGGCGGGGCGGCTTGAGACACGATGACGGCGACGACAGGTTTACCCCTAGCCGCAGGAGTCCTTTGAGATGGGTATGTCCCAACCTGGCATTTTGGCGCCCGTCCCCGGCCACTCCCGCTATTTGGAGTTTGGCGCGCTTCCCGAGGCGGACGTGGCCTCCGTCCTTCGCGGCCTCGCGTCCCGGGCATTGGATCAGGATACGGTTGTCGGCATTGGCCCGGGGCTGATCAGCGGCCTGGGGCATCGGATCGAGGGACTGCGCCCGTTCCCCGCTCTGAGCGGGCCCGGTTGCGAGGTCCCGGCGACGCAGGCGGATTTGTGGTGTTGGGTTCAGGGCGCCGATCGCGGGCGCATCACTCACCTGGCGCGCGCGTTTACGCGACAGGTGGCTCCGGCGTTTCGGCGCACCAGGGCCGTGGACGGCTTTAAGTTTGACCGGGGCCTCGATCTGACCGGGTACGAGGACGGCACCGAAAACCCGCAAGGCGACGATGCCGTGGACGCCGCCATCGTAAACGGCGCGGGACCCGCCGTGGACGGCTCCAGCTTCGTTGCCGTGCAGCAGTGGGTGCACGACCTCGATCGATTCGAGGCGATGAGCGAGGGCGATGGGGACAACATCATCGGACGCCGCCGGTGCGACAACGAGGAACTGGACGAGGCGCCCGTTTCGGCACACGTCAAGCGCACGGCGCAGGAAAGTTTCGATCCCGAGGCCTTTGTCGTGCGCCGGTCCATGCCCTGGGCCGACGCCAGCGGCGAGGGCTTGATGTTCGTGGCATTCGGCAATTCACTTGATGCCTTCGAAGCGCAACTTCGGCGGATGACAGGACAGGAAGACCAAGTGATCGACGGGCTGTTCAGGTTCACGCGTCCGGTCTCCGGAAGCTATTTCTGGTGTCCTCCGGTCGCCGACGGAAACCTGAACCTCGCCGCATTGGGCCTTTGAGCTTACCCTCCCGTCGGTGGTTTTCAGCGGGCGCGCCTACCCCTCCATCGCCTTGGGATCGAGTGCGTCCTGCAGGCCGTCGCCGAGGAAGTTGAAGGCGATCACCGTGGCGAAGATGAGCAGGCCGGGATAGAAGGCGAGTGCCGGGGCGTCCCAGATCAACTCCTGGGCGCCGGTCAAGAGGTTGCCCCAGCTCGGGATGGCCGGCTCGATGCCGAGGCCGAGGAAGCTCAACACCGATTCCAGCAAGATCACGTTGCCCACCGACAGCGTCGTGGCGACGACGATGGGCGAGACCAGGTTGGGCAGGATGTGCACGGCCATGATCCTCATTCCCCCGGCGCCCTGGGCGTGGGCGGCCAGCACGAACTCGCGCTCGCGCAAGCTGAGCGCGGCGCCGCGCACCAGCCGCGCCACCGTCGTCCAGCCGACCAGCGCCACGATGGCGACGATGCGCATGAGGCTCACGTATTCCGACTGGACGACGGCGGCGGGAAGGCCGAGCTTGCCGAGGTCGACGGCGGCCAGCACGATGAGCAGCGGCAGGAACGGAAGCGCGATGACGCCGTCGGTGAAACGCATGAGAAGGGCGTCCAGGCGCCCCCCGTAATACCCGGCTGAGAGCCCGACAACGGTGCCCAGGATGGCCGAGACCACGGCCGCCGTCAGCCCGACGGCAAGCGATATGCGCCCGCCATGGAGCAGGCGTACCAGCACGTCGCGCCCCAGCTCGTCGGTGCCCAGCGGATGGGCCGGGGAGGGCGCCGCGAAGCGGTTGAACAGGTCGACCTCCCCGAACGAGGTGCCGAGGATGGCCTCGACGAGGGGCGCCGCCACGGCGAGCGCGGCGAGGACGGCCAGCACCACGGTGCTGCCCAGGGCCAGCCGGTGACGGCGGAAACGCATCCAGGCGAGGGCCAGCATTCCCTGGCCGCCGGCTGTCTGGCCCGTTGGGTGCCGGCTCATCGGTAGGAAATCCTCGGGTCGAGTGCGGCGTAGGCGATATCGGCCAGGAGGTTGCCGAGGAGGGTGAGGAGGGCGGCGAAGAGCAGGGCTATGAGCGCCAGGTTGAAGTCGTTGGCCATGATGGCATCGAAGATGAGCTTGCCCATGCCGGGATAGGCGAAAATGGTCTCGGTGATCAGCGCGCCCGAGAACAGGTACCCGAAATTCAGCGCCACGATGGTCACCACCGGGATGAGAGCGTTCCTGAGCGCGTGCTTGTACACCACCAGGTCCTGGTCCAGGCCCTTGGCGCGGGCCGTCTGGATATAGTCCTGGCGCAGGGTCTCGAGCATGGCGGCGCGTACGTAGCGCGTATGGCCGCCGATGCTGGCGATGGTCAGGGTGGCCACCGGCAATACCAGGTAGCGGGCGCCCTCCCAGAAGCCGCCGTCGCCGACGGCGGGCACGCCGCCGGCGGGCAGGATGCCGAGGATCACCGCGAACAGGATGATGAGCAGCAGGGCGAGCCAGAACGGCGGCACCGAAATGCCGGCGAAGGCGAACAGGTTGATGGCGTAGTCGGTGCGCGAATAAGGCCGTCTGGCCGCCGCCACGCCCAAGGGCAGGGCCACGGCGATGGAAAGGACGAAGCTCAGCCCGAGGAGCACGGCCGTGTTGCCCAAGGCCGGCACCAGTACGTCGAGCACCGGCTTGGCGTGCATGCGCGAGTATCCGAAATCACCGCCGAGCGCCGCCTGGAGCCAGTTGCCGTAGCGCTCGATAATGGGCTTGTCGAGGCCGTAGAGGGCGCGCAGGCGGGCCGCGTCTTCCGACGTCATCTTGGGGTCGGCGCTGATCATGAGGTCGATGGGATCGCCCGGCATCAACCCGATCAGCGCGTAAATGGCGAACGACATGAGGGCCAGCACGATGGCCGATTGCACCACGCGGTCGAGGAGGTAGCGGCTCATGGTCCGGCCTCGTCCGTGAAGTGGCAGGCCGCCATATGTTCGGCGCCGCCGGCGGCGGGCTCCAGCGCCGGCGCCGTCCGCCGGCAAAGCTCCGTGGCCAGGGGGCAGCGCGGATGGAAGGCGCACCCCGGCGGCGGGTGCAGGGGGCTCGGCGCGTCGCCCGCGGGGGTAACGTCCGTGGGGGCTGTATCGCCGGGCCTTCTCTTGCCGCGCCCGATGGCCGGCGCGGCGGCGAGTAGGGCGCGGGTGTAGGGGTGGCGCGGGCGCTCGAACAGGTCATCCGTCGGCGCCTCCTCGACGATGCGCCCGAGATACATCACCGTCACCCGATCGGCGAAGTGGCGGACCACGGCGAGATCATGGCTGATCAGCAGGTAGGCCAGGCGGTGTTCCTCCCGCAGGTCCATGAGCAGGTTGAGAACCTGGCTCTGGACGGAAACGTCGAGGGCGGACACCGGCTCGTCGGCGATGATCACCTCGGGCCCCGGCGCCAGGGCCCGGGCGATGGCGATGCGCTGGCGCTGGCCGCCGCTGAACTGGTGCGGGTAGCTGCCCATGTCGGCGGCCGCCAAGCCCACCGACTGGGCAATGTCGGCGACGCGGCGGCGTCTCGCGGCCGGCGTGCCGATGCCATGGATGTCGAGGGGCTCGCCGATGATGTCGCCGACCGGAAGGCGCGGGTTGAGCGAAGCGAAGGGATCCTGGAAAACCATCTGGATGGCGCGCCGCATCGGTTTCAGGGTACGCCGCCCCGAGCCCGCCATCTCGTGCCCCCGGTAGCGCACCGAGCCCGCCGTCGGCGGATAGAGGAGGGCCGCGGTGCGCGCCAGGGTGGTCTTGCCGCAGCCGCTCTCGCCGACCAGGGCCAGGCTCTCTCCGGCGGCGAGGCTGAGGCTGACCCCGTCGACGGCGCGCACCAAACCGCGCCTCGGCGCGAACAGTCCACTGCCCTTGAGGGGGAAGTGCTTGACCAAGCGGCGCGCCTCGAGGAGGGGCGGGTTCGTCATGGTTCTGCCTTGAAGGAGGGCCCTGCCATGAAACACGCCACCCGGCGGCCGTCGGCGCCCTCTTGCAGGGGCGGCTCGGCGGCGCGGCAGGCGTCCTCGGCGAGCGGGCAGCGCTCGGCAAACCGGCAGCCTTGGGGCAAGGCGCGCAGGTCGGGCACGGTGCCCGGGATGGCCGGCAGGCGCCGCCGGGTCGCGTCACCGGGGGCACCGCCGGGCAGGGTATCGATGAGGCCGCGGGTGTAGGGATGAAGCGGGCCCGAGAACAACGCCTCGGCCGGCGCCTCCTCGACCAGGCGGCCGGCGTACATGACCATGACCCGGTCGGCGACCTCGGAGATGACGCCGAGATCGTGACTGATGAACAGCACGGCCAGGCCGGTTGCGCTCTGTACCTCCAACAGCAGGTCGACAATCTGCGCCTGGACGATGACGTCGAGCGCCGTCGTCGGCTCGTCGGCGATGAGCACGTCCGGCCCGCAAGCCAGCGCCATGGCGATCATGGCGCGCTGGCGCATGCCGCCGGAGATCTCGTGGGGATAGGCCCGTGCCCGCGTCGCCGCGTCCGCGATGCCGACCCGCGCCAACGCCTCGACGGCGCCCCGCCAGGCCCGGGCACGGTCCATCCGGCGGTGGGCGCGCAGCACCTCGGCGACCTGCTCGCCGATGGTGAAGACCGGGTTGAGGGCGGTCATGGGCTCCTGGAAAATCATCGAGATACGCGCCCCCCGGATGCCCTGGAGGGTGCTTTCCGGGAGTGCCAGCAGGTCGGCGCCTTCGAAGACGGCGCTCCCCCCGGTGATGCGTCCCGGCGGCGGCACCAGGCCCAGCAACGAGAGCGCCGTGACCGACTTGCCGCAGCCGCTTTCGCCGACCAGGCCGAGGACCTCGCCCGGGCGCAACGCGAAGGAAACGTCGTCGGCGGCCTTGAGGACGCGTTCGCCCGTTCGCTCGGATGGAGAGGGAAAGGAGACCTCGAGGCCGCGCACCTCGATGACGGGGCTGGCGGCGGGCGGCTGCCGGCTTTCAGCGGGACTTTGGATGGGCCGACTTTCAGCAGGCCGTTGCATGGGGGTGATTATTCACCACCCGGACGCCGGAGCAATAAGGTTTTTGAGGGGCGCGCCGCTCAGGAGTCTTTGTCCGCCGTGGCACTTCTGTGCAGCTCGAAGGCGGCGACGACCATTTCGGTGGCCTCCCGGTTCTCCACGTTGGTACCGCCCCGGCCCGTCAGATCGAGCTGCAGCGCCTGCAGGAGCATTTCGGCGGTATCCATCTTGCCTTCCTGGCAGGCTTGGCTGTGGGCGGCGATGATCTTGTCGCTCAAGCGGCGTAGTTTTTCCATGATCTGTCCGTGGTTTCCTTGGGGTTTCCTGTGGTTTCCCGTCGGCGGATAATTTCGTGTTTCCCGGTGTGGCGGAGCAAGCACCATGATGCGCCGGGCGAATGCGAGCGATCAACGTTCCAAGGGCTGGGATGGGCGCCCCGCGGCGTCGGCGCTTCAGGAGCCCTCGCCCGCCACAGCGCGTTCCACAGCGTTTGTCGCGGCGGATCACCGCCGCGGAGCGCACCATAGCATATTGGCATGGCGGGGACGAATTTCAATGGCGCCGTGGCGCCTCGGGTTGACGGGTTCGGGGAGGCGCCGCCGACACCTACCGCGTACCGGGACGCAAGCGTCGTTCGGCGCTCCCCGGCCTTGTCCCATCCGAGGCAAGGTTTCGGCCGTGCGGGTCGCCGCGCAGGGATAACTGTTCTAATGGCGGTGGGATTTGACTAGTGTCCTGGATCAGAAGTTCGTGGCATATACGACGGCCTTCCGCGTTCATCCGGTTAGGCGCGGGGCGCGCCGTGATGCTGGAGCATCACAAGCGCCGCGCAACGACGCCGGGGGGCTCGGAAGGCCGCCCTCCGGGTCGCTTTTCCCGCCCCCTCGGGGGTCGCGGGGGCGCCCCCCGGAATTGGAATCGGGGGGACACCCCCCGGTGGCCCCCCGGGGCGTCAGGAAGGCTTGCCGATGCGAAGGCATCGCCGGCGCCTCCCTTCCTGCCGAGCGAACGGGAAAAGCGATCGTATATGCCACGAACTTCTGATCCAGGACACTAGGGTTGGCGTCGATTTGAAGGTTTTCTGGAAAATGTCGGCCAATCTTGAATGTGGTCTTCCGCCGTATCCACCGTGTGGACTCGATCCATGACCATGCCTATGCGGTGACCGGCGGTTGGGACTGGCCATGGACCTATCCATTCTTACCGCGCTGACAATCGGGTTTCTTGGCTCAACGCACTGCATTGGCATGTGTGGCGGTATCGTCGGTGCCCTGAATACAGGCTTGCCGCAAACCCACCGGCAATCGCGGTTCTCACAGATTGCATACCATTTCACATACAACGCCGGACGTATTCTGAGCTATTCGGTGGCCGGGGCCATTGCCGGTCTGCTCGGCGCCCAGTCAACGAGAATTCCCCTTGGAGTTGTTTATCCGGTGGGCGAACTGATCGCCGGGTTGGTCATGATCGCCCTCGGACTTTATCTCGCCGGCTGGTGGCGCGCCATCGCCAGGGTGGAAAACGCAGGACAGTACATATGGAAATATATCCAACCCCTGGGAAAGCGTTTCCTGCCCGTGAAAACACCCATGCACGCCCTCGGACTGGGCTTGGTGTGGGGGTGGTTGCCCTGCGGGCTTGTCTATTCCGCATTGGCGTTGTCCATGGTTTCAGCCTCGCCCCTGCCGGGCGCATTGCTGATGCTCGGCTTCGGGCTGGGAACATTGCCCATGCTTTTGACGATGGGCGGAGCCTATGAACACCTGCGAGGCATGGTGCGCAATCCGATCATGCTGCGACTTGCCGGTGTGACCGTCATCCTGTTCGGGGCTTATACCTCGCTGACATCCTTGATCGGTCACGGCGGAACAGGACATCATGGCACATCACGGGCCCAGACGGCCGTGTCACTCCTGTTTCATCAGGAGGGCGTCATACCCATCGTCGGAGTCGGCGAACTCGGCGGTTTGGATAGACCGCGAGGAATTCCACACCACCAAAAGGCTGCTTGACGCCATGGCCAGGGCGGCGAAGAGCGGATTGAGCAGCCCCGTCACCGCCAGGGGAATGGCGACCACGTTGTACAGCAGCGCCCATCCTAGGTTTTGCCGCACCCGGCGTCGGATGGTATCGATCAGACCGAAGGCGGTGAAGATCCGCTCCAGCCGTTCGCCCGGAATGATGATATCGGCGGCCTCCGCCGCCAGGGCGCTGGGGGCGCCGAAGGCAATGCCCAGGTCCGCCGCGGCAAGGGCCGGGGCGTCGTTGCTGCCGTCGCCGATCATGACCACCGTGCCTTCTGTGCGCAGACGGCGAATAACGGCGGCCTTTCCTTCCGGCGGGATTCCGGAAAAGACAGCGTCCACCCGCTCTTTGTATCCCGTTGGATGCTCGGCCCCGGTGAGCAGGACGATGCGGCAGTGTCGGCGCAGCTGGTCGACGACCCGTTCCCAATGTGGGCGGGCGCGGTCGCGGGTCACAATGGCGCCGTGAACCCGTCCGTCCCAACCGACGAAGGACACCACCCCATCTCCGGGCGTGACGGCCGCGGCCTGGGAGGCCAAGGGGCCGGGGACATCCCAGCCCAGGGTGGCGAACAAGGATTTGCTGCCGACCGCGATACGCTTCGAATCGACGGTGGCCGTGGCGCCTTTCCCGGGATGGATTTCCAGATCGCTGGCGGTGTGCGGCGCATCCAGGCGCGCAATGGCCTTGGCGATCGGGTGGGGCGAAAGACGCTCCACCGCCGCCGCGTTCGCCGCCACCTCCGGCAAGCCGAGGACATCGACCACGCTCATGTCCCCGGTCGACAGGATGCCCGTTTTGTCGATTGCCACAATGTCGATCAAATGGACCTTTTCAAAGGCGTCGGCGCTGGTCACGATGATGCCGTCGCGCAACGCCGTGCTCACCCCGACCGCGGTGGTCAGCGGGATCGCCAAACCGAAGGTGCAGGGACAGGACACGATCAACGTCGCCAGGCCGGCCAACAATGCGGTGCCCAGCTGCGCACCGAACAGGAGCGACACACCCGTCACCGAAGCGGCCAGGACAAGCACCACGGGAACGAAGACGCGCGCCACGCGGTCGGCCACGCTGCGCGCGCCGCTGCTCGAACTTTGTACGTTCCATAGAACCCGGGCGAGGTTGTCCATCTGGCTTGCGACTGCGGGGGCGACCTTGATTTCAAGGCTGCCTTCGACGACCACGGACCCGCCGAGAACCTCTTCGCCGGGCTCGCGGGCCACCGGGAAGGGCTCTCCGGTCATCAGCGATTCGTCAACCGCGCCCCGGCCATAGACGATGGTCCCGTCGACGGGTATGGGCTCGCCTTCCCGGATGATGACGTGATCTTCCGGCTCCAGTTCCTCGACGTCCTGAAGGCGGAACCCGCCCCCCCACCGGGTGCGCGCCTTGGGGGCCCACTTTTCCAGGATTCTCGACAGTTCCCTGGTGGCTTCGGTTTTCGCCGTGCGCTCGAAATAGCGGCCGATGGTGACCACCGTGATGATGGTCGCGGCGACGTCGAAATAAAGATCGAGGGACCCGGACACAAGCTGGCCAAAGCTGTATCCATAGGCCGCCAGAATGGCGATGGCCAACAAGTTGTCCATGTTCGGAACCCGGGCCCGCCATCCGATCCACGCGCCCCGGAAAATGGGCGCCCCGACATAGATGATGAGGACGGTGGTGACGAGGAACATCGCCTTCGGGGCAATCCCGTAGGCGAGCCATTGCACCGGCTCCAGATCATTGGCGTCGATCAGGCCGAGATTGACGGGGTAGAAAAACGCGATGTAAAGCATCATGACGAGGCCCGCCAGAGCAGCCCCCGTGAGGACCCGCAGCAGGTCCAGCCGGTCATCGTATTCCGGCGCTTCCTCGGTGCTGAGCCGGGCCTGGTATCCCGTTGATTTCAGCGCCTCCGGCAGATCTGCTTCGTCGATCACGTCGGGGTCGTAGACGATCTTTGCCGTCGACGTGGCAAAACTCGACTTGGCGGAAAGGATGCCGTCGACCATTTCAGCCATGCGCTCGATCAGAATTTCGCACGACGAACAGTGCATTCCATCGATTCTGAGGAACGCTTCCTTGCCATGCGGCGTAAGTATGTCCTGTTGAACGCTGGATGGGACGGAATCCGATGCCAGAATATCGGGTCCGAAGTTCCGGTACACCTCCCTACAGCCGAAACAGCAGAACGGATGACCGTCGGCCTCTATCGGCGGCGCCGGTGCCGGTAAGCCACAGAGTTTGCAATCCATAACGGCCATCGCTCCCTTGGCGGGGATTCATAAAGATTAACCGGTCAATACTTGAGACGGTTATCGAAAAAATAGTAGCGGTAATTCTTAATCAACCCGTTCAACAACCCATTGATTTATGGCCCTTACGGCCATTGTAACGACAAGGGTGAATTCTAGGCAAAACCGTCTTTGGCCAGGAAAGACCACACTTTTTTTATTGCTTTAGACATTAACTTTTTGTAACAATAGGAAAGGTTTTTTTGTTCTCGGGGGAAGGATTACAAGGATGCTGGACTCTCTTTTTCTCTCCGGCTGGGGAGCATTTGGAATGGTGCTCTTCCTGCTCATTCCCTTCCTGTTCGTGTTTTTCTACGTGGTTTTCAGGAAGTCTTTCGTCGATTCGAACCCCGGCACCACGGACGCGAAGAAATATGTGCGCCTGGAAGGGATGTGGATAGGGCTTGTCGTCCTCGTCTTTGTCGGGGTGAACATCGCCAGCATCGGTTACATGCCCACCGTGTCCACCGCCAAGGCGGCGACGTCCGGACAGGACATTATCGACGTGAATTTCACGGCCAAGTCCTGGGTCTTCGACTTCGCCGAGGCGACGATCGAAGTCGGACGCCCGGTGCGTTTCTCCGGAAAAAGCCTGGACACCATGCATGGATTCGCCGTGTACCACCCCAGTGGGAAGGTTCTGTTCACCATGATGCTCATGCCCGGAATGGAAAAGCCCACGTCGCTCATCCACACATTCACCGAGCCCGGCACCTACACGGTCCGCTGCCTTGAATACTGTGGTATCGCGCACCACGAGATGCGCGACGAGATTGTCGTTATCAAGGGCACCGGCTGACCAGCTTTACAAACGGGGAGTCCACAATGCTTAGCGCGACGAAAATTCTGCGACGCACTCCCGTCTTCAACCGCATGTTCGCCGTCGATGAGAGCGACGGGCTGGAGGAAATCAACTCCTGGCCGGCCCTGATGATCGTCACCTCCTTCGTCTGGCTGGCGGTTGCCGGTCTGCTGGGCGTGGCCATGCCCCTCATCCAGAGGATGGATCTGGGTACTGACCTGTACTACATGGCCCTGACGGCGCATGGGGCGGCCTTGGCGTTTCCGTTCGTCTTCCAGATCATGGTGGGCATCAGTCTGCACCGTGCCGGCGGCTGCGTGGGAAAACCGGTGTCGGGTTTGCTGCCGGCCTTGATTTACCTGTGCATGAATGTCGGCGCCGCCCTTCTGACCGTCGCCATTTTGCTGGGCTTCAGCGTCAGCCTTGTCATGATGTACCCGCTGCCCGTCGTCGGCGTGGGAAACGGACAGTGGTCCTACGGTACCCTCGTGCTCGCCTTCACGGGCATCGGCCTTGTCCTGTTCTCGATGATCGTCTTCTACCCCGTGCAGATGCTGAAAATTATGTTCTTCGGCCAGAAGCGCCCCGATCTCATCCTTGACGAACGTTCGATCAACGACCCCGGCATGTTGGGGATGGCGCTTGCCGCTCTTGTGCTTCTGATCATGGGTACGCCGTTGCTCATCATCGCCACCTACGTCCTGGTGGCGCTGTACGGGATCATCCCGCTTGGCGCCGTTGCCTGGGCGACCGAGCCGGTGGTTTTCCAGTTCGCCTTCTTCACCTTCGCCCATAACCTGATGGAAGCAATGGCGCTGATGGTGATCAGTGGCGTCTACGCGACGCTCATGCTGTACCTCGCCGACGGCACGCGCCAGCTTTACAGCAACAGGCTGGCCAATCTGTCCCTGTGGATTCTGCTGCTGACGTCGTTCAGCTCGTTCTTCCACCATTTCATCACCTTGTTCCCCAATTTGCCGGCCACGCTCGCCTATCACGGCAATATCATGAGCTGGGGCACGGGGATCGGCGCGGCGCTCAGCATCTTCACCATCCTCGCCACCGCCTGGAAACACGGTTTGAGAATGAGCGCCGGTCTGATGACGGTGCTCATGGGTTTCGTGATCTACATCCTCGATGGCGCCAGCGCGGTGGTGACCTCGAACGTGGCCTGGTCCTTCCAGCTCCACGGCACCATGTGGCAAAGCGGCCATACCATGACCGTTCTGATCGGTGTCTCGGTGATGTGGATGGGAGTGATCTACCATCACTACCCGGTGATGACGGGCCGCATGCTCGACGAAAAACTGGGCTATTGGTTTATTTCCCTTTTCACCGTCGGGGCGGTAGGCGCCGCCTTGGTGATGTTGGCCGGCGGCGCCGCAGGCATGCCGCGCCGGTTCGCCGACTGGGCCCAGGGGGGGTGGATGGTCTATGGCGATCTGATCCAGTTGTTTGGCCTCTTGATGGCCGTGGGACTGGTCCTGTACGCCGTCAACTTCATGAAATCCCGTCAGATCGACGCGCTTTCGGAGAGCCCCGCCACGGCGCCCGAACCCGCCGAATAATGCACTGGCCACAGGCGCCGTAATCACCCGGCCCGCCACTCCTCCACCCACAGCGTCGAGGGGTCCTGGTGGCCGGTGGGCTCGACGCCCTCGAGCCACCTGGGCAGCACGTAGGGGTTGGCGCGAAAATAGAGCGGGATGACGGGCAGCTCGCGGGCGTAGATCCGCTGGATGCGGCGCCACAGGGCGCGGCGCTTTTCCCGGTCCAGTTCGACCTCGATCTTGTCGATCAGCTCGTCCATCTCGGGGTTCTTGAAGCCTGAGTAGTTCTGGCCCGCGAAGTTGTTGCCGGGGCTCGGGATATGGGCCGAATGCAGCGTCGAGCGCGGCACGCTTTCAGGGGCGCTGATCCAGGCGTACATGGCGAGGCCGGTGAACTTGCGCTCGGTCACCGTCTCGCCGAAGAAGACCCGCGCCGGCTGGTTGCGGACGCGCACGTCGATGCCGAGCTTCTTCCACTGGCTTTGCAGCACCTGCTGCACCAGCTCGCGCGAACGGTTGCCCGCCGTGGTCATGATCTCCAGGGTCAGGCGCTGGCCCTTTTTGTTGGTGCGCGCCCCCTGGCGCGTGGCGCGCCATCCCGCTTCGCGCAGCAGCCGCTTCGCCGTATTGGGTGCGTAGTCGTATTTGGGGATGTCGTCGGCGGCCACCCAGTCGAGCGGGCTGACCGGTGAGTGGGCCACCGGCTGGCGCCCGGCGAAGAGCTGGCGGCTGATGGCGGCGCGGTCGATGCCGTGAACCAGGGCCCGGCGCACGCGCCCGTCGGCGAGGATGGGATTGTCCAGATTGAGGTCGATGTGCTCGTAGATGAGCCCTGGTTTATAGATGAACCGAAAGCGCCGTCCGTGGCGGCGTTCCAGGGCCAGGGCCTGGTCCAGGGTGAGGCCGAGCTCACCGGCGATCATGTCGATGGCGCCGGACAAGAGGTTGGCCTCGAGCGCCGCCGTGTTGCCGATGACGCGCACCACGATGCGCCTGAAATGGGGCTTCTCCCCCCACCAGGTGGGGTTGGGCTCGAGCACCACGTGCGATCCCGCCACCACTTCGGCGATCAGGTAGGGCCCGAAGTAGAGCCCCTCGTTGGTGGTGTCGGTATCGAAGGCCGTGCGGTTCTTGTAGTTGGCCGCATCGGCGAAGGGCTGGCGTTCGAGGTGCTCCGGCAACAGCCCGAAACCGTTGATGGCGTTGTATTGGAAGGTGAGCTTGTCGAAGTGCATGGTGAAGGTCTTGTCGTCGACCACGTCGATGGCATGGAGGCTGCGGTAAAGCTCCATGTCGCCGACGCCGGTCCGCGGGTGGCGGCCGACCTTCCAGGTGAAGACCACGTCGGCGCTGGTTATGGGTGCGCCGTCGCCCCACCTTGCATCGGGACGGATGGTGTAGGTGACGGCGATGCCGCGCTTACCTTTGGGCGTGCGCTCGGGCACGGCGCGGCCGTTCTCGATGGTGGGCAACTCGGTGCACAGCATGCACACCAGCCGCCAGTCCTTGTCGTAGGCGGTGAACGGGCGCCGCGTCATGGCCAGCACGTAGGTCTTGGCCATCATGGCGTCGATGTTGGGATGGAAGGTGGACGGGAACTGGGTGATGCCGATGACCAGCTCGTCCTTGCCCGCCTCGGCCGTGGCCGGCGCCGGTGCCGTGCCCACCGACAGGCCGAAGAGCACTGCCAGCGCCGCCGCAAACCTTCCCATCGCGTCCCTCGACCACTGTAAAGACGGCCGATCCTAACACCGATCGGCGGCCTTCGTCAGGGGAGGGGGCGCATGGGAGCCCGCCGGCTCAGTCCTTGTGGGCCGGCGTTCCCGCGGCGTGGTGGTGCCCGACCTCCTTGGCGTGGGCCTTGGGCGCCTTTGCCGTATTGACCAATATCAAGGAGGCGCCGGGCCCCTTGGATCGCTCCCGCCGGGTCGGTAAGATCGCGGCGAACTTAGAGCCTATCCGAATAACTGGAGGCGGTTGTGATGAGACCAAATCAGGAAGGCCGCAAGGCGCCGCTTCGCCGGCGATGCCGGCGCATCGGCAAGAAGCGGCAACGCCGCGGAGGCCTGATTTGGTCCACCCATGGGGCGTCTCTCCTTGACCCGTGGACGGCGTCGGATGCTGCTTGTGATGGGGCCTTCCATCACGGCGCTCCATCCTCCTCGCCACGGGGCAAGGAGAGACGTCACAACCGCCTCCAGTTATTCGGATAGGCTCTAAGGATCGAAAGCCGGGCCACCACCGAGGCTGGCGAATTTCCTCGATGGTTGGACGCTAGGAGCGCCATCGAATGCCCGAACTTCCCATGATCAAGTACTTCGGGTGGTCGAACCTTTCCCTCGAGACGGAGCACGGCGTGCTCTTTTTCGATCCCTTTTTCCGCCGTTATTGCGGCGCCCAGTGGTACGGGATCGAGGACTTCGCCAAGGCGTCGGTAGTCTGCGTTACCCATGGACACGAGGAGCATTACCTGGATGTGTCGGCGGTGGCCGAGCGCAGCGGCGCGACGGTGGTTTCGTCGGCGGCGGTCTGCAACTATCTGCACTGGAGGAGCCGCATTCCGCGCCACAAACTGGTTGCCGTCGGCATCGGTGAAACCGTCGAGGTTTCGGGCTTCCGGATATCCACGTTCGAGTGGCGCCACCGCGACATCAACATCTACAAGGCTGTCTTGAACGCCATCTTCCGAGGCAATGCCACGCAGCTCAAGTGGGTGTGGAGCAGCGTCACCAAGGCCCCGTTCTACGCGCCATACGTCGGCTTTCATGTCGAGCTGCCGGACGGCACGACGGTGATGAACTACAACGAGGGCTTCAACTCCAAGATGACCGACCGGGAAATCCAGGAGCTCGGCCGGCGCCTGAGGACGGACGTCCTCCTCGGCGGGATGCAGCTCCACTTCACCGGGGATGTGGCGCGCGGCGTCGCCGCCCTGGGGCCGGAAAAGGTGGTTCTTTACCCGCCTCACGATAAGTTTCACGGAATGATGAACGTCGATTCGGCGCCGTGGTCGGCCTTCGCGGACGCCGTCCGCGGGGTGGCGCCGCAAGCCACCGTGGTGGTGGCCGAGCCCGGCACCGAGATCGGCGTCGGCAGCGGCACGGTTGCCAGGACGCCGGTCACGGTGGCGGTGACGTAGTTCCGCGTCCGATCCGGTTATTCGGATAGGCTCTTAAACCAACGGCCCGACCGCCCTCACAGGCCCGTCGCGATTCTCGCCATGACGACGATGATGGCGACCTGCAGCGTGGCTTGCGAGGCGATGACCCAGACGTAGGTGCGCATCCAGCTGCCGATGAGCGCCATGTCGGGCTGCGGTTTCTGGAACTGGAACAGCACGCGCAAGTTGGTCGGCAGCAGGATTCCCAGGCCCTGTATGGTGAGGACGGTGACGATCACCAGCGTCGCGACGATCCACCAGAACTCCGGGTATGGCAGGTCGAAATAGCCCCTCCGCTCGGCCAGGAACCACCCGGCCGTCGTCGTCACGACGGACAGCGTCGGCATCAGGAACAGCATCTTGGGCATCAGCCGCGTGATGATGGCGCGCCGGCTGTCGAGGTCCACGCGGCGGATTATCGGACCCATGACGAACCCCATGAACAGGTCGATCCCGGTCCACAGCACCCCAGCCAGCACGTGGACGAAATTCAGAAACCACAGCCCGCCGTCGAGGATGGCGGCAACCATGACGGCGAGGGCGAGGCCGACCCAGACGAGATTACGCAACCGGATAAGCGACACCGGCGCGGCATCGGGGGGCGTCAAGGCGAACCGGAAGCGAACAGGCGCCGGCCGTCCATGCCGAACAAGGGGCGCAGGTAGACGCCGACCACGTTGCCGGGGATGGCCATGAGGATCCACACCCAGCCGTGCAGGCTGGTCGAGGCGACGCCGCTGAAAAAGGCGCCGATGTTGCACCCGTACGCGAGGCGCGCACCATACCCCATCAACAGCCCGCCGATGACGATCGACGTCAACGACGCCACCAGGGTGGCGCGCGGCAGGCGCATGGCGGCCCCCGCCTTGCCGGCCAGCGAAGCGGCCCCAAGGGCGCCCAGCACGATTCCGAAGTTGATGACCGAAATGTTGTCGAGCAGGAGCGAGCGCATCAGCGCCTTCTCCTGGAAGCCGCCGGTCCAGAACGGGCTGGTCAGGGGGTCCCAGCCGAGGAACACCGCCACCTTGGCGGCCCACAGCCCAAACGCCCAGGTGATCGTCCAGGCGTGGCCGGCGACCAGCAGCACCGCCCAGTTGAGAGCGGCCAGCAGCGCCGCGCTGAAGAGCAGCGGCCAGGGGCCGTGCAACAGGCGCCGCCAGGAGAATTCCCCATCCCACCACAGCGACTTCTTGAAGGTCCCTCCCGACGTCCTGAGAATCAAGAAGATCAGCCCCAGGACGCCGAGCTGGATGGGCAGGGCAAGCTCGTAGCCCAGGGTCTCGGCAAGCGAGATCGATCCGAGCTCCGGCAGTTCCCACCACCAGTCCATGTGCAGGCTCGCCCAGAAGGCCCCGGTGCAGAAGAAGGCGAGCACCAGGATCATGCGCAGGTTGCCGCCGCCCGCCGCGAACAGCGTGCCCGACGCGCAGCCGCTGCCGAGCTGCATGCCGATGCCGAACACGAAGGCGCCGAGCGCCATGGAAATGCCCACCGGGGCCACGGCGCCGCCGGCACCATGACCGAAGGCCTCGCCCTGGGCCAGGATCGGCGCGAACAGGACCGTCGCCGCCGCCAGCATGACGAGCTGCGCGGTGACGCCCGAAATATCGCCTTCGACGATCACCTGGCGGTAGGCGCCGGTGAAGCCGAAGGCGGCGTGATAGAGGGCGACGCCGAGCCCGAGGCCGATGAGCAGCAACAGCGAATGCTTGGGGCTGAATGTCAGCAGATGGACGAACAGGGCCGCCGCGACGACCAGCGCAATGACCAGGACCGGTCGTTGCACGCGGGGGAAGGCGAGGGCTGCGGTGGTCACGGTACTGTCTCCCTGAGCATGTTTCACGAAAAGCCAATGTACCACCGGCCCCGGCGCTTAGAAAGGCGGCGCGGAGCCGGCGAAAGGCGCTTCAGTCCTTGGGCGCGCCTTGCCGGTAGAAGGCGATGAGGCTGGCCATCTCCTCGTCGCTCAGGGGATTTTGCAGGGACATGAGGTTGTCGCCGCGCACGCCGGCGACGAGGCGGGCGGCGAATTCCCCGGCCGGCAGGGCGCGTGTCCGTTCGAACAGGTTGAAGGCGGGGCGCGGCGTCTCCAGGTCCGGGGCGTCGTGGCAGCCGGCGCAAATGTCCTGGTGGATTTGGCGGCCGCGGCCGAGGCGCGCCGGCGTCGCCGTGGCCGGTAGGATGCCCGTCGCATCGAACGGATAGAGACGCGCCAGCGCGCCAAGGCCCTTGGCGAGGCCGAGCCCGTCGCCCCTCTCGAGGGCCGCCCGCAAACTCCCCACCGCGTCCGGTGGGGCGGGGCCGAGGCGCGGATTTTCCTGGCCGGCGAGGCGGATCAGGAGGCCGAGCGTCGACAGGCCGCCACCAAGGCGGGCCCGCAGGCCACGCTTGTGCACCTCGGCGGTGGCGGGGTCGAGAAGCGCGTGGGCGTCGCCCTCCATGACCGCGATGTCGGCGGCCAAGCGCCGGGCGTGCTCGCCGCCCGCCCCGGCGGCGGCGCAAACGAGGACCGCGAGGCCGACGGCCGCGCCGAGTCCCCGGAACCCCATCCCGGCGCCGGCTATTCGAGTGAGACGGCCGACTGCACCGGCAGGTCCTTGTCGGCGGTCCACTCGGCCAGGGAGCCGTCGTACATCTTGGCCTCCTTGTTGCCCAGCACCTCGGAGGCGACGAACCAGCCGACGCTGGCCATGTATCCGGTGTTGCAGAAGGTGATGTGGTCGCCTTCGGTGGGCAGCCCGGCGAGCTCGAACAGCTTGGCGAGGGCGGATTTGGCCCGGAACTCGCCGCCGCCGTTCTCGGTCAACCAGTCCAATGGCAGGTTCTTGGCGCCCGGAATGGTGCCGGGGCGCGCCGCCGCGCCGCTTTGGGTTATGCCCAGGAACTGGCCGTTGGGGCGGCTGTCCATCAGGGGGGTGCCAGCTCCCAGGGCCTTCTTCACGTCGCCCTTGGTGGCGATCATGTCGGCGCGCAAGGCGACTTTGAAGGTCCTGGCCGGGGGCTTGGCCTTCATGCGGCCCTTCTTCAGGGGATTGCCGGCGACGTCGGTGTAGGCGGCCATGCCGCCGTTGACGATGGAGACGGCGTCGTGCCCCAACACCTTAAAGGTCCAGTAGATGCGCGTCGCCGCGCCCATGTCGCCGGCCGAATACCCCCAGGGCACGAGGACGACGTGGGTCGAATTGTCGATGCCGAAACCGCCGATGAGCTTGGCCAGATCATCGGGTTTGCCCAGCATTCCGGGAACTCCGTTGGCGTCCCTGACCCGCCAGCCGTCCCCGCCGAGGCTGGTGTTGAGGGCACCCGGAACATGGCCGCGCATGTAGTCGATCTTGCCGCGCACGTCGAGGAACACGACGCCCGGCTTGCCGATGTTGTCCTTGACCCAGGCGGCGTCGACCAGGGGCTGGGCAGCCTGGGCCATGCCAGCCAAGCCAACCATCATGCCGGCGACGAGAAGAACGATCAGCTTTCTCATGTTCGGGGCCTCCTAGCCCTTCCGTTTGGTTTCAGCTTACGTGGTTACGATCAGGTCCGCCCGTAAAATTTCCGCGAGCACCCGGTCCCAGTCGGCCTCGACCATGTCCCCGGCGGCCAGGTCGATGCGGCCGAGGTCGTTGCCGGCGGCGAGTTCGGCGAGCCCCGCCTCGACGGTCTCGCGGTCGGGAAACAGGCCGCTGTGCAGGGCCAGGGTTTTCATGGCTTCCTCACAGGTTGATCACGCACCCGGCCTCGGCGATGGCCGCCGCCAGGGCCGCCGCGTCGAGATGGGAAAGCTCGCCGGCCATGGCCTCGACCGTGGTCTCCGGCACGATGTCGGAAAGCTCCAGGAGTTCCGCCTGCTCGGCGTTCTCCGTCGTCTCGGCGACCGGGCCGGTCATGAAAATCAGGCGCACCTCGTGGTCCATGATGGTGAGGCCGGCGGCAACCCGCATGGCCTCGGTGTGGTCGCGCCGCGCCAGCACCAGTATCTTTTTTGTTTCCGCCATGTCAGATCCTAAATGCTGATCACTTTTTCGGCCTCGCCCATCAGGGCGCCGTTGACGGTCTGGCTGCCGAGTTCGACCGGGCACGTCGCCCCGCCCATGTGCTCCTCCCACGATTTTTCGCAGGCGACGGCGCGCCCCGCCGCCTCGATGGCCGTCACCACCGCCGCGTCGGCGAGCACCTTGACGCCGTCGTTGGTGAAGAAGCAGCTGCAGGCGACGCGAGCGCGCCGGCAGGCGCCGGCCAGGGCCACGGCGATGACGCCCGACGCCGGCGTCGAGACGTGGATGAGAATGCCGCTCACGAGGCGCGCCGCCGACCCAGATAAAAGGCGCCGGCGGTAACCGCGGCGCCGATCAGCGCCGCCGCCGCCAGCCACGGCCAGGCATGCGCCGCCCGCGCCGCTCGCGTGGCGGCGGCCGGCGCCGCCTGTTTTCCAGGGGAACGGTCCGGGTAGGTGACGCTGTCGGCGGGCAGGGCCGTGTGCGTCGCCCACTCGGCCCAGCCCCCGATGTAGACCCGGGTCGCCACCCCGGCGCCCGCCGTGAGCAGGGTAAAATAGGCGATGCCCTCGACCGCATCGTGGCCGTAGGAGATGGGGCCGGGTAGCCGGGGAACGTGGGCGTTTCCCGCCGCCAGGCCGGCGCGCAAGGCAACCGCCGGCAGGTGCTGGGCGCCGGGAACGTGGCCGCCGCGCGGGCCGCGCACCGTGGCGCCCCAATATTCCTTCTCGCTGCGCCCGTCGAGGAGGCCGGGCGCGCCGTCCCCGATGAGCCCGGCGAGCTCGCCACGCAATACGATGAGATGGTCGCGGAGCGGCGCCTGGAACACCTTCTCGCGGGTCATGGCGCGCTCCTGGCCGGGGCCCAGGGCGGTGGCCGGGAGCCCGGCGCCCTGGCTCAGGGAGCGGCTCAGGATGCTGAGCCGCTTGTGGCCGGCGAGATAGAGGACACCGGCCACGAAGTCGCGTGCTCCCGGCGCGTCGCCGGCGACCAGCACGTGCTCGCCGCCGTCGAGGCCGGCGGCCCCCAGCAGCCAGAGGATCTCGCGGAAGTCGGCGAGGCGGCGGTGCGGCCCGAGAAAGGCGGCCGCCGGCAGGCAGCGCGCGCCGGCGATGCTCTTGGTGGCGCAGGCCTCGAGCGCCCGCGTGTCCACGGTCACGGCGCCGGCGGCAAGTACGGGGGCGGCGTCGCGCACGTAGGTCATGGACTGGGCGGCGGGAGCCGGCCCTGCCGCCATCACGCTCGCGAAAATCAGGAAAACGGGGAGCGGCGGCGGTCTCATGGCTGCTAGCAACCCTGGAAGCGGACCTTCTTCTTTTTTGTCCCGGGGGTTTCGGGGGCCGGCGGGTTTTCCATGTAGTAGCTGACCAGGTCGAGGACCGAGACGGTGCCGAAATCACCGAGGTCGACGGCACCCAATTCGTCGGCCTCGACGGGCGTCTTCGACAGAGCCAGCTCGGCCGTCGAAAGCGCCGCCAGGGGGAAGGCCGCCGCCGAGACCACGATGCTGCCGAGCACGGCGGCGACGCAGAATATCAAGGAGGATCTGTTCATGACCATATGTCTGACCCAGAACACTAGGACGAGTCCTTGGTGAAACTCACGTACAGTATATAGAAAGCCACCACGAATGCGATGAGCTGCGCGATCGTTGCGAAATCGAGGCTCACGGCTCAGTCCCCCCTGAAGTGGCGCACCAGCTCGTTGAGGTCGAGCGGCTTGCCGGTCTCCGGGTGGATCACCGGCGGCGCGTAATAGGAAACGCCGTCGCGGGTGAGGCGCATGCTCTCCAGCGGCGCCACGTAGACGTAGACCAACACCGCCACCGAAAGCACCGTGACCAGCCCCGAGAACACCGCCATTTGCACGCGACCGTTCATGTCACCTTCCCTTTTCCGTCCACCTCAATCCTTGCGGACGTAAACTTCCCAGCAGTTCTTGGCCTTGCGCGTCTCCAGGTGGGTGGCGCCGATGTCGGGGCACAGCGGCGGTATGGCCTCCATGGACGGCGGGTTGTCGATGACGACCTCGACGACCTCGCCGCTGGCCACGCCCTCGACGGCCTTCTTGGTCATGATCTGGGGCCGCGGGCACGAATCGCCCAGGCAGTCGACGCTCTTGGCCACCGTAATGGTGGCGCCGCCTTCCAGCGTGACCTGGCGGGCTTCGCCACCTGTGCTTTCTTCCGTCTTCTTGGACCCGAACAGACCCATCAGCCTTTCTCCTCAGAACTATTGCGCCGCCACCTGGGCGGGCTCGGCGGCGACACCCGTGGCACCTGTGGCTCCGGTCGCCGCATTTTCCTGTTGCGCCGCTTCCTGGGCCTGTTCCTTGCGGCGGATGGCCCGGAAGATGGCGTAGAGAACAGCGGCCTGGATGATGCCGAAGAACACCGCCGGGATACCGAACTTCTCCTGCAGGGTCTGGGCGTTCGCAAATCCCAACTGCAGGGCCTCGAGGTTGAGCTCGCCGGTCATGGAGGCGGCGGCCGGCGGCCAGAAGTTGGCCGACCACACCAGCGAGAACAGGAACATGCCGACAAAGGTGAACAGCAGCGCCCACATGGCGCCGACGTTCCCCTCGCCCGACTTGACCCACGTCGAGACCGTGCATGCCCCGGCCAGCACCATGCCGATGCCGAACATGAACAGCCCAATGACCTGGTTGAGGCCGACGTCGAACCGCATGGGGTTGCCGGCGCCCAGCGAGATGAACAACGTGAACCCGATGGTCAGGATCATCATGGCGACGAGCAGCGCCTTGGTGTTGCGGAAACTGTTGAAAAGAATGGCATCGCGCAATGCCGCGGTGTTGCAGAAGCGCGAGCGCTGCACCAACAGCCCGACCACGGAACCGAAGATGAAGGCGACGATGCACTCGGCGACGACCGACACAGGCCTTATCCTTCCAAGATCTTCTTGTAGATCATCGAGCCCACCCAGGCGCCGGCGATGATGCCGCTGATGGCAAGATAACCGCCCAGGTTCATCTCCGGCGTCAGCCCGAAGAAGGTGGAGACGTTGCACACGAACGCCAGCCGGATGCCGACCCCCATCAACAGTCCGCCGATGGTGATCATCACCCATTCCGACAGGCGGCGCGGAACGCGCCAATAGAACTCCTTGCTGGCCACGGCGCCGACGATGGCGCCGAACAGCATGCCGAGGCTGATGTAGATCTTCCAGTAGCCGGCGTCGGGGACGAACACGAAACGCCAGAACGGGATGCGCTCGACGGCGTCGCCCATGAAGAATTGCGCCGCCAGCCCGGTCATCATGGTCTCGCCGCCGCCCACCGTCCAGGCGCCGACCAGCAGGAACAGGAATATGTCGAGAACGGCGATCGCCGAAAGGGCGATTACCGGGTCCAGTGTCTTCTTGAAGAAATCCACGGGCGGCGCTCTCCTTCAGGTCCTGGCGGTCCGTCACGGCGGCGGCAATATAACACGGCGCCGTCCGCCTCCCAATATCAGGGTTTTCTCCTATACCAACCGGGTAAGGCGGGGACAAGCACGGCGGCGGAGAATCAATTTCAACAGGACGTGATCTCCTTTGCGGTCGGGCAATTCGAACGCCGCAGTATGCGGGTTGTTTCAAATCGGAATATTTGAATACTATCGAGGCGCACCCCCGACGGTATCGGACAGGCTGAAGGCCCGCTTTGCGGAGGGACGAATGAAACGCAGCACGGATCGCATCCTCACCACCCATATCGGCAGCCTGCCGCGGCCGCCCGACCTAGCCGCCATGATCGACGCCAAGCTCGACGGCGAGCCGGTCGACGCCGATGCCTTCGCCCGCCGCGTACAAAGCGCCGTCGCCGCCACCGTCAAGGAGCAGGCGGCGCACGGCATCGACATCGTGGCCGACGGCGAAATGGGCAAGATCGGCTTCATCCCCTACATCAACGAGCGGCTCACCGGATTCGAGCCCGGTAAGGGGTCCGGAGGCGGCAGCTATTGGGGCCAATCGCGGGAAGCGAAGGCTTTTCCGGGCTTTTACGAGTGGAATGCCAAGCAAAAGGGCAGCGCCGGCAATGTCGGCTCGACGCGCCTAGTGTGCACCGCGCCCATCGCCTACCAGGGCCACGCGGCCGTCAACACCGACATCGACAACCTGAAGGCCGCCCTAGACGGCGTGCCCCACGAGGACGTCTTCATGCCGGCCATCTCGCCGGCCAACGTCGAGGACTGGCACAGCAACGAACACTACGAGACCGACGAGGCCTTCCTGTTCGCCATCGCCGACGCCTTGGCCGAGGAATACCGGGCGATCGTCGACGCCGGGTTTCTTCTGCAGATCGACGACCCGGTGCTCGCCACCTACTACGTCCTGCACCCGGAGTGCTCGATCGAGCAGTGCCGCCAATGGGCGGAGGTCCGCGTCGAGGCGCTGAACCACGCCCTTGGCGGCATCCCCGAGGAAAAGATCCGCTACCACACGTGCTACAGCATCAACATGGGACCGCGCGTCCACGACATGGAACTGAAGGACATCATCGACATCATGGTCAAGGTGCGGGCCGGCGCCTATTCCTTCGAGGCGGCCAATCCGCGCCACGACCACGAATGGCACCTGTGGGAAGACATCGACCTGCCCGACGGCAAGTCGCTGATCCCCGGCGTCATTACTCACAGCTCGGTCCTGGTCGAACACCCGGAGCTGGTCGCCCAGCGTCTGGTGCGCTTCGCCGGTGTGGTCGGGCGCGAAAACGTCATCGCCGGCGCCGACTGCGGCTTCGCCAGCCTGGGGGGCTCGGCCGAGGTGCACCCGGAAGCGGTGTGGGCCAAGTTCAGCGCCCTGGCCGAAGGCGCCCGGCTGGCCAGCCAGCGACTGTGGGCCGGGGGCTAAGCCGCCCCGTACTTCGCCTCCCACGCCTTCGCCGCCTTCTCGAAGCATTCCATGGGCGCCCACACGCTGCCGGCGCCGATCTGGCCGCCGCCGGAACCGGCGATGCCGATGTCGAGGGCCGGCAGGATGCCCGTCTCCACCACCTTGAAGACGTCGATGCCGGTGGGCGTGCCCCGGTATCGCAAAGCCGGGATGTGAAAATCCGTGTGCTCGCCCGTGGTGATGGCGTAAAGCTCGCGGTTGCGCGCCATCATCTCCTCGGGCGTGCCGCCCTGGTAGGCCTGTAGCGGGAAGGCGGCGGCCTGGGCGAAGCCGCCCGCGCCGATGGTCTCGACGATGGGGCTTTCGCCGCCCATCCAGGCGATCTCGTCCTCCGTGTGCCCGTCGAACAGCTTGGCCGAGACCTTGGCGTGAGGGCCGCGGAACCACTCGGCGCCGAGGCCGCTGACGCGGATGGCGAATTCCTTGCAGCTGAACAGCATGGCGGTGACCACGCTGGAACCCGGCACGTCCCACGCGGCGCGGGCGGTGGCCGCCGCCGCCGCCATCGACAGGCGCAGGAAGAAGTAATGGTCCTCGGTGAGCAGCTCGACCACCTTCCTGGCGTCGTCGCGCCACCTGGAAGGCAGGTCCATGATGTGGGGAAAGAGGGCCTGGGCGAACAGCAGCGAGGCGGCGGTGTTGCGGCTGTGCAACTCGTCGCCCATGTGCAGGGCGCGCTTCATGATGGGCTTGAGCGCGATGCCGCCCGAGGCGCGCACCGCCTCGGCGATCAGCGGCCCGACCACGTCGTTGATGTAGAGGAGGCGCTGGCGCACCTCGCCGTCATAGACGCCGTAGTTGAGGCGCTTCGGCGACTTTCCCTCGTACATGTTGCAATGGCCGGTGGTTCCGTGCGCCTTGTCGTCGACGACGAAGACGGGCATGGACGCGGTATAGATGCCGGCCAGCGAGCCGACGCAGCCGTAGTCGGAGCACGCCCCCGCCACGATGTCGCCGGCGGCGAACCTGGCGGCGGCGTCGGCGGCATCGGCGGCCAGGCCCTCGAACAGGGCGCCGCCGATGAGCGCGTCGCGCTGGCCGCCATAATAGTCCTCCCAGGGCAGCGGCGCGCCCGAGGTGAGCACGATCTCCCGCGTCATGCCGGGCAGCGCCTCGATGGCCGGCTTGACGTCGACGAGCACCGGCTCGGCGGAACACAGGCGCTCGAACGCCTCGCGGTTGGCGGCTTGGCGGTTGACGGCCTGGCGGCCAATGGTCTCGCGTTCTGTGGCCTTGGCGCTCATGATCGTCTCCCCGTTTCTCGTTCCCGTTTGGCGCCCACCATGCCTTATATTGAATGGAACGGCGGCGGGAAAGGAGCGGTGGAAGGAAGAGCCATGGCCGAGGCAGGGAGCGGACCCGACATTCTCGTCGTCCTGAACAACTTCCGGGCGCCGGCCGGCGTGCTCGGCGAGTGCATCCTGGCACGCCAGGGCTATTACCTGAGCGTCGCCCCCGGCATCGGTTATAGCGCAGCCGCGCCCGACGAACACCACGACCTGCCGGACAGCGACGCAGGATTTGACGGACTCGTCGTCCTCGGCGGGCCCCAGGATGCCGGGGACGACGAAGGCAATCCCTATTTTCGGCGGCTGATGGAGGTGGTCCGCGAATTCCACGCCGCCGACAAGCCGGTGATGGGTGTCTGCCTGGGCGGCCAACTCGTCGCCCGCGCCTTCGGGGCGCGCGTCTACGACCAGGGCGCCTTCGATTTCGGGTTTGGCGCCGTCAATCTCACCGAGGAGGGGAGGCGCGACCCCCTGTTCCGCGACTTGGATGCCGAGCTCGTGCTCATGCAGTCCCACCAAGACGTCTTCGACGTGCCCGAGGGCGGCACCCTGCTGGCCCGCGACGGGGCGGGCGGCGTCCAGGGCTTTCGCCTGGGGCGCGCCACCTATGCCTTCCAGTTCCACCCGGAAGTCACCGCCGACATCGTGCGCGAATGGGCGCGCCGGCGAAGCGACCAACTGAAGGCCGGGGACGCCAAGGCTTTCCGGCGCCTCGAGGCGCAGATTCGTCGACACATGCACGATGCCAACCAGACCTGCCGCCGCCTCGGCGAGCGTTGGTTGGACCTCATCGGCGTCTCGGGCTAAGCTTTCGTAAGTAGAGAGGGTGTTGGGGCATGAGAGATATCATCGCCGCCGTTTCGGCCTTGATTGTCCTGTCGTTGGCGGCGCCGGCCTGGGCCGGGCAGCACTATTCCTCGTGGTCGGCGCCAGGCAGCGCGAAAGCCGGCGAGACCGGCCAGACGGACCGCGTGCAAAAGCTCATCGACGAGCTCAACACCCTCATCGATGAGGCCGAGAAGGCACGTGCCGCCGACCCGATCTTCCTGCGCGACCTGCGCGACCTGGCGCGCGGCTTTCACCGGCCATGGCAGAAGCTCGTCCTGGTCGACGATTTCGGCGACGGCGAATTTACCGCCGACCCGGCGTGGACGGTGAGCGCCGGCCGCTATTGGGTGGAGCGCAACTGGGGCTTGCGCAGTACCGTCACCGCCGCCAGGGCGGCGCCCAGGGAGGAGCCGAGGGGCAAGACATCCGGGCGCGACGCCGCCATTTCCATTCTCGGCAACATCCTCAATCAGGCGTTGGGAGAGCAGGGACAAGGCGGCGGCACGCCGGCTTCCGCCGAGCCCGAGTTCGCGGCAATACACTCACCCGTCCCTTTTTCCAACGCCTTCGCCATCGAACTCGAGATGAGTTCCTGGAAGGACCAGGGGCGCCTCGAGCTCGGCATCTACCAGGGCGCCGAACGCATCACCGGCTACCGTCTGGCGTACACGCCGGGCGGGCCGCTGGAACTGCTGCGGGTTTCGGCGCGCGGCGTGGCGACCATCGACAGTTCACGCCAAACCCTCACGCTGGAGGACAAGAAGACCCACCTGATCGAATGGACCCGGGGCGTGGAAGGCGTCATGAAAGTGGCGCTCGACGGCAAGGAGATGCTGGCCGTCACCGATCGCGGGATCCGCGACCCCTTCGACGGTTTCATGATCGTCAACCGGGGCGGCGACTATATCGTCAAGCGCGCCACCATTTACGGGGTGGAATAATACCAAGGACCGTTGGTAAGACGCGGCAGGGGCTCACGCCTCTTCTGACATGCGGCGCTGGTGCTCGGTCCAGGTTCCCCCCTCGGGGTGCTTGGCGAGGACCCTGTGGACGTGGTGGTGTTCCTCGGTGCCCTGCTCGATGAGGGCGTCGAGGGAACGGCGGCGCGCCTTCCTCCAGAACACGACGAGAAGCGCCAACAGGAGCGCGTAGACAATCCAGCCAAAAGCCGCCATTCACCGAGTCCTCGCCGTTGTCCGCGTCGCGCCGCGGCGGGTGGGAAATTGGCATGTTAACCAACTCACGGCGGCCGGCAAGGCCCAATGACGCCAAGTCGCGGAATCTGGGAATAAACAAGCGATCTCTGTTAATCTTGGGTCATGGAGGACCAGGAATACCCGGAGCTACGCCGCCACATGGTGCAGCTCATCGCCGCCTATGCCGATCACGCCGGTGGGGAGACCGGCAGGCAAACCCTGGATGGCCGCGTACTGGAGGCCATGGCCCGGGTGCCACGCCAGGAGTTCGTGCCCTACGAGCTCCGTCCCTACGCGTATTTCGACGGCCCCTTGCCGATCGGCTTCGAGAAGACGATCTCGCAACCCTTCATCGCCGCCCTGATGACCGATCTTCTCGATGTACGTGACGGCCATAGGGTGCTCGAAGTGGGGACTGGTCTCGGCTACCATGCGGTGGTGCTGGCCGAACTCGGGGGCCGGGTGTTTACCGTGGAAATCGTCGAGGAATTGGCCGAGCAGGCCGCGGAGAACCTCAAGGGCTCGGGTTACACCGGTTACGAGGCGCGCATCGGCGACGGCTCCAAGGGGTGGATGGAGCACGCGCCATTCGACCGCATCCTGGTGTGCGCCGCGCCCGAACTCATCCCCCCGGCCCTCATCGCCCAACTCAAGCCGGGCGGCACCATGGTGGTGCCCGCCGGCGTGCCCGGGACCCAACAGCTCATGTGCGTCGACAAGAACTCGGCGGGCAAGGTGTCCACCCGCGAGGTCCTGGCGGTCAGTTTCAGCCCGCTCGAGGTCGCCCATTAGGCGCTGGCCGCGGGACGCCGGCACGGCGGCACGATTCAGGGTGGAAAAGTCAGCGAAGAACCATAAATATACAGGGATATGGGAGAGAGCGGCCATGTACGATGCGAGGCAACATGGACGACATTGAAGACGACGGTAAAACCTTCTTCCCCCCCGACCGCCGCGTGGGCGAGGACCGCCGATCGCTCCTCGATCGCAGGGAAGGCGACGAGCCACCGGATGGACAAGAACAGCGTCAGCCGGAGGGCCGGCGGCGAAGCGATCGGCGCGTCTTGCGGTTCGGTCTCCTCTACACCATGTCGCACCCCATTGTCGTGGTCGAGGATTGGCTGAATAAGCACTGCGACGGCGGCTGGAGCTTGATGCTGGAAGACCTGGACGAAGGGCTCGAGCGCAAGACGATCCGGGTTCTCTTCGAACTCGAAAGCGACAAGCAGAAATTCAAGAGCATGGTCGAGCGCAGCGGCTGAGGTTGGTGGCCGTGGCGCCCCATGCGCCGCCATCCGGAAATCGGCGCGCCAACGCGCCGCGCGCGAAATTGTGATGCGCCGGCGGCGCGCCGGCTATTCCCTTTGCCGGCCGTTTGTGTACGATCGCGGCACCGCCGAGCCATATAGGACATACAAAGGACATTGCCATGACTTCACTGGTGCCGCGTCAGCCCGTCCCCGAACTGGAAGTGCCGACCGTCGACGGCGGCGCGTGGAAGCTTTCCGAAAGCGCGCCGGAAAATTTCACCATGGTCGCCTTTTACCGCGGCCTTCATTGCCCCATCTGCGCCGGCTACCTCGGCGACCTCGACCGCAAGCGCGACGATTTTCGCGGGCTCGGGGTGGAGGCCGTGATGATCAGCTCCGACGACCGGGAGCGAGCCAGCGAGACCAAGGAAAAATGGGGCATCGAGAACCTTGTCATCGGATATGACCTGAGCATCGACAAGGCGCGTGAGTGGGGGCTGTTCATCTCGACCGGGCGCGGCAAGACGTCGGTCGGTGTCGAGGAGACGGCAATGTTCAGCGAGCCCGGCCTCTTTCTGGTACGCCCCGACGGCACGCTCTACGCCTCGTCGGTCAATACCATGCCCTTCGCGCGCCCCAACTTCGGCGAGCTGCTCAAGGCCGTCGACTTCATCGTCGCCAAGGACTACCCGGCGCGCGGCGAAGCGTAGAGAACCCTCCCAAGCCTCATGGGCGAGGATGAATTTCCCGAAGGACAAAGCCCCAGGCTGTTGCGGCACAACCGCTTCATGAAATCCAGGATCATCGGCGAGTTGTGGATGGCGGGCTGGCCGCGCTGGCTGCAAATCGCTGTGGTCGGAGCCACCGGCCTGTTCCTGGCCTGGGTTTACTTCACGGGGGGCTGAGCGGCGACTCTCTAGCGCGTAATCTCTGGCCCCATGAGGGCTGTCGGCAGCCACGTGGAGACGATGGGCACGTAGGTGACGATCACCAGGAACACCAGAAGGATCATCAGCCACGGCAACGCCGCCTTGACCACCCGCAGCAACGGCATGTCGGTAATGCCCGAGGTGACGAACAGGTTGAGCCCCACCGGCGGGGTGATCATGCCGATCTCCATGTTCACCACCATGATGATGCCGAGATGGATGGGGTCGATGCCCATCTCCATGGCGATGGGGAACAGGATCGGCGCCATGATCAGCAGGATCGCCGAGGGCTCCATGAAGTTGCCGGCGGCGAGCAGCAGCAGGTTGACGATGATCAGGAACGACCAGTCCTGGAGCCCCGCCGCCACGATCATCTCGGTGATGGCGTGGGGGATGCGCTCGGTGGTCAGCACGTGCGCGAACAGCATGGCGTTGGCGATGATGAACAACAGCATGACGGTGACGCGGGCCGCTTCCAGGAGGGTGCGGAACACGTCCTCGTGTACGAACATGCCAAGTGCCACCCGGGCCGCCGAGGGCTTGGCCGTGCCGCGCTTCAGGGGACCGATGTCCCGGTAGACGAAGAGGGCGATGACGTAGGCGTAGACGGCGGCGACGGCGGCCGCCTCGGTCGGCGTGAAGATGCCGCCGTAGATGCCGCCCAGGATGATGACGATCAGGAGCAGGCCCCAGATGGCTTCGTGGAAGGATTCCCAAAACTCCCTGGCGCTGGGCAGGGGCTGGCGCGGCAGGTCCTTGATGCGGGCCGCCACGTAGATGCCGATCATCAGCATCAGGCCGGCCAGCAGCCCGGGGATCACGCCGGCCAGGAACATGCGTCCGACCGAGACCTCGGTGGCCGCCGCGTAGACGACCATGACGATGGACGGCGGGATGAGGATGCCGAGGGTACCTGCGTTGCAGATGACGCCGGCGGCGAATTCCTTGGAGTAGCCGGCCTGGGTCATGCCGACGATGACGATGGAACCGATGGCGACGACGGTGGCCGGCGACGACCCGGACACGGCGGCGAACATCATGCAGGCGAGAACGCTCGACATGGCGAGGCCGCCGCGCAGGTGGCCGACCACGTTGGTGGCGAAGCGGATCAGGCGCCGCGCCGCCCCGCCGGTGGACAGGAACGCCGACGACAGGATGAAGAACGGGATGGCCATCAGCGTGTAATGGTGCATGGTATCGAAAAACTTGCCCGTCAACGAGGCCAGGTCGTCGTTGGAGAACAGTAAAATCGTCAAGACGCTGGAGAGCCCCAGCGCGATGGCGATGGGCGCGCCGATCAGGAGCAGGCCAAAGAGCCCGATGAACAGGAAGGCGATGGTCATTCCGCCCTCTCCCCCGCCTTGTCGGGAACGTCGCTCTCGGCGAATTGCTCGATGGCCTCGCGCCCCTCGTCTCCGAGGACGGCGTCCGTCTCCTTGAGCACGGCGACACGCCACGCAATGACGAGGAGACGCGTGATCATCAAGGCGAATCCGATGACCAGGACGCTGAGCGGCATCCACAGGGGAACCTTCAGGTCCTCGGACTCGATATCGAACTCGAAAATGATTCCGAACGTCTGTTCCCAGGAGCCCACCAGCATCAGGCCGGCGTAGAGCAGCCCGGCGGCGATCGCCAGGAGCCCCAGGAAACGCTGCACGGGGGCGCGAAACAGCTTGACGAAGGCGTCGACACCGATGTGGGCGCGGACGCGGATGCCATAGGAGATGCCGAGGATGACCAGCCAGGCGAACAGGAAAGTGGTGAGTTCCAGGGCCCAGATGGCGCCGGTGTTGAAGACGTAGCGGGCCACCACCTGGGAGAAGGTGACGATCGCCATCGCCGCCAGAAGGAAGGCGAGGAATCCTTCCTCGAAACGGTGCAAGAGGCCGATCAACCGACGCATCATGGCTGCCGGGCCCGGGTGGCGGGCACGCGGGAACCGGCGTTCGTCACTTGTTGAAGGACTGCGCCGCCTCGATCAGGTCGGTCCCGATTCCACCGGAGAATTCGCCCCACACCGGCTTCATGGCTTGGCGCCAGGCGGCGCGCTGCTTAGGCGTGAGGGTGCGGATCTTGCCGCCGGCGTCGAGGATTTTCCGGCGGTTTTCCAGGTTCAGCTTGCGCGCCAGGCCGTTGCGCTCGGCCGTGACCTCGGCCACGATCGCCGCGAGCTGGGAGCGGATGGCGTCGGGCAGGCCCTTCCAGAACCGCAGGGAGACGAGCACCGCGTAATCGATGATGCCGTGGTCGGTCTCGGAGACGCCGTCCTGCACCTCGAAGAACTTTTTCGAGTAGATGTTCGACCAGGTGTTCTCCTGGCCGTCAACGACGCCGGTCTGCAACGCGCCGTAGACCTCCTTGAAGGCCATCTTCTGGGGCGTCGCGCCCAGTTGCTTGAACTGGGCGACCAGCACGTCGGACTGCTGGACGCGGAACTTCAGGCCCTTGGCGTCGGCGGGCGCGATCAACGGCTTGTTGGCCGACATCTGCTTCATGCCGTTGTGCCAGTAGGCGAGACCGAGAATGCCCTTCTTCTTCAGCGACTTCAGGATCGCCTTGCCGTGCCCGGATGCCTGAAAGGCGTTCACCGCCTCGATGTCGTCGAACAGGAAGGGCAGGTCGAAGATGCGGAACTTCTTGGTGATGGACTCGAACTTGGAAAGCGAGGGCGCCGCCATGTGCACGGCCTTGCCCTTGATCAGCTCGATGAGGACGGCGGTGTCGTTGAACAACTGGCCGCCGGGATAGACCTCGACCCGTACCTTGCCCTTCATGCGCTCGTTGACGCGTTTCGCAAACTCCTCGGCGGCCAGATACTTGGGGTGTTTCTTGCCGCTGGTGACGTGGCTGAACTTGATGACGATTTCCCCGGCCACGGCGGCGGGCGTCACCAGGAATGCCGCGGCGGTGGCTACCAAGATACCGATCTTCAGTAGGCGCATGGCCTATCCTCCCTTACGCAAAACGGCTGTTTTTGCTTTTCTCACTGCCATAATTAGCTGCGATCATAGCCACAAAAAAATTCCGATTACAGCCTGATCGCCATTCGGATGCCCAATGTTCGGTGCCAGGGAACCGGGGATTTGGATTTTCCGCCGCCGCTGCTATGGTTCGTCACCGGATGGGGACCGGGCGGCGGGGATGCGCCATGGATGACATCGACATTGCCATCGACGAAATCTACGTGCCGGTCAGGCGGCGCCAGACCCTGAACCCGGAAACGGTCGAGGAAATCGCCGAAAGCATCCTCGCCGAGGGTCTGCGGACGCCGATCTGGGTGCGCCACGACGGCAAGCGCTACGTTCTGGTCGAGGGGCTGCACCGGCTCGAGGCGTGCAAGGCGCTGGGCGAACAGACCATCGCCGGCATCCTCGTTCAGGCCCGCAAGCATTGATACCAACGTCCTTTCCAGGTGGGGGGCCAGGCGGAAATTGACGGGCAAGGCCGGGAAACGCGGTACGCCACCGCCGGACGCCGGACAGAGGGACGCCGGGCAGAGGGAGGCGCGGATCAATGCCGGCGCCGCGAAAGTCGTCGCCGCCCTCATCGTTCTCTACATGTTCGGCGTGGCCGGGTTCTTCGTTTACGACCATCTTTTTTAGGCCCGGCGATCATTCGCTTTGGCGGCGAAATCGTGACAGTGTAGAATTAGTGTAGAATGAAAGTGCGGTGTTCGCCTGGTGCGCCGCTGGACCCCACCTTGGAGCATGGCATGGCCGACAACGAAAGCTTGGAGTCCGGTTCCCGGGAAACACCCCGCCCGGCTCCGCACGCCAGCCTGCCGCTGTACGCCCTGCCCGAGAACGCGCCGGCCAGAAACGCCTTCTGGCAGGCCGTTCGCACGGAAGTCGGACGCCAAGGCATCGGCGACATGCCCGGCGAACTCGATTTGAAGCGCCCCACCGTGCCCGAACGCATCGAGCCCGAAATGCGCTTCTCCCAGATCTGCGGCTATCCGTTGTGCAAGATGTTTCACGGTCAGGCGACCATCCTCGGCGCCCCGGTCTACGACGACGAACATTGCGACGGACCCACCCATAGCGGCGCCTTCGTGGTGCATCGCGACGCGCCGTACCGCGCCCTCGAAGACCTCCGCGGCTGTCGTTTCGGCGCCATCGCCCACCATTCCAACAGCGCCATGAACCTGCCCCGGCGTGCCATCGCCGATATCGCCGGCGGCGCCCCATTTTTCGGCTCCATCGCCGAAGGCTCGCCGGCCCAATCGGGAAACCTGGTGAAGGTGGCCGAGAAGGAGGTCGACGCCACCTGCGTCGACAACATGACCTTTTCCTTTTTCGCGCAGAGCCGGCCCGAAACGGCGCGTTCGCTACGCATTCTCGCCGTCACCCCGCCCAGCCCCTCGATCCCGTTCGTCACCTCGCGCGCGACGGATGCCGATACCACCGGGGCCTTGCGCCGCGCCCTCCGGCGGGTCGGCTCGGCGCCCGAATGGGCAGAGGTGCGCGCCGCCATGCTGCTCAAGGATATCGTCGAGATCGACGACGGCGCCTACGGGAAGCTGCTGGATTACGAACGCGAGGCCGCCGAGCGCGGTTATCCGGAACTTCGCTGAAGGAGAAAGCCATGAGCCTGGCCGACGAGATGAAAGACCGCGTCGCCAAATACGCCGACCGGCGCGAGGATTGGACGGTCTTCGGGTTCGAGACCCAGCTCGACGAGAAGTACGGGCGCAGCCAGCGCCGCTATATCGGCGCCTCGGGATCGGTCGACCACGAGGAAACCAACGCCGTCAAGCCGGCCGCCTTCACCATGTCGGTCCAGACCATGCCACCGGGCAACCGAATCCCCGTGCATTGCCACGAGACCGAGGAGACGTTCTTCATTCTCGACGGCGAATGCATCGTCAACGTCTTCCGCGACGACGAGACGGTGACCCTCAAGCTGGGGCGCTGGGACCTGGTGTCGGTGCCGCCCCACGTCTACCACGACATCCACAACGAGGGCGCCGTCGACTGCGCCGTGCAGACGCTGCTCTCGAAGCCCAAGCCCGACCGTCCCAATTACCAGGACCAGCGCCTCCTCGACCTGCAGGCCGAGACGCACACGGACTGACGCGCCATAGGGGCGCCGGGGCAGAGCCGAGCGGCCCCGCTAAACCTTCTCCATGAGTCGCGCCATGTCTTCGTCCCTGTCGATCATGCCTTCGACGAGCCCGGTTATATCGCTCGGCGCCGAGCCTCTTTCCTGCATGTCCCCGATCTTGGTGGCCAGGCTTTGGACGACGGAAATGCCGGCGGTCTCGGTGAGGCGGACCTCGATGAAGTCGCGCCCGAGCTTGTTCCACATGCCGTCCAGCATCTGCACTCGGTAATTGAAGGGGAGGGGGGCCATGACCTCCATCACTTCGTTGCTGAGATGCCTGAGGTAGTGCTTGAACTGCTCGATTTCCTTGTTCTTCCAGCCGCCCACTTCGTCGATGATCCGGGGGCTGCATGTAAAGAGCATGTTGAAATCGGCGCCCAGGAGCTTCTTTACCTGCTCGATCCGGGTGTTGAATTTCTTGCGCTTCTTGCCCCCCTGACCGCCGGGTTTCGGCGGCACCTCCTTCATCGGCCACCTGCCGAAGGCGCGCACCACGTCGGGATTCTCGATGGTCAGGAGGCTCTCGCCCAGGGCCGTGATCTTGGCGCTGTGCTCGAGGCCCTCGGCAACGGCGTGCATGAAGTCCGCGTCCCATTCCAGGATCCTCGGAAAGCCGGAGCCGAGGGCATGGCGCAGGGCCCTCAGGAACTTGACGGGGTTGCATTTCTGGAGGATGTCGAGATATCGCTCGTCGGCCTCGGCGAGCTTGCCGAGGCTGCCTTCGAGCCCCTTGTTCAACTCGCGCACGCTGAGCGCGTCGAAGCGGGCAAGATTGCGCAGCTTCTGCAGATCGCGGACGTCCCTCACCTTGAAGTTGCCGAGATACTCTCGCAGTTTTCCGTCGCGGCGCCCTGCCTTGTTCAGGATGATCTCCGTCGCACGCTGGAGATAGAGCCGTCGCACCGCCCGAACGCTCTTGGCGCAGCCCCCGACGGGGGCGGTTTCGGATTTCAGCGGCCCCGCTTTCTTCTCGCGCCCCGCCTTGCCGAAGACAATCAATTCCTCGGCAAGGGCCAGCTCGAAGAGGAACAGACCGGCCTCTATGGCGACGTCGTCTTTCTCGATGCGGTCCAGCGACTTTCCGACCAGGCGGGGGGGCACCCCGAAATGGTCGCGCAGATACAGGCCCTCCAGTTCCTGGAGTACCGGCACGACGTGGTCCTTCAGGGCACGGCGCAGACGCATCCTCCGCAGCAGGGAAACCCCGCGCCACAGACGGTCGGGGACCTGCCAGCGCGCCCGTCCGGTATCTTCCGTAATGGCGACGTATTTGCGTTCTTTCGCCATGATTGCAATGTGTGCATCGCCCCGCCCTTTTACAATCCGTACGTTGCCCGGGCCGGCCGCCCCTATTCCGCGGCCACGGCGCCCCGGCGCCGGGTGGCGGCGCTGGTCAGCACCATGATGGCGATCGATACCGCCCACATGATGGCGACGCAGAGATAGGCGGAGCGCGGGATGCCGGTATCGATGAACCAGCCGAACAGGACCGGCGACGTGGCCGAGCCGAAATCCATGCCCGAATAGACCAGGCCGAAGACGCGCCCCGAGGCGCCCTTGGGCGTCGCCGCGCGGACCAGCAGTTCGCGCGACGGAAAGACCACGCCGTACATGAAGCCGATGACGGCAAACGCGATGTAGTGTTGCGTGACGTCGAGTTCGAGCCGCCACACGGCGATGACGACGAGCACGGCGCTGGAGTACCCCCACATCACCACCCGGTCGGGCTTGCGCAGGTAATCGGCGAGATAGCCGCCGCACAGAACGCCGATGGTCACGCCGAACAGCATGACGGTGACGAAGGCGCCACCGGTTTCCAGGTCGAACCCGTAGATGTCCTTGAGAAGCGCCGGCGTGAATGTCTGAAGGCCGATGATGCCCATGGCGATGATCAGGAAGAAGATCCAGCACAGGATGATGGGCAGGTTGATCAGCATGCGGATGCTGTCACCGAGGGTTTCGTCGGCGTCGCCGCTTTCCTTGCGGTCGTGGCTGCTATCGCGGAAATCCCGGCTGCCGCGCCACAGGCACGCGAAGATCAAAAGTCCGATCAGGCCGGCCAGCACGATGGCCGGCCTCCAGCCCGCGTAGGTGCCGATCGCGGTCATTGCGAGCGGCGCCATGGCGTAGCCGATATAGCCGCCGAACATGTGAAAACTGAAGGCCCGCGCGATCCGCTTTTCGCTGACCGTGGCGTTCATGATGCTGTAGTCGCAGGGATGAAAGACACTGTTGCCGGCGCCCGCCAGGAGCGACAGCACCAACATCACCGGATAGTACGCCACCACGCCCATGAGCGCCGTCGAGCCCGCCATCAAAGCGAGCCCGCTGAGCAGGACGACGCGGGCGCCGAACCTGTCGACCAGAAAACCGGAGGGCGGCTGGCAAAGGGCGGACGTCACGTAGAACGTGCCGGTCAGGATGCCGAGCCGGGTAAAGCTGATCCCCTCGGCGGCGTTGATCAGAACGAACAACGGCGGCAGCGCCAGCTGGTAGAAATGGCTGGCCCCGTGCGAAAGGCCGATCAGGGTCGAAACCCGCCTGTCCAACCGCAGGACGTCGGCGTCGGACAGCGCTATCGCCTGTGACATTCGATATTCCCGTTACGACCCCGCGGGGATCTCTCGAGCGGAGATCTGAAATGACGCCTATCAATGCCCGATACGGGAGCGGCTGAACAGCCGTAATTTCAGGCCATGGGACGTTTTCCGCCGGAGGTTATCCACACCTGTGCCCCCGTGCCCGTGTGCCCCTGTGGCCCTGTGCCCCCCGTGTGCCGTGTGGCCTCAGGGCCCGAAGTTGGCGTCGAAGGAGGCGACCTGGCTCAGGATGAGGTCGGGAATTTTCGCGTCGGTGCCTATGGCGCCCAGGTAATGCGACCCTTGCGGCGCGCCCGCCGCCAGCAGGCGCGGCACGTCGCCGTCTGCGTGGCGGTCGCCGGCCATGAAAAGCCCGAGCGCGATGAGCGGCGCGGAAAGCGCCGGCAGCTCGTCGAGAAGATAGGGCTCCTCCTCGAGAAAAGCGGTCCTTACGCACTTGAACGCGTTTCGGCGCCGCGCCCACGCGGCGTGGACCTCGGCGGCGCGGCGGGCGTTGCCGTCCTTGGCCGAGCCATGGCCGACCAACAGCAGGGTCGCCGACGATGGCGCCATATTGCGCTGCCGCGCCAGGGCCAGGGCGCGATCGACGACGAGGGCGCCGATGCCCGGTGCGGTGCCGAGCGGCGCGCACAAATAGAAGCGGCGTCCCCCGACCCGCGTTATGCGCCCGCCGAGGCCGAGGCGGCGGGGCACCACGCGGCTGGCGTACACGCCACCGCACATGAAGAGCGGCGCCACATAGACGCGCGCCGCCCCGAGATCGCCGAAGGCATCGCTCAACGGCGGCGACCCATGGAGGGCTCCGGCCCGCACGTCGGCGAACAGTCCCCTCCGCCGCAACGCCCGGGCGTGGCCTTCGAGCGCCCGATTGGCGCCGCCGTCCCGTGGCGAGCCGTGCCCAACCAGGAGCAGGGCCGACCGCTTCCACGCCTCGCGGCTAGTGGCTGGTGCCGGCGGAGTATCTGATCTTGTTATGAACATTGTATTTGCCGGAGGGCTTGTTCATGGGAATGCGCTTGACTTCCTCGAGGGTGGCGGCGTCGTAGACGACGAGGGCGCCGTCTCTCTCCCAGACGCTGACCAGGGCGAAGCGTCCGTCGCGGGTGAACTCGATGTGGGCGGCGGTTTTTCCAGGCGACGGGCGGATCGTCTTGACGATTTCGAGGGTCCGCTTGTCGATGACGTGCAGGGCGTCCCTGTGGGGGCCGAAGAACACGTCGACCCACGCATACGGCGTGTTCTCGTGGCTGCGCATGAAGAACCCCGGACCGAGGGTCTCGATGCGCCGGACGGTCGTCCAGCCTCGCATCTCGATGACGCTGACCACGCCGTCCTTGAAGTGCGGCGTCGCCAGCACCGGCTTGCCCTCGTAAGCGAAGGTGATGCCCGATCCCAGGTGCGGCATGCCGGCGAGATCGACGTCGGCGACCTTGCGCCCCACGTTGAGGTTGACCACCTGGCCGCCCTTGGCGTTGCGGGCCGCCCCGATGAGATTGGCGTAGGACTGGTCGAAGAAGAAATCGTCCAGGTAATCGTCGAGCTTGATGCGCCGCACCGGGAACGGTCCGCGGTCGAAGTCCCCTTCCTCGTGGCCCGGCTCATAGCTGTGGATGAAGCCGCGGGGCACGGGCTTGGGGTTGTCCGAGTACGAGATTTCCCAAACCTCGGTGATGTCCTTCAAGGCTGCGATGAAGCTCATGCGCGGCGGCGCCACGTAGACGGCGCTGACCCGTGACGATTTGCCCTTGCCGTCGCCGACCGGGATGATCCTGACCGGGGCCAGCTCGCCGGCGTCGAGCACAACCAGGGTGTGGGGCAGGGTGTTGGCCACCATGACATAGCGACCGTCGCCCGAGACCGCGATGTTGCGGGTGTTGATGCCGGCGCGCACCTCGGCGACCGGCTTCAGGGAATAGAGGTCGAACTTGCTGACCCAGCCGTCGCGGGAGGCCAGATAGACGAAGCGCCCGTCGGGCGAATACTTGGCGCCGCCGTGCAGCGCGAAACGGCTGGGAAAGCGGAGGAGGGGCTCGAAGCGGTCGCCATCGAGGATGGTGACGTGATGGTCGCCGGCCTCCACCACCGTGAACAGGTTGAGGGGGTCGGCGCCGTGCACCGGGTCTTGGGGAAGCCCGGCCAGCGCGTTGTGGACGACGCGGCTCGCTTCGATCTCGGCCATGCCCCACTGGGGAATGGCGTCGAGCGGCGTGTAGATGAGCCCCATCAAGGCGGCGATCTCGGCCTTGGAAAGGACGGCGCCGAAGCCCCGCATCTGGCTTGCCGGGGCGCCTTCGGCGGTCACCTTGGCGGCTTTCTCAGGACTCAGCCGGCCCAGGTTCTCGGGCAGCAGGGCGGGGCCGCTGCCGCCCAGGCGGTCGCCTCCGTGGCAGGACGCGCAGTGTTTTTGGTACAGCGGCGCGGCGGCGGCATCCGCGTCGGCCGCCGCGGCCTTCGATACCTGGGGCCTCTCGGAAGCCTGGGCGGCGCCCCAGGCGGCGATCAGCGCCACACAGATGAAAAGGACGTGGCGCATCGCCTCACGCCCTCGCCCGCTTGCCCCGTGACGCCGAGAACGGCGTCACGGGAATGCGCCGGGCGGTCTCGGCGAGGCCGATCTCGACGTCGCTCAGGTAGCATCCCGGATCCTCGGCCCAGGGATCGCCGGTGACCTGGTCGGCCCGCACCCGCGTGTTGCCGCCGCAGATTTCGACATACCGGCAGGCCGCGCAACGCCCCTTGAGCGGCCGCGGCCGCGATTTCAGCCCGGCCATCAACGGCTCCGAGACGTCCGTCCAGATATGCGAGAAGGGGCGTTGGCGCACGTTGCCCAGGGTGTGGTGCCACCACATGGTATCCGGGTGGACGTCGCCCACGTTGTCGATGTTGGCGACGTTGACTCCCGACGCGTTGCCGCCCCACTCGACGAGCTTGGCGTGGATGTGCTCGGCCATTTCGGGGAAGCGCCGCCGCACCCAAAACAGCAGGTAGACCCCATCGGCGTCGTTGTTGCCGCTGACCAGTTCCCTGGGGCGCCCTTCGCCGTGGCCGCCGAGGGCGTGCTCGAAGAGAAGCTCCATGGCGCGCCGCGTGGCCCCGAATGCGGCATCGGTCCTACGGTTGTGGTTGCCCCGCCCGGCGTAGTTGAGGTGGGAGAAGTAGAAGCGCTCGATGTCCTCGGCATCGAGGAGGTCGAGGATTTTCGGCAGCTCGGCGGCATTGTCGTCGGTCATTGTAAAGCGAAGGCCCACCTTGAGGCCGTGCTCGCGGCACCGGCGCACGCCGCGCATGGAGGCCTCGAAGGCGCCCGGACAGCGGCGGAACTTGTCGTGGGTTTCGCGCAGACCGTCGATGCTGATGCCCACGTAGTCGTAGCCGACGGTGGCGATGTCGCCGATGGTGGCGGCGTCGATGCGGGTGCCGTTGGTGGAAAGGCCCACGTAGAACCCCATGTCCTTGGCGCGCCGGGATATCTCGAAGATGTCCGGGCGCAGGAGCGGCTCGCCGCCGGACAGGATGAGGGCCGGCACCCGCAACGCCTTGAGGTCGTCGAGGACGGCGAAAACCTCTTCCGTGGAAAGCTCGCCCGGGAAGTCCTTGTCGGCCGAGATCGAATAGCAATGCTTGCACGTCAGGTTGCAGCGGCGGATCAGGTTCCAGATGACCACCGGGCCCGGCGGGTCGCGGCGCGGGCGCGCCGGGGTCGGGTCGTTCAACTCGCGGACGAACCGGGAAATCCTGAACATGGTCTTTTCCTCACGCCGCCAGGCGCAACCCGGTCTTCTTGAGAATACGGGTGCTGTAGAGAACGCGGTGGCCGCGCTCGACGTCTTCCATGAGCGCCGCCATCCCGGCCACATGGCCTTGCACCGTGGCGCGGTCGCGCCCGTGGACCATGGCGAACAGGTTGAAGGGCCAATCGGGCAAGTGGCGGGGACGGTGATAGCAATGGCTCACGAACCCGAGGCCCCCGAGGCGCCGCCCGAGTTCCCGGACCCGGTCATCGGGCACGTCCCACACGGTCATGCCGTTGGCCAGGTAGCCGAGCGCATAGTGGTTGGGAACGGCGCCGATGCGGCGGATGACGCCGCGCGCCTGCATGGCCGCCAGGCGGCGCCTCACCTCGGCCTCGTCGATGCCGACGCGCCGCGCCACGGCGCGGTAGGGCTCGCGCACCAGCTCCAAGCCGTCCTGGGTGGCGACGACGATGCGCCGGTCGATGTCGTCGAGGACGGGCGTGCTCATGCCTCGAACCTCAGGCCGACGAAGAACTCCTCGATCTTCGGCATGTCGAACACCTCGATCCCCGTCGCCTCCTCGATTTCGGCGATCGCCCTGGCGACGCGCCCGGGTTCCTCCGTGGCCAGCACGAACCACATGTTGAAGTCGTCGTCCCGCGCGTAGTTGTGGGCCACCTCGGGGAAGGCGTTGACCTGCCGGGCGACGCGCTCGAAGTCGTCGGCGGGCACGCGCATGGCGGCCAGGGTCAGGCCGCCGCCCAGCTTCTCGGCGTTGTACATGGGGCCGAAGCGGCTGAGCACGCCCGCGTCCAACAGGCGGGCGAGGCGGGCGATGACCTCGTCTTCACCGAGGCCCACCTCCCACCCGACTTCGGCGAAGGGCCGCTCGCTCAGCGGAAACCCGCCCTGAAGCAGGTTGACGAGGGCGCGGTCGGGGCCGTCGAGGTCAACGTCCGAGGGGGCTGATCGAGTGCTTTCGGCGGTCATGGCGCGGCCTCCGCCGCCGCCGCGGTGCCCAGCCGGGTGGCGCCGCGCTGCTTGAACCGGCGGACGCTGAACAGCACCTCGCGGGGGGCGCCGGCGGCGCCCGGCACCCGTCCCAGCTCGTCGATGCGGGCCAGGACGGCCTGCCGTTGGCGGCCGTGGATCATGCAAAACAGATTGTACGGCCACGCCGGCAGGCGCCGTGGACGCCGGTAACAGAGGGTGACGAAGTCGAAGGCGCCGAAGCGGTCGCCGACATCGTCCACCCGCGCGTCCGCTATGTCCCATACCACCATGGCGTTGGCCTCGTAGCCGAGCTCCCGGTGGCGCACGATGACGCCGAGCCGCTTGATCAGGCCGCCGTCCACCATGGCCGCCAGGCGGTCAATGACCTCCGCCTCGTCCAGGCCGGCACCGCGCGCGAGCTCCCGGTAGGGCCGCGCAACGAGGGGCAGGCCGCCCTCGAGGGCGGCGATCAGGTGCCGGTCCGGTGCCGTCAGTTCCATTGCAGGGGGAATCCCAAATCCAGGTGATAGGCCTCTTGCATGGGCAGATCCAACACCTCGAGGCCGGTGCGTTCCCCGATCTCGGCGATCACCGCGTCGAGCCGGGCGCGGTGCGGCGCCGTGACCACGAACCAAACGTTGATCCGGTGCTCGCGTTCGTAGTTGTGGTTGACCTCGTCGAAGCCGTTCACCAGCGCCGTCACTTCGTCGAGGCGCCCAGGCGGTACCGCCATGGCGGCCAGGGTGCTGGCGCCGATGGCGCCAGGGTCGAAGACGGCGCCGACGCGGCTCACCATGCCCTCGTCGCGAAGCCGTCCGAGCGTCTCGATGATCTCCGCCTCGGTGACGCCCAGATCGTCGGCGATCGCGGCGAAAGGGCGCTCCACCAGCGGAAATCCACGCTGGAACTCGTCGAGCAGGCGTTTTTCGAACGTGGTCATGGCTAAAGCCCTATTCGGTGGGCGCGCGCCGTGAAGAAGATGCCGCTCGGCTTGGCGGCCGGCAGCTCCTTGACGGACTCGAGGCTCATGGTGTCGTAGACGACGACGCGGTCGGCGTCGCGCACGGAGACCCAGACCTCCTCTCCGCGCGGCGTGAATTCTATGTGCAGGACGCCCTTGCCGGGCTTCAGGGTCTTGACGATACGCCGCGAGGGAACGTCGATGACCTGCACGGTGTCGTTGTCGGGCAGGGCGAAGTTGACCCAAACCTGCCGGCCGTCGGGG